>JBEKRU010000202.1:0-3234 GCA_049518435.1 Occallatibacter sp. | reverse complement strand
AGAGAAGCGGGGATGGCGGGTCATTTCGCCACGCAAATCTTCCCAGAGGCTGTCGGGCAGGCCCAGAAATACCTCGACGATATTAGGGTCAAACTGCGTTCCAGCGCATTTTTCCACTTCCATGCGCGCCACATCGTAGGAGCGGGCCTTGCGGTAGGGTCGGTCGGAAGTGATGGCGTCGATGGTGTCGGCGATGGCGAAAATCCGCGCTCCCAGGGGGATTTCCTCGCCCTTCAGATTGCGCGGGTAGCCGTTGCCGTCGTAGTGCTCCTGGTGGGAATAGACAATGTCCGCGGCTTCCTCGAGGAACGGAATCTTACGCAGGATCTGGTACCCACGTGCGCAGTGTTCGCGCATCACGCGCTGCTCTTCGGCATCCAGTTTTCCGGGCTTCAGCAGGATTGCGTCCGGAATCGCCATCTTGCCGATGTCGTGCAGAAACGCGCCGCGAGCGATGATGCGCGTCTGCGCCATTTCCACGCCGCAGTGCCGGGCGAGGGCAATGGTGTAGGCGGTCACCCGGCGGGAGTGCCCCTCGGTCTCCGCGTCCTTCAGATCGAGCGCATCGCCGAGCGCCTCCAGGGTGATGTCGTAGGAGCGCTCCAGATCGGCCATCGCCTGGCGCAGCATCTCCGTGCGCGCCGAGACCAGTTGCTCCAGGTTGTGGCGGTACACCGAGTTCTGCTGGACGAGCCGGCGATAGTCGAGCGCGCGGCGAACCGTCACCAGCAGCTGCTCTTTTTCAAACGGTTTCAGCAGGTAGTCGTAGGCGCCTTTGCGCATTGCGGAAATGGCAACGCCCACATCGTGGATGGCCGTCACCATCACCATCGGAGTGTCCGGCTGAGCTTCGCGGATGCGTTCCAGCAGCCCGATGCCGTCGAGGCCATTCATCACAATGTCGGAGAGAATCAGATCGTACGGCGGGTCGTGCTCCAGGTGCTCGATAGCCTCAAGGCCATTCGAGGCGAGCACCGGCGTATAGTTTGATTTTTCGAGCATGGCGGCCATCAGGGTGCGAACGTAGGGTTCGTCATCCACGATGAGGATTCGCTCTGACGCCACTGCCCCTCCAGCCTGACGGCTTGGCTCAAACGCTGAATTTGTTCGAGAGCCCTAAGAAATTCCGCTCTATCGTATCGTGCGGGGATTGCCCATTCGCAGCAATTCCCGGAACGTGGAACCAGGGAGGACCATTTCGGGTCACCCCCCAAAAGTAACGTCCCATCACGGGAGGCCCATGGACAGCGGCTGCCACACAGCGTGAGGCTACAACTGACCGTAAAGAGGTATTCTGCGCCAAGACGCGCCACCAACTCCCTCCCCCAAACGGTGTAAATTCTGCATCTAACGTTCGTGTTAACCTTGCTTCTGCCGGATCATTCCCAGAGCGGCCCAAATAATGTTGTTTGAACTCGAACGGCACTTCGGAAAAATGGAAGCCCGGGAGATGGCCCCCCAAAGCCTCGAAGAGAGGCAGCGGGACATCTACGAGAGTCACCGCCATCGCGTTTTCTCTGTCTCCTACTACATGACGGGCAGCGAACTGGAAGCCGAGGAGATCCTTCGTGGCTCCTTTATCCGCGCGTTTCTGAAAGAAGACGAGCCCGACTCCACCATCATCGACACCGCATTGCTGGAGCAGCTTCGCGATCAGCGAGTTCTCGTCGAAGAACGGCCTCTGCCGCCTCCCACAACCGGCTTTCTTCCCCAGCGGAACAACATTCTGCGCACGGAGCTCGAGGAAGCCATCCGCTTCCTGCCTTCAAAGGAGCGCGTCGTTTTCCTGCTGATGGATGTGGAAGGTTATCCGGCGAGCCGGGTTGCAGAGCTGCTGGAGCTGAGCAAGGCCGAAGTGCTTCGCACTGCTCTTACCGCGAGGATGCGCATCCGCGCAGAACTGGCCAACGCGAACGATAATCGGGAAGCCGCCTGATCGCTTTTTTCTGATCCTGATTCACGAATCCCAGATCACTTCTTACTGACTTCCGACTTCATCGCCTCTCGCTGTGCGCGGCGATTCTTCGCCCATTCCGGTTTGGTCACCTGCTGCGCGCGCGCAACGGCCAGCGCATCGGCAGGAACATCCTTCGTAATGGTTGAACCCGCGCCAATGTAGGCACCCTCGCCGATCACAATCGGCGCTACGAGCGCGCTGTCGCTGCCGATAAAAACGCGATCGCCGATCAGTGTCTTGTACTTGTTCACGCCGTCGTAGTTGCAGGTGATGGTGCCGGCACCGATATTCACGCCGCTGCCAATCTCGGCGTCTCCCAGATACGTCAGGTGGTTCGCCTTCGATCCCTTGCCGAGATTCGTCTTCTTCGCTTCTACGAAGTTGCCGATGTGCGCGCCTTCGCCGATGTGGCAACCAGGCCGCAGATGCGCGAGCGGCCCAATGCGCGCACCCTTGTCGATCACGGCTTCTGCAATCACGCAGGACTGCAGGATCAGAACCTGATCCCCCACCGTGGTGTTTTCGAGAACTGAATAGGAACGGATCCGGCAGTCGCTCCCGATCTTCGTTTCTCCCAACAATTGCGCGAAGGGTTCAATCACCGTGTCGGAACCAATTTCGACACCGGCGTCGATCATCACCGTCTCCGGCTGCAGAATCGTCACGCCCGCCGCCATCAGACGATGCGCGGTAGCGAGTCGCAGCTCGTGATCGAGCCGCATCATCTCGGCGATGGTGTTGGCCCCCAGCACTTCTTCCGGCTGCGCGGCCTTGATGGCCACAACCTTCTCGCCCGCATCGTGCAGGATGCGCGCCATATCGGTGAGGTAGAGTTCCTTCTGCGCGTTGTCCGCGCTGAGCTGGCCGATGTGGTTGAACAGCGCGTCGCGGCGGAAAGCATAGATCCCGGAATTGATCTCGCGGATCCCCTCCTGCGCGGCATCGAGCGCCTTCTGTTCGACGATCGCCGTTACCTCCAGCGCGTTCGCCGACTTGCGCAGCACCCTTCCATAGCCGAAAGGATCCGCAGGCTCGGCCGTCAGAATCGTCAGGGCCGCCTGCTCCTGCATATGAAAATCCCGCAGCGCGACGATGGTCTCCGGCCGCAGCAGAGGCACGTCTCCGGAAAGCACGATCAGTTCGTCGTACCCGCGTGTCCCCGCCTCGGCGGTTTGGATGGCGTGTCCGGTGCCGCGCTGCTCCTGCTGCACGGCGAAGCGCACGCCGGTGTCACGCAGAACGGCCTGCACCGCATCCGCCTGATGTCCCACGATGAC
>JBEKRU010000201.1:0-5084 GCA_049518435.1 Occallatibacter sp. | reverse complement strand
CGGGCGACATCCGCAACCAGGTGAAGGGATTCGTCTCCTACAATCTGCCCTTCGGAAGGAATGGCCGTTGGCTGCAGGACAGCAGGAAACTGGATTACATCGTGGGCGGTTGGACAACGAGCGGCGACCTCAACTATCACTCCGGCATGCCGATGCCCGCTGTAGGAGCTTCAAACGGCTATCCGGGCTGGGCGCCAACATTCGCCAACCTGACTGGAGCGCCGGGTGCTCTCACCAATCACTTCAAGCATCTTGACCTCGCCAATCTTAATGATCCGAGCAATCAGTTCTTCAGCCCGGCCGCCTTCTCTGACCAGACCCTAAGCACAAGCAATCCGCTCTACGGCACGTTTGGGAATCAACTGCCCTTCAACAACAATTGGCGCGGATGGGCCTATTACAACGAGGACTTCTCCGCCGTGAAGCACTTCTCATTCGGATCAGACGGCCGCTTCAAGGGCAGCATCCGCGGGGAGTTCTTTGACCTTCTCAACCGTCACCAATGGGGATCGCCCAACACCAGTTATTTGAGCCCGCAATTTGGCAACGTGACCAGTGTTTCGGGAAATCGCAAAGGCCAGATCGGCGCGCGTTTCGAGTGGTAGCTGCTCAGTTCAACCCACAAGGGCGTGTGCAGACATCGAGTCTGCATGCGCCCTCTGATCAAAAGAACTGACTGAAGCTGCAAATCGTGGAAGAAAAAACACCTTCCGCCAACGATAACAATTTGTTGAGTGCTATAAGCGGCGGGCGCATTTGAAAAACCATCCCATGGGGTGGTCCAGTTCATCTGATTTGGCGCTCGGACCTGGAACTGAAAAGGACCAGAATAGAGAGGGATTCAAGTGGGCAGCAAGACCCTGTTCTCCCGTGGGATCCAATTCATCTTTTTATTTCTTTTACTCATGGTGGGCAGCTGCATCGGGCTATCGGAGACACCGCAGATCGGGGCTCAAATCTGGATTGAACCGGGTCAGACGCCGGCTCAGATCGACGGATGGTTTCGCCAGCTCAGTGAAGCGCACATGCCGGTGGCAAGGCTCTTCCTGATGTGGGCTCAAATTCAGCAGCGCAGAGATGGCTGGGATTTCACACTCTACGACTGCGCCTTTCGTGCCGCAGAAAAGTATCACGTACGCATTGTGGCAACACTTACGCCCAGCGGTCCGGCGCCTTTTCTGGGCGGAGACGGCACTCAAGGCAATTCTGTTGTGGGCTCGGAAACCGATCGAGGCCTGGCTGCCGATTACATCGCGCGCGTGGTCGACCGCTATCGCGACAGCCCAGCACTTGACACGTGGATCTTGATGAATGAGCCCGGCCAGATGGAGTCGCAGCAACCTCTTGCTGTCGCCGAATTCCGATCATGGCTGGCGAAGCGCTACACGACAATTGAGGCTCTGGACGATGCGTGGGGAACCAATTACGACTCCTTCGATCAGGTGATTCCAGAAGCCGAACAGAACTCATGGAACAAGACAAATGCCATCGATTGGATGACCTTCTGGCGCAACTACCAAACCGAACAGTTGGCGTGGCTCGCGCAGCAGGTGCGCCTGCACGATACTCATCATCCACTGCATCTGAATCCCCACGCCCTGGTAGGAAATCTCGCAAAGCTCTCTGACGACATCCCATCCTGGCGTCCGTTTATTGACACGCTTGGTTGTTCGATCCACCCGTCGTGGCATTTCGGCCTTCTTCATCGCGACCAATTCGCGCTTGGAGTTTCATATGTCAACGACCTGGTGGATGGCAGCATCGAGCCGAAGCGGCATTGGGTCACCGAATTACAAGGCGGGACAAACATCGCCAGCGGAATGCGACCCATGGATCCAACAGCGGACGAGGTAGCTCAGTGGGTTTGGACCAGTGTGGGCGCGGGGGCGGATCGGATTTTGTTCTGGCTCCTGAACGACCGTTCAGAGGGAATGGAAGCCGGCGAGTGGTCCATGCTTGACTTTCAGCAGAAGCCTAGCGCCAGACTGCGGGCGGCATCGAAGATCGCTGAAGTGATCGAGAACAATACGGAGTTCTTCAACAACAGCCAAGCTGTTCGGCCCGATGTAACGCTTGTGTTGAGCCTTGAAACCATGACGCTGGAAAGCGAATTTGCCAATGACGACAATCCCGGCAGGGACAAGAATGCGCAGGTTCTGGAGACGCTCGGATTCTATCAGGCACTAGCGGATTCCGGCGTACCGCCGCGTATCAAGCACTTCGACGACGTTGCCTGGAATGAGCAGGGAACCGGCCACCGCACGGTAATCCTGCCGGATGTGCGGGCGCTCTCGCAGCCGCAGATCGATCAGCTCGACGCCTTTGTGCACAACGGCAACACACTGATCATCACCGGTCTCACCGGCTTCTATGATCCCTATGCCAAAGCATGGCCACTGGCGGGCTTTCCAATGGCAAAGGTGACGGGGGCGGAACTGAAGGAGGCTCTGCTGCCAGACGGTCCGCAGATCGTTTGGAAAAGTGGAGCGACGCCCCTGCCGTCAAATATGTGGCTTGGAACCATTAACAATCTGAATGCGACGCCAATTGCGAACTGGAACGGCGAGACAACTGCGACGGAGCGCGATATCCCCGGCGGCGGCAAGGTGATCTGGATTCCCTCGATGATTGGACTTGGTGCCTGGCTCGGAGACACCACGCCACTGGCTGCGTTCCTTCATTCGACTCTGCAATCCACGCTCGATGCGCAGCCGTTCTATTTTTCGACGCCGCAGCCCGACTGCCTGCTGCGCGTGCTGAGGAATCAAAACGCCTATGTGACGATTCTGGCAAATGAGAGTGCGCGTCCGGTGAGTTGTTCCATGAAAGTTCCCGGTCCGCTGCATGGAACCGCCCTGTGGGGAACTGCCGGCGTAACCGAATCCGGAGTTGAAAACGTGACGCTGCCCGCCGGAGCGACAGTGGTCCAGCTTTGGAAATGACTTTGTGCTCGCGCACATTTGAATTAGACTTTGCAGCGACAGCATTGCGCAATTCCACTCGCAATCTGATGGAGATCTGCATGGCAGAGAACGAAACGCCAGCACCTGTTTCGCGTCGCGGATTTATCAGCTCCGCGCTCGCAGGTGCAGCCGTATCGGTCTTTCCCGGGCAGCTTCCCGGCGAAGCGGCTACAGATGGTCATTCGAAAGTCGCGGACAATGACAAGGAAGAGCAGGGTCCAGCAGCTTCTCTTACATCGAAGGACGGGGCGCTCATCGGCAATGTCCATGCGCTTCTGCCAGGCGCCATCGCCTTCATCAAAGACCATAAGGCTGGTATCGTGCTCGACATTGGATCGGACACCACCGGCCGCCCCGGCACCACCTCTCCCGATTTCTCTTACGGTACCTGGAACTTTCAAGTTGAAAGCGCCAACCTCAGCGTCGAGTGGGGACGCGTGGGCGCGGAGTCTGCGGTCTTTCGAATTCGCACAGATCGCAATGTCACAATGCAGATGACAATTCCTGCAAACCCATGGCGGCCGTTCTTTCATGAATTCATTAAGGCAGAGAACGGCATCGATGCCAATGCGATCACTTTCGATGGCAACTACATCCCCTGGAGCCTGAGGGTTGATCCCGCTTCCCTGCACGCAGTGCATTTGGGAAGCGATGCTTCCATTGAGTTGCAGATTACACCGGAGCATCCCGCGCGCTTTGTCGCAGGGTATTCATCATTGCCCGCAATCGAGGCCGTCGACTTGACCCTCGACCGCGCTTCCGCCCACTACGCCCGGCATCGCGCCCAGGCGCACGGCGCATGGGGAGACTTCGCCGGCGCAATCACTGACAATCTGAACAACAATCGCCTTTACAGCAGCCTGACGCAACGCGTCGGCAATGTGATTGGCAGAAGCGGCTGGCTAGTCAAGGACCCAGACTTTCTTCCCTACTTCACATGGGACAGCTCGTTCAACGGGTTGCTCGCCTCCATCGAAGATCCTTCAACCGCGATGGAGACAATTCGAACGGTTCTCCGCTATCAACTTCCGGACGGCATGATCTCGCAGGTCACTGAATGGCCTACCGGTACGGGTTCGTTTGTAAATACTGCCTGCTCGAATCCCCCTGTCACAGCGCTGTGCGCTTGGAAGCTCTATCAGAGATGGGGCGACAGGCAATTTCTCAAGGATGTCTATCCTCGACTGTTGCGCTGGCATGATTGGTGGCCACAATTCAGCGACGGAAATAGGAATGGCCTGCTCGAGTGGGGCTCGAAAGTCGATTTCAGATTAGCGCGATTGGCAACCGGTTGGGATGACACGCCTCACTTCGATGGAGCGGAGTTTAGGAACGGACAGATGACCGCCGATGCAGTGGATTTAAATTCACTGTGGTCGCTCGATGCAGAGACGCTGTCGAAGATAGCGACTGCACTCAATCGGCCGGAAGATGCGCATCGGCTTCAGGCCGAACATCTGGAAATGAATCGCCGCATCAATGCGTCACTTTGGAACGAAGAGTTAGGTCTGTACTGCACTCGCCTGTGGAGTGAAAACGGTAAACCAGGCGACTTCCTGACTCGCATCACGCCAATGAACTTTTATCCACTTATATGCGGCGCCCCTGATGCCGGGCGGGCCCAGCGCGTTCTTCAGACTCTCACGGATCCCAGGAAATTCTGGGGACCCTGGTTGATGCCGACGCTGCCCTATGACGATCCTGAGTATGCCACGCAGGAGTATTGGAAGGGCCACGTCTGGGGGCCGGTCAACTACTTAGTCTGGCAGGGACTGCGGCGCTATGGAACGCAGTCACAGCAGGCTGAGTTTGCTCGTCGCAGCGTGAGCCTCTTCATGCGCAACTGGACAACGCGCGGCACCTGCAATGAGAACTACCGCAGCACCGATGGCTCCGGCGACGATCATCCTCACTACACCTGGGGAGCGTTGCTGTGCCAAATTGGGATTGAAGCCATCTTCGATATAGACGCGAACGGACTCCCGTTCGGATTGCAGAACAACGCGCTGACTGAAGACCTCGAATTGCGCAACGTGCCCGCCGGCGGCAGGCTTTACACGATTTCATTTTCCGGCGGAATTACTTCAATCAGGGCGCAGTCCAATTTAGCGTGATCCTCAA
>JBEKRU010000200.1:0-4310 GCA_049518435.1 Occallatibacter sp. | reverse complement strand
AATCTGAGCACCACCGGCATCAACCTGCACAGCGGCGACATCATGGACGCGCACATGGTCTACGACGGAACCAACCTGACCCTGACCCTGACCGACACCCTCACCCAGGCATCGGTGGTCGAGGTGTTCCCGGTCAACATCCCCAGCCTGGTGGGAGGCGCCAACGCCTACGTCGGCTTCACCGGCGGCACCGGCGGCTCAACCTCAACCCAGAATGTGCTGACCTGGTCCTATGTCGTACCTTAACTCACCGTTGCCAAACCGCATGAGAGAGGAATTGAGCGAAGGCAATTGCATTTCAGAATAGCTCCAGCAGCCGGTAGACGTAGCGATCGTCCCAACCGGCGCGCTTGAACTTTCCGCGCAGGGAGCCTTTGACCCCTCTTTTTGCATGGCGTTGATGCCCATGTGGCGTTGAATGGCGAGCCTGTGCGGCCGGTGCCCCATTCGCGTCTGATCCTGATCCTCGTTCACGACCACATCCAGCCGCCGATGCAGGCTGTTTTCAATTCACCAGTCCGGTCGAATCAATTGTCTCAGCCGCTCCGACGACAGGACTCGACAGAGCAGATGGTAGGCAGTTTCGGTCGTGGTTTTGTCCGCTGTTTCGCGCCTTCGAACCGCTTTGCCGATCGCCTTCGGGCCCGCCATTCGTGCTGTTTCTGCAGCCAGTCGACCTCGGTCGACACCGTCGCCGCGCACGTCTCGATGGTAAGCGTCAGACCAAATGCTTGGTCAGAATTCTTGCAGCCCAGGCTGCGGGAGTAGGGTCTCCGATGCGCTGAAGCTGTGCGTTCGCAAGAGGTGATATCGTCAAGCTCTTGTGGTTGGACGGAGATGGCCGGTGTGGATCACCATGCGCTCGCTGTCCCTTGATCCGCGCCGCTTCCGCCCTGCGCGCTCCGGTGGCGTAAAGCCGCAACAGGAGCACGCAGTAGAGGCGGTTGGGTGCGGCATCGATCAGCCGTACAATCTCCTCCTGGCGGAGCACGATCGGCAACTTATGCGGCACCTTGGGAAAGACGAGATCGTCGAAGGGGAGGTCGGGCCGTTTCATCGTGCGCTTGTACAGGAATCGCAGCGCCGAGATGCGCATCTCAACATCCATGTTAGTCATTTGTCCAGAGAAGACACGAGATCTTAGGGCGCGCTCTGGAGGGCGCGCATTGCGCGGATCAGGATCGTCTGCTGCGCATAAGTGCCTCACGGCTGTTGGGCGCTGCATTCCAGCAGCACCGGACATCCATTTGCTGCCTCGGGCGCTAAAAGCCTTTGCAGATGTCAGTTCGCCGAAATAGCCCACCTTGTGCAGCCGCTGCTTATTGTAGCTCACCCCGGTCTCCACCAACAGTCCCGAAACCCGGTTCTTCATCTGCACCATCTGCTTCACCACCAGGGTGCGGTACCGCAGGACCCGGCTTCTGTCTCGGATCTCGGTGGAAGCTATGTGCCACTCGGGCAGGAAGTCACAGCGCAGGCAGTTGGCAATCTTGCCGGCATCGATTCGGTCGTCCTTTTTCTTGGCTGCTGCGATCGCTCGCAACATCGGAGTATTTAAATGTGGAAAGCGAAGAGCGATTCCAAAATTTACACTGCCTCGGCGATGGCTACGAGATAATCTCGAAGCTAAACCAAAATGGTGAAACTCCAGTTATCGCTGGCTGAGAAAAAGAGGGCGGTTCAATAGGACGTGGCCAACTGAGCCAGATAAATACTCAACTAGTACGTTCGTTAAGACAAACGGATAAGATAATATCTTCAGTTATAAAAGATAGATAGAAATGATGTGTACAGTTACACACAGATAGAGCAAAATAACACGCTCGTTACCTCGAGAGAAAGATTATGGAAGGTTATTCATTCACCGAGAGCAATCTAGATCAGTTACTTTTGATTCCTTGATTGAGTATCTCGGTAATGAGACTGTGCGTCGGCCTCCCCCCTAGAGATGATCGACCGGGCTGACTCCGCATTTGGTTTCTTGATTTCAAAGTGAACTCTTCGCTCTCTGTTTGTACAACCAGCGGATAGTTGGGTCCCTGTGTGCGGGTGCGCAAAACACCGAGGCACAAAGCCTCAGTGATCCCAATCACAACCATTGATCCCGAGGCTTGTTACGGTAGTTACCGATCGATGATTACTTAAGTGCGATTTTTAATAATTACCTCTGTGCGGCCCGTTCTGGGCATTCGAGGCGGCTTTTGCCCTTTTTGCCTTGTTCAGGGCATCCGAGGTGGTTTTTACCTTCAGATGGCGGCCAATTGGCTGTGCCGCCTCCTGAGGGGAATCGATAGCTGGGTCGGTATCGACCCTGAAGCCGGTTGGAGGGCGGTTCTTCCAAGACAAGCCCACTCCCGTCCTCATGGGCGTTTGAGATGTCTGCGGTGAGGAGGATTATGAGCTGCTTTTGCCTCGTTTGTCGTGCGAACGAACTTCCGGATCGAATCTTCGCCTGCCAGCTGATTGCGCCAACGTCGGGAGCAACTCATGCCGTTCGCCAGATTCTGAATCCCTCGAACCAGGGTCCACTCGTTTTGATCCGCTCCATTGTGGCACTGTGCGCAGATTCCACCTCACAAACAAGTCAAGAGCTAATCGATCTACTCCGTTCAGCACTGGGCCAGGCAGTTTTTGGATGGCCCGCAATGCCTTCGATCGAGCCTCCGCCACGATGCACACTAACCCAGGCGCAGTGTCCGCAATCGCATTCCTCGTACCTACACCCATCCATTCAGGAGTCAGAACGATGAAGAACTTTTCGGTTAAGGCCAATGCGCTTCTAGTTGCATTTATCGCTACTCTTTTCTCATTTTCTGCATCGGCACAGACGTTGACTCTCAACGAGGGAGTCATAGTTCGCAGCGCAACCAATCGCGTAGGTGTGAAATTAGGGGTCATAAATGATTGGGCCAACGGACCGATTCTGAAGGGGCCGAATATTGGGCCAACGGACCGATTCTGAAGGGGCCGAATAGCAGCCCTGATAAAACCGGAGGGAACCCCGCCAATACCACCGTTCTTCGCGATGACGTTGCCGCAGCCCTGCAGAACTACTTCGGCTCGTGGAGTCGCAATAATCCCGGCATTCTTCGTTACTCGTTGAACGGGAACGAAGGGACCATCGGCAACTGGACAGAACCCGATTACGCTCATGAGCTGGCAAGTTCGAATACGGGATCTTCTTCGACTGCGGGCGGAGATGAAGCCGTGAGTCTCTCGCTCCAGGACTTCCTTGCGATCTGCCAGTATCTGAAGGTTGAGCCTTACCTTGAAATCCCGGCCACGATATCCGCTGCGGATGCGGCGAATCTGGTTGAATTCCTCGCTGGCCCGTCAGGCACGCCTTTCGGAAGCAAGCGCGCGGCTCTCGGTCAGGAAGAACCTTGGACAACCGTCTTTAGCAATATTCATCTTTCTTTCTGCAATGAATGCGGCAATGCGCTGTCTTTGCCTGGTCAAGCATCTCCTGACCTCAGCAGCCAGCCCGAAAGTGAACACCTTTCCGATTTCAGCAATAGCGTTCGCGATATTTTTGCTGCTGTGCGTGCCCAAAGCTACTACTCCGCATCTTCTTTCGATCTGGTCATGAGTGTGCCGTCCGCCTTCAACTACTCGATAGAAACCGCGATTGAAAGCGCCCATCCTGATTCGATTGAGATTGACGATTACCCGCACTTTCCGATGAATGGCCTCACGAGTAACGTCTCTCTAATGCAAGCAACCATTGTCGAGCCGTTTGAGAGAGTGACCAGTCCCGCTGATCCATTCAACTTCTATCAATCTGTACCAACCTATCAATCATTGACCTCTTGCGGAGCATCAGGAACAGCGGCGTGCAAGGTCAATATATATGGATCGAGCCAGGGCGCGACCACCGGCAGCGCTGGAGCAGCTGAGGGCGTGCTTGTGGCGTTGCAGTCTCTGATGAATATGCAGTACTACGGTATTGGACCTCAATCGATATCGACACCGGCCAACTATGCCAACGCTGCTGGGAATGGCTTGGGAGCAAAGCAGAAAGCCGTCGCGTACAACTCGGAAGCGGCTCCGATTAGTCTGCCCTCTACATACCTGGGCCTGCAACTGGTGAACCAATCTATCATTGGTGCAATGTTCTCCTGCCCGATTGCTAACAACCTGACATATGACTTTTCGGGGTCGACAGACGGAGTCTATTCAATACCGGCTTTGAGGGACGTTCCATATCTCTATGCATTCTGCTTTGAAAATGGGACCAGACGATCGCTGGTTTTGATTAACACCGACCCTACTCAAACTCACACCCTCAGTTTCGGAGGCGATAACCCTCC
>JBEKRU010000199.1:0-3031 GCA_049518435.1 Occallatibacter sp. | reverse complement strand
GTTCGAAAAACGCGTCCAACTCAAGGCTGCCAATCTCGGTGAAACGGAGAAGCAGCGTACTGAGTGCGTCTGGATGGGCACGGGAAATGTACAGCCAACCGTGACAATCACGCTTGATCCTGTTCCCGAAGATCGCACTGAACTTTATTACACAACTCTGCCACTCCAGTCTTCTCTGCTGGAAGAGATCAAGAAAGGACTGAAGGACTGGATGCACCAGTAAATCTTGTCAATTAATCTACTCCTACAAATTCGTTGCCGAGCCTCGGTGCGCACCCTGCCTACCATCCCGTGCACACAGCTCGACACCTCGCGCTTAAGTTCAACAGCATTTGCCGTTACTTGCTCAACTGTTGCGCTCCGATGACTATTGCAGGAACAAACCCGCTGCACACCGCTGCGCGCTGAGAAATTGCAACTTCACGAAATTGCGCTGTCGTTGCAAAGACGAGTGCGCACATGTGGCAGAACAGGAACGGCGCGCGAGTCGCGCAAACAGGTGCAAACTCTCGCGAGCTAAATGAGCAAGTTCGCAGCGAACCAAATATCGGCGTAACGGCAGACCCGCACAACTGCCCTGCCAAGTGTCAGTGCAATTCGAAAAACTTTTGCTTACCAATGTGAAGGGAATGCCCATCGATCAGCACACCCGGAACGCAACCACCGGGCGCACATGTGCAATCGAACCGTACGATCGCCTTGTTCCGGAAGTTATGGGATTCGTCAATGACGACCAGATCGTAGTTCCCCCAGTTCACATGGGCAAGATCGATGTCGCCAGAAGTGCCACCATCGCGTGATAGGTCCGTGTGGTTAAGTACGTCGTAGTTGAAGCGGTCAGAAGCCAGGAAGTTCCGGCGATCATTCGACTTATAAAGTGTCCAGTTATCCCGGAGGCGCTTCGGCACCAACACAAGGACTCGGTCGTTGCGCAGCTCGTAGTACTTGATAATGGCAAGAGCTTCGAATGTCTTACCGAGGCCGACGCTGTCGGCAATGATGCAACCGCCCAGCCGTTCTAGTTTGTCGATAGCCCCAACAACACCATCTCGCTGAAATCTGTAGAGCTTCTTCCAGACTGTGGTGTTGCGAATGCCGGTGGCGGATTTTACGATGCGCTCTTCGTCCAATCCATCGCCCAGATCTCTGAATATCTGATGGAGTGTCAAGTAATAGATGAGCGACGGTGCCTTTGGATCGGCGAGTTCCTGGAGGCGCAAGAGGAAAGCGGACTTCTGTTGATCTGAAGCAGGCAGCGAATTCCACAAGCCCGCGAACCAGGAGCCGAGGAGAGCGGATTCCTCGGGTCTCTCGGAACACTGGATCAGGCCAAATTGATTGCCGGGAGTGATCCCCATTCCTTCCGTTGTAAAAGCGCAGTTTCCCGTAATGACGCGCTCTAGACCTGAACCCTGTTTCCCCGCAATGAGGATCGATTGCGGCAGCAAGGCAGGGGCATTGCGCAGTTCGACCTTCCTTCTAATCCAAGCAGCGCATTCGCGGGCAAGCCAGCGGAGTTGAAGGCGATTCCTAAAAGCACGGTCGATCTCCGCACCAGTCAATCCGAATTCATCCCCACTGCTCGCCGGCAGCACGACCCGGCAATTATCGAGTTTCTCTAATAGATCACGCAGCTCCGCGAACGCGAAGAGGGAGAACGCGGGAGAAGCCAAGTCCAGCGACGACGGAGATGCCAAGATCTGGCGCAGCTCGTCGACTACGCGGTCGCTGCCGGTGTTCTTGATGAGTTTCATTGCCGATCCCCACATACCTTGGAGTTGCCGAGCAGATTGAGAACAGACTGCCGGCGCGCTAGATTCGGTTCCGGCAACGGGATTCTCCTCGCTGATGGTCTCGCCACGCTAGGGGGACGAACGCGGTTATGCTCACGCCTTGATCGTCGTTGAATGATAATTCTGTTCGAGGCTGAACTTATTGAAAGTAGGCCGTTTGCAACCTGGTGTCAATGACTTCATCGCCCCACGTCATCAAGGCAGTAGTTCATACAAGTTCTGCATGAACTTCGCCGCGTTCTTGAGCACGCCTAGCTGCTTGGAGGTCAGCGGGTCTGGATCAAAATGCATCACATCATTACGAATCTTTCGCACGTCTTCCATTTGCGCGGTGAGGGAGGCCTGATCAATGTTCAACGAGAGTTTGCACCATATATCAGGCTTTTGAATCAGGCGGACGTAGCCCCCAAATGAGAGGTCGGAAATCGTCTTCGGGGAAGGAGTGCCAGCGTCCGGCGAAGTGAGGGAGAAGAGGTCCGCCTCTGTCAGCTTGCCACCGAGGAGCTGACGGATGTGAAGTTCGATTTCCCGAATCAACAGGAATGGCTCCGCAAGCTGCTGGAACTGCAAACTCAGATCGCTCGAGGTCACTATTCCAGTGATCCTGCGATCCTTTGGGCTGCGAACCAACACATAGCCGTGCCGCACGATGGTAGGGATTGCATCAAACAGGGTCCCGTTAGCATCAACCACCTGGGCGTCTTCGCGGCAATCTCGGACCTTTGGGCAAGGACCTCCTATTGCCTGATGAGCGGCTATAGATTTCCATGAGATCATCCCCTTAACCTCACGTTCCCCCTGCATGATTGGAAGCTGTGAATAGTCATACTGCAACATCTTAGTAATGGCCTTCTTTAGATCGTCATCCTGACCCACCGTTGTTAGTAGCTTATTTGCGGCAGGGAGGCTACCAATGCGAAAAGTGGGGTCTGCTCCTTCGCTGATCAGCGTCTCCACGATTCCTTCGGACTCCGCCAGGATGGCGGAGTCCGATTCCACTGCGCCCGTTGGCGACTCAGCGCCATTTGAATCGTTTGTAACCGAGAGTTCGTCCTGTTCGTCTTCTTCGTCAGCAGGTACCGATGGAATTTGACTCGACGCAGAGGTCTGTTTGAATCGGATCTTAACTTTTTCGTCGATCCAAGCCGCTTCAAAATCAGGTTCGGTTTCGAGACCGAGGCTGTCTAGCGCAGCTCGAATCTCCTGCACTTTGTTGAGGCCACGACGCTCTGCCTTGA
>JBEKRU010000198.1:0-3683 GCA_049518435.1 Occallatibacter sp. | reverse complement strand
GCTCAAGAGCGGAGAAATCAGTGCCGACGAGGCGATCCGCGCCCTGGAGGGTTTGAAATGACTCCCAACTTCGCCGTGATTGGAATCGATACACCCGTCTTCCATCTGCCGCGGCTCTGGATACCCGTGTTCTTATTGTGGATTCCTGTCCTTCTGCTATCCCCGCTCATCCTGCTGGTCATGCTGGCAGTCTGGTTGGCTGGCCGGATCACGGTGCGTGGGGTTCGTTTAGACGGCGGGGTCAACCCTTGGCGCGCCTTCGCCATTCTCTGGGGCATCCTGTGCGCGCTGCCAGGAACAGATGTTCGCGTAGACACCCACGACGCTAAGGTTCAGGTTCGCTTTCTGTAGAGGTAAATATGCCAAACGGTCGCCGCACCATTCTTTCGCTTGTTGCACTCGGACGCATAAGTCCCGCCGACGCGGAACGCCTGCTCATTGCCTGGAACCAGGGACGGGAAGGCTTCTGGGTCTTCGCGGCCTGTGTTGCCGCTGTCATGCTGGCCCTGCCTGATCCGTACGTTGCTGTGCAGGGGGCTCTGCACGGGCTTGTGCACTTTGCCGAATCGCTGTTCTCCGGCAAAGTCATCTCCGTGCATCCTGCATTGGCGATGGTAAGCCGTTGGTTTGGAGGAACGATATGAACGAGAATCGCCGTCAGATTTTGGATATGTTGGCCGCAGGCAAAATTACCGCGGATGAGGCCGAGCGTTTATTGTCCGCAATTGAATCGGGCCCCAGCGGAACGGCGGCCCAGTTTGCTGCCGGCGGAACCGCCACCAATGGAACCAAAACCGCTGCGGTGAAGACGCGCGCAAAGTATCTGCGCGTGCTGGTCGAAGCCGACGAATCGATGAGCGGACTGAAGGGCGGTACCACGGTCAATGTTCGTGTGCCGCTGCAGTTCCTCCGCGCCGGCGTGCGGCTGGCCGCGCTCATTCCCGCCCAGGCGCATAACCAGTTGGACGAGGCTTTCATCAAGCACGGTGTTCCTTTGACGCTTTCGCAAATCAAGCCGGAGAACCTGGAAGAACTGATCGACCACCTGGATGACCTGACTGTCGATGTTGAAGGCAATCAAGGCAAAGTTGTCAAAGTGCGAGTGTTCTGCGAATAGGTCACTTGGAAAGCAATTGCGCGAGCGTCCAAGGAGTTTGCGGAACGACTCATTTCGAACATGCTTTGTAACAAGGGCACGGCTTTAGCCGGGCCGCCGAAGCCAACAAAACTGAAATGGGCTTTAGCCCCTGCTACTGTTTTCCGGCCACAAATCACGACCGACTCTCGATTTCCGCAACATCCAGGGACACATTCAACAAATAAATCGGAGGAAACGCAATGACAACTCTAGCCATGCGCAAGCCCCATGCTGACCGGGGCATCGAGGGCCTGTCGGCCAAATGGTACGCCGCCAACACAGGCGAAATGATGAAGGATTACGTCGACCTCGCGCGGAGAATCGCCGGCGAGATTCCGGAGGGCAGTACCGTGCTTGAAGTTGCGCCGGGGCCCGGATACTTTTGTATCGAGCTCGCGAAACTCGGCTCCTATGCCATCACCGGGGTCGACATCAGCCACTCCATGGTCAAAATTGCGACGCAGAAAGCCGCCGAAGCAGGTGTGCAGGCGGACTTCAAGCAAGGCTCAGCATCGAAGCTACCATTCCCGAGGGGAAGCTTTGACTTTCTCCTGTGTCGCGCCGCGTTCAAGAACTTCGCCAAGCCGGTAGAGGCGTTGCAGGAGATGTGCCGTGTGCTGCGTCCCGGCGGGCGCGCCTTGATCATCGACCTCAAGCGCAACGCCTCGCCGGAAGAGATCAATCGCGGGCTTGATGAGATGCACCTGTCTCCCTTAAACCGGTTGCTAACCAAGCTGGTCTTCAAGACGATGCTCATCAAGAGCGCCTACACCAAAGAGGAGTTTCAGGAAATGCTTTGGGAGGCAAGTTTCAGCGCTCACGAAATCCACGAAAATTACATGGGTTTCGAAATCTGGATGACGAAGTGAAGCAGCGGCATTCGGCGAATCAAACCCTCACTGTCTCCGCTGCGGCTTCTGCATAGGCACAACCTGGACAGTCACGTCGCGCACCTCAGAAAGAAAACGATTGAGAACCGAGCCGCGCAGCAGAATATCCCAGCGCGAGCGCACCGACTGTCCAAAGACCACATGCGAAATATTTTCCTGCTGCGCAAACCGGATCAGCGCGTCCGAAACGTTGCGGTCAACCAGCGAAACTACCTGCGCGCCCAGGTCTCGTGCCATGCGCTGGTACTCCTCCAGCCGATGAAACGCTTCAGGATCGCCATGTCCCTTGTCGTCGGGACGCGTAACGTAGACCGCATACCAATTGGTAGCAAGGCGACCCGCGATGCGCGAGCCAACACGGAGCAGGCGTTCGGTGCCAGGCCGCGTGCTGAGGCAGACCATCACCTTCTCGGGGATCGGCGCCTGTTCCAGTCCCTGCGTGCGCCGGTACTCTGAAGCGCGGCTGCTCACCTGCTCAGCGGTGGTACGCAGAGCCAGTTCGCGCAGCATATTCAGGTTGCCCTTGCGGAAAAAGTTGGCCAGCGATTGCTCCACCTTTTCCGGCGCGTAGATTTTGCCCTGGCGCAATCGCGAACGCAGCTCGTCTACCGTGATGTCGATGTTCACCACTTCGTCCGCGCGCTTCAGAAAATTGTCCGGAATGGTCTCGCGGATGGTGGTATTTGCGGAGCGGCTGACCGCGTCGTTCAGCGTCTCAAGATGCTGGATGTTAACCGCCGTCATTACATTGATGCCGGCATCCAACAGCTCCAGCACATCTTCGTAGCGCTTGCGGTTCTTGCTGCCGGGCACGTTGGTGTGCGCCAGTTCGTCCACGATCACGGTATGCGGATGACGAGCAATGATCGCATCCACGTCCATCTCTTTCAGGTTCACGCCGCGATAGGGAATCACCTGCTGCGGCACGATCTCGAGGTCGCGAATCTGCAACTCCGTGTCCTGGCGCCCGTGCGTTTCCACCAGCCCGATCACCACATCCACGCCTTGCTCGCGCAGCAGATGAGCGTCGTTCAGCATGTGATAGGTCTTGCCGACACCCGGGGCCGCACCGATGTAAATGCGAAGCCTGGCTGGTTCTTGTCAACCGGGTGACGGATTTCAGTAGCGACCGCCACAGGAAGAGTGAAGCGGAAGGTAGTGCCGTGCCCGAGCCGGCTCTCAACCGCAATTTGGCCGCCAAGCGATTCAACCAGCCGCCGGACAAGGGCGAGCCCAAGCCCCGAGCCGCTCTCAGAAAATGGATTGAAGCGATCGAAGATGGTGCTCAGACGCTCCGCCTCAATGCCGCGCCCCGAGTCCTTTACCGTGAACTGCACAAAATCCTTGATCTCCTCAGCCGCCAGCAGGATCTCCCCGTCAGGCGGTGTGTAGCGGAGCGCATTCGCCAGCAGGTTGTCCAAAATGGACCGCAACGCCCTGCGATCGGCTTTTACCACAGACAGGTCCGCAAATGCTTTCACCACCACGCGAACCTGCTTCCGGGCCGCCTCGTCGCAATACCTGTCCCTTGCACCGCCCAGTTCCTGCAACGGGCGCAGCCGTTCCAACTTCAGTTCGCGTTTGCCCGTGTCGAGTTCAGCAACTTCAATCAGGTCGCCCATAATGTCGTCGAGCTTTTCCGCTTCGTAACTGGC
>JBEKRU010000197.1:0-3523 GCA_049518435.1 Occallatibacter sp. | reverse complement strand
GGACGCCGACCTGAACGCCATCGAAGACCCATTCCTCAAGCGCGCCCTGACACTTGCCGTCGACGGTACGGAACCCAACGACCTCCGTAAAATCATGCGCGTCAGCCTCGATTCCGCAATGGAACGCGAGGACCAGCTGCCCATGGTGTTCGAATCCGCTGGAGGATTCTCGCCCACCATCGGCATCCTTGGCGCAGTGCTCGGCCTGATCCAAGTCATGCAACATCTCGACAACATGCAGGAGGTGGGCCGCGGGATCGCTGTTGCCTTTGTCGCCACCATCTACGGCGTCGGCCTCGCCAATCTCTTTTTCCTGCCCTTTGCCGGCAAGATGCGCATCCGCAATCACGACGGCCAACTGAGCCGCGAAATGATGCTTGAAGGTGTCATCTCCATCCTCGAAGGCATGAACCCGCGCATGCTCGAGACCAAGCTGGCAGGCTTTCTGCAGGCCGCAGAATCCAAGGAGCGCGCGGCTTGAGCCGTCATCCGAACCGCAGGCGTCCGAGCCAGGATCGTTGGCTCGTCTCCTACGCTGACTTCATCACCCTCCTCTTTGCCTTCTTCGTCGTCCTGTACTCTGCGTCAAAGGCCGATCAAAAAAAGCAAGCCCAGGTCTCAAGCTCTATCAACGCTGCGTTTCGAGTTCTCGGCTTCTTCGGCAACTCAAACGGTTCGCCTGGCAACACCGGAGACGCGAGCGCCACTGATCAGCCTGTCCTGCTCCCGAACATTGTGGTGGGCGAACACGTGCTCTCTCCTTCGAAGGTCCAGGAGGACCTCGGGCAGATTCGCCGCGAAATGGAGCAATTGCTCTCCAATCAAATCGCAAAGAATACCGTGTCCGTTCAGATGGGACGGGATGGCCTCATCATCAGCCTGCGTGAGGCTGGCTTCTTCAATTCCGGATCTGCAACCCCGCGGCCTGAAACTCTGCCGACGATTCGTCTGATTGCCGTAGCGCTGGGACGAACCCCCTACGATCTGCGCATCGAGGGCCACACCGATAACATCCCAATTCACACCGCCGAGTTCGATTCCAACTGGGAGCTCTCCTCGGCCCGCGCCACGCGCATTGCGCGGTTGTTTCTCGACCTCAAAGCCATACACCCGGAACGCATTTCAGCCGCCGGCTATGCCGAGTTCCACCCCGTGGCCAGCAACGACACCGCGGAAGGCCGCGCCCAGAATCGACGCGTCGATCTGGTGGTTCTGCCTCGCACCAGGATCGATCTCACCGTCACCAATGCACTGCTGGCCACCGGTCCCTGGCGCAAAATCACAGACGACAACTAGGCTGAACGCGAACGAGCTCTTGCCCGCATTCGCATTCTCGCAAGTTTTTAACGCGGATAGTAGAGTGGCCTTTCGGCGTCAACTCCTGGCGATGTGGATACGGAGTGTTCGGAATAGGCGCGGCGAAACGGCTCGCCCGGCTTGGGATCCCAGTTACGCCACGATGCGGGGTTGGTGTCTGCCGTGTGCGATCGGGACCCTTCCCCGTTGCCGTTGACCGCGGTCACACAGTATTCAACGATGCCCGATGGCCTAGCCGCGCCGGAATCACCGGGCCTGGAATTGGCAGCCTGAATGCCGGGGCGGTTGTCATGAAAGATGCGATCGAGTCCACGGTAGACGAGACGGAAATCTCTTTCGTCCGCGGTCCGTGCGTAGAGCCTGTACTCGCTCACGCCAAGAACTTCGCCCCAACTGATTGCCGCACTGCCATTGGACAAACCTACATGGAACCCATCGGGCGCTGGCGGCGGGTCCTTCGTAACATACAGCGGATACTCCGGGCCCGGTGTACTTTCGTGCAGCAGATTCAGGGCAACGGCGCGCACATGAACTTTCTGCTCATTGCTCAATCCGCTGATTGAAAACTCTGGATTGTCCTGCAAACCGATCATGGCCCAGGTTGCGCCTGAATCTTTGCTTAACTCAAATCGATATTGGGTTGCAGAGGCAACGGATAAAGCGATGATCCGCGCGCCTCCCGCGTGGTTGTCTGTTCGCAAAATGCGCGGTGCCATGGGGACCGGGAGTTTGTCTGTCAACTCCCAATGATGACTTCCGTCGGCAAGGTCGATGACCATTTGATCCGCTTCGCGTCTTGCATTTTGCGCTTCACCGTCCACGTAGAAGGCGGTTTGGGCTGGCCAAGACGGCATTGCGATACGGACGGAAGATGCCTTCGGCGCGTAATATTCGCCGCGCGGCGCTTGACCTATGACGATCGCCCCCCCGATGCCAAGATCCGTATCGCCGGTCGTCAACGAAAGCCCCGCAACGCTGATCTGCGAGCCGTGAAAAAGGGCAAACTCGGTAACACGATCTCTTCTGCGGATCATGCCCGATGTACCTGCAAATGCCGTTGTGCCTTCGGCAAAATGCACCGGCATCGCATCGCGGAAGATCATGTCGTCAACATCGGCTGAGCGCACGCGGCATCCATACGGCGTGGCTTCCACCTTGAGATCGCTGCGATGACTTACCACCGCCATGGAATCCCCCACCCCATCGAACCAGACGCCCGTGGTTGCTTCCGTCTGAAGTTCCGTGCGCTGTGTTTCTCTATTGCTGGCTAAAGCGCCTCGCACAAGTTGGATGGAGGGGAGCTCGCTGCCGCGACGCACAAACCATGACAGCCGATGGACAATCGACTGTGTGAGCACGGCGTCGTAGAGCACGAAATAGTCGCTGCCCGCAAGCAGTACGCTGCGGCTCATGTACTCGGGCGCTGAATACGCTGAGGAACCTTCCCGGGGCACGATCTCCGCAAACTGGCCGCAGCCCAGGTCATAGAATGGACGGGACAGCACGTTCTGGCCAATGGAACGGAAATGCTCGTCCTTGTACACGCCAAACGTCGTGCAGAAATCGGTGTCCTGATCCCTCCGGTCGCCCACATCCTCTGATCCATTGAAGCTGAATGCCTTGCCCGCAGCGAAGAAGTACAAGACACCGCATCCGCCCTCGGCTGCCCAACCCCAGCGATAGTTTGGCCCATCGTCAATCTGCTGGAGATGAATCGACACCTCTGCCGGCGTGTCCACCGCGGCGCGAAGGACGATGCCGTACCCCGCATGCTTGCGGCTGCGCAGATGCGGATTGGTGCCGCGGTTATCCGCCGCGCGATACATGATGTCGTCCCAGGGCGGCGCGTTGCCAGGGGCCGTCTCCGCGTCCTGATCCGTCGGACGGGATACCCACATGGCGTGCTCTGCCGCGAGCGGCGCGTATTGCTGCAGGCTGGCGCCGAGATACCACAGGCACCGCGGCGGCATCCGCTGTTCTGAATGAGCTCCGATCGGCGGGTAGATGCGTCGCGCAGTCTCTCCCGGCCCGACCACGCCCCATTCACGTCCCTGGTCGACCGCCAGCAGTGTGCGAAATCCCTCAGCGGTCTCACCGTTGAACGGGGCGGAAAGAGCGTTGACGAGCCACTCAACCATCTCCGCAAGTTGAGGCGTTATGAACCGCTTCACTCCATCGCGCTGTTGCAGCAGGAAATCGGTTCGCA
>JBEKRU010000196.1:0-3800 GCA_049518435.1 Occallatibacter sp. | reverse complement strand
ATGGTCGGGGCGGAGGGATTCGAACCCCCGGCCCTCTGCTCCCAAAGCAGATGCGCTACCAGGCTGCGCTACGCCCCGATATTTCGATTGTATCGCGGTTTGGGTCTAATAATGGATTCCACTGGGCGGGGCAAGAGCGTTGCCGACCCAGATGATGAGCGCCAGAAGGAGAATGACGGGGATGGCGAAGATAAGTCCCAGCGCGCCGGCCAGGAGGAAGAGAAATGCCCAGTCCTTGCTGGTGTGGCGGTGGGGCTCACCGATGTGGCGGACCAGAAGTTGGTAGTTGCGGCGGTTGGCTTTCCAGGCGATGTCGAAGATGTCGCCGAAGATGGGGATGGAGCCGACGAGCACGCCAATGCCGAGATTGATGGCCATGCGGACCAGAGTGACATAGGGAACGCCGCGAATCCAGGCGGCGAGGGGGATGATCAGCGAGAGAATACCTGCGAGGACGTCGCCGAGGCCGGGGACGAGGCCGATGATGCCGTCGATGCCGAAGCGGATGCCGGTGCCGGGGATGCGGAAGGCCTCGTCGAGGAGGATCTCGAGGTTGTGGAGGGTGCGGTCGCGGAAGAGCCATGCGCCCCGATTCCATCGATCAGCAGCGAGGGTTTGGTCAACTGGGCGGAAGGGGGCGTTGGGGGGGATGGGCGGAGGGAATTGGTTGGGGCTGGACATGCGGGCTGGCTCCTCTGTACGGGCCGGGCTTGCGAGCCGAGCTCTCTATCCTTGTTCGATGCTACAATCTGAAAGGTAGATGGCGGCTATAGTTCAGTGGCAGAACGCCTGTCTGTGGCACAGGATGTCGAGGGTTCGATCCCCTCTAGCCGCCCCAATACACTCTTTCTTCCCGTAGCTGGCCGGCCTGACATTGGCCGGCTGTTTGCTTAGATGAGCCTCCGTGACCCCAAAAATCCAGAAAAATGCAGGGTTTGACGCCGACGCCGCCGAACTGCCGGAGTGGCTTACCGGTTTTAAGCCGCGGCGCGGACTGAGGAACGGACACCTGCAAACAATTGTGGGCAATTATCTTCCGCGGCCGGCGTTTGTTCTGGAGTCTGTGCGGGAAGAGGTTGAGGTAGACGCGGCGGACGGGAGCCGCGTGGTTTGCCATTGCCATTGGCAGGATGAGGACCGGGCGGGAAGGCTGACGGCGATCCTGGTGCATGGGCTGGAGGGGTCGTCGACCTCGCAGTACATACGAGGGATTGCGGCGCGGGCGTGGGACGCGGGGATGAACGTGATCCGGATGAACATGCGCAACTGCGGAGATACGGATGCGCTGACACCGACGCTTTACCACTCCGGGCTGTCCGGGGATGTGGCGGCGGTGATGCGGCACTACGCGGAGCGGTTTGGGCTGGAACGGGTGGCGCTGATTGGGTACTCCATGGGCGGCAACCTGGTACTGAAGATGGCAGGGGAGTGGGGTGACAAGGCACCGCTGTTTGGTGTGGCTGCGGTTTGCCCGGCGATTGACCTGGCGGCGGGATCGGATGCGCTGCATGAGCGGGCGAACCGTGGGTATGAGTGGCATTTTTTGCGCGGGCTGATGCGGCGATTCCGGCGGAAGGTGGCGCTGTTTCCGGAGCTTTACGACACTTCGGGAATTGGGCCGATTCGCTCGCTGCGGCAGTTTGATGACCAGATCGTGGCACGCTACTGCGGGTTTGCGAGCGCCGATGATTATTACTATCGAGCCGCGAGCGCGCGAGTGGTGGATCGGATCGTGGTGCCCACGCTGGTTCTGCAGGCCAAGGATGATCCGTTTATCCGGCTGTTTGCGGAGACGCATGCGAAGCTTCGGGCCAACCCGCATATTGCATTCGTGGAGACACGGCATGGCGGGCATTGCGCTTATCTTTCGCGGGATCACGGCGATGAAATTCACTGGGCTGAGGCGGCGGTGATCCGGTTTCTGACGGACTTGTCGGGCAGGCCGAATGGAAGCTGATTGGGAGTTTGAAGTTGGCTGGGATGCGCCGGTGATTGACGCACGGTGGGAGGGGCTTGTCGACCTGCAAAAGGCGCCGGGCGCGGCGTGGGAGTTGGCGGAGGTGAGGGAACTTCCGGCGCTGGGGGTTTTGCTGGAGCGGCTGAATGCAGGGAGTTCGCCGGTGTGGACTTCGAAGTGCGATTTTTTTCCTGCCTTGCAGGCGGAGGAATTTGACGCCGATGAAATGGACGCGGGAGCCGGAGCATGCACGGATGCAGTGGCTTGCTACATTGACATGCTGGCGAAAGCTGGTGGAGGGTGGTGCGAGCCGCGCATGGTAGAGGCGGTTTGCCGGCAGGTTTGCGGTGCATTGAGACCGGTGGCGCTGCGGTGCTGCAGGGCCGACTTGATTGTGCGGCGCGCGGTGTTGGATTTGGATTCTGCCCGCCTGGGAATTACGGCTTACGTCAGCGCCTGTGGTTCCACTGGCAGTGAAGCGAGAGATACACTGGCAACCGCCTTGACCGCATTTGCCCATGCGCTTTGCGGCAACTCGACGCTACAATAAAAAGGCATGGGCGAGTAGCTCAATTGGATAGAGCACCGGCCTTCTAAGCCGGGGGTTGTGGGTTCAAGCCCCGCCTCGCCCACCATCAAATCAACACTTCCTTCGTTTTCATGGACTTACCCGCATCGCAACCCTCTTTTTTTGCCTTCAACCCCGGGCCTATTTTTGTGCAAAACGTCGAAGAACATGTACAAGATTTGTGTTTGACAGACGGAGATATTTCCGTCGATATTGATGCCACACCGCTTTGCTGCGAGTGAGGAAAAACTGCTGATGTTCCGTGCGATGAATTGCGGGCATTGAGAACTCGCAAACACTTCGGCTCAGGAATCAACGCCGCGCGGCGGGCGGCCGGTCCACCAATCAAGAAGATCTTCGGAAATTCCGACGGGGTCTTCGCCCCGTCCACCACCCGTTGTCCTTCACGCCTAATCGCGGAGTGTGCGTCAACGGTCGATGGCATTTAGCGATCCTCACAGCCCATTCGTCTCTCTGAACGACCCTTCCCACTCATTGTGGATCTGGATTGCGGCGGAGGTGGATGCAAAAGACGCACGAGTGTGCGCTCACCGGCACTCTCCGCATAGGCACGCCGCAGGGGGAAGTGGTGTAACCGCTGATCGCCAACGTGTATCTGCATTACATCTTCGACCTGTGGGCTGATGTCTTGCGCAGAAAAGCGGCAAGGGGCGATGTCATTATCGTCCGCTACGCCGATAATCTTGTAATTGGCTTTTCAGCAGCGGGCTGGTGCCGTGCAGTTCCTTTTAGAGTTCAAGGAACGGTTGGCAAAGTTCGGCTTGGAACTCCACCCGGATAAGACCCGGCTGATCGAGTTCGGGCGCTATGCGGCCCGTGAACGGAAGCAGCGCGGCGACTGTAAACCGGAGACCTTCACGTTCTTGGGCCTCACCCATTACTGCGGGCGTCGTCACAAGACAGAGACATTCATTCATAACTCCGGTTGGTGCTCAACTCAGTCAGCTCTGCCCGACTTGCCAGATGGACACGGGACTGTTCCACTGCAAATCTGATCGCGGCCGTTCCGCTTCGCTTCGTAAAGTGCCTTGTCCGCGATTTGAATGAGGGCTTCCGGTTGCTCCGTTGTCGTTGGAATCAAAGTTGCGCAGCCTATTGAAATTGTGACCAGCGCTTCGGAATCATCTCTATTGGCCGGACTGCGTTGTCGGAAGACTTCTTTGATTTCGCCTGCAACTGTCATTGCTCCGTGATTGCCCGTTCCTGACAGAATGATGGCAAACTCGTCGCCGCCAATGCGCGCAACCAGATCTT
>JBEKRU010000195.1:0-3886 GCA_049518435.1 Occallatibacter sp. | reverse complement strand
TCTTCGGGTGAGGAGATCATATACCGGAATGATGAAATTGAGGACAAGCGTGCAGCTTACTGCTTACATGAGTCTTCGCACATCCGAGCGACGCATGCATCTGTCAATTGGTGCGTTATTTCATTTGTTTCAACTCGGTGCAGGCGGGTTGGCTGCCGAGGTCGCAGCCTTTAGCGACGAATTGCCTGGCCAATACAGGATTCTTTGGAACTCCGAGGCCTTGGAGATAGAGGGCCCCGAGGCCGCTGCACCCCTGAGCGGACCCTTGATTGCAACCCTGGGAGAATAACGCCGCGGCCTGGGGATAGTTCTGCGCTACGCCCACCCCAGTTGCGTACATCTGGGCCAGGTTGGCGCATGCGACAGCGCCACCTTCATTGCATGCCTTGGAAAAGAGCTGAATCGCCATCGAATAGTTCTGTGCGACGCCTTGTCCAGACTTGTACAAAACGCCCAGGTCATCACAGGCTTGGTGGACACCGCCGGTGCAGGCCTGATCGAGCAGGGGTGCGGCATCTACGTAGCGTTTTTGGGATAAGAACGCCTCAGCCTGCGCAAAAGTTACCGTCAGATCGGGCTCTTGAGAGGATGGCGCTGCGCCTGGGCCGGAATTTGTGACTGGCGATGACGCCGGCTGCGACCGTGATCCCGGGAAAAGCATCCGCCCAATCGCGAACACCCCGAACAAAACCACGACAGCCAAAATCCCCCACACCCATCCGGATGGCCTTCGATGGCCGAATTTCGGCTCCAAAACCTTCTCGCCGGCGGACCGCGGATGACTTGCTGCGGGCGCAGGCTCCCCAACTGGCCTCGGCCCTGCGCTTGCCGCGCTATCTTCCTTGTGGGGTTCCGGCTCCGGCGGTGTCCAAAGCGGGGTTTCTGCAGCCGGATGCTTTTGGATCAGCCGTGTGATGGTATCGCACAACTGGAGAAGATAGTGCTCCAACGGGGGCGTAAGCGCGTCGAGCCAATGGGTGTTGCTGAGGGCAAACTCCATGGCGCGGGAGGGCATGACATCTTCGATCCGGAACGGGACGATGATCTTACCCTTGCTGACGGCCCGCTCGATTTCACGCCTTACCTGGGGAGAGTTGTTGGCGTCATGGGAGAAGATCAGCAGAACAATCTGGCATTCGGAAAGGGCCTCGACGATGGCCTCGCCGTACTCTTCGCCAGCCAGAATGTCCCGGGGCGCGATCCAGCAGGGAATGCGCTGGGCTTCAATGGCTGCGCAGGCCGCATCGGCGACCGCCTTATCCGTCGATGAGTGACAAATGAATACCTTGTGCGCCATGCGTCTGGGCCGCGATTCTCGATTTGTTTTCCCGGTTAGGAGCTAATATATCGCAGCAGTCCATCCGAGGGCATTGGGCGCGAAGACGGAGGCGATGAGCCTGTTTGAAAAAGCTAGAGCTCAGGGGCTGAACAGGCCGCGAAAAAGGCCCTGCTTTCGGTGAGGAATTCCCTGGCCCGTCTCTCTGGGGCCAAAGCCCAGCCTTTATTTTGTGGTGTTTGCGGCACGACTAAAGTCATGACCTGTTAAAAAGCTATCGCGAATTGTTTGCCGAGCGAGTTTTCCGCGGCCTGTAAAGCTCATCTTCCTCCTGTGAGCGTTTTGCGTCACGTCTGAAGTCATGCTCTTTCAAAACCTGGTTTGGAGAAGAGTCTTCCGCTGCCTGATCGGACTTTACATGAGTCTTCGGCGGATCAGGTCGAGGGTTTGCTGGGTAGCAAATTCGCGGATTCTGGTGCGGTCGCCACGGAAGGTGCGCTCGGTGACTTCATTCTTCGCCGCGTCAGAGACGGCGATATAGACCAGGCCTACGGGCTTGTCGTCTGTGCCACCGGTGGGGCCGGCGATGCCGGTTATGCCCACGCCGATGGATGCGCCGGTGCGGAGGCGGATGCCGTTGGCGAGCGCCTTGGCTACTTCTGCGGAGACGGCGCCGTGCTCGGCGATAAGCTCGGGGGGGACGCCGGCAAAGGCGTACTTGAGGGCGTCGGAATATACGATGGCGCCACCAAGAAACGAACGGGAACTGCCGGGAACACTGGTGATGCGCTCGGCAATCATGCCGCCCGTGCAGCTTTCCGCAACGGCCAGGGTAAATTGGCGGAGGCCAAGGTAGAAAAGAACAATCTGCTCGAGCGATTCGACATCGGAGGAGTAGAGCCAGTCTTCAAGGGCTTCTTCCATGCGGGTGGCGAGCTCGTCGACGCGCGCCTGGGCGAGGGCGAGGCTGGGCTTGGTGCAGATCAACGTGAGCTGAATGTCGCCGGCATGGGCGAGGATGGTGGTTTCAACGTCTTTGTACGTGGTGTAGATGGGGGCGAGAAACTTGTCGGCCTGGGACTCGGGAATCATGGCGGCGCGAAGGGTGCGCTTGGCGATGTGGCGCTTGGGGATGGCGGCGCGGAGGCGGGGAATGCACTCGGCGTCAAAGAGCGGACGGCACTCGCTGGGAGGGCCGGGAATGAGCAGGATGATCTTGCGGTAACCGGCGAAGCGGGTGTCAAGCCACTGGCCGGGGGCGCTGCCGTTGGGGTTGGGCAAGACGGTCGCGCCCTCAAGGACGTCGGCCTGCTTGAGGTTGTTGGAGGGCATAACCATGCGCGATAGAGCGGCGCGGGCATGGAGGGAAGCGACCAGCGTGGCTTCGCGGCGGAGGGTGAGCGAAAGAGCCTCGGCAACGGCTTCGCGGGTGAGGTCGTCTTCCGTGGGGCCGAGTCCGCCGGTGATGGTGAGAATGTCAGTGCGGCCGAGAGCGATGCGAATGGAATTGACGAGGTCTTTGCGGCGATCGCCTACGATGGTCTTGAATGCGACGGTGACGCCAATCTCGTTGAGTTTCTCGGTGAGATAGAGCGAGTTTGTATCTTGACGCCACGGAGTTAGCATCTCGGAGCCGACGGCGATGATTTCAGACTTCATGATTCAGCTCCTAGCCGCTAGCTTCAAGCCTCTAGCCTGGGCGCGCCGAAGCGCAATTTCGGCACGAACATATTATTCCTTGTTATACCCGTAATCCCGCTCGACGCGGCAGATTCTTGTCTTGAACGCCGTGTACCAGAGAGCGCGTCCGCGTTGCTGGGCGGCGAGGTGGGCGGAGTTCTGCTTCCACGCTGCGATGGCTTCAAGGCTCTCCCAATAAGATACCGTGATGCCGAGGGAATCGCGCGCGGATTCAAAACCAAGAAATCCAGGCTGTTGGGAGGCGAGCGCGACCATGGCATCGGACATGGCTTGGTAGCCGGAGTTATCTCCGGAGCTCGTGGAGGTAAAGATCACTGCATAATAGGGCGGGGATGGGGTAGCGGCAATGATCACATCCGGCTCCTGGTCAGTATTGTGCCAAATGATAGGGAGATGGAGACAGGGGCCCGAAGCTGCCAGCAGCGGGTTTTGCTCGCCGGGCTAAAAGAGCGTCAGTCCTTCGACGCCCAGGTCCACATCATAAATGGCGTCGTGCGTGGCAAGGACAGTGGTGCCAAGGGGAGAAAAGGCGACGCCGACCAGGTTGGTTCCAGCGAGGACGAGCGAAGGCTCGCCAGCCGGGGTGACGCGCACGAGCCCGCGGCGGCCATGGAGACAGGCGGCGAGGTAGACGTCACCATCTTTCGCGATCGCGAGGCCCTGGGGCCGGCCGAGTCCGCGGAACCAGGCGCGGGTTTCGCCGTGGGAGTCGATGGCCCAGATCGCATCATTTGAGGACAAAGAGGGAGCTGTCACGTAAAGGGTGCCATCGGCGCCGGCAGCAAGGTGATAGGCCGCGACGCTGGGTTCGAGCGTGGCGTGGACGAAGATGCGGCGCTGCGCATCGATCTTGAAGATGGTGCCGCTGCGGTCGCCGACAAAGAGATTTCCATCGGCATCGAAGGTTGC
>JBEKRU010000194.1:0-4039 GCA_049518435.1 Occallatibacter sp. | reverse complement strand
CGCAATTGCATGGTCGCGCTCAGTGAGGAAGAAGATCTCCTCGCCCAGCTCTTCAACCATCGTTTTCGCAGTGGGGATGGGTTGAAAGGGCACAGCTTCGGGAATCTCTTTGTAGCTGCCCTCACTGAAATCACCGGCGACTTTGGACAGGCCATCCAACTGGCTTCCAAGATCCTCGCCACACGGGGACGAATTTATCCAGCCACGATGGCCAATGCCACCCTTGTTGCGCACATGGTCGACGGAACAGTCGTCCGGGGCGAGACCGAGATCACTGCCAGCCGCAGCCGCATCGCCCAGTTGGAGCTGGACCCGCCCCACCCCGCACCTCTGCCGGAGACCCTTGAAGCCATCCAGCGCGCGGACATGATCACCGTGGGCCCAGGGTCGCTTTACACCTCACTGATTACCAATCTGCTGGTAGAAGGTATTCCCGCCGCCCTGGCCAATGCGCACGCCCTGCGCGTCTACGTCTGCAATCTGATGACCCAGGCAAATGAGAGCCTGGGCCTCACCGCTTCAGAGCACATTGAGCGGATATATGAGCACACACGCGCCCCCATTTTCGACTGCGCCCTGGTAAACACCGCCCCATTTTCTCCCGAGACGCTCGCGCGCTACGCAGCCACCGGCTCGGCGCCGATTGTCCCCGATATCGAGCGGATTGAAGCACTCGGTGTCCGTTGCATCGCCGGCGACTTCGCGAGTGAAGAGAACGTGGTCCGCCACGCTGCCGGACGCGTTACAGGCGCCTTGTTGGCCCTTGGCCGGGTCGCGATGGCCCAACGAGCCTGAACAGATTTTCCTTTCCCGGCGTTCCCGCGTTGAAGTAAAGTTAAGCGGCGCGGAAGTATGCCCTGCGCGAACAATCAGACGTGAAGATCCAGGAGGAAGGATGCGTTCGACTCGAAGCTTGATCACGTTAGGCTGTTGCCTATTAGCTCTCGCCCTTAGCGCCTCGGCACAGTCAACCAGAAAGCCCGGCCTGTGGGAGACGACTTCCACAATGAGCTGGCAGCAATCCCCCATGCCCCCGGGAATGCAGGCTCCTGCCGGATCGCCTTTTGGCGGCGGCCCGCACACCACGCAGGTCTGCCTCACACAAGAGATGATCGACAAATACGGCGCGCCGGTACCCGGTACGTCCCGTGGAAGCTGCCAGGTCACCAACGTCTCGCTGAAGCTCACCGGCATGTCCGCCACGCTGGTCTGCTCCGGCCAAATGAACGGCACCGGAACCGTGGAATCGAGCTGGACCATCCCCGATCACGCCAAAGGCAAGGTTCACTTCACCGGAACATTGTCGATGGGGCAGAACACCCGGCCGGTCGAGTGGACATCCGAGTCCGAATCCGTCTACAAGGGACCCGACTGCGGAAGCGTCAAGCCCATCGTAATTCCATCCGACAAGTAGCTTATAGTCAAAAACTTAAGCAAGCAAACCTTAAGTATCCTCAAGCCTTCCTATCCCCTCAGTTGAAGTCCGGAGCGGATGGGGAGGCTTCGTGAATAAAGATATGGTATCTTTTATGCTACCATTTATGAGCGATCGAGACACGTCAGTACATTGACCGTTCGGGCCGAAGCCCTTTTGATCGATGGTTCGAGAAATTGAATGACAGCGCGAAGGCGCGGATCACCGTGTATCTCGACAGGCTTGAGCGTGGTAATTTCTCGGCTGCGAAGTCGGTAGGTGAAGGCGTATCGGAGTTGCGTCTCGATTTTGGTCCCGGTTTTCGCATTTACTTTGGCAAAGACGGAGAACAGATCGTAATCCTGCTGGGCGGCGGCACAAAGAAGCGTCAACAGCTCGATATCGAAACGGCGAAAGCAATCTGGCAAGAATTCAAGCAACAAAAGCGGGAGGAATGATGCCACTCACGAAAAGCTTCAACGACACAATCAAGAGCCAACTGCAGAAGAACGAGGGATTTCGGCGTGCGCTACTCCGGGAAGCCGTGGGCAGCATGATTTCCGGCGACATCGAGACAGGCAAATCGGTCCTCCGCAAATACATCAACGGCACGGTTGGCTTCCTAAAGTTGGGAGCCGATCTCGGACGCTCGCCTAAAGTGCTCATGCGGATGCTCGGCCCGACCGGAAATCCCCAGGCGAAAAATCTCTTTGAGATTGTGGCCCATCTGCAGAAGATTGAGGGGACTGTGCTGGAGGTCGTAGATCGAGCGGCAGCGTAGAACATATGGCAATCAACCGAATTAGAATCGACTACACGGTCTATCGTCCCAACCACGACCCGGGCGATGTTTGCTGGGATTTGCGCACCCTGGAGAGAGCCAGACAAAGAGCACGTGGCCTCGGGCCCGGATCGCGCATTTATCGCAATTTTAATCAGACCAACAAGCGCGGCCAAGAACTCGGAGACTGGTGGACCGACCGATTCTTCTGGATCTGGAGCGGGAAACTGTTCATTCGCAAAATCGACGCTAATCGATTCGCGGGTGTTGACGGACAAGCTGGCCACTGAGAAATTCGCATCTTCCCGGATTTCTACCCCTCCACCGTCCGCTTCAACTGCCCGCACGCCGCATAAATATCCCGCCCCCGCGGCCTGCGCAAGTACACCGGCACGCCAGCAGCAACCAGCGCCCGCTTGAACTCCTCGACCGCGTCGGGCCGTGGCATCGTGTAAGCAATCCCCGGCCCGGGGTTCCAAGCGATCAAGTTGACCTTCGCCGGCAACCCGGTCCGTCGCACCAACCGTGCAACCTCCGCCGCATGTTTCGGCTGGTCTGTAATCCCACCCAGAAGCACATATTCAAACGTGATCCGTTCCTTCGGTCTCAGCTTCACCAGCCGCACCGCGTCCACCACAGACTCAATGTTCCACTTGCGATTGATGGGCATAAGCTCTTGACGAATAACGTCGTTGGGTGCATTTAAACTGATCGCCAGCTTGGGTCGGAACTCCGCCGTCTCCTGTGCAAATCGTTCGATCCCCGGCACAATTCCTGAAGTGGAGACAGTCATCCGCTGCGGACTCAGCCCAACCTCCCTCACCAGCAACCGGACCGCCCCCATGAAATTGTCGTAGTTCAGAAACGGCTCGCCCATTCCCATAAACACCAGGTTCACGCGTTCCCGCCCCACCTCAACCGCATGCCGCTCGAACACCGAAACCACCTGTCCCGCAATTTCGCCGGCGGTCAGGTTACGCTGCAATCCCAGCTTCGCCGTCAGGCAGAACTGGCAGTTAACAGCGCACCCCACCTGGCTGGAAACGCAGATCGTTGCCCGATGCCTTCGTCTCTCCGTGTCGCCGTCGCCGCCCGCGTCTCCTTCGCTACCGTCGCCGGTTTCGCCGTCATCCCCCTCCGGCATCCACACCGTCTCCACGGTTTCCATCCCCGCCTTCACCAGGTAGCGCTCCGTCCCATCGACCGACGTAAACACCTGGTCGATCGTCGGCCGGTCCACCCTCCAACCCAGCGCCGTCAGCCGTTCCCGCAAAGCCTTGGGTAATGTGGTGATTTCAGAAACATCTGTAACTCGCTGACGATACACAGCATCCGCCAATTGCTTTCCGCGCCATGCCGGCTCCTCAATCGCAACCATGTGCGCGGCCAAGGCCTCAGCGTCGAGGCCGAAAAGCACCGTCGCACTGCCCCTTGGGCTGTCTCCAGCATCCAACGATACGAGTTTGCTTTCGCTGTTCACGGCTTGGCTCAGCATAAGGCATTTCGGCTCCCCTTGCTGTCCACAGCGCCCCTGAACCAAAATCCCCTACAATCGAATCTGACTTGATGATGACAAATACTGAAAGAAATCTTCGCCGCACCGTCTTGCCGAACGGCCTAACCATCCTCACTGAGCGCATGGAATACCTCCGCTCCGTCGCCATGGGCGTCTGGATCAAGTCCGGCTCCCGCTGCGAGCCCGCCGAAACCAACGGCATCTCCCACTTCGTCGAGCACATGCTCTTCAAGGGAACCCGCTCCCGCTCCGCACAGCGCATCGCCCGTGAAATGGACTCCATCGGAGGCAATCTCGACGCCTTCACCGGCAAGGAAACCATCTGCTT
>JBEKRU010000193.1:0-4126 GCA_049518435.1 Occallatibacter sp. | reverse complement strand
AGCGTCGCTCAAATCCGGGTCGCAGTATTTCTGCATCCTGCTAACGAGAATGTCGCGGTCAATGTCAATTACGAGCGAGTCGCGGCTGGCTTTAATGCCCGGAAAAGAGACCTGAAAGAGTTCTGGCAGCAGCGGCCAATTCGTGTATGCGGAGGAATGAGTGCGCTGTGCGAGCGGATAGCCGAGCGCTTGCGCGGGAAGGAGATCGGTGTAGCATGGCTCGGCTTCGTGGCGGCTCTCTCGTTGGAGTTGGGCTAGTTTAGCCGATCCCCATAGGTCTCGCAGATGTACCTCGGGTCGCGTGTGCGTGTTGTTGGTTCTCACAAAGGTTGAAATTGCGGTTCCGACCTGGATACCTTCACGGTTTTGCGGAGTGGAGAAGGCGCTTGGGTCGGGATGACCGTCTGGGGTGGTTTTGCCGGTTCGGTATTTGTCGCCGTTGAGGTTATCAATGTAAATGGCGTTGAAGGTCTTCAGGTATCGGTCGCGCATCGTCGTGTGTGACATGCCATCGAGCCATGAGTAGTTGGAGATTAGAGACATGATGCCACAACCGCCGTCGTTGCCGTGGACATTGGCATCGCCAACGATGCGGCGTTCGGCAATGCGGAAGAACCGGATGTACAGATCGTTGAGGCCCTGGCCCTGCGGGGCGGGAAGGCCGGGGATTTGTTCGCGGTAGGCGGTGGTGAGGTCGCGCTCTTCGTCTATTTTGGCGATGCCCGCATATCCGTTGTAGGGCGGATTGCCGAGGATGACGAGGATGGTGCCTTGCTGCTTGATGTGTTCGGAGTCTTCGCGCTCTTTTTCAAACTCGCGGAAGATGGCGGATTGGGGATGGCGCTCCGGGACCCAGCCGGTGAGGGCATTGGTGAGGTAGACTCCGGCGCGATGCTCGTCTGTGAGTGGGGCGTGGGCGGTCTCAAGCAGCGATGCGATTTGAAGGTGCGCGATGACGAAGGGCGCGGGCATGATTTCAAAACCGTACACACGGGTGAGGGCGGCGGTGCGGAGGGAACTGGGTACGAGGGCGGTGTCGTCGCCCGCATTTTCAAGTAGCGTTCGATGAATGCGATGGAGGACGGCGGTTAGATAGGCTCCGGTGCCGCAACAGGGATCGAGAATGCGGACGGCGGGGCTGGCGAGGCCGAGGGGCTGATTGAGCTGGGTGCGGAGGAGATGATCGACGCGCTCGACCATGTAGTCCACGATTTGTTTTGGTGTGTACCAGACGCCGAGGTCTTTGCGGAGCTGGGGGTCGAAGGCTTCAAGGAATGGCTCGTAGAAGTAGGCGACGGCGTCGTCTTCGCGGAAGGTATCGAAGAATGCGGGCTGCGTGCGGTTGAGGGCTTCTCCGGCAAGGTCAAGAACTTGCTGAAGCTGGATGGAGTTAAGGGCGCCGGGGTCGGCCATTTCTCCAAAGAGCTTGCGGAGGACGGGGACGCGGAGATAGTAGGCGGAGAGACGCCAATCGAACTGCGCGCCGGGGATGCGGCCCGCAGGAGAACGATGCCAGAGGACCCATGCGGAGAAGATGCCGTAGAAGAGGGTTTGGACGAGCGTGGAGCGGAAGAAGTGCTCGCCTTTTTCGCCTTCGAAGCGGATGCCGAGCGATTCCTGCAGAGCTTTTTTGACGGCGTCGAAGCTGGCGAGGGGGTGATCTTCAGCGCGGGCACGGGCTTCGCGGGCGTAGGAGGCTAGGAGCCAGGCCACGTCTTTTGGCTGGGCGAGTGGGGCGCGGTAAAGCATGACGCGGGCGAGGAAGTCGGGGAGCAGTTGTTTGTGTTTGGCAAACTGGGCGAGCGGGGCGGTCCAGAGGTCGGGAACCGAGTCGGCCAGGATGTAACGCTCGATGGTTTGGGGCTGGCCGGAGACGAGTTTGAGCAGGCGGAATTCGCGTAGGTTAGTGATTAGGACAAGACCGTATTGATTCAGATAGCCGAGGGTCTGAGGCGCGTTGGTGAGGGCGTCGAGGGAGTAATCGGCGGGCTTGATTTCGACAGCGCCGCGTTCGGGGTTGATGAGCGGTTGCGGCTCGGCGTTGCGGGGCCGGCGTTTGGGTTGGGGAAAGAAACCGCCGTCGGGCATGCCTGCGCCGCTGTTGCGGAGCTGGGTGGAGAAGCGGACGGGCGGATCGAGGGTTTGGCCGGAGGCATTGAAGAGACGATCGACGGGAGGGTAATAGGAGGTCTCGGCCATCGCGGAGCCGGTGGAGCGGATGGCACGGAGATCGGTGATGTAGTCGGCGACGGTGTAGGTGGCGGGCACGTTGCATTCATGATTGCATGGGCTGGTTGCGAGGTGGGTGAGGAGTTTGGTTCAGGAGGGGTGGGGAGGGGCAGCCGGTGAGTTCGACGGTGACGGTGACGTTCACGCTTACTGTGAATTGAAGGGTATAGACGAAAGGCCCGTGGCTAAAGCCATTCATTTTGCAAACCAACTTCAGGGGCCTGAAGGCCCCTGCTCCCTCCGTCACTACTCCCCCGAAGGTTTCCCAAACCGGTATCACCAAGTCCGTCCGGGGAAACGGCTGACGGGGTTTGGGTTACCCGTTCGGTGTGCTTTATTGACCGTTCAGGGTGGGATTCTGCCGTTCGCTGCAACGGGATTGGGTTGACCGGGGTGCCCGGTTAACCTGATATTGCGTTTTCAGGCTCTGGGTTTCCGCTGGAAATTCAACGATTTGAGCCGTATAAGAGATTCGACCAGCAGACAAGACCAGCAACTATTTCCACTTGAGGAGAGAAGAACCAATGGCAAAAGCGATTAAGTACGTCGAGAAGGCCGCAGTTTATGCCGCGAAGGGCGCGTGGGTGGTTTACGACCGGCTGAACCGCATTAGCCCGAACGCTGGATTCATTCCCAAGTGGAGCGACAAGCCGCTGCAGAAGAGCTGGCAGAAGGAAAAGCCGCCGCTCGGCTGGCCTCGGACGACGGACTCGCTTTGTCCGAAATGCGTGCCGGAGATTCGCAAGCAGATTCTGGATGGCAAGCTGCCGCATGAAGTCCTGCTGAACGAAAAAGTTGGCGAGATCAAGGCGCAGATTATTGAGCGCGACGGCAAGATCCTGATGGTGAAGGATTGCCCGAAGCATGGGCACTTTGAAGACGTGATGTCGATTGACACGAAGTTCTTCAAGCACCTGGAAGAGAGCTTCCCGGGGCGCGACATGCGCGCGCACGGCAAGGGCGACGAGAAGCTGCACAATCACGGCACATCGACTGTAACGCACGGGCGCGGTTCGGTTCTGACGATTGATTTGACCAACCGCTGCAACATGATGTGCGATCCGTGCTTTATGGATGCGAACCAGGTTGGGTTTGTGCACGAGCTGACATGGGACGAGATCAAGACCATGCTGGACAACGCGATCACGATCAAGCCGAAGCGGCAGATGAGCGTGCAGTTCAGCGGTGGCGAGCCAACGCTTTCGCCTTACTTCCTGGATGCCGTAGCGTACAGCCGCAAGGTTGGATACAACAGCGTGCAGGCGGCTTCAAACGGGATTGAGTTTGCGAAGAGCAAGGAACTTTGCCGCGCGGCTGCCGAGGCGGGTCTGCGGTATGTGTACCTTCAGTTTGACGGGATTGGCAATGCGGCTAACAGCCATCGCAAGGTGGGGAACCTATTTGACGTGAAGCTGCAGGCAATTAACAACCTGCACGAAGCCGGCGTGGATATTGTGCCGGTGACGACGATCATCAACGGGATTAACAACGAGCAGGTGGGTCGCATTATCGAGTTTGCGCTCGACAATCCGAAGAAGATCAGCTTCCTCAGCTTCCAGCCGGTGAGCTTTACGGGCCGCGATGAGGACATCAGCGAAGAGCGGCGTTTGGCGCAGCGCTATACGCTGAGCCACATGGCGCACGACGTGAAGAACCAGGTGGGCCTGGGCGAGCCGGAGCGGGATTGGTTCCCGATCAGCTTTATGAGCACGTTCAGTGACTGGGCGGATTTGATTCACGGGCCGACGGCGGAGTGGGGCCAGTTGAGCTGCGGTTGCCACCCGAATTGCGGCATCGGCATGGCGCTGATGATCGACAAGGAAACGAAGGAAGCGGCGCCGGTTACGGCGTTCCTGGACATGGGCAAGGTTGCCAAGGACCTGGCGAAGGTGAACGA
>JBEKRU010000192.1:0-5132 GCA_049518435.1 Occallatibacter sp. | reverse complement strand
AGTGCGACGATGCCTTCGATGCGGGAAGAAAGAGACTCGCGGGTGCGGGAGACGGCCTGCTTCATGCGGCTGAAGAAGCCGGATTTGGCCTGTTCCTCGTCGTCGGTCTGCTTCGGTTTGTCGGGGTCGTCGTAGCCGCTGAAGAGGGTGATCATAAGGTGGTCCAGATTTGAGTCTAAAGCAGGGGGCAGTTCATAGTTCTTAGTTCACAGTTCTTAGTTCACAGTTCTAAGTTCCCGAAAGTTCAATCGGAGGGTGAATTTCGGGGGGAAACGTCGGCCTACAAGGTGAGAAATTGCGGCAAACATCACCCTGCAGGTTTAGGTTTCTTTACAGAATTCAGCCTGGAGGGTGAGGGCGGGGATGTTTATTTTGCCTGCGGTTCCCCGATTTGGGGGGTGGAGTCGGTCTGCAATTCCATGGTTTGCGGAAAAACGCGCTGATTCGGCACGATTTATAGGCGTAACATGTTGATAATGAGGTATTTATTCGGATTTTGTGGGATGTGCAGTTGCAGTGGGAGTGGCATAAAGGGCGGAACCCGGAAAGACAGGCCCGGAAGACGGAGCTTCGAGCCCACGGAACTTGGGCAGCCGACAGTCCAGCCCTCGCATGATGGAGCTTTGCGATGGGTGGGACCGGATATGCGGTTCCGGGTATTGCGGCGGGGTTATTGTTCGGTGTAGACGGAGTCGTTGTACTGCCAGACGCCGTTGATCTTGGAATAGAGCCTTGCGTAGAGCGGGACGCCGTTTGCGGGCAGGGTGGTTGCGGTTGCGGAAAGAGCTGTGCCCTTGTAGAGGAACAAGTCGCTGTCACCGGGCGCAACGGCGCTTAGGTTGAGCTGGTAGTCGGCGACACCGACTCCGGGGTTCCACTGGAAGAGCACGTTACTGGTGCCGAGTATCGTGCCTGGTCCAGGGGTGGGAGAGATAAGTGCGGCCGGGGTGGCTGTACCGCTTTCTGTGTAAACGTAGGCGTTCGACTGCCACGCCCCGTTGGTATAAGAGTAGAGCGTTGCATAAACCTTCATGCCATTTGCAGGCAGGGAGGGCGCCACTGCGGAAAGAGCTGTGCCTTTGTAGGAGTAGAGGTCGCTGCCGCCCGGAGCAACCGCGCTGAGGTTGAGCTGGTAGTCGGCGACACCGACTCCGGCGTTCCACTGGAAGAGCACATCGCTGGTGCCGAGAATCGTGCCCGCTCCCGGCGTGGGAAATGTGAGCGCGGCCGGGGTGGATGCACCGCTTTCTGTGTAAACGTAGGCGTTCGATTGCCACGCTCCGTTGATATAGGAATAGAGAGTTGCGTAGACAGGGGCGGCATTTGCGGGCAGGGTGGCCGCGACGGCAGAAGTTGCCGTGCCTTTGTAGAGGAACAGCTCGCTTTGGCCCGGCGCAACCGCGCTGAGGTTGAGCTGGTAATCGGCGACGCCTGTTCCGGCGGTCCACTGGAAGAGCACATTGCTGACGCCGAGGATAGTGCCGGTTCCCGGTGTGGGAGTTGTAAGCACTGCGGCCGGCGCGGCAACGGTGATCCCAAATGAGCCGCCGCTTCCTGCATAGTCTGCGTCGCCGTCATAGGTTGCCGTGATGGTATCCGTACCGAGGGGCAATGTTGAGGTAACACAGGTGGCTACGCCGGCGGAGACTGCCGAAGGCGCGCAGCCTGTATTTGAACTCCAGGTAACCGTACCGGTTTCGGTGGCGCCAATTGCCGGCGTAATGGTTGCTGTAAAGGTTGTGGGCTCGCCCAGTCCGGCGGTGCTGCTGGTGGAAGTGACCGTGGTCGTTGTCTGGACGAGACTCCAGTTCTGAATGAGATTCCATGCGTTGACCGAGCCAAGGCCTGTGGCGAAGTCCCATCCGGCATTGGCGCCGTAGGCAATATTCAAGGTGGAGGTGGAGGTGGAAAGCGCGCCCTCTATCGCGGAGGAGCCTGTTCCGGAGAAGCCGTAGCAGTTCTCAGGGTTGGAGGCCGTACCTGTGCAGTTCACATCGATGTCGCCGAGGGTAACGTCGTAAAACACGCAACTGCCGCCGACGCCGTTTCCGAGCGAAGAGTTACATGCCGCACTGCCGGTTGTTCCGTATTCGATGTCGCCCAGCGCATAGTAGCGTGGGTTGGGATTGCCGACGCCGGTGGACGCGTCGGCGCTCTGGTTGATCAACGCCTGAATGCCTGCCATGATGGGTGAGGAAAAGGAAGTTCCGCCAGCCGCTAAATGATCGAGCACGTTGGTGTAGTTGGAACTGCTGTAGTCGCAAGGTGTGCCACTTTCCGCTGGATCGCTCAAACAGAACAACAGAAAGTGATCCCAGATGCCATTCGCGGCAAAGAGCGAAACATCGGGGATGTCGCGGGTATTGTCGCTGGGGTTGCCGAGTACGGATTGCCAGGCTGGCTTGTTGTTCAATTCATACGTGCTGGGGCCGCCGCTGCCGGAGCCTGTGGTCTGAAAATCATCTTTTCCGACTGTGGAGTTGCAGAAGCCGGTAGAGCCATAGCTCTGGTTAAAATGGCCTTCCGCCTGGTCGAAGGTGGTATAGATCAGCTGACTGGCGCAGGAGTCGTTCCAGGCAATTTCCGGGATGTAAGAGAGGGCCGAGCCGTCGGCGGCGTTGTTGGAGGCGCTCCAGTAGGTGGTGACCGGGAGGCCGTTTTTCTGAAAGCTGGCGTAGTAGTCGCCGAAATCGGTTCCACCGACCGAGACGTTATAGGGCGTGGAGGTAAATGCGCTGACGGCGATGCCGTGCGTTGCGACTGTGGTGTCGGCATCGCAACTGGCCGCGCCCTCATCGCCCGAGGAGACAAAAACGGAGACGCCTTCAGCGGCTGCCTGCTGATAGGCCGCAACATACGAGGCGTTTGCAGTGGCGCCGTTTTCAGCTTCGCATTCGCCGTAACTCATGCTGACAATCTGTGGAGGATTGGCGCTGTTGATGAGGCTTTGCAAGGCCAATAGACCGCCGAACATCGATCCGGTATCAGCGCAGGATGCGAGGACAATGTTTGCATTGGGTGCGGAGGCGCCGGCCCACTCGGCATCGAGAGCGGCTTCGCGCTCAGCCCCATTCACGCCGGGATTGCCGCATTCTCCGTCCTCGTTCGGATTCATCTGTGAGAAGGTTCCCGCATAGGCTGCGAGGCCAAATGCGGCGCGGAACGTTGCCACGTCGGAGGCGTTGGCGATGTTCGTGTCTTCGATGACAGCGATGGTCTGGCCAGCGCCGGTAATTCCATTGGCGAAGGCCGGGTTGAGGTTGTAAATGGTGGCCAGATCCGCCGGCACAAAGGCGTAATACGTAGAATATCCGTCCACGATGGTGAAGTTGCTGTGTTGCTTGATCATTGCGTGGGGCATGAAGTTATGCAGCGCGTGGACGCCAACGACAACCCAGGTGAGGCTGGCGGGAATCTGCGGATTGCTCATGTTGGCAAAATGCGTCTGGCCCTCGACATCCAGATTATGAATCTGGGTATGAAAGGTTTGCCTGACCTGCCCGGCGGTGCCGGAAAACTCAATCGCCATTCCGTTGGGCAGCACGTTGTCTATGCGGAACCCGTGGCTCTGGAGCCAATTCGATACTTTTTCAATGTCCTGCGGGGAGACGCCATAGCGAGCCGCGAATTCCTTCGCGCTGAGCCAATGGTGATAGTCAGGGGAACCCTTGCGCTGCTGCTCCTGCATGAAGGCATCGAGCGCTTTTTCCAACTCCGGCGGACGCTGCAACACGAGTTGCATGTGGTCCATGGGAAAGCTGTCCTCAACCGGGCCGCGATCATTTTCCGCATTGGCTGCCGGGTGCGTGTTTCCGCGGAGAGTCGCCAGTCTGGCTTCGTCGATTGGTTTGGTAATCAGCGCGCGCGTGTTCTGTCCACCGGCGTACGGACTTAGGTGGGTCTGTGCGGCTGCCTTCTCAGTGGCGATGCTGAAGAGGGCTGCAACAGCCACCAGCAAAGCGGCGAATGTGAGTTTCGAAATGAGAAGGCCGGAGCGAGCGCGACGGCCAATGATCGGGTGCAACATGGGGATGGTGATCTCCTGGGCTTGATTTGAAACGTTTAGAAACCCGGACCATTCCAAGGTGCCAAGGGTATCGTTTCAGGAAAGTAGGGGCGACGGAGAACTTTGTGACCCATGTTCGCTAAAGCTCCCTTACCACCGAGTAAGTGTCGAGGTAACTGTAGTTACCGCAGGTAACCATCGATCCGCTCGTTATAGGTAAACGAAACTTTCACTTACAGTCCTTCATTGATGCGAAGTTACCTGACAACGTTGGCTGGGGTGCGATGCCGGCCTCGCGAAATTTTGAGGGCATCAAACATGGATTTCCCGTTGTGGAGTGTCGGCCAGTGAGCGGCAGGTGTCTGCGCTGGGGAGGGTCGGGTATAGTGCGGGGAAGAGGTCTTTGGATGAATTCCCTTTGGACGAGAATTGGCGGTGGGCGCGTTAGTTTGAGCTTGGCTTGTTGGGCCTGTTGTCTGCTGGCGGCGGTGATGGGGTGTGGGCTCAGGATTGGGGCGCAACAGTGCATGGCGATGGGGAGTATGCAGTCGATGGCGGATATGCAGCCGATTCCTGCGCCGGAGCAACTCATATTGCGATCAAGGCCAATGCGGAGGCGCAGGCTTGGTTTGACCAGGGATTGAGCTTGCTGCATGACTTCTGGGATTACGAGTCGGCGAAGGCGTTTGAGCAGGCGATCCGCGTGGATCCAAACTGCGCGATGTGCTATTGGGGATTGGCGCAGGCGGTGGAGATGCGTGGGGACGAGTCGTCTGCGCCGTACGGGAAAAAGGCGCTGGCGCGGGCGGTGGAGTTGAAGGGGCATGCGGGCGCGGAGGGGAAGCTTTATATTGAGGCGGCGGTGGCGCGGCCAGAAGAAAAGGGCGGAGACCGGGCAAAGCATACTGCGATCTTGCGGACGCTGGTGAAGAAGAATCCCAAAGATATTGAGGCGCGGATTTTTCTGGCTGAGGCGTTAGGGGATGGGTTTGACGATAAGGGCGAGCCGAATGCGGGAACGAAGGAGAAGATTGCGATTCTGAAGAGTGTGATTCGCGATGTGCCGAATGACTCGGCGGCGCACCATTATTGGATACATGCGCAGGAGCCGGGGAATCATCCTGAG
>JBEKRU010000191.1:0-4788 GCA_049518435.1 Occallatibacter sp. | reverse complement strand
AACATTCAATGAACAGGGGCTCGACTCGACAATCGGTTCCGTGTGCCGTGTCCGCCAGTCCGGAATGCCTAACGAACCGCGGAGAGCTCCACCGTCTTAGGACGGGTTCACCTGTGCATTACCCACGGCCCAGCGGGCCGGATTCTACCTTCCTTGGAGCCTGAGAGGATATTCTGACTCAGGTGCATCCAGTTCTCTTCAACATCGGTGCGGTTCTGATTCCGTCCTACGGCGTGCTGGCGGCGCTGGGCGTTGTGCTGGCGCTGTTTCTGGCACAGCAGACCGCGCGGGTTGCCGGTCTCAATACGAGCCAGATCTGGAATCTCTGCGTGGTGGCATTGTTTGCGGCGCTCGTGGTGCAGCGGTTGGTGCTGGTGGCTGCCAACTGGAGCGAACTGCGTACACATCCGGCGTGGATGCTGGGGCTGGCAATGATTCACCATCCATTGCTGGCGGCCGCGGGCGCGCTTGCCGGTGCGGGGTCAGGGTTCGTGTATGCCCGATGGCAGAGGATGCCGCTGAGAACGACGGCGGATGTGCTGGCTGCGCCGCTTGCTTTGGGCCTGGCCTGCGAACAATTGGGCGCACTGATGGCCGGGGCGGGGTATGGAACGGAAACCGATGTGCGCTGGGCTGTGACGTACACGAATCCGCTGGCGGCGCGCTGGAGCGGTGCTCCGTTGGGAGTCGCTGTGCATCCCGTGCAAGCTTATGCGGGTCTGGCATTCCTGACGCTGTCGATTTTTTTGGTTGTATGGTTGCCGGCGCGAAGGCAACAAGGCGATGTGGGCGGGCTATTTCTGATGGGGGCAGGAGTTGTGGTCTTCATGACCGAGCTGTGGCGCGACTCTGTGGGACGCGGTCAGTTGTTGGGCGGCGCGGTGGATGGGCCGCAAGTGGCGGCACTAGTGATGGTCCTGGCTGGCGCATTCCTACTCAGGGAAAGCAATTCGCATCGTACGAGTAATGAGGCGGTTCATGGTTGAATCTGGTGACAACGCACTGCGCGTGATTGAAGTGCCCGCTGAAGCGGCTGGTCAGCGTCTCGACCAGTTTATCGCAGCACAGTTGGATGGCGTGAGCCGATCACGTGTGCAGCTGCTGATGGAACAGGGCGACGTGGTGCTGAACGGCGAGCGCGAGAAGGCCTCGTTCAAGTTGCGCGGAGGCGAGCGGATCACGATTTCTGGCGAGCCACACCCAACGCCGTTGAAAGCAACCGCAGAGGACATTCCCCTGGATGTGGTGTTTGAAGACGCGGACCTGGCCGTTGTGAATAAGCCTGCGGGGATGATGGTTCACGCCGGGTCGGGACAGAACGAAGATGCGCGCAGCAAGGGAACACTGGTGAATGCGTTGCTCTATCGGTTCAAGAAACTGTCGTCAACCGGGGGCGACCTGAGACCGGGCATCGTGCACAGGTTGGACAAGGACACCAGCGGCCTGATTGTTGTGGCGAAGAATGACCGCACGCATGCGGAACTGGGCGAGATGTTTGCGACACGGCAGATGAAGAAGACCTATCTTGCGCTGGTGCAGGGCGACGTGGAACGGAAGCAGGGAACGATCAATGCTGCCCTGGGGCGGGATCCGGTGAGACGGACGCGTATGACCACGCAGCCGCTGGATAACTCGCGATCTGCTGTTTCGCATTACGAGGTAGTGCAACGGTTGAGCAATCGCTTTGGGAAATTTACTCTGGTGCGGGTGCGGATTGAAACGGGCAGGACACACCAGATTCGGGTTCATATGGCGTCGATCGGGCACCCGGTGGTGGGAGATACGCTTTACGGCGGCGCCGGGCAACTGACGGACCAGGTGGCAGCGCAGGCGCCGACGTCCAAGGCAGCGCGACGGAAGGCAGAGCCGGAACGGCTTCGGCTGGGGAGGAATTTTCTGCACGCGGTCAAACTTGAGTTCACGCACCCACGGACTGGGAAGTTGCTGGAACTGGAGGCGCCCTTGCCGCAGGAATTAGAGAGCTTTCTCGGCAGCCTGGATTCGGTTGAGAAAAACGCGGCAGGTGATTGACGAGATGCAAGGAAACATCAATACATGCGATCTGTCGGGTGCGATTGCTAAAATGAGAGAGCTATGATCAGAAAGATTTCAGGTCTCGTGACTGCGCTGGTCCTTTCCGCGGCCACGTTGACAGCGCAACAACCAGCAACTGCTCCGGCTTCGGCGCCGGCTGCCCCAACGGCGCAATCTCCAACCGGTCCGGCTGCGCAAGGTCCAGCGCAATCTGGCGATCAGTCCGATGCGAACGCGCCCACCATCAAGTTAGGCGTGAACGAAGTCAACCTGATCTTTACGGTCACGGACCGGCACGGGCACTACAATCCCAACCTGCAGCAGAGCGATTTTGCGCTGTTGGATGATCAAAAGGCCCCGGCGAGAGTGAATTCGTTTCATCAGCAGATCAATCTGCCGATGCGAGTCGGGATTGTGATTGACGCCAGCACATCGATTCGGTCGCGATTTCAGTTTGAACAGCAGTCGGCAACGGAGTTTTTGCTGGAAGTGCTCAAAGCAAAAAGCGATCGCGCGTTTGTGATGGGATTCGACGTAACACCGACGGTTACACAGGACTGGACCAACAATGTCGACGCGCTGGAGACAGGTGTGAACCGGCTTCGTCCGGGTGGCGGAACGGCGCTGTTCGATGCGGTGTATACGGCGTGCCGCGACAAGATGCTTGACGTTTCGCGCGGGCAGGAACCGGTGCGCAAAGCGATTGTGCTGCTGAGCGACGGCGATGACAATCAGAGCCGTGTTCGTCCCGACGAGGTCATCAAGGAATGCGAGCGTGCGGAGACAATCATTTACGCGATCAGCACCAATTGGACGCCGAGCCGTGGCAAGGGCGACAAGGTGCTGACCGATATGGCCGAATCCACCGGTGGGCAGGTCTTTTTCCCGCCTTCGGTGGAAGAGATGTCGGACAGCTTCAAGAACATTGAAGAGGAACTCCGCAGCCAGTATGCGCTGACGTATACCCCGGCTGACTTCAAGTACGACGGATCGTTCCGTTCGATCTATCTTTACTGCAACGATCGGCGGTACGTGGTGCGCGCGAAGAAGGGTTACTTCGCGCCCAAGCAGTAAGAGGCCAGCGATTTAGGTTGCGTTTTGCGCGGTTAGTGCCGCTCTCGCGGCGTTCGCGTGTCGGATGCGGCGGAAAGTCGATTTTTTGAATGGCTTATTTTGTACCTTGAGTGTTCCGTTTCAGGACGAAGCTTCCTGCCTTCCGGTTTTGAATCCCGCATAGATTCATTTTTCATTTCGCTCACCGTTTTCCCGCTTCGCACGATGAAATAGAGGAAGCGGTTCCGTTCTGCGGGGCTGGGAGAGATGCGGTGATCCGGCAGGCGATTTCGTGTGACATCTGCGGAGCTGAAAAAAAGCAAACGAACCACTGGTTCGTGGCCAATGAGCATGGGGGAGAGATTCGGGTGAGCGGGTGGAACTCGCGGAACCGGATGCGCCCAGGGTCAAAGCATTTGTGCGGTCAAACCTGTCTGCACAAACTGGTGGACGACTTCATGGCGCGGGATGTTGCGGCGCGAATGCAGCGCGGGATTGTAGATGAAGTAGATTTGGACGAGCAGACAGCGGGTACGGATGCGAGTTTGACGTCGAGCGCGGCCTATAGCGCAGCAGATATTGAGATGGAGTCGTCCGCGCGGCTGATCACACCGCTCGCGCCCGCAATGCCGAAACGCATTGGCTTGCAAAGCGCGATTTCTTCAGTGGAGCATGCAGCTCCCATGCCTTTGAAGAGCGGTGCGGACCTGGTGGCGATGCCGGCAAAGCTTCGAGCTGAGGCTACTGCTGCGCAGCTTGAGGAAGCGCCGAGCTTCAGATCGCGCAATTGGCGGGCGGAGGCTTGGGATCGCGAGCGAGAGCGTGAAATGCGGGCAGCGGAGCGGCGTCCGGATATTGCGGCGCGGCGGCGTTCGAGCTCATCCTGAAAGTCCGGCAGGCCTCGCGTCCAGGAGGGCCAGGAGGTCTTCCTCGTCCAAAACTGGAATCTTCAACTCCTTTGCCTTGTCAAGTTTGGAGCCGGCTTCTTCGCCGGCGACGACGTAGCTGGTTTTCTTGCTGACGGAGCCTGCGGTTTTGCCACCCGCATCTTCAATCCTCTTCTTCGCTTCGTCGCGAGTGAGCGTGGGCAGGGTGCCGGTTAGCACGAATGTCAGTCCGGCCAGTTGCGTGGAGCGCTGCTTTTTCTCGGCGGTCATATCAACGCCGGCGGTTTTGAGGCTCTCGACAAGCGCACCATTTGCCGGGCGGGAAAAGAAATCGAGAATCGCCTCGGAAATGCGCGGGCCCACTTCTTCAACACGTTCCAACTCCTCAGCTGTCGCGGCCATCACGGCGTCGATGGAACCGAATTCCTGCGCCAAGAGCTCGGCGGTGCGTTCGCCGACGAAGCGGATGCCGAGGCCCATGAGAACGCGCGCCAGGCCGGCTTTTTTCGATCGGGCAATTTCATTCAAAAGGGTGCGCGCTGACTTCTCGGCGAAGCGTTCAAGGCCGACGACTTGTTCCTCCGTCAGCGAGTAGAGATCGGCGACGCTCTTTACGAGGCCGCGGTCGAGCAGCTGCTGCACGGCTGCGTCGCCCAGGCCTTCGATGTTCATGACGCCGCGGCTTCCGAAATGAAGCAGGGACTCGCGCAGCTTGGCGGGGCAATCGGCGTTGACGCAGCGCCAGTCGACTTCGCCTTCTTCGCGGACGACCGGGTTGCCGCACTCGGGACAGTCTGCAGGGTAGGAGAATCGC
>JBEKRU010000190.1:0-5282 GCA_049518435.1 Occallatibacter sp. | reverse complement strand
CTGCTGTGGTTCCTGGGCTTTCTCTTCGCAGTAATCCAGATGGTGCTTCTGTACCAGCTGGGGGGATGGGACTTTCTGAATGGAGCGCATCCGTGGCTCCTGGCTGCCGGGCAGACTTCGATCCAGATCGGGTCGGCGCTGTTTCTTGCGTCGCTGTCGCCGTTGCGCTTTCGCATCGGCCGCCTTGATATTCTCTACGTCATCCCTTACACCATCCCGCTGATGGTCTATTCGATTCTCTATTTTGGCGTCTTCCACAGCGTTACTCCCAGCGGACCCATGTTCCTTATCTTTCCCGGTCTCGGGCTTATCTCGCTCGTGGCAGGTCTATTTTGGGGAATTGCAAGGGGCGGCCTGCCCGTCTGGGTCGCCGAGGGTTTGTGTGTTCTGCTGGGCTGCATCGGGTTGCTGATCTGTTTTACGAGCGGAGTCGGCTGGCCGCTCACGCTGGTGGAGTGCGCGAACCACTTCATTACCGCCATGCTGCTGGTCTTCGTGTTCCGGCGCGTGACGCCAGGGCTGATTCTCAGCTTCCTTGGATTCTTTGCCTGGTCGCTTTCGATCCTGACTATCTTTAACGTGATTACGGCGCACCCCGCGCTTCACCTGTACCTTGCCCGTTTTATCGTGATGGGTAAGGTGGTGGCCGCGCTGGGCATGATTCTGCTGGCGTTGGAAGACCAACTGGCAATCAACAAACTTGGCAGGGAGCGCGAACGCCGAGCTCGCCGCGAACTGGAAGCCTATTCCAACCCGATGCTGGTGCGTCGGCGGCTTGAGGATTTCGACAGGCAGGGGAGCGAAATCTGCCAGCTGATTGCGGAGAACAGCCGGTTTGCGCAGGCCGCGTTGCTGTTGGAAAATTCGGGACGACTCCGCCTTGCCGGGGCTGCCGGAATGGACGCAGCCGTTGTAACTGCCCTGGATTCGGTGGCGTCGCGCATTCTTGTGGATGGATTCCTGGCGCCGGGCTCGGTTTCCCCTGCCGTTGAACGCAGCCAGACCGTCGATCTGAGCCTGGAACCATGGCTGAACCCTGGCGACGATCTGAAGCGTCTTGGTTTCTCAAGAGCCCTTGCCGTACCCATCGTGGGACGCTCAGCCAATGAGGGAGCCCTGCTGCTGGCAGCGATGCGCAATCCAGAGATTCCGCTGCGTGCCGACGAGCTTCTTCCCCTGGAGATGCTTGCCGGACGCTTGCAGGCCGTCCGCAGTCAGACCCGGATGCTGGAAAAACTGATTGACTCGGAGAAATTTGCCGGGCTGGGGCAGTTGGCGGGCAATGTGACCCAGCAGTTGAACAATCCGCTAACTGTAATTCTGGGTTATGCCTCACTGCTTGAGGAGACAACGTCGCTGGCCCCCCAGGAGCGGAAGGCGGTGGAGGCGATTCTGACCGAAGCGCGCCGCATGCGGGAAACGCTGGAGAGCCTGACGCGCATCTCCCGCGGCCAAAACGACCAGTTGAACACTATCTCCGTCTCCGAATTGCTGGGGGACATGGAACAGCTTCACCGGTCAGAGTTCCTCGCCCGCTCCATCGACTTCCGCATGAATATCGCTCCAGGACTGCCCAGTGTGCGTTGCAATGCGCAGTTGTTACGACAGGCGGTGCTCCACTGCCTGCAATTTGCCATTGAGGCGGCAGATAGTCCGAGCTCAGCGCTGGCTTCCAACCAGACGGACTCGAAGACTGTGCGTCTTGAAGCCACATCCGAGGGGAACGTTGTGCAAATTCTGGTGGCCCACTCGGGTCCTGGATTCCTCTACCCGGAACGTGCGTTTGATCCCTTTGTTCCGGCGCAGGCCGGGGGTGAAATGACGAGCATGGGACTCGGGCTCTGCGCTACTATCCTTCGCGACCACAATGGCCGCGCGTCGGCCGTGAATCTGGAGCCAACCGGCGCAGCCATTATCCTCGAGCTGCAAGCTGCTTAAGATTGCCGCCGACTTCTGGCGATCATCCTCCGGAACTTCCGTGCTCACGCTGCGTAAGGTACAGGAGAGCCGCAGAGGCTCGGAGGACGCGTGAAACTTGAAATTGAGGCAGTCTCCAAGCAATACCGCAGGGGCGTCTTCGCTCTGCGCGATTTCAGCCTTGAGTTGAAGCCTGGAGTACTGGGGTTGCTGGGGCCGAATGGCGCGGGCAAGACTACGTTGATGAGCATTCTGGCGACCATCACCAAGGCAAGCAAGGGACGCGTGCTGTGGGACGGCGTGGATATATCCAGGAAACCCGACGCGCTCCGTTCTGTGCTTGGCTATCTGCCGCAGGATTTCGGAGTCTATCCGAATCTGAATGCTGTGGAGTTCCTCGAGTACCTGGCCGCGGTGAAAGGCCTGGATGCCGTATCGTCGAAGCGGCGCATCGATGAACTGCTGGACCTGGTGAACCTGACGGATGCGCGCAAGCGGCCGCTGGGCGGGTTCTCCGGCGGTATGAAGCAGCGAGTGGGTATTGCACAGGCGCTGCTGAACGATCCTGAATTACTGATTGTGGATGAACCTACGGCGGGCCTGGACCCCGAAGAGCGGGTTCGTTTTCGCAACCTGCTCTCTGAACTTTCCGGTGAGCGGATCGTCATTCTGTCTACGCATATTGTTTCGGATGTCGAAGCGACCGCGACGGATATCGCGCTGATTGCCCAGGGTTCGCTGGTGGCCCATGCCACTCCTGAGGCGCTGCTGCTGATGGTGGAGGGCAGGGTCTGGGAGTGGGTTGTCGCGAGCACAGAATTGAACGACGCAAAACAGAGATTCCTGGTGAGCAGCACGACGCGCCGGAGCGACGGTGTTCATGTGCGCGTACTTGGTGATGAGCCGCCCCCAGGCGCGCAACCGGTGGCGCCGAATCTGGAAGACGCTTATCTCTATTGTCTCAACCGGCATCGTGCGGGAGCTGGAAAATGAACCTGATCCGGAACCGCGCCGGGAACCGCACCGGGAACCGGACCCGCGCGCTTTATCACATGGTGAGAGCTGACTTTCTGGAGCGCGTGCGGCGTTACAGCTTCCTGCTGACGCTGGGCTTTTCAGTCTATCTCGGTTACATAGTTTATGCCGGGCAAGTGACTCTGAGACTGGATAAATATAGCGGCATCAACAACTCGGCATGGCTGGGCTCGGTGATTGGGTTGGTCGGCTCGGTTTGGCTCACTTTGGTCGGCTTTTATGTTGTCAAAAACTCTATTCAGCGGGATCGGCAAACCCGCGTGGGGCAGATTCTGGCGACTACGCCGATCAGCAAGAGCTTCTATACGCTTGCGAAAGCTCTCAGCAATTTTGCCGTGCTCGCGGCGATGATCTTTGTTCTGGCCCTCGCGGCATTTGTCATCCAGATATCCCAGGGCACCGATGCGAGCATCGACGGGTTCGCGCTGGTTTCTCCGGTGCTTATCTTTGGCCTCAGCGCCGTTGCCGTTACAGCGGCACTGGCCGTGCTGTTTGAAAGCCTTCCCGTGCTGCGCGGCGGATTGGGGAACATTCTCTACTTCTTCCTGTGGACATTTCTTATCGCTTTCGGTGCGGGCTCGTTAGATAGTGGCGCGTCGCTCAATCCGCTGCACACAATGGTGGATTACACAGGCATTGCTACCGTGATGGGGCAGATGCAGAGCCAGGTCCACGGTCTCGACCCGGCGTACAGCGGGGGTGCTTCCTTCAGCGTCGGCGGCCTGAACCCGACCACAAAGACGTTTCTGTGGAACGGTCTGGTTTGGACTCCGGCGCTTGCTCTCAGCCGTGCAATGCTTTTCGCGATTGCCGCAGGACTTGCATTGGTCGCAGCAATCTTCTTCGACCGATTTGATCCCGCGCGCGCGAACTGGCTCCCGCAAAAGAAACCGAAGGCAATACAAGAGATTGAAGGTCGCGAGCCGGCCCTGGCGCAGAGAATCCCGGCGGAAACCATCGCGCCAATGCCGCATTCGCAGCTATCGGCCGCGAGTCTCGCGCCTTTGTCGCGAACCGGAGCGCATGCACGCTTTCTTACGCTGGTTCTCGCTGAGTTGCGTTTGATGATTCGCGGGCACGCGTGGTGGTGGTACACGGTGGCGGCAGGATTGTTCATTGCCTGCCTGGCATCGCCGCTGGATGTGGCACGCTCCGGCGTGATTGTTGCAGCATGGATCTGGCCCGCTCTCATCTGGTCGCAGATGGGTACGCGCGAGGCGCAGTACTCCACTGGGTCGCTGGTCTTCTCCGCGCGGCGGCCGGTTCCGCAGCAGCTGTTGGCAACTTACGCAGCGGGCGTGATAGTAGCTGCTCTTGCGGGCGGCGGACTTGGTGTTCACCTGCTGTTTGCGCGGGACGTTGCGGGACTCGCAGGGTGGGCTGCGGGCGCGCTGTTCATTCCAGCTTTGGCTTTGGCGCTGGGCGTGACGACAGGCACTCGCAAGTTCTTTGAGGCGCTTTACACAGCGTGGTGGTACGTGGGCCCGCTGCATCACATGCCGAAAGCGGATTTCATGGGAACGACTGCGCAATCCAGCACGCCGGGCGGCTACCTGGCCGCGGCCGCGGTGCTTGTGCTCATCGCCTGCACATGGCGGGCAGTCAAGCTGGCGAATGCCTGATGGGTCGCAGACTATGGATTTCGGACGCGGAGCGGGATCGAGGAAAGGTCGTTCTTCCAACTGACGACGCGGTTATTGCGGAAGTAAACCTCAGAACCGCCATATTCAAACTTGTCATTCGAAAATGCTGTCGGGGTGCCTTGTACTACAAGGACGTCATCCTTGGTTGAGTCAACGAAGAAGATGTCCTGGCTGGTATCGACTGAATGTTCCGGCCAGAGCTTGACTCGGATGGGATTCGATACGGGATCGATTCTCCAGCCGACGACGGCGCCATCCTTGAGATCAAGTTCCGAGCGGCCGTACACCAACTTGTCGTCAGAAGAAGCAGTGGGCGGCCCCTGCTGCGCAAGCACCTCATCTCTTGTGGAACCGATGGTGATGTAGGAATGAATGACGCGCGGCGCGGGCGGGTTTTTTACGAATTGCTTTTTGATTGGTTTGCCGTTCGGCGCCGGTTCGGTTTGCGGCGTTTCGTCGGCCTTCGGCGCAGCTTCCTCGGATTGCTGCGCGGCAGTGACAGCCGCGGCCGTTCCGTTCAGGCCCAGCTTCCTCAGGTCGTGTTCGATGGCGTTGAGGAACCGATGCTGAGGACCCTGCAGTTCCGGCGCGACTTTGTCGAGTCCTGCGTCGTAAGCCCGATGCATGTCTCCGATAGTCAGCGCGGGGAGGTCAAAAGCGATCCAGAGATATCGGCCAATCAGAATT
>JBEKRU010000189.1:0-5994 GCA_049518435.1 Occallatibacter sp. | reverse complement strand
CCGACTCCGCTTCACCGGCCGAAGCCAGAATCGACCAGATCCTGGCTCTCGGCATAACCAAAAACAGCAAACGGCAAATGCGCCGATTTTAAACTGTCTCAACTTAGGGGGTCACCCCAGGATACATTCTTGAAAAACGCGCCGATTTGGCACGAGTTATCGCCGTAAATGATTGATGACAAGTAAGTTATCCACGTAATGACATATAGGGAACGGCGATATAAATAGGCCTTCCAATCCAATTCGAGCAGCCGCGCGTTCTTGTTGCAGGAGGACGCACATGCTGTTTCGCCGCTCAGGTTCACCCATCTCCCCCACGATCGCCCCTTCGATCGCCCCTTCGGTCGCCACTGGCAACACTCTCAAGCCCTCAGACGAGACGCTCAAACAACTCGAACAAGCTCTGAATCGCCGCCGGTTTCTTACCGGCCTTGGCGCCGCTGGAGCTGTCGCCGGCGCTGCAATGGTTTCCGGTTGCGGATCCAGCACCATGGCCAAAGCCCAGTCGACCAGCACCACCGACACTGTGCAACAGATTTTCACGGCTGCACTGATCGCCGAGGACTTGGCCATCACCATGTACTACAACGCCCTTGTCGGCGGAGTGATTCAAGACCCTAACCTCTCCGGCACCGGGGGAAGCGCGACCAATGTAACCGCCAATGGCAGCGTGGCCAATGTCGGCTACCTGCGCGGCGCGCTGTCTGAGGAGATGAGCCACGCAGCCCTGTTGCGCACGCAACTCAACATCTCGGCTTCGACCAGCGATCCGGTGCAGAACTTCTACTTCCCCACCGGAACATTCGACACGCTGACCAATTTCTTCCCCATCATCATCGCGCTGGAGACCGCGTTCATTGCCGCTTACATGACGGCGGTGCAGGAGCTCGCCCTGATGCTGGGCGATGTTTCGCCCTATAGTTCAACGCAGATGGCCGCAAGCGGAACCACCTACTCTGCAACCGACCTGGCGACCTTCGCCAAGATCTGCGCAGCGATTCTCGGTGTGGAAGCCGAACATCGCACATTGGCGCGCGCCATCCCTCCCCCACCGATGTTCGCCGGCACCGAAATTCTTCCTTCAGACAATGTGTGCTACGAGTCGACTGACACTCTGCAAACCGTTTACAACGGCATGAATTCAGCCGCAGCCGCGCTGGCTCCGTTTTTGTCGGCCAGTTCGGGAACCACCGGCTATTCGCTTCAAACCGCGCTGAGCGGCGCAGCCAGCGTGCAATTGGCATGCAGCGGCATGCCGCCAATGTAATGCGGATGCCAGGTTACAGATGACGGTGGCTGGCGGTCAGTGGTCACAGGACTGTCGGGCAGGTATAGGTTTGTTCGTCGCCGGTCGTGTGCGGCTGGCGAGGAGCAAGTTATTTCTGCTCGACAGGCCTGTGACCACTGACCGCTGGCCATAGATTACAGTGCCGACGGGCACTGAGATCTGTCATCTGTAACCGGCCATCTACCTTTAGGGGGCGGCGGCGATGCCGACAGCTCCCACAGGGTCGGTCCCAGTAGCATCTGTGAGCAAGGAGGTAAGGGCTCCGGAACTCATGGTGTAGGCCTGGAGGTCGGGGTTGCCTGCGAAGTCCGTCGCAAGCAGGTAGCTGCCGGTCGAATCCTCAGCCAGCGCCAGTTTTCCAGTTGGGCCAGCCGCAGTGGTGCCGATAGTGGATAATGACGCGGTCGAAACCGAGAAGCCCTCGATGTTTCCATCGGCACTTCCGCTGACCGACTGGTTGGCAACATAGACATAGCTGCCGTTCGCTGTCGGCAGGATGGATGAGGGTCCCGTTCCGCCGCTGGCGTACGGGGAGCCCGCGAGTTGGGTAACTCCGCCTGCCCCAATTGTGAAGACTCGCAGCCCACCTGTTTGGGTACCGGAAACCGCCGCCGTTTCGCCTACATAAAGCAGCCGGTTTTGAGGGTCTACAGCTACTGTATTGGCTCCGCCTTGCGAGCTCACCGGATTGATGGCGCCCACGGAACTCGTGAAGGGATTGGGGCTGCCCGGATTAAAGTGAATCACCTCCGTGCCTCCTGCTGCCATGGCGACAAAAACATAGCAACTGGTACACGAACTTGAATCAGAGGGTGAGATAGCCACCTGGACCGGAGTCGTAGACGGCAACGCGAAGACCTGTTCGCTTTCGCCGGAAGTGGCAAGACCGCCGGTGCTGGAATTGATCGCAATTGCGTTGACCTCGGCGATTCCGTTCACCACATCCACGAGCCAGGAATTGGTGGCGTCAACCTGGATCGAGGAAGCCAGATCCTGTGAGATAGGCTGACTGTTGTTTTGAATGGTCAGCGTTCCGCTCGATGCGATCGAGTAAAGGAAGATGCCGGAACCGGTGCTCACATAAAGGAAATTGCCGTTGGGGGCCACCGCGATGGCTGAGGCGCCAGCCGCGGGCAGGGAGGTGGTGGCAACGGCATTCAGTTGGCCGGACGCAGTGATGTTCAGGGAAGCGATCTGGTTGGTCGTCTGGTTCAGCACGAAGAAGATGCCGCTGGCTCCGCCACTGCCGCTGGAAGTACAACTGCCCGTTCCGACGGCGACACAAACCTGGGTGGTCTCTGACGTTGCACCGCTAAATGCGCCCGTGACCGTTATCTCATACGCTCCACTGGTGGTGGTGGACGTGGTGGTGGCAGTAAGAGTGGACGTCACGGCCGAAGTGCCGCTGATGGAAACCGAAGTGGGCGAAAGGCTGCAGGTCGGGGTGCTCACCGGACTCGAAACGCTGGTGGTTACAGCACAAGTCAGGGTCACCGTTCCATCAAATGAGTTCTGCGGAGTTACGGTGATGGTAGAGGTGTTGCCGCTGGTGGCACCCCCTGTGACCGTGATGTTGCCGCCATTGGAAAGGGTGAAATCGGAACTGCCGGCGGGCGCATCCCAGAATCCCTTGCAGCCGGAGAGAAAACCAACAGCCAGGCAACTGATTCCAAGAACGCAAACAATGGAAAAGCTCATCCGGAGCGGAGCCGCGAAGTTGCGCAGCCGTGCCTCAAGTCCAAAAATCATTACCGCTCCTTTAAAAATGTGAGCATGCGTTCCTTCAATACCAGCTTCAAGGGTAACGCTTTGATACTGGTCGTGTCTCTTTAGTGTTTCCGGCGGGCACGGTCTCCCGTGTGCCCAAATAAAGAGACGCGCGGCAATGGAATCCGCTCGAAGAAGGTGGTTCAGGCCCTGGCGCGCGCAAAGAGGCGCAGACATCCGGCTTCCGGACGCTGCGCCTCAGGAAAGCCTATTCACCGTGCGTGGTATCCTGCGCAACCACGGAGAGAGCAATCTCGCTTCCCCGCTTGATCTTCAAATCACGTTTGGACGAAACCAGCACGCCCGAGTTGCTGCTGGCGACCGCGCTGTGCAGGTCAACTCCCGGCAGTGCGCCGATTTCATCTACGCTGCTTGGATGCTGGGGCAGGCTGCTGCTGGTCACTTCATCGCCCGGCTTGATTGGACGCCCCGAGATGTCGTCGCTTTCGGCAGGGAAAATGCCTACAATCGTTGCCTTGATTGAAACGGCCTTGCCGCCTTTGAGCTCCGCCTTGGTAAAGCGCAGAGCGAGTTTCGTCGTCCCCGTCAATTGTTGATCGTCGGTGGAAACCTGGCCCACAATCGCGGTTCCAGCGGGCAACAGTGTTCCATCCTTCAGTGTGACCTTGTTACTGAGAATCACGCGCACTGGATCGCCCACTTTGGTTTTGCTGCTTTCCAGGTTGTCAGACAATGCGGCGTATGCGGGTACCATCTGCGCACCCTGATCTTGCGCTGTTTGTGCCTGAGAAATGTTTGGTGCAAGGATGGCGTTCGAGAAGAGCAAAGCCATCGATAACACTGTCGATGAAGAGACAACTGCGATTCCACGACTCATGAATGAATTCTCCTTTAGGTAGAATTTGCTACCAGACGAGCTGTCGACGCCCATATGCCTGCTTGCGGGAAGGCGACGAACCTGCCTCTCATATCTATAGGACGAGATCGCGCAGCCGCAGGTTGCAGTTTTGATGTAAGCCCAACGAAGACAATTGGTCACAGATGGGACGGAATGCGTTTTGGCGGGCTGACGCCATTCAAATTCGCGAAACTGTGCGAATGCTATTTCTCGCGGGATTGCTCGCCGCTTAGCGCCTGCCACACGAGGGTTGCCCCAACAAGGTCCTCAATGGCCATGCCCACGGACTTGAAGACGACGCGTTGTCCAACGGGCGCGGTAAGCTGCCCTGAAAGCACTTCGCCGATTTCGGCCTGCACGCGTGCACCGGAGAGTCGCACGTCGCCGGATTCGCGTTCGGCGCAGGAGCGGCATTCGGCTACCACAAAGCTAGACTGCATTGCCTCGTCGTCCAACTCGCGCAGGCTGGCGCCGGTTGCGCCGACTGCGAGGACCAGCGTGTGCGCGCCGAGCCAGCGGCCTTCGAGCACTGGCGTGGGGGACGAGGTCACGGTGAGAACCACATCGGCTGCGGCGGCTTCCTGAATGCTGACGGAGAGCGCGCCGGTTTCGGCGGCCAATTGCTCGGCGTTCGCAGACGTGCGGCTCCAGACGCGAATCTCATTAAGCGCGGGACGAACTCGGCGGAACGCCTCAATGTGCGACCGGGCCTGGACACCGGAGCCCAGGATGCCGAGGCTGGTCGCGGTGGGAGGGGCCAGTGCATCCAGCGCGACAGCGGAGACAGCGGCGGTGCGCATCTCGGTGATTAGGCGGCCATCCATCACCGCGAGCGGCTCTCCGGTGGAGCGGCGCAGTAGCTCAATGACGGCCATGTGGGTGTGCAGGCCCAGTTCGGCGTTTGCGGGATAGAAAGTTACTGTCTTGACGCCCATTACGTCGCCGGCGATGACCGGCATGACGGCAAACCAGCCGTTTCGGTTGCCCTCGGCGTTGTTGGCGCGAAGAACCATGCGGGCGGGCTGATCGACAAGGCCGGCGGAGTAGTCGATGAGCGCCTGGCGGATGGCGGGGATGAGGGCTTCGTAGGTGAGGACGGCGCGGACTTCGTGCTCGGAGATGTACATGAGTGGAGAGTTCCGGAATTCGTTCGTTGTGAGTCTTTGATTTTAACTACGATTGCTTCTCAGGTCTTCAAGCCGTTCCCGCTCGTCGAGCTCTCGGGTGTATCGCTTCTCCCAAGTCCGCAGTGAGACAGCGACTAGAAAATACACAGCAGGGGCAACGAGGACGAAAGCCAAGCCTCCGATGAATACCGCACCCAGTCCGGCCTGCCCGTCGTGCGGGGCTCTCTTGATCGCAAAAACCATGGTTGATTGAACTGCAATGCGGAATGCGATGCACCCGCTTGCAACAGCTGCGAAGAGTGCAAGTGCGCGCTGGATTTCGGGTGGCCTGAGGAGTTCAATCATGGCGTCACGCATACGGTGCCAATGCAAATTCGCGGTGCGAAGCCAAACTCAAGGAGTTTCTGGATCGTTCGAATTGCCGGTCAGTTAGGCCGGCCGCCGGAAGTGGAGCGGCGGCGGAAGCGCTCATCGATGGGCTGGCGACCCTGGAAGCCGGACTCGATGGTGTGCCAGTGCTCGATCGCGGGTTCGCCGATGCGCCAGCAGAGCAGGACAACCTGGTCGTCCACGCGGCAGGGAAAATCGAGCAGCCCCGCTTCGATATCTTTTACCTGCACGCCGATGGAGTCGATCTCGGCAACGCTCTCGCGCACGCGCTGCATGTGGCTTTCAATATCCGCGCGCTGCTGCGCCACTTTGACCACGTCCACGCGCATGCCGCCGGCAAGGTAAACCCGGCGCGCCAGGTCAGCCAGGCCGGCCTCCGCTTCCTCCGCGGACTGCTTGCCTTCGACTGCGCGCCTCAGCAGCGATTCCAGCACCGGGAGCAGCGATTGTGCTTCTTCAAGAGTGAACGTCTTCATGCGAGATACCTTGATCAATAGAATACGACGAATGGGAGTGTGGGAAACTGGTCAAAAAGTGTCAGTTACAGAGAACAGAGGTCAGAC
>JBEKRU010000188.1:0-6031 GCA_049518435.1 Occallatibacter sp. | reverse complement strand
GCTCTACTCCGCAAGCACCTGCCGGACACGGGTGCAGGCGCTTGCGTGCTTCTCGGATTTCCTTGCAGAGGTGAAGCCTCAAGCCACGACAAAAGACATCACACGCAGGCTCCTGCTCGACTACCTCAACTATCTGCAGAAAAGAGTGCGTCCGGGATGCGCCAAGAACAACCTGCTCAATCTGAGAAATTTCCTGGAGATGTCGCACCGTGAGGCTTGGCTCCCAGTCGGACCCGAACGACTGATCTATGACGAAGAGGTGCCTCAGCCTCCCAAGCCTCAGCCACGCTATTTACCCTCGGCGGTTCTGGATCAGCTCAATCTCCATCTTGACGATCTCAGGGCTCCATGGCGGCGAATGATCCTGATCCTTCAGGAGTGCGGCATGAGGATCAGCGAACTCCTGGAGCTTCCTGTTGACTGTCTCACCCAGGATGCGCGCGGCGTTCACTATCTGCGTTACCTGCAAGGAAAAGTTCGACGGGAGAACGCGATCCCTGTGTCGACGGCAATCGCCAGCTTGGTGCAAGAACAGCAGGCCACAGTGCGCGCCGGAAGGATAGAGTCGGCGCTACTCTTCCCAAACTCGAAAGGAGGGGTTCTCAAGCAGGCAAGCTTCGCTCACAGGATCAATCGCCTTGCCTACGATCATGACATACGCGGAGCGGACGGTAAGCTGTTCCGCTTCCAGGCGCATCAGTTCCGTCACACCGTTGGAACGCGCATGATCAATCTCGGAGTTCCTCACCACATCATCCAGCGTTATCTCGGTCACAAGGGTCCGGAGATGACCAGCCGCTACGCCCATATCCACGACGCCACCATGAAGGACAAACTGTCGGAGTATCTGAAAGGCACGCTGATCGATGTCTCCGGCAATGTGGTTACGGAGGATGGGGTCAACGACACGGCCGACCTGCAGTGGTTCACCCGCAGCGTCCTGGCTCAAGCTCTGACGAACGGCTACTGCGCGATCCCAATCGTGGCAGGTCCGTGCCCACACCCGAACGCCTGCCTCAACTGTGCGCACTTCAGGACGGATGCCACGTTCCTCGAAGTGCACCGCGCCGAACTGCACGAGACCGAGCGGGTTATCGCCAAGGCGGACGCGAACGGATGGGTGCAACAAAGCGAGATGAATGCGCGAAAACGAACAAGCCTCATCAACATCGTCACAACCCTGGAGGCAAGTCATGGTTAGGAACACGGATGGTCTGAGGCGCAGCGCCCGGTCTCGCAGCGAAGATGTGGCGCAGCGTGTCACCGCAGCTATCCTGCTGATGCAGTCTGATGAAGTAGACATCAACTTCCGCAGCGTCGCTGCGCGTGCGAAAGTATCGACAGCCTGGCTCTACGGAACAAAGTCCGTCCGGGACAAGATTGTGAAGATCCGCAATACTTCGCCGGTAGCAGCGGGCGAGAATCTGCAACATCGGCAGCGGCTCTCGCACGAACGAGTCGTGGGGACTCTCCGACTCCGCATTCGGGCCTTGGAGGAAATCAAATTGCGAGCTGAAAGAGCAGCTCGAAGCCGCTTACGGCAGGCTTGCGGTGGTACAGCCGAAGCTGGGGTCACTACACCAAACGTCAGAATAGTGCGTTAAAGCACTCGGTGCGTCTTCTAACGAAAGGAGCGCAAGACGATTAAGCCAGCAACCTCGTGGCAATCTCCGATGAGTAACCACTCGTCGCGGATCACCGTGGAACTCGCTGCACTAGGGTTGTACAGAACAATGACAATGCCGTGACACCTCTAGGGTGAGTGTTCGGTATTCTCCGTTTGGACATTCAGGTGCAGATATGAGAAACGAACTCTTACGCAGGGTCGGGTATTGCCTGGGTTTTTTCCTTGCTGCTTCGTCGTTGTATGGGCAGGTCTCGTTCTTTCAGCCCCCTTCCTATGCCGGATCTGGCGCTTTGTTTTCGGCCGATTTCAATGAAGATGGCAAACCCGATCTGCTCAGCAGCGATGGCACTCTGCAACTCGGCAATGGGAATGGAACCTTCACGGCCGGCACGCAAGTGCCAGGAACACCTCTGGCCATCGCAGACTTCAATGGCGACGGCAAGCCGGATGTGCTGGAGTCGGGCACCGGCACGCTGCTGGTGCTTCTCGGCAACGGCGATGGCACATTCAAGGCTGCGGCCACAACCGCAAGCTGCGCCGCTTTGCAGCCCATTGCCGCCACTGACCTGAACGGGGATGGCAAGGCGGATGTGGTGGGGATATTTGGCGGCAACCTGGTCGTCTATCTCAGTAAAGGGGACGGGACGTTTGAGGCAGGAGTGTCCTACGGCCTCGGGGTGGCATCGGCAGGATCAAGCGTAATTCTATTTGCCGATTTCAATGGCGACGGCAAAACGGATGTTGTCGTCAGCACGGCAGGTCTGGAGATTGTGTTTCTGGGGAATGGCGATGGAACTTTTCAGGCAGCCAAGACCTCAGCCGGCATCCCCTCCTCTTGTTCCACTGCTTTTGTCGTTTCTGGAGATTTCAATGGGGACGGTAAACCCGACCTTGCCTTGAATTGCCCGAGTGTTACCTCGGCATCTGGGGTATATATTCTGGCGGGCAACGGCGATGGAACATTCCAGGCAGCCACACTTTCCATCCCCAATGTGAGCGGCACGATGGCCGCTGCGGACCTGAACGGCGACGGCAAGCTGGACCTGGTCGTGGAAGCAGACGGGATCAAAGGCCAGATCTTCCTGGGAAAGGGCGACGGGACGTTTTCGAATGCGAATAGCTATGCTCTTAACTTTCTCTCTCCATTCTCCGAGCCACCGCTTGTAGACGGGGGAATTTCCATCGCCGACTTCAACCTCGATGGAAAGCCGGATATTGCTGTCGGCAACAATCTCCTCATTGGCAACGGCAACGGCACCTTCCAGGGCGTGGTGCTGGCGGATACATCCAGCCCATTCTCTCCCTTCGCAGCCGTCGGCAAATTCGATAACCGGCAAAGCGTTCCCGGCGTTGCTGCCGCGCTGAACTTCGACATCGACATCTTCGCTAATGATGGCAAAGGCGGCCTATCGCTCTCCCACCCCTACGCCAATGTCCTCAATGCGCCCGCCGCCCAAGTCGTCACAGGAGATTTCAATGGAGACGGCAATCTCGATTTGCTCTCCGTGACCGTTGATGGCCCAACTGGGGATTGGGGCTACTGCGTCCTGTTGGGGAATGGTGATGGAAGCCTTCAACCACCGGTGTGTAATCCTCAGGGCGTTCAAAGCGTGACCGGCGCCATCAGCGTTTTGGCTGGCGACTTCAACAACGACAAGAAACTGGATGTTGCGGTCGGGGGATTGAGCAACCAATCTCTGGCCATATTGCTGGGAAACGGAGACGGGACGTTTGCGCCCGCAGCATATGTGTTCGAAGGCGGCGGCGATAAGCTGATGGCAGCGGACTTCAACGGGGACGGCAATTTGGATATCGCGGCCGGAGCTACGACTCAGACTATCGAAACAGCGCTCTTGTTGGGCAATGGAGACGGCACGTTTCAGGCAGCGATTTTTCCATCAAACCTTTCCGGTTTTGGCGCCCTGTTTACGGCCGACCTCAGCAATGACGGCCACGCCGATTTGGTCTCTCGCAATCAAGTCGCCCTGGGCAATGGCGATGGCACATTCACCCTCGAGCCACAGCTTCCCTTCTTCCGGGTTGGAGCGGCGGACTTTAATGGCGACGGAATCCCAGACTTGCTCGTCTCACCTGACCAGAACCAAGGCCAGGTGGTCCCACCCAACCAAACAGGAGTTCTGTTAGGAAACGGGGACGGCACATTCAGTTCAACCAATGACTACATTACACAAAACGGTGCAATGCAGACTCCGCTTATCGCGGACATGAATAACGATGGCCGGCCGGACATTGTTTTCTCGATTCCGCAGCTTGAAACAGGCGGCTTCTCAGGCGTTGGCGTGTTGCTGAATATGAGCGCTCCCAATTTATCGCTCTCTGCATCAACCCTCTCTCCGTCCACGGTGACGGCTGGAAATTCTTCGAGTGCGACCATCAGCCTGAACCCGAACTTTGGATTCAATCAAACTGTGACGCTCGCCTGTTCCGGATTACCCAGCGGGGCTACCTGTGTGTTCAACCCCGCGTCTGTGCCAGGCGGAACAGCTACCTCGTCGCTAACGGTTTCGACCGCCGGCAATACCGCCGCTGGAACCTATCCCATTGAAGTTCAGGCATCGGCTGGAACGCTTACGCATCAGGTCGCCCTCACACTCGTGGTTCAAGCAGCTCCTGACTTCGCCATCACCGCGCCGCCAACAGCTTCCCAAACCATCAGCGCGGGACAAAGTGCGATGTTCAGCATGTCGCTGACGCCTGTCGGCTCGTTTTCAGGAACAGTAAGCCTCGGGTGCGCCATCGCCCCAGCTGCAACTCCCCCGCCGACCTGTACCTTGTCGACCTCCTCTGTGCGATTCAACGGAGGTGTAGCACGGACCGTGACCGTCACCGCAGCAACGACTGCTCCCGCGTCAACAATGGTTGCGCGAATCGCCAATCGCGCCGGCTTCCCACCAGCTTCGATCCCGCTGCTGGTCCTTTTAGGCCTGCTGACGCTTCGAAGGCGGAAGATCCTTGCGTTGCTTGGCGCCTTGCTCATCGTGGCGGCTCTTACGCCGTTAATTGGATGCAGCGGGATGAGTTCACATTCCCAGACCGCGCCAGGAACACCATCTGGGACCTACACGATTACCGTGACGGCGACCTCAGGGACTCTAACCCACAACGCAGTCCTGCAAGTGATCGTCCAGTAGAGTAAATGTCGCCGATCCGTAAATTACTACATAGTGAATAGATTTTCCCGTGGCGGAATTCGATTGAATCCGGTCGGATTACCAGTGTACCGAAGCGGCTATCAGCGACCGCATTCCATTGCATGGGGCGGTGGCATTCCGTTATATCCAGCAATTTGGGGTAAGCTCGGCACGGCGCTTACATATAAACGACATGTCGAGATCGCATAAAGACAAAGAAAACTCTTGCCAACTATAGATAATTCAATGACAGCTGATCACCGAGGGCAGAATCCGGGATCTGGTCATCGACTTCGACAGATTACGCGAAGGGCAGCCGCTCTGACTTCAAAGGTAAGCGTACGGCCTTAAACGGCCTTCCCCTCTGGCGGGAGCACGTTCGGGCTGAACATCGCGTCATGGCTCGGACACAGGATGTGGTTGGCGAGCGTGGAGTTCGCAGATGTCGATCAATTTCAGAGAAGCGTCAGATTGTGCAGTTGATCCTGAAACCTGGGGCGAGTGTCGCCGAGGTGCCCCGGGCGCATGGTGTGAACGCCAACCAGATATTCGCGTGGCGGCCGGGCATTTGAGCGGGGCGAACTGACTCAGCCCTGCTCGGCCCTCCTGCTGGCTTTGCGGTCATTGTCCGAGCAGCCGGTTTACGACCCACTTGCTGGTGACGTCGATCAGGCTGAACGGTTGGATGACCGACTCTTCCTGAAGTCGTCAATCGAGGTCCCGCTCTGTTTTTATGCTTCCCATAGAAGTTCGAGCGGAGAGATTCATGCGCAAAAGCAGCGAGCCACAGAATGAAATGCTCAAGACTACGGCGCAGGCCTCGAAGTAAGAGGTCAGCTCGCTATCCTTCGTTCCTCGGACTGCAAAGCGGAACAACGTGCTCTATATTGAATTCCTGAATTTCGATACAACTCGATGTCGATCCCATAGAATCCCATGCAAAGAACTATATGTAGTTCCGAATCGTCCTTCACAAGTCAGCCGCTCCGAATGTTGTCTGTTATTTGCAATAAGTTGATGACTCATACCCCAAATGAGAATCGGGGCAATTGGCGACCGAGCCCCTGTGCTTCCTTCGGGTTACTCTGTCCTTGACATATAGGGCACATCACCAAAAGTATGAGGCGACAACGTGTGGTGGACCGGGAATACCGTCGATGACATTGGTCTTCAAAATAAGCTGAAAATTCTTTGTGCGCCAATCGCTTGGAGCTGACTTTAGACCCTGTTCGAGGAGTTCTGAGCTTGAGAC
>JBEKRU010000187.1:0-6080 GCA_049518435.1 Occallatibacter sp. | reverse complement strand
CTGCCTTTGAGGTGAATAAACAGGCGGAACCTCACCCTTCGAGGTGAGGTTTCTTTACGGAACAGAGCACACAAAGTGAGTAAAACGACGTTTTTTCTGCTGGGACTTACCCAATTTGGGGGCGCAAGTTTGCCCACAATTGTACAAGTTGCGAGAAAACGCACTGATTCTGCACGCGCTTATTGCGTAACTTGCTCATAATGCATTGTTTATTGCGACTTTGTTTGCTGTGCAGTTGCACGATTTTTTGCATGTTGCGACCGGGACGAAATTGCACTACCCCCACCGTGGCTTGCGTCCTCAATTCCAATTCCCCAAATGCGCTGGGCCTCGGACCCCGGGGCACCCGTTCTGCTGGGAGGGGGAAGCGGGGATCGTTAGAAGTTGCGGGCGCGGATTGTTGCGGCGGCGGCGATTAGAAGACTGCCGGCGACAAAGAGACAGAGGGCGAGGCCGGGCCAGGCAATTGCTCCCGTGAGTAACTGCGTAGTGGGGTCGATGGAGGTCGAGGCGCTCATTACGTCGAAGACGTTCCATCCGGGGAGGGTGTGCGCCTTGTAGCTGAGAAAGATTGCGGTGAGTGCGCAGAGTCCGGCGACGGGGGCGGTGAATTCGCCTTCGAAGATTTCGGAAAGCAGCAGGCCGAAGGCGAGGATGACGACGCCGGATAGGGTCATGAGTGCCCCGAATGCGAGGGCCTGGGGCATTGGGTAGGACTCGCCCACGAATCGGGACAGGATGGGGATGAGGGCGGCGGAGATGAGTCCGAGGATGACGGCTTGCGCCCAGGCGACCGTTGCGCGAATGAGGAAGAAGCGGAGACGGGTGACGGGGAGTCCGAGAGTGAACAGGGCTGAGCTAGTGGCTTTCTCGCGGGCTAATCCGCCAAGGGTGAGGATGAACGCTGCGAGAACCCACAGGCCTTGCAGAGCGTAGTGGAAAAGGCCGGTCCAGACGTAGGCGGAATAGAGCAGGGGTTTGTCAGGGAAGTGCGTGTTGTAGCGGAGGAGGAAGCCGGGGCTGGTTAGGACTGCGTAGACAACGAGCGAGATGAGCAGTACGAGCGCGGAATAGAAACGGCCGCGGGATTCAGCCCAAGCTTTCCACACGATGGCGGTGGTGGCGGAGGCGAAGGGTTTGCGGGCTTGGGAATTAGTAGTCAAGGCGATCACCAAAGGCGAGTGTGACGCGGAGCAGGATGGCGGTAAGAGCCCAGACGATGAGCAAGGTGATCCAGGGCGTGGTGGCGAACGTGAGTAGCCAGGGGCCGGCCATGGCGTGCGCGAAATCGAAGTAAGCAAGCCAGCTGGTTTTATTGAAGTAGCGGAGATGCTGCATGTAGGTTTGCAGTAACAGATAGGGGACGCCGAGGAGTATGAGTGTTAGAAGCAGGCTGAGATAGTTGCCGGGAAACAGGGTGTAGCAAAGATTGCCGAAGGCGATGATGAAGATGCCGGCGGCGATCATGAGGGCTGTGTGCAGGAGATACTGCGAGACCGAAAAAGATTGATGAATGAGTGCTGAGCCGATGAGGACAACGACGAGGGCGAAGAGGCTGAGGGCGATGCTTTCGAAGAGAGCGACAGCGAGGCGGGTGAAGAGCCAGCGCGCGCGGCTGACGGGAAGGCCGAGACTGAAGAGAACAGTGCCGCTGCTTCGCTCGCGAATGAGGCCGCCGAAGGCGAAGAGTACGGCGAAGAGAGCCCAGACCTGCTGCAGGTAGTTGTTGAAGAGATAGTGCCAGAGATACCAGCCGTATTCGTGAATCCCCAGGGGCATCCAGTTCATGTGATAGCCGTGCGGATTCGCTAATTCCGCTGCCCACATGGCGGTGAGCCAAGCGTGCTGCTGGATGTTGTAGATACAGATGATGGTGGCCGCGATGAGACCGGCGACGAAGCGGATGCGGGTTTCGATCCAGGCTTTGTAGAAGAGCATTTTCATAGCCGGGCCCTCACTTTGCCGAGGAAGATTTCTTTCAACGAGAGGGGGACGACGTCGATGCTACCGGCGCGCAGCATGCGTACGTGTTCGAGGATGGAGTCGACATTGTGGCTGGCGACGAGGGAGACGGTGCGGCCTTCGGTGCGTACGGTTTCAATGCCGGGCATGCGGAAATCGCGCTCTTCGACAGGCTCGGGAAAGACGGCCTGGATTTGGCGGTACTGCTCCTTGACCTGATCCATGGGCGCGTCGAGGACGAGCTTGCCGCGATCGATCATGAGGACGTGGTCGGCGATCTGCTCGACTTCGGCGATCTGGTGCGAGGAGAAGAATACCGTAGTGCCTTGTGCGGCGAGAGAGACGACGATCTGCAGCACGTCTTCAATGGCGACGGGATCGAGGCCTTCGGTTGGCTCGTCGAGGATCAGCAATTCACAGCCGCGCGCGAAGCCGAGGAGCAGAGCGAGTTTGGTGCGCATGCCCTTGGAGAGCTGACGGATTTTGCGATCGGGTGGGAGTTCGAATTGGTCAAGAAGGCGGCGCTCGAGATCGTGATCCCAGTTGGGAAAAAAGGAGCGGGTGAAACGGATGATTTGCGCGACGGTCATGTAGTCGTAGAGGCGCTTGTCCTCGGCAACGAAGGCTACCTTCTGGCGGATGAACAGGCTGTCTTTTTCGTTGTCGATGTTATGGCCGAAGACGCGGCCGACGCCCGAAGTTGGATGCACCATGCCGAGGAGCATCTTGATGGTGGAGCTTTTTCCCGCGCCATTCTGGCCGAGGAATGCGCAGACGGAACCGGACTGGACGGAGAGATTGAGACCGCGCACGGCCTGATGCTTCCCGTAGTCCTTTTTCAGTTCGTGCGTCTCGATGATTGCTTCCACAGTTACCTCCGTTGAAATTCCAAGGCGAGTTCGGCTTCAAACAGGCGTCGAATCTCGCCTTCGTCCAGTCCCTGCTGCTTGAGGGCTTCAAGGAATTCGCGCACCTGGCGCTGGGCGTCGCGGAGTTCATCCGTCTTCGAGCGGCGACGGCGGCGGGAGGCGATGAAGGCTCCGAGGCCGTGGCGGATTTCGAGGATGCCTTCCTGCTCCAGGTCGCGATAGACCTTGATGACGGTGTTGGGGTTGATGATGAGGGTCTCGGCGAGCGAGCGAATGCCGGGAAGTTGATCGCCGGGTGAGAGTGCGCCGGTCTCGATGGCGTGGCGAATCTGCTCTTTGAGCTGGACGTAGATGGGGACGCCGGAGGACGGATTGGGTTTGCGAAACACTGTACTACTGTAATAGCACAGTGGGATTTGAGATGCAAGAGCGGATTGTATCTTCCATGGTGGTGGTTATAGGGAAAAGTGCCATAAAAAGCTATAGGTAGGTGGAGCTATCCCACTTTAACCGCATAATGCCGCGGCGAAAGTGGGGCACCCGCTTTTGTTCCGACGCAGGAATGTGTCCCTGACGCAGCAAAAACGCCACTCTGGTTGGGAGTGGCGTTTTCATTGCTGAATTGTGGAAAGTTACTTGTGGCGGCCGGGGGCCTTGGCGGGGGTTGGCGTGGGGCGCTTGGCTTTGGCGATGTGCGTTTCTTCTTCCGGGGCAGGCGCAGGGACTGCGTTTTCGTCGTGCGGAGTGAAGAAGCGAGCGCTTTCCTGGCCATGCTCGCCGAGCACGTGGAGGCGGAGGAAGTTGGTGGAGCCGGATTTGGTGCGGGTTCCGGCGACGATGGCAATGACTTCCTTGGGGCGGACGTAGCCGTGCTGTTCGAGGAGGCTCTCGGCCACGTCGACCAGGGCCTCAGTTGAGTTGACCTTGGGGCAGCGGATGGGGACTGTTCCCCAGAGCAGGTTGAGGCGGTTGATGGTAACTTCAAGCGGACTGAGCGCGAAGATGGGCGCGGAGGGATGGTACTTCGAAAGCTGGCGGGCGGTGGCTCCGGATTCGGTGAAGAGGGCAATGCCGCGCAGGTCGAGATCGTCGGCGGCGTGGGCCGTGGCTTCGCAGATGGTTTCGGCGATGGAGAGGCGGCTTTGGCGCTGGCGGGGCTCGGAGTAGGTGAGCTCCTTGATGTGGCGCTCGGCTTCCGACACAATCCGCCCCATCATGGCAACGGTTTCTACCGGATACTTGCCAACGGCGGATTCGCCGGAAAGCATGACGGCGTCAGTTCCGTCGTAAACGGCGTTGGCGACGTCAGAAACTTCGGCGCGGGTTGGGCGGGGGTTCTCGATCATGGATTCGAGCATCTGCGTGGCGGTGATGACGGGCTTGGAGTACTCGGCCGCGCGGCGGATGATGTGCTTCTGGATGGCGGGAACCTTTTCCGGGGGAACTTCGACGCCGAGATCGCCACGGGCGACCATGATGGCGTCGGCGGCGAGCAGGATGCTGTCGAGGTGCTCGATGGCTTGCGGTTTTTCGAGCTTGGCGACGATCCAGGTCTCGCTTCCGTAGGCGGAGACGCGGTTGCGGACGAGGCGAACGTCTTCCGCGGTGCGAACGAAAGAGACGGCGATGGCGTCGACACCGTTCTTGAGGGCAAATTCCAGATCCTGCGAGTCTTTTTCAGTGAGCGAGGGGACGCGAACGGGGATGCCGGGGAGGTTAATGCCTTTGTTTTCACCGAGCAGGCCGCCGTTGATGATTTCGCAGACCACATCGTCGCCGAGGACCTCGTGAACGCGGAGTTCGAGCAGGCCGTCGGAGAGCAGGATGCGGGAGCCTTGTTCAACGTTTTCAGCGAGGGTTTTGAAAGTGGTGCCGACCAGGGCTGCAGTCCCGGGAACGTCGCGGGGGGTGATGGTGAGGCGGCTGCCGGCCTTGAGCAGCACGGGGACGTGATCTTTGAGCTTGGAAGTGCGGATTTTGGGGCCTTGCAGATCGCCGAGGATACAAAGGGGCTTGCGTTCTTCGCGGCTGACCTTTCGGATCATTTGAATGAGGGCCAGCTTCTCCTCGTGGGTGCCATGGGAAAAGTTGAGGCGAACCACGTCGATGCCTGCGCGAACGAGGTCCCGGAAGACGGGTTCGGTATTGGAGGCGGGTCCGAGAGTGGCGACAATTTTTGCGCGGCGTTGCGACGGGGTATCGCTAAAGCTGTATTCGGCGTAGGGCATGGGATTGCTCCAAAAAAGTTCAAGTCGTTATGAAACGCGAGTGGATTGGGACCCGCTTCATTGTACACGGGGGGTGGGCTTCGCCTCACGGGCGTCGGCGTTGTTAGATATGGCTTCGGGGGCCAATCTCCGCCTCCTTCAGTATGCATCGGACGAGGCACGATAGTCCGTGAGAAGTGTCACTGACTTGGACAGAGCAAATCGGGTTTAGGGTCAGCGTTCGTTTCTTTCCAGGCGATTGAGGTAGATGGCGCCATTGAGTTCGGCGCCGATGAGGACGCTGAAGGCGGTCATATAGAGCCAGACGAGGGTGGCGATGCCGGCACCGAAGGATCCGTAGAACATGGAGTAGTCGGCGATGCGGGTGACATAGAAGCCGAAGGCGAGGGTGGCGGGAAACCAGAGCACCGTTGCGGTGATTGCGCCGGGGGCGACGCGGGTCCAATGCTCCTTGTGGCTGGTGCCGAAGTGGTAGACAGCAATGAGGACGGTGACGCTGGTGACGACAGCGACGGACCAGCGGATGATGCGCCAGAAGACGAGCACGATGAAACGCAGCTCGTGGTCGGAGTTGGCGATCATCCAGTCCTCGATCTGGTGTCCGAAGACGACGACGATGGTGGCCAAGGCGAGCGGGACCAACGCCAGGGGGACGAGGAGCAGTGCGCGGAAGCGGCGTTGCCAAAAGCCCCATGCATTGCGCGGAAGACGGTTGGCGCGGCGGAAGCCTTCCATGAGGGAGAGCATCATGCCGAGACCGGCAAGGACGCTGAGGGTGGTGGCGGAGAGGATGACCTGGGAGGAATGGATGCGGCGGGTGAGGACGTACGACTGCAGCAGATCCATGGTGTCCGAGGGCAGAAACTGTTCGAAAGTGGCGCGGAACCCGCCGGCGAAGTTGGTTCCTTCGGGCATTTGAGCGACGAGGGTGGTGAGAACCAGGGCGGCGGGAAAGAGCATGAGCATTCCGGAGTAGGCGGCGGCCTTGGCCGTGTTGATGACGTCGTGGGCCAGGGCCTGA
>JBEKRU010000186.1:0-6253 GCA_049518435.1 Occallatibacter sp. | reverse complement strand
TGGTATAAGCAGCCAAGGTATCCGCCGAATCCAGCTGCGCATCGAGTTTGAACTCGGTGCCACCTTTTGAGCGGTATTCATAGTTTGTGTTGCCTCCTGAATGCGTTCCTGTTGCGATCCCGACAACATGCTCCACCCCGGTGTGCCGAGGTAGCTGTCGTCGGAAAATCGATTTTATGATGCGGGATATCGTTATCACACTGAATATGCGACTCGCAAGTTATTTTTTTCTTTGCAGTTTGATAGTAGTAAATCGACTTTCCATCCCATTTATTTACAAAAGGTTACAGCGAATTGCCCGATCTGGGCCGACAGCGGCGACGGGTTGGAATTCCGGCTGCTTGAACGATTTATCAAAAGCGATTGCTATTGCGACTCCCGTCGGCGATGATCTGCCAGAGAACGACGATCCGCTTACGCCTTTTGCCGGGCTGGAGCCGAAGAAAAAGGCCGGCCCGGGACAATTCCATGCCCTTCCAAGATGGTAACCAGTTGGTTTGCCGCCTTCCCTGGGTACTTTTCCACGATTCCCGACGGCCAACGCACTTCAAGGTCGGCGGAGGTCTCCGATCCCAAGCCGAAGTGCAGGCGCGGGTCGTTGGCTGAGACGTAGCTTGCCTGGCTCAACACTCCCTGTGCCTGCACCTTGCCCCCGTAGCGCGCCAGCACGAGTGCTCCTATAGCGCTGCGGTTGCTCTTCGTCCCTTCCAACCGCACTTTCAGCCAGTGGTTTGATTTCGGGGCATCGTTGCGCAGCAGCGATGGGGGCTCATTCTGGTTCATGATGACGATGTCGATGTCGCCGTCATTGTCAAAATCTCCGAAGGCACATCCACGACTGACATGGGGCGTGCTTATAGCGGAACCGGCCTCATCTCCCATGCGGGCGAAGGTACCATTACCGCGATTGCGAAAGAGAATGCGCGGGTTCTTGTAAGGAAACAATGGATTGACGCGTTCGATCTCCGCGTAGATGTTTCCCGCGACCCAGAAGAGGTCGGGATAACCATCGTTGTCGAAATCGACAATACCGGCACCCCAACTGACGTACTGGCGAGTTCCTGCAATACCTGCAGCCGCTGCCTGGTCCTCGAATTCGCCCTTGCCATTGTTGTGGAAAAGGCCGGTTGGCTGGAACTGGAAATGGGTTTTGATCAGGTCGAGGTGGCCATCGAGGTCATAGTCGCCGACACCGATCCCCATTCCGGATCGATCCTGGCCATCGGGACTGATGGCCACGCCGCGCATCAGACCTTCTTCACGGAATGTACCGTCGTGGTTGTTCAGCAGCAGGAGGCTGGGGGTGGTGTCACAGGCAACGTAGAGGTCGGGCCAGCCATCCCCATCGGCGTCGAAGGTAACCGCGGTGAGCCCATACGAATCACGGATCGATGCGATGCCCGATTCCCTGGATACATCGGTGAACGTGCCATCGCCGTTATTCCTGAAGAGATAATGCTGCGGGTACTTAAGGCCCTTGGGGCCGCAGGCGACGGCCAAGTCCTGGAAGCTGCAATTGGGTATATCGAGAGAAGGCTTTGCAGCATGAGCAAGGTCAATATCGACGTAATTTGAAACGAACAGATCAAGGTGGCCATCGCGGTTGTAGTCGATGAAGGTGCATCCTGAGCCGAAATGCGTTCCGTCCTGCAACAGGCCGGCCTTGGCTGTCACATCGGTGAAGGTGCCGTCGCCATTGTTGCGATAGAGCTTGTTTTGTCCGTAGTAGGTGACGAAGAGGTCTTCGAAGCCATCGTTGTTGTAATCGCCGATGCAGACACCCACTCCCCAACCTGCATCGAGCAGCCCGGCTTTTTCCGTCACGTCAGTGAATGTGCCGTCGCGGTTGTTCTTATAGAGCCGGTTGGATGCGCCAGGTGGAATGCCCTCGAGCGTGCGTCCGCCGACGATGAAGATGTCCATCCATCCATCGTTGTCGAAATCGAAGAAGGCGCAACCGCCGCCCATCTCTTCAACGATGTATGTGACTTTATCGGGATTTCCGTAGAACATCGTCTGGGTAAGGCCGGAGCTTTGAGCCACATCAGTGAATTTTGAAAAGGGCTTTGGCGTGATGGTCGGTGCGGCGGAAAGGGCATCCGGAATCAAAGCGGAAGCGCAGACGGCAGGAATGGTTCGCAGCAGACTCCTGCGAGTCCAGCGGAAAGTGGGCAACGAAATCGTCATCTTGAAGGTTTCTCAATTGTCCCACCGCTGAGCCGGGCGGAGCAATTCTATTTCGCCGATTAGCAAACCAGATTGTTGAGTAAGCCGGGCTACTAAGCCGGGCTACGCGTTACGGCTGGGCTTGCTGGGCGTTGGGATCATTCGCGAGCTGATCATTCAGTTTGCGTGCCTGTTGATTGGCAGGATCCAGGCGCAGGGCGGTCGCCGCAGCGGCTCGTGCTTCGGGGAAGTGCTCTTCCGTTGCAAGCGCCGCAGCCAGGTTGATCCAGGCATCCACCCACCTGGGCGCGGCTTGGACAGCCAACTGAAAATGCTCCACTGCTCCGGCTTGATCACCGCTTCTGGCCAGTAGATAGCCTAGCTGTTTGTGCGCGGCCGCCAGTTGCGGATCGAGCTTGACGGCCTGCTCCAGTTGAGCGCGTTCGCCTTCCAGGTCGCCGGCCTTATGGAGCGCGATCGACAATTTGAATTTGTATCCGGCATTGTTCGGCGAGACATCGCAGGCCTGACGATAATGGTCGGTCGCATCTTTGACGTTGCCTGCTGTGAGCTCCGTGTCGGCCTGCGCGACAAGCGAGGCGGCCTCTGTGTTCTTTTCTTCAGTCTGCCTGTAGTCCTGATACTGCTGCAGTTCCTGCGCGGCCCGATCGGTTTCTCCAAGGCCATGGAGAGCCATGGCCAGTTCGTAGTGCACCTTCTTGTCAGCGTCTCCCAGCGCAATGGCTTTCTCCAGGTTTTCTTTCGCCTCTTTCCATTCGCGAAGGGCAACGAGCACGACGCCAAGATGGAAACGCGAATAGAAGAAGTCCGGGACCAGTGACACGGACTCTTCCAGATGGGCTTTGGAACTGGCATAATCGCCCACCGCATAGTCCACGACTCCGTTCAGGTAGAGCACTTCCCAATCGTGCGGAGTCTGCGCCAGCAGCTTGAGTCCTAGAGGCCGGGCAAGATCGTTGTGCTGCGTCAATACCAGTACGCGCAGATACGGAAGTTCGGCGGCGCGATCGCCGGGATGACGCGCTGCCATGTACTTCCACAGCTTGGTGGCTTCAAGGTAAGACCGCTGCTTGATGAGGACTACCGACTCCGCATTGGCAAGCGGGATCGAATCCGGAGACAGCTTCATTGCTTCAAGCAGCACAGCATTGGCTTCATCGGGATGATCGAGTTCGGTGAGCGCCTCGGCAAGACGAACGGTGAGAGTCTCGGTCCTGGAGGCGGATTCCAAGAAGCTGACGACGCCGACATAATCTTTGCGGGCCAGCAGGGCACGGCTGAAATCATCGAGAGCGATTGCCGATTTCGGATCGATGGCAAGGGCCTTCCGCCATTGCTCTTCGGCTGCTGCGGGGTTGCCGGAATGCTCGTAGAGATTGGCGAGGAGCAAGTGCGGCTTGATGACTTCCGGCTGCAGGCGAACTGACTCCTGCACAGCTGGAATTGCTGCCGATGGCTGGCCGGAACCCAGCAGAGCGAGGCCTTCAAGATAGTGCAGTTGCGCGGAGTTGGGATCGGATTTCTGGGCGGCGCGAAAGGTGTCGACGGCGCAGTCAAACTGCTTGTGGCCGGCGAACCAATTGCCCATCTGGATGGCGTTTTCAGTGGTGGGATGCGCACGGAGCGCTGCAGTCAGCTGCGGCGGGGCGGTGCAGGCGGCATGCGCCGTTTGGGCAAGAACCAAACAGGCAGTCAGCAGAATACCCTGCGTACACGGTCCGCGCTGGATGCCCATTTTCACTTCTCTCCCGGCACTCAGACTATAACAATGGAGGCTGTGCGGTCTTCGGGGCGAGCCGGCTTTGAACGCGGAAAACGTGCTTCGAAATGTTCAATTTGAGGGTGAATCAACACGCGAAAAGTCGGCTTACATGGTTACAAAACGCCCGGAACCTCACCCGGGAAGGTGAGGATTCTTTGCGGAACAGACCTCGCAAAGTGAGCAATTCGATGTTTTATTTGCCTGGAACTGGATGAAATGGGGGTCACATTTTGCCTCTAATTACAGACATTCCAGAAAAACGCTCTGATTTTGCACGGGCTTAGTGATTAAGTGCCTGAAAATGCATTCTTTATTTCGATTTTGTTGTCTGCAGTTGTGCGCGGGTTGAGCTTCAGCGCTTCCTCGCGGTTTCACCCCGGGCCCCTTCGAAAATGCAGGTCATGGCGACAGATGCAGGTGCGGGCGAGGCTGCCCACACGACAGCCGGCCTGGAGATCGGCGCTACCCGGTGACCGCGATTTTCATGCGTGGCCCTTTTCCAGCCGGTGGCTGGAGCTATTGGACCAGGTCGGCTACGACTTCGATCTCCTGCTGGCGGGTGCTGCCGGGGACTTCGATGGAGCCGAGGACGAAGGGCTTGCCGGGCGTCAGCCTCGCGGTTCCGTCCACCAGAGTCTGGGTCATTACGGGGTCCTGCGCGCCCACGCCGGATTTCTCCTCGGCTAAACTTGATAGCTCGATCCTGGAGCGCAGGCGCAGGCCTCCGTCCGCATAGGCATCGACGCCGGCTTCGATGTTGAGGCCGACATCCTGATACTGGACCTGAGAGTTTGCAGAGGAGGTTGCGACATCGAAGTTGCCGGTAACGATGGGAACCTTGCTGCCCTGCTTGAACGTGGCCTTGCCTCCTGAAGATACAACCAGGGCGAAGTGGCGCGCGTCGGCGTGCTGTGCACTTTCGGCATCATGGATGGTGTAGGTGAGCCGGTAAACTTTTTTTGGACGGTCGAGGTCGGCGCAGATCTTTTGCGCGAGTTGAACATCTTCCGCAGAGCCGCGAATGGTGATGGCGTTTTGTGAAGGTACGCCAAAGATCTTTGCCCGCCCGAGCATGTTGCGCAGGGCCGTCTGCACGTCGTTCAGGTCGTTTTGCTGTGTCATGTTGACGAGGTAGATGGTCTGATAGGTTTCTGTACTCGCTGTTGGCTCGGCGGTCCTGGTATCCGCGCTCTGAGCGTGGATGTATGCAGGGTGCGCAAGGAGGAGTGCCAGCGTGATTGCACCCAACATTTGGGCGCGGTTTATTATCCGTCGCGCGGTTGCATCGCTTATCGATCTCATTTGTTGCCTCTCGGAGTTGTCGGTCAGAAGAAGAGTGGGCCGTGTGCTTCGCTGTGGGGGCCCTTCTGTGAACAAGACGCGCGAAGGCGGCTTCCGCTCGCAGGCATTTTGGGCGGTGTCGTGTGATTCCATGACTTGGAGGGGGACGACATGGAAGATCCGGCTGAAGATCGGGTTCTGTCCGGATTGGCGGTGACTCACTCGCGACGTGGTTTAAGGGAACCGGAGCCTGCCCTCGGCCCACACTCTCAGAGTCATCTTGGCCGAGAACGCGACCAGACCCTTATCTTTGGCGAGGGCTTCGAGAATTGCGCGTCCCTGCTCTGGAGAGAATTCAAGAGCGTGTGCGCCGGCCCACCCCCGTACACTTTGATTATCAGATAAGAGCAGCGGAAGAATTGCTTGGCGTGATTGATCGCCCCTGTCTCGAAGTTCCCTATAGATGGCTGCAATAGTATCTGCCGCGCGATTCGTTTCTTTCGGCGTACCTTGCATCATTCCGTGCCCATGCTCCGTAGCCGCCCGCTCGTAGAGGCTCACCAGGTCCTTGGTCGTTGCACTTTGGATGTCGATCTTTCTCATCTCGCAATACTCTATGCTCTCACGTTCCGCGCGGTTGATCGCCAATCCGGAAGTAACGCCACATTGAAAATCGCAAGGGCGTCCGCGGATCCTTCACTGCGTTCAGGACGACAGTGCTGTGGATAGAGGAGATAGTGCTGGACGAGAAGCGTGTTGGATTGTCGGCAATCCGGAAGTAACCCGACGGCAGCCCCACCCGGAAGACCCATTGATATAAATGTTGACCCGCGTGGCCCGACTGCGCCCGTTGCCCGCCTGCCGACGAACCCGCCGCTTTGAGTCTATCCCCGCGCCAGGGCACCAATCCCCAAACAAGTTGTGCGATAATTGCCCCAGTCACCCATACCAAGGACCGGCAAATATGCCAAACACCACGTCGCTGCCGCACGAAGCACGCACGAACGGGCAGTTGGTCTATGT
>JBEKRU010000185.1:0-6537 GCA_049518435.1 Occallatibacter sp. | reverse complement strand
ACACGGTGATTATTGGTGGGCAGAAGTTTGTGCTGCAGCTGATTCCCTGCGGCGTGCTGCGGCCGAAGTGCAAGGGCATTATTGGAAACGGCGTGGTGCTGGACCCGATTGCGTTTCTGAAGGAAGTGGCCAAGCTGCGGGACCTGGGCGTGGGCGTGGATGAACAGCTTTTTGTCTCGAACCGGGCGCAGGTGATTTTGCCTTACCACCGGATGATTGAGCTGGCTGCGGAGAGCGCGCCGGGGCGGCAGAAGATTGGGACGACGAGCCGCGGAATTGGTCCGGCGTATGAGGACAAGATGGCGCGCAGCGGATTGCGGGTGGTGGATTTGCTGCGGCCGGAATTGTTGCGGACGCACATTGAGGCGGCTTGCGGCGAGAAGAACGCGATTGTGAAGGCGCTGTTTGGGAGCAGCGTGGCGGCGCTGGACCCGGCGAAGATGTTTGAGGAATATGCGGCGGCGGCGGAGCTGGTGCGGCCGTTTGTGCGGGATACGGGCCGGCTGCTGAACGGGATTCTGGCCGAGGGCGGCAGCGTGATGTTCGAAGGCGCGCAGGGGACGATGCTGGATATCGACCATGGGACCTATCCGTTTGTGACGTCTTCGTCGGCGACGGCGGGCGGTGCGGCTACGGGAACGGGCGTGGGTCCGACGGCGATTGGCACGGTAATTTCAGTGACCAAGGCGTATGTGACGCGTGTGGGCGGCGGGCCGTTTCCGACGGAGATTCACGATGCGGCGGGCGAAGAGCTGCGCGCGCGGGGGAACGAATATGGGGCGGTGACGGGACGGCCGCGGCGGTGCGGGTGGCTGGATATTCCGCTGCTGCGGTATTCAAACCAAGTGAATGGCGCGGAGTGGCTGGTGGTGACAAAGCTGGACGTGCTGGATACGCTCAAGGAGATTCCGATTTGCATTGGCTACGAGATCGACGGGAAAGTGACGGATGAGATTCCGGCGGATGTGGATGGGCTTGAACGGATTAAGCCGGTGTATACGACGCTGAAGGGATGGCAGGAGTCGACGGAGGGGATTACGGACTTCGAGAAACTGCCGGCGGCGGCGCAGGAGTACCTGCGGTTTCAGGAGCGGGAGAGTGGCGCGAAGATCGGGATGGTGTCCACGGGGCCGGACCGGGAGCAGACGATGATACTGCCGGAGTTTGCGGCGGCGCTGGACGAGATTCACGCGTAGACTGGGAAGAAAAAGAGAGATGCCCTGGATGAGGGAAACTCCGGGGTAAAGAGAGATACCGAAACTATGGTCAGCTTTATTGTGCGAATGAAGTTTTCCCCGGATGATCGCTCCGACGTTGCGGAGACGCTGCGCCTGCTGGCGAAGGCTTCGCGGGAGGAGCCTGGTTGCGTGAGCTACGTTCCCCACACGGTTGAGGGCGATCCCGATACGGTGTTGATTTATGAGCAGTGGCGGGATGCGGCCGCGTTGGAAGCGCATGGGCAATCCGCGCACTTCAAGAAGCACGCCGTGGGTGGACTCTACCAGAAGATGCGGGAACGGGTGCGCGAAGACCTGGTTGCTGTCGTTTAACGCTGGAAAGCATCCAATAGCACAGAGCCGGTGCGGCTGGCTTTGACGCTGTGTCGAGAACAGCCGATTGCCGTCTAATGAAAATGGTTGGGCGTGCGCGCATTCCTTGACCAATACGCGCTGCGCGGGCTACCATCCGTTACGCCGATGCCTGTAGCGAAGAAAAACTCTGCGACGCAAGTGAGCCGCTGGATGGCGGTTGGGCTGATGCTGATTCCGATTGCACTGGCCTGCGCGCAAACTGCGCGGGCGGGAATGCCGAGGACGCAGAAGCACGAGGTACGGCACGAGATTGACCAGCTGGAAGACGCGTGGCGCAACGCCATTCTGAAGAGCAACACCGCGGCGATGGATGCACTTCTTGCGGACGACTACATGGCGATTTCGGCTTCCGGGACGCTGCAGAGCAAGGAACAGACGCTGGAAAACCTGCGCAGCGGGCGCGTGCATTTCACGACCCTGGACATATCGGACCGGAAGGTGCGGTTCTATGGAACTACCGCGCTGGTCACCTCGGTTGCGAGCATCGCGGGTACGACAGCGGATGGCGCGATATCGGGAAATTATCGCTATACCCGCGTCTACGTGCGCAATGCACAGGGTGCGTGGAAGGTGGTGAGCTTTGAGGCGAGCAGGATGCGGGAGCCCGGCGAACACAAGTAGTCTTTACAATTGAAAAATGCCCGAATTACCCGAAGTGGAGACCATTGCCCGGGGCGTGAATGAGCGCGTGCGGGGAGACCGCATTGTCGAGGTCTGGTTGGGATCGCATCGGGAACCCTTTAAAACACCGCCCGCGGGGCAGGCCAAGGGACTCGAAGGCCGAGTGATTCGGGGCGTAATCCGGGTTGGAAAACACATTGTTTGCGATCTGGGACCGGTGGGAGCCGGGAATACGAACGCGCAGTGGGTAGTGCACCTGGGAATGACCGGGCGGCTGCTTGTGACCACACCCGAGGGTCCTGTGGCTCCGCACACGCATGCACGACTGACACTGGCAAGCGGACGCGAAGTTCGCTTTGTGGACCCGCGCCGGTTTGGACGGCTGGAGTTTCGCGACCTGGAGCGAACGGCGGGGTTTTCGGCTCCGGGCAAAGAGCCGCTCACAATCAACGCCGATGAATTTGTGGAGCTGTTTCGCGGGCGGCGACTGGCGATCAAGGCGGCGCTGCTGAACCAGTCGCTGCTGGCGGGAGTGGGGAACATTTATGCCGATGAGAGTCTGTATCGCGCCGGGATTCGACCCAGCAGGTTGGCGGGCCGGCTGACGGGGCCGAAACTGGAACGGCTGCGGCTGGCGATCAGAGAGGTTCTGGAACACGCAATTCAGCTGGGAGGCTCGTCGGTTTCGGATTATGTGAACGCCGACGGGGTGCGCGGTTTTTTTCAACTGGAGCACTGCGTGTATCTTCGGACGGGGCTGCCATGCCGCCGGTGCGGAACGCCAATCCAGCGGATTCTTGTTGGGGGGCGGGGAACGCACTACTGCCCGAAGTGCCAGCGCTAGAAGCGGATTCTATGTTTTTTAGTAGATTGATGGCCTTTTTCCTCCCGGAATTGAGACAAAGCCCCGACTCCGGCATCATTAAGTGGCTGAAAAGAATCAGGAATACAAACGGCACACCAATTGCTATATAGAGGGTGCCAGTGATGTACCGGCTGCTGGATAACAATCCCGACAGCCCAAAGAACAGCAGACGCCCGGCAAGAGCAACCGCCAACGAAGCGGGAAACCGGTTGGGAAAGTCTGCAGTAGGTACGGTGGAAAAAGCCACCGACCACACGCGACCTGGGAGGCCAGTGACTCGCGCAAGACATTGAAACGCCACTCTTTGCGGAGTGGCGTTTTGTGCTCTTGGGGCAGATTTCTGGTTCCGAAAAGAAACTCCGCTAAAAATGTGCCTTCGAGTGCACTTGCCAGCCGGGGTGGATGGCTGTAGTATCAGATTTGCCTATCAAGCGGCTGACGCGGGCCACCCGAGAGGGGCAGAGCAAGCTCGCCGCAAGCAAGGAAACTTCGCTGACAGCTTCAAAAAAATTATCAAGGCCGCAGCGGCGAATGCTCCCATAGGAAAAAGCATCACCCGAGGAATGCGCAGACTGCATCCTATGTAAAGCCTGGGTACGGGCCGAGCCATAGGGGTGGCAGCCGGATGGAGTACTGAAGAGGCTCCCTTCAGAAATTGAGGCAGCAGAGCCCCAGGCCTAATGGGAATCGTAATAAGTTTCGTGGGATTATTTCGCGGCAGTTCGCTCGGAGTTCTTGAACGATGGGATCTTCGGCCGCTCGAATGCCCGTCCAGAGGTGGGCAGGCGACGGGCAAAGCGGAAGTTCGGCGCCAGGTCAGCTCTGGGCAGTGAAAAAGCTGAAATTAAGAGCGCAATGCAACCTATTGCAAAGTGCCAGGAAGTACAAGCATGACGACAGAATCGACACAGCCCCAGTCTGAACTGGGGCCCGCTCCGGCCGCAGGGCCCGGGCAGTCGCAAGGGCATCGGCGCCGCAGGCGCCGCCGCAAGAACAAAAGCAGCCAGGCAGGCGCGCCCCAGGCGCAGCAGGCCCAACCCCAGGCGCAGGCACCGGCGCCAGTGGCTCCGCCCAGGGCGGCTCCGGTTCAGCAGCAGCAGAGCCCGCCCCGGAAGAAAAAGAAGTTCTTCCAGAAGAACTCGCCCCCGCCCGGACAGCCGGGCAACAGCGTCGGCTTCTCCGGCCAGAGTTCGGGCATGGGCAAGCGCAAGGGCAAGCAGAAGGGGCCGCGGGAGTTTGTTGGCCCCATGGATCACAGCTATCGGGCAGTGAATGGCAATGTGTCCGACGGTCCGCCTTCCACGATTCAACTCAGCAATGGCCACAGCAATGGCAGCCGCTACCAGGAAAACTATTCGTCTGAGCCGACGGTCGCCGTCCGTGCAGACGCGGTAACGCGCATCTTCTGCTTCATTGAGGACCTGTTTTTCCAGGCGAAGATTGTTGAGACCGCGAAGAAGCTGGGCGTGAAGGTGGAGTTTGTGAAGGGCGACAAGGAATCCGTCGCGCGGCTGACTGATTTGGCCGAGGCAGAACGGCCGGCCCTGCTGGTGTTCGACCTGAACAACCTGAATGCCAAGCCGATGACGCTGATTCCCAAGCTCAAGACGAAGTTCAAGAAGGCGACGTCGATCGTCGGGTTCCTGAATCACCTGCAGGGCGACCTGAAGATGAAAGCCGTCGAGGCTGGATGCGACACGGTGATGCCGCGGTCGGCTTTCTCGCAGAGTTTGCCGAATTTGTTGCGGCGGTATGGGCTGGAAGAGGAAGAGGAGTACTACCCGCAACCGGTGTAAGGGCAGATTACAGGTGACAGGTTACAGATGACAGTTTTCCGTTGTCGGTGATCGGTTGGCTTCTTGTAATTGCCGCGACTGGCTCAGACAAGACAAAGGCGCTCCTGGATGGGGCGCCTTTTCTATTGCCTGTTCCCTGCTCCCTATTCCCTGGCTTTAGCCGGGGGGCCAGCCTAGTGGGCGGTCGCCCAGGAGATGGACGTGGAGATGGTCGACGGTCTGGCCGCCGTCGGGGCCGGTGTTGATGACTACGCGATAGCCTTTGGTGAGGCCTTTGGATTTGGCGATTTCGGTTGCGGCCCACAGGAGATGACCGAGTAGTTCTTTGTCATCGGAATCGGTTTCGGCGAGGGAGACGATGTGCTGGCGCGGGGCGATGAGGACGTGGACCGGGGCTTGCGGATGGATGTCGGTGAAGGCGTAGCACTCGTCGTCTTTGTAAACGGCGGTGGAGGGAATGGTGCCGTCAATGATCTTGCAGAAGACGCAGCTCATGGCGTGACCAGTGTACAGCAGGTTTGCGAACTGCTCCCGTGACCAGGCTTAGCTGGTGTGGTCGAGGAGGATCTTCCAGCCATCAGGGCCTTTGCGCCAGACTAACGAAAAAATGCCGTCGTCCTTCTTGGCTTCGCCTTTGGCGGTGCGCTCCAGGTGGAAGGTGCCGGTGACGACGGCGAATTCGACTTTGCCACAGGAGCTGGGCAGGAGACGGATGTCGAGATGGTCGAAGGTGAGGGCGCCCATCTGCTCCCGGGTTGTGTAGTTCGCCTTATAACGCTCAAGGATGGGACCGAAACCCTTGCGCAGCGTGGCGCCGATGAAGGTGGTGTCGGGAGAGTTCTCGTAGGTCTGCATGAAGGCGGGAATGTCGGCGCGGTTCCATGCGGCGACCTGGGCGTCCATGGCGGCATGGATGGCGGATTCGTCGGCCATCTGCGGTGGGGCAACTGGCGCTTGTGCGCCCAGGCAACGGGAATAGGACGCGGCGCAGAGCAGCAGCAGGGCCAGTGAGAGACGCTTCATGGGGAATCCTCCTAAGCGCATTTCATCATGGTCCAGCTTACAATGAGCCTATGGCCGCGGCATCTGAGACTTCCCCATTTCGGATTGTGCATACGGTGTGCTCGCATGATTGCCCGGACTCGTGCGGGGTGCTGGTGACGGTGGATGCGGAGGGGCGCGCGGTGAAGGTGGCGGGCGATCCAAAGCATCCGGTGACGCAGGGATTTCTTTGCGGGAAGGTGGCCAAATACCTGGACCGGGTGTATGCGCCGGAGAGGATTCTTTATCCGCTGAAACGGAAGGCCGGTGTGGCAAAAGGGCCGCTGGTGAAAGGGCGCGAGCATGAAGCCTTTGAGCGGGTGAGCTGGGATGAGGCGCTGGATGCGATTGCGGCCCGGCTCAAGCAGATCAGCGACGAGTTTGGTCCGGAGGCGATTCTGCCCTACAGCTACGCGGGGACGATTGGGCAGCTCGGGTTCGGGTCGATGGACCGGCGGTTCTTTCATAGGCTGGGCGCGTGCCAACTGGACAGGACGATTTGCTCGGAAGCTGGCGGCGAGGCGTGGAAGCTGGTGTATGGGAAGAAGCTGGGGACGCCGACGGAGGATTTCCGGCTGGCGAAACTGGTGCTGGCCTGGGGCGCGAATATCCACGGGAACAA
>JBEKRU010000184.1:0-6883 GCA_049518435.1 Occallatibacter sp. | reverse complement strand
ATGGTGAAAGGGACGCCGTACGCGGCATTTCTGGACCCTGGTGCGCCTGCGCAGCGCGGCGGTGTTCTTTCGTCCTTCAACATGATTGCCGAGAGCTTGGAGCAACTGCCATCAAGGGAAGGGAGCCGTACAGTCTTCTCGTCTGGAGGGTGGAACGTCGAGAGACGACAATGGGTCTTTCTCACGTCGAGGCCAGCTTCTCGCCAAAAAATCCTCCCGTTGCATAGCGCGTGGCTTGACATGCTGATCCTCCGCACAATGGAACCCTCCCTCCATCGGACCAAGCCCGTATGGTTCGTTCTGGACGAGCTCGCCAGTCTCAACAAGTTGCCACAGCTTCATACGGCGGTCACAGAAGCTCGAAAGTCTGGCAACCCTGTTGTGCTCGGTTTCCAGGGCCGTAGCCAGCTTGAGAAACGCTATGGAAAAGATGCAGAGGCCATGTTGTCCCAGCCGGCAACGAAGATCTTTCTCAAAACCACGGAACCGCATGCGGCGAAGTGGGTTTCAGATGCGATAGGCGAGATCGAGGTCGAGCGCCTCAAAGAGTCGCGAAAGGCCAGCTTGCTCCCCCTGAATAAGCAATACACGATGGAAATTGCAACGAAGCCATTGGTCATGGCGTCTGAGATCGCTGGTCTTGAACCGCTTCACGCTTACATTAAACAGGAGAACCGAGTCGCATCCGTTCGATTTCCGTACGTAGCCGTAATCGAGCGACAGCCTGCATTTCTGGAGCGCACACCGCCGTCTGCTCCACGCCCCGAACTGGTGAAGGCACCGGGATCACTGCCAACGTCCGAATCAGTTGCTGCGACCGAAATCCCCAAGAGGCCTGCTAGAAGGCAAGGCTTATTTCCGGGAGCTTCGCAACCTAAAGTCGTAAATGCAGAACCGACGGTCTGGGATGAATCGGAGTGGATTGATTGAGCTTCAATAGGTGTCCAAGTGCGGTCCGTGGCTTTCCACAAAGTCGACATATCATCACGGATTTATTTCGCCGAGAGCATTGGCGATAATGCTGCGACTCAGATGTCATATTTGAGCAGGTTGCAGCCCTAATCCGGCGGGTTCGTGCCGGTGGCGGGGATGGGGCTATCATGTTTGCATGAATGCCCAGCGGCCTAGCGCGCCAAAATTCAAGAGGATTGCCGTTGTTCTTGGTGGCGGGGGAGCCAAAGGTGCTTACCACGTCGGCGTTCAGAAAGCGCTCGCCGAAGAGGGGTATGTTGATTTCACCTCTATCGCGGGTACGTCGGTAGGAGCGTTGAACGCGATTCTTTTCGCTACGGTTTCGCCATCCATTAGCAGCGCTGTGTGGATGCAAATGGCTGACTTTACGAGACAAAACAAGGGCGGAAAAGGCTTCTTTATCGCTTGGGGGTTCCTGATAGCCCTGCTTTTATTTCCAATTGCACTGTTGGGTTGGGTTGTCCTATCAGCGATTTACTCCGATCTCAGAGTAACGTCTCCCGTCTTCTATCTAGGCATGTTTGTTGCGTGCAGCGGATGTAGGACGATGTTTCTGGAGGCACAGGAACTCGTTATCAATCATCTCCTGGAGATGCCCGAGATCCTCGTAAATCTCGTTGTCATTGCTTGCGGTTTGGGAGCGGCAGTACCCGCAATGTCGTTTGTTTTTGATTGGGAGATGGCTCCCCCCCAGCAGGGGTTCCTCGACATATGTTGGCGAGCAATTATCGTCATGATAGTGTGGGTGCTTTCGATTTGGGCTTGGCATCTTTATAAGCGGTTTTGGAGAGCTCAATATAAACGTGCGCTTTCGACATCCCTATTAGACCGTAGCCTTTTGGAAACACTTGTCCAACAACGAATTGACGATCTTGTAGCGAAAAGCGAGGGAACGAAGGTAGTCGCGGCAGTCTCTAGGTATTGTGTGTACTACGATCCGCAGGGTGTTGGGCTCATACACGGCGGAGGAGGAGCGTATTCCGCAGGTGTCGGAGGTTGGAGCAGCGGTTGGGTTCCTTCCTACATGCACTTGGATCACGCTTCTCTTGATTTGACTCGATCGATATTACTTGAGTCGGCCGCTCTCCCCTTTGCTTTCCCAAACACCAGTGACGACAAAGAATCCTATTGCGATGGAGGTCTCACCGACAACCTCCCGATTGCTCCTATACTTGCTGGCCCTCCTCTAGACCTTGTATTTGTCGTTCCCCTGGGGCAGATGACAAAGGAGGAGCGTTCAGAGAAAGCAATGTTTCAAGCAATGGATGAAAAGTGGGCGTTGTATCTTAAGTCTCACTTGACTTATTCTTCGGATTCCGATGACGGTTCCCGCAAAAGTCTCTTACGGGAAGCCGATTCCAGTCCCGACAAAAACCGAAAGTATAGCTCTGTTTTCGAGAAGACGAAACCTAGCCGCCAAATGGGAAAGACAGTTATTTGTGTAATAGAGCCATCCGAGCCCCTATCTACCAGTTCGTTCCCAATCCTCAGCTTCTTCACGGGAACACTGAATTTCAGTAAACCGGCGTTCGAAAGGTGGATGAGCCTGGGAGAACAAGATGCGCGCCGATGCTTGAAAAATCTTGGCCAAGGTGTTTTGTAAGTCGGCGGGCGATATCACTTGGTCAAACGCGCTTGCATAGGGCCGAAGTCAGCCGTGGCCCGGCGATTAGCAAATGTCCTCACATGGCGATAACAGGCCAAGGCGCTCATTGAAGTCGGGATGGGCCCTCGCCTGAGTGTCGTCTCCCATGATTCTTTAGGTTAGAGATAAAATCTCAGTAGGCAGAAGAGAGATGCTGCCGCGCACAGTTTGGAGTTGAAAGCGCATGTTGACCATCTCGAAAGCGCTGTCCTCGGGACAGGCGCAGACCTACCACTCCCGTGAATTCGCTTCAGAGCAGCAGAACTACTGGAGCCGTGACCAGCGAACGAGCAGTGAATGGCAGGGCAAACTTGCAGAGGAATGGAATCTAATCGGGCCGGTCCGGGCCGATCACTTTGCACATTTGAGTGACGGTCGGCACCCTGAGAGCGGTGCGCAGCTTGTTAAACATCAGCCCGCTCGATCCTATGAGAATGAGTACGGCAAGCAGATTACCAGTGCGGAGCATCGCGCCGGATGGGATGCGACATTTTCAACCCCGAAGTCCGTATCACTCACCGCTCTCGTGGGCGGTGATGACCGCGTGCGCGATGCGCACCGTGAAAGTGTACGCGTCGCCTTGGGTGAGTTAGAGCGGTACACGCAAGCCCGCATTGGAAACGTCCACGCGCCTGAGACGACCGGCAGATTTGTTGCAGCAACTTTCGAGCACGACACAGCTCGTCCAGTCGAAGGATATGCGGCGCCACAACTTCACACTCATGCTGTCATCTTCAATGTCACCGAGCGCGATAACGGTCAAACGCGTGCTCTCCAGGAGCGCAGCCTGTTCCAGTCCCAGCACTACGTGACGAGCGTATATCGTTCCGAGCTTGCTATTCGGCTTCAGGATTTGGGTTACGAAATCCAGACCGGCAAGCACGGACAGCCAGAGATCAAAGGCTATACCCAGGAGTATCTCGACGCATCGAGTCCTCGCCGTGAGCAAATCAAAGAACATTTACAGGAGGTCGGGAGGGATGGCGCAGGCGCAGCTCAGGTCGCAGCGCATCGGACACGGGACAACAAGGAATTGCACTCGCCTGGTGAGGTATTGCAACGCCATCGGGAACTGGCTGCAGAGTTTGGCCACCAGGCCGACCGCGTGGTAGCGCAAGCAAGAGAGCATACTCTCCATCGTGCCGAGAGCCCGGAGAAGGCGATGCAGCAGGCGGTAACATATGCGCGAAATCACACCTTTGAGCGTTCCGCGGTTCAGGACGAGCGAAGCATCCTGCAATCCGTGTTGGATCGAGGCATGGGGAAGTTGAGCTACGGGCAAGCGCGCGACGAGTTCGAGCGACGCGTGGCGAATGGGGAATTCCGGAAGCTCGAAGACGATGCAGGGCGGGCAGCCCCGCAATATACAACCGCTGAGATGATTCGACTCGAAAAGGAAATCATTGGCCGTATGCAAGAGGGCAACGTGCGTGGACCACACGACCCAATGCTGGTTTCACAAGAATTGCGCATTGGCTTCGAGAACCGTCACCCAGAGTTGAATGTCTCGCAGCGCCAAGCGGTCGATGAGGTTTTTCAATCGCGCGAAAAGATCGTTGGGATCGATGGGGTCGCTGGAGCCGGAAAGACGACGGCGCTGGCAGTTGTCCGTGAAGGTGCCGAAGTCGAAGGCTACAGAGTAGAGGGATTCGCACCCACGTCTCGTGCTGCGCAAAAGCTCGCCGAAGCTGGGATTGAAACATCGACGCTGCAGCGGCACCTTGCGCGAGGAGAACAGCCTGACACAGGCGAACGCAAGCTTTACGTACTCGATGAATCGTCATTAGCCTCAACCCGCCAGATGCACGAGTTCATTGTGCGGTTACATCCAAATGACCGGGTGTTATTAGTCGGCGACACGCGCCAGCATGAGGCGGTTGAAGCAGGCCGTCCATTCGCGCAACTCCAGGAAGCAGGTATGAAGACGGCGAAACTCGATGAAATCGTTCGACAGCGAGACCCGGAGTTGAAGCGTGCTGTGGAGGAGTTGGCGCGGGGAGATGTTGGAAAGGCATTGTCGAGCCTTGATCGCCAGGGGCGAGTTCATGAGATAGCCGGGCGTGGAGATCGCATCGACGCCATCGCTCGGGAGTATGCTCGCTCGCCGGAAAGCACGCTGGTCGTTTCGCCCGACAACCGGTCTCGTACTGAAATCAATCAGCGGATTCATGAAGAGTTGCAGTCTCGCGGGGTGGTGAGCCGCGCCGAGCACACTTTGATCACGCTTGTACCACGGCAGGAGATGACCGGTGCGGACCGGACATGGGCCCAACAATATCAGGTGAATGACATTTTGCGATACTCGCGTGGCTCTCAAGAAACGGGGATCGAGAAGGGGGAATACACTCGCGTAGCGAGCATCGACACAAAGAACAACATGCTGACCGTGATACGCGTCGATGGTACTGAGCAAAGGTATGACCCACGCCGGCAGATGGGAGTTTCGGTTTATCGGGAGCAGGAGCGCGCATTCTCTGTTGGTGACCGCATTCAGTTCACTGCACCCAATCAAGAGCTGAAGATTGCAAATCGAGAGCTTGGCAGCATCGAACGCATCTCACCAAATGGGACCATGACTCTCAAGTTTGAAAATGGATGCGAAATGAGTTTCGACCCGCACTGTCATCCGCATCTCGACCACGGTTACGCAGTCACCAGCTATTCAGGCCAGGGCCAAACCGCCGACCGCGTTCTCATCCACATTGACACGGAACTCGGTGCCAAGGATCTGCTCAACAATCGCATGGCGTATGTTTCGGTGTCACGTGGGCAGTGGGATGCGCAAATATTCGCGAATGATCGCGCCTCACTGAAAGAAGCACTCAGTCGAGACATCTCCCACGAGAGCGCGCATCAAACGGACAGAGCGATTTCTCCCGTTCAAGAAGATGCTGTGCAGTCGCGGCAACCTTCGCGCTCCCAAGGGATCGAGGTCGGCATTGGTGTGTAGGCCCGCTTCGTTTGATAATATTTTCGACTTTGGGACATCGCGAGAAGTGTGGCCGAGCCCTGCTAGGCCTGTGATGGCGAAACTGTGCTGCTTATCCTTCGCCGATCGCGCCTGTCTGGCGCTCGGCGTCCAGCGAAGGCTGATGATACTCACTGCGGAAGAAGACATGGGCTTTTTGACCCTTCTGATCAAAGCGAAGCTGATCCGGAATGCCCAGTCAGGATGACAGGAACCCGGCGACGTATCCCCCGCTGATCACGGCCGAGCGGATTTTCTGGCTCAGCCCAATGCTTCGTCCAAAGTATCGACGTGTGCCTGGTATTTCTTCCCAGCCTCGATCATGCTCTGCATCCCGCTCCTCGCCTCTCTAACCGGAAATCAAGACGCAAAAAGACAGGATCACTGCGATGCCTCCTTGAACCTCGCCTGGCCTTCCAGGTAATCTGCGGATTGCACTTCGTGCCTCACGGTGCAGATGGATCTGAAAGAGTGGAGACTGAAGAGTCAATATTCAGTGTGGTCGATCCCGACGTTTCATTATGTGGCAAACTCTGCCAAGCCGTTGCAAAGCCTACTGATGAGTCAGAGGGAACACTCGTGGCATTGTTGAACACGGCTCCAGGAGGGATTCCGGCTATCCAAAACCTCGTTGCAGGAGCCCCCTGGGTCGCGGCAAAGTTTTGAACATCATTCGCAAGTAAATAGCTGCAATAAAAGCCGACACCATATCCGCTATTCACTATCTGCGGTATCCAACCGCTCAAATAATCAGCAAAGTCGGGGCCGAAAGGATCTCCCCCTTCAAGATCGAGATAAATATACGTACCAGCTGGAAAACCCTCCGCCTCTGTGCGGCCGGTCGCGTCAATAGCGTCGTTTAAGCCTTGTGCTTGAGTCAGTACGTTATTGCCGCAGTTATTACCAGCCCTTTGCTGCCCCACGTAAATGACCAGCAATGTCCATCCCATTCCTACCAGTTCCATTCGGTGGCCCTCCCAGGGAACGAACCCCGCATGACAGGGCGCCTGCAAATAGTAGCCCGCAAACTGATAGGACGAGTTATTCCACCAATCTTGCATAGCTGGCGATCCTGGATAGTCGCCAGTGTCAAAACCAAGAAAGGCTCCAGATGCGTTCGTAGGTTTAGGCATATGCAATGATCTCCTTCCGTTAGGTTCTGTTTTGTTGCCAAAGTGCCTTGACAGGGGCCATACCTTGTAAGCGAGTTCGTCCGTTAACTGGCAAAAGCGGAGACAGCTCGATGAACGTCCGACTCACCATTCAGGAGAGGATCGAGGCCGGCGAGCGTTCGAGTT
>JBEKRU010000183.1:0-7011 GCA_049518435.1 Occallatibacter sp. | reverse complement strand
GACCGCCGCGCGTTTCGGCTTTCCGCTCTCGTTCTTTACTTATGAGCCGGCGCTGACCGCGCAACTGAACCAGGTGCTTTATCAGGCGTCTGCGACGGGCATGCTGTTGGCACCGAATTCGCTTACCTTCCATTACGCGGCCAACGGCCTTGATGTCGTGAAGACCCTTCACTTCGACTCCAGCTACGTGATCTCCATTGATACGGAGGTCAAGCGGAACGGGAGCCCGGTCCGTGCATTGGTGCAGTGGCCTGCCGGCCTGGGCGATATGGAAGAGTTCAAGCCCGGCAAAGCGCCCAGCGGCGCAATCCGTACAGTCTCTCAATTCGCCTGGTCCATCGATGGCAAATCGGATCAACTGGCCGCAGCCAAGGTGGGCGGCAACGCCACTCTAAATCAGCCCTACCAATATGCGGGTATAACCGACCTTTACTTTGCCGCCGCGTTTCTGCCGAGTAATCCCTCCGACGCGAGCATCGTCACCGTGCACAATGCCATCGATCTGCCCGGCGACCTGAGCGACCCTACCAGCCAGAAGAGAGCTACCGACGTCATCGGTCTCGCGGTGGGAGATCAGAGCGGTTCAACCAGCGTTCGCCTCTACGCAGGACCCAAGCAGATGGATGTGCTCAACACCATCCACTCCATTGGCCCCGACGGCAAGGCGGATGGTCCCACGCTTGAGTCTCTCATTCACTACGGCTGGCTGGGCATCGTGGCCAAGCCGCTGTATATCGCCCTGCGCTTCCTGCACGGACTGCTTGGCTCCGGCATCAGCAACTGGGGATGGTCCATCATTATCTTCACCGCGGCCTTCAACCTGCTGATGCTTCCAACACGCTTCGTGATGATGAAATCTTCCATCAAAATGGCGCGCATTCAGCCCAAGGTTGAAGCTATCCGCAAGAGGTACGCGCACCTGAAGATGAACGACCCCAAACGGGCCGAGATGAACAACGAGATCATGGCCCTGCACCAGGCCGAAGGCATCAACATGGTAGGCGGCTGCCTGCCCATGCTGGTGCAGATGCCGCTGTTCATCGCGTACTTTGAGGTGCTATCGAACGTGATTGAGCTGCGCCAGGCGCACTGGTTCTGGCTCACCGATCTTTCGCTGCCCGACCCTTACCACATCCTGCCGATTCTCATCATTCTGAGCATGTTCCTGACGCAGTTCATCACGCCATCGCCGGGCATGGATCCTGCACAGCGCCGCATGATGGCGTTCATGATGCCTGTCTTCTTCGGCTTCATCTTGTGGAAGTACGCTTCGGGCCTGGCACTTTATTGGGGCACCAGCAACCTGATCAACCTGTCCTTCCAACTCATCATCAATCAGACGAAGGATGGCAAAGAGCTCCATGCGATCGCCGCTAAAAAAGCCGCGAAGAAAGGCAACGGCGGGAGGCCGGGAACCATTCAGGGACGCCGGTAGCCACACATTTGGGTCCTTAGCGGCTGTTAGAAGGTCTTCTGTATGACGGTGCAGAAAATCGTCGGTATTGGCCTCTTCATCATAAGCTGCGGGTGCACGCTTCGAGCCAACCTCCTCATTGGCGATATCGTGTCTGAAGTCAATCGACTGCTCCCCAAGGGGCGGGTGATCCCCACTTACGGATTTGTGCGGCATCGATTTTTTGACATCCTGACGGAATATCGAAGGCTTTATCCCGACGGGAAGTTGCTTCGCAGGCTTTACATCTGGGGCGCGATGGGTTTCGCGTGTTGGATCGGAAGTGTTGCCTACTTGTTCTTCTCGGGAGCGGGATCTGTGGGGTACATCCCGAGGCACCGCTAAACCGGCTCATCTGGCCCCTCGCTAATCCGCACCCACGGGCTGCCGGATGGAAGCCTCCTTGTAGCCCTCTTCGGCCAGATGCTTGCCCATCAATTCATACATCTCCGGGAGCCTCGGCTGCCATGTACCCAGGCCGTCCACATAGCGATTGAACATGCTGAACGCCGCGGCAATCAGCACGGTATCGTGAATCTCGATATCGGTGGCGCTCTGTTTCCGCGCAGCTTCCACGTCCGCTGCCGTCACCAGCTTGCCATCCTGCCGCACTTTGCCGGCAATTGCAAGCAGCGCCTTCAGCTTCGGGCTCACCGGTGCGGACAGGAAGTCGGCCTTCACTTGCTCCGCCACTGTTGCATCGCCCAGGTGGGCACTGGCAGCGGCTGCATGGCTCGCCTGGCAGAAGTAGCAATCGTTCTTTGAGGAAACGTAGGCGGCAATCAGTTCGCGCTCGCCCGGTGTCAGGGAATTCTCATCGTGCAACAGCACGTGCGCCAGTTCGCGCATGGGCTTTGCCGTCTCCGGCCGAAACGTAAATCCGCCGCTGATGCCCGGAAAACCTTCCGGTAGATCGATGTGTGCCATAACCCCTCCTTTGAATCTTTTAATCCGCCCTAGTGGGCCGCCGCGTGTGCATGGGTTGCCAGGTACTCTTCGCTCACAGTGACATATCCATCGCGGGCGACGCGCTTGCCGCGTTCCCGGTAGAGCGCCTCGTCGTCCGGCTGCTCCGTGCCCAGGCCGTCGACGTAGCGGTTGTACATGCAGAATGCGGCGGCAATCAGGACCGTATCGTGAATCTCCAGGTCCGTCGCTCCCAGCACACGCGCGGCTTCCACATCAGCAGCCGTTACCAGCTTGCCGTCCTGCTGCACTTTTCCGGCAATGGTCAGCAGCGCTTTCAGCTTGGGCGTGATAGCAGCCTGCATGAAGTCCGTTTTGACCTGCTTCACCAGCACCTCGTCGCCACCCAGGTGCGCGGCGGCAATCATGCCGTGAATGCTGTGGCAATAGTGCGTGCAGTTGCGGCTTGAGACGTAGGTGGCAATCAACTCGCGCTCGCCGCGGCTGAGGGTGCTGGGGCCGGTGAGCAGCACTTCAACCAGTGCATTCAGAGGCCGAGCGGTTTCGGGGCGAAAGGCCATTGCCCCGCGAATGCCGGGCAGGTCAGGGGGAAGAGCGATATGGGGCATTGGGGAAATCCTCCGTTTTGAAAGTGAAGTCAGGAAATTGCTGATTCTTGGACCACGGCTGTTGCCGGGGCATTTCCACGCACCAGCAGCCAGCGCACCGGCAAACCTGCAAGTACCACCGCCGCGCCCAGAAGAGACGGCCAGAGACTGTGCATCAGCAGCATCGCCGCCAACGCGATGCTGCCGGCAAGAAACACCACCGGGGCCATCGGAAACCACCAGCGCCGTACCGGCACCGCAAGCCGGAACAAGGTAGCGACCGTCAGCGCCAGAAATACCACTGCGGAAAAGATGATAAAAGCCAAGATGCGGTCAAACGCGCCGAGGGCAAGCACCGCCAAGGCCATGCCCGTCTGCAGCAGCACCCCGTTTGCCGGGGAGCCGAAGCGTGGATGCAGCTTGCTGAAGAATGCGAGCACTCCGGCTTGTCCTGGACCGGTGCCCTCCTCACGCGCCAGCGCATAAGTCACCCGCGGCACCGCCATGCTGAGCACCATCAAGCCGCCCAGCACGCTCAGCACCACGCATGCTGACATGACCCGACCACCTGCGGCTCCAAAAAGCGCCTGGCCGTACTGCGCTACAAATGCGGTGTTGGTCTGAATCTGTTCCATGGGCACCACGGCCACAAATGAGAAGCTGACAAGAACAAACACGGCCGTAACGATCAGTACGCCCCCGGTGAAGGCAATGGGAAGGGTTCGCTGCGGATTTTTCACTTCACCGGCGATCTTCCCCGCTTCCCACCAGCCGCCGAAGCAGAAGAACGCGCTGATGGCCGCGCCGGCAATTGCCTCAACCAGTGGATCCGACCCGGCGCGTCGCGTGGTCAAAGGCGCAAGATGAGCCATTGCATTGTGGCTCCCGTCCAGCGCCCAAACCAGGGCCCATGCCACCAGGCCCATCAATACAGGAACTTTCATCCAGTTCAACGTCGTCATGACGCCGCTGCTTAACTGCGTTCCCACATAATTCATGGCGCCTAGCGCCAGCAGGATCAGCGCGGGCAACAACCGGGCCAGCCACGCCGGCAAAGGAGCGAGCGCCTGTATGTAGGGAACGGTGCCTACACAGAGCGCAGCGGCCACGCCCGGATACATCACCACGGCGGCCATCCATCCGTAAAGGAACGCCACCCGCCGCCCAAAGCCCTGGCGCAGATAGACATATTCTCCACCGGCCTGCGGAAAGCGCACTGCGAGTTCAGTGAAGCAAAGTGCCCCGGCCAGCGTAATAACCGCCATGCCGCACCACACCGCAGCCAGCAGCGCGGGGGAGCCCAGAGACTTGGCCATGCCTGCGGGCGTAAGGAAGATTCCCAGTGAAATGGCTTCGCCTGTGACAACGGCGGTCGCGGCCCACACACCCATCTGCCGCCCGGCCTGCCGTTGCGCCTGCATCGTTCCCGCATTTTACCCAGAACATCCGATTCCGCACCTCCTCCCTTCGGTGGAGACACGGAATCGGATTGGAGATCTCGAAGAACGCCGCTCCCATCCGGTACTCCGGGGCGTCCTCCTCGATGCGTCCCGCATCCCTGGTGTATCGTCGAATGCGTATGGCAACGAATGTGAGCACCGCACCCCATCCTGCGGCTGAAGCGGAAGAAGTCTACCGCCGCTGGCTTCAGTATCTCGACGATGAGTTTGTCCGGCACAGTTCTCCCGAGCGGCGCTCCGAGATTGTCCGCGATCAGCTCTATCAGCTCTACCTGGGCCGCCCGCACGGCGGAAAGCTGAACCTCACGCTCACCTCAGAGCTCCCGGGCAACGTGTTGAGCCTTTCGCTCGACCCGGAAAACATTACGCTCGAAGCCGGCCATTATCCCGATGTCAAACGCGATCTCTTTGCGCCGCGAAAGCCTCTGCTCTGGTTCTGGCAGATGTTCGACCGCTCCCCCGTCGGCCTGAATCACTGGCTCGGGCTGCGCTTTCGCTGCATGCTGGGACGGCATCTCTTTGATCACATGGGCTCTGGGGTCCGAATCCATCACGGCGTGGACTTGACCTATGGCTACAACCTGAGCATCGGGGACGGTGTCACCATCCGCCAGGGAGCGCTGCTGAACGATCGAGGCGGCATCAAAATCGGCAAGGGCGCCGTCATCGGCTCCTTCGCTCGGGTCTACTCCCAAACCTACGCGCCGGACAACTACGAACATGCCACGCTTGTACCCACGGTAATTGGTGACGGCGCACGCATCGCCAGCCATGCCATTGTTCTTGCGGGTCACAGTGTCGCTCCCGGCGAAGCAGTAGGCCTTTTCCCGGCTGACAGTGCCTAGTTCACCCCGCCGTGCGCCACAAATCGGTCAAGGTAGTCGCGCAGCAGTTGCCGGTGGCCTTTGCGGTACGCATCGTAATCCTTTTGAATCCCCTCGTCGGCGCCGTTGATCAGGATCCAGCAATCCAGCATCCCCGCATCACTCAGTTCGACCAGGTTGCGCAGGTTCTCGTCCAGCGTTGCTGGGTCCAGTTTCTTCTCTTTCACAAAAGTCACCACCGTGCTTAAAGCGGAGTCCTCCTCCTTCAGCGTATGGCGGTACATCTTTTCATCCGGGAACTCTTTCCTGAACGTATCCCCGTGATAGCTGGCGCGGATCATGGAATACATCAGCCATGCCGAGGCTGCGGTGTTCTTCTTATCGTCGCCCGAAGGCGGATCCAGATGGATGGTGATGTTGTTTGGTTTTTTGGGATCGACCACAGGCCCCGCAGGGCGGTCAATCTTCGGCGCTAGCACCACGGCGCCCGTTCGCTGTGCCCATTGCTGCAAGCCCTTCCAGGAAAGCTGGTTGTACGGCTCGGCCACAATGGCATCAATGAATCTGGGCTTGGCTGCAGCTGGATCGTTCCCGATCCGCAGGAGCGCGTCGCCCCAATAACGGTAAGCCGTCTCTCGATTTGGGTCCACTGCAGCCGCCTGGGCAAACCACTTGGTCGCAGTCTTCAGATCCTTGAGCTGGTATGCCGTGTCTCCGGCAAATAGAGGAGCAATATAGAGCTTGGGATCGGCCTCCGCTGCAGCAATGTACTTTGCGTAGGCAGCCCGGTAATCCCCGGCCGTAAATGCTTTCTCGCCCTCCTGCAACAGGCTTCCGCCGGGGCTCGCAGCGGCGATTTTCACCGGACCGTTCGGGTCAATTTTGGCCATCAATTGCGCGAAGTAATTTGGATCCCCCAGTTCAATCGCGCGTTTGGCAATGTCGCGCTCCCGCGTGCGGATGACTTTCACTTCGGCGGGGTCGTCGCTCTGTGCTGCCTTGGCTCCCAGGCAATCGGCCAGGCGCTCGGCATACAACCACTCATTGGGATGAGCTTTGACGAGGTCCTCATACAGCGGCAGCGCTTCAGGCCGCCGGCCCGCGTTGTAGAGAGTATTGGCCCTGGCTGCCTCGTCCTGCTGCGCAGTCGCCGAAAGGGAAACAATCGCCGCCATGCAAACCAACAGCACCGCCTTCGATCGCCCCACGCTGTTTCTCCCCCTTTAGCGGATTGCCGGATACTCTGAACCTTTAGACACAGCATGCGTTCGCTTTGTTCCGGTCCCAGCGCCAATTCTTTGCGCGCTCACCATGCTACTCTGAGCTTTCCGGTTCGTGGAGTTTTCTTTGGAGTCTGGCGATCTTATTGTTGCGGTATTCGAGTTTGTGCTGCTCCTGTTCTCGCTCTGCGTTCATGAATGCGCCCACGCCTGGACGGCCTCACGCCTTGGTGATAACACCGCGCGCGAACTGGGGCGCGTCACGCTTAACCCCGTTGAGCATATCGACCCCATCGGCACGCTTCTGTTTCCCGCAATCATCATTTTCGGCCCTTTTGTCGGCTTCACTTTCTTCAGCGGGCTCCTGATTGGCTGGGCCAAGCCAACCCCGGTTCTTACGCGGAACTTCCGCAGAATTGTCCGCGACGACAACCTGACAACGCTCGCCGGTCCCGCTTCAAATCTGCTGATTGCGCTGCTGGCTTTTCTTGTCATGGCTGGTATCTCCCTCATTTCGCCGACCCACCATGCGGTTGTTGT
>JBEKRU010000182.1:0-13074 GCA_049518435.1 Occallatibacter sp. | reverse complement strand
AATCACTGTCGCCCCGTACAACTCGTCCATATACAGCCGGTCTTGCAGCCACTTCCACGGTAATGGCGCGAAAGCCTCCAGCACATCCGGCGCCTCCGCGGTTGTCACCCTATTGCCATAGAGCAGCCAGCCCAGCCCGATCCCCAAAATCACAATCACGCACGACGTAGCCAGCAGCATCAACCATGCCGGCTCCGCAAACGCATGCAGATCGCTCTCCGCGGGCACACCATTCAGGAAGCTACGGAACCATGGCCAAGCCGGTGTTCCAATCGCCCCCAGCGCAACCGCAAAGAAGGCCAGGATCGCAAGCGGCGTCGTCATCACCTTCGGGCTCTCGTGCGCGTGCCCGTGCCCGCGCCACTGGCCGAAGAACACATAACTCACCTGCCGCGTCATGTAGAACGCCGTCAGCACCGCGCCAAACACCAGCAGGTAATACGGCACATGCGACACCGTCCAGCCATGTGCTGACTCAAGAATCGCGTCCTTGCTCCAGAATCCAGAGAAGAAAATCGGCACACCGCAAAGCGCCAGCGTACCAATCGCATAAGTCCCAAACGTCCATGGCATTTTGGACCAAAGTCCGCCCATCTTGCGCACGTCCTGCTCTTCGTGTGCGCCGTGAATCACCGATCCCGCGCCCATGAACAGCAGCGCCTTGAAGAACGCATGCGCAATCAGGTGGAACATCCCCACCGCCACGCCGCCCATCCCGAGACCCGCCATCATGTAGCCCAACTGCGCCACAGTCGAATAAGCCAGGATCCTTTTAATATCGTTCTGCGCAACAGCAATCAGCGATGCAAACACCGCTGTAAATGCGCCCACCCATGTAACCACTGTCAGAGCCGTCGTCGTGCCCAACAGCCCTCCGTGCATCTCGGCCCCGGCAGACATCAGCGGATACACCCGAGCAATCAGATAAACGCCCGCCGCCACCATCGTCGCAGCATGAATCAATGCGGAAACCGGCGTCGGACCTTCCATCGCATCCGGCAGCCAAACATGCAGCGGAAATTGTCCGCTCTTCCCTGCCGCTCCCGCAAAAATCAGAAGGCCAATCGCACCCGCGGCCGTCAGTCCCCACCCAGCATGTTGCGCCAGCAGGCCAGCCAATGCACTGGACTCCATCGAGCCAGTTCCGCCGTTATAGAACAGCAGCGTACCCGTCCCGCTGAATAGCCACACAATCCCCAGCAGGAAAAACACATCCCCCACGCGCGTCGTCAGGAATGCCTTCTTCGCCGCAGCAGCCGCGGAAGGCTTGAAATACCAGAACCCAATCAATAAGTAGGAAGTAAGTCCCACTAACTCCCAGCACATAAATAGCAGCAGCAGCGAGTTAGCAATCACCACGCCCAGCATCGCCCCCGCAAACAAGCTCAGGAAGCAGAAGAAGCGCGTGAAGTTCTCGTCGTGCGCCATGTACCCGGTTGAGTAGATGAAGATCAGCAGTCCCACAAACGTGACCATAACCAGCATCACCGCCGACAGCGGATCAAGCACCCACCCCAGATCAACGTTTGTCGTGCCAAATTGTATCCATGTAAAGTTGACGGTCTCGCGCACGTCCACGTTGTGCGCCCAACCAGCAAGAACGTGTCCAAACGCAGCCAGCGCGAGCAACAGCGAAAACCCCAGCGACCCAATGGCCAGCATAGCCGCGGTCCTGCGCTTCGGCTGCTTCAACAGCGCAATCACGCCGGAAGCCAAAATCGGCACTGCCGGAATCAGCCACAGCATCTGCGCGATCCCCGACGCGGCTGTTTGCGGAGTGAATGAAATTGCTTCTTGCATCAATTCCTCACCCCTTCATCCTGTTCATAGCGTCCAGATCCGTCGTCTTCGCATGCCGATGAATCGAGATCACCAGCCCCAGTCCCACCGCCGCCTCGGCCGCCGCCACCGCAATTGAGAAGATGGCGAACATCATCCCCGTCAGCGCCTCGGGATGCGGCCCATACCGCCAGAACGCAATCAAATTCAGATTCGCCGCATTCAGCATCAACTCAATCCCAATCAGCACCAGGATCGCGTTGCGCCGTGTCAGCGCACCGGCCAGCCCAATCGCAAACAGCAGCGCGGCCACCAGCAAATATCCAGCCAGAGGACTCACTTCGCCTCCTCTTTCTCATGCATGGCCACAATCACCGCGCCAATCAATGCCGCCGTCAGCAGCAGCGCCACAATCTCCAACGGCAGCACATACCGGCTCATCAGCGCGTTGCCAATATCCATCACCGTCACCGTGGGCGCAGCAGCGCTGGTCCCCGCACCCGGCAGAACACTCGCGCTGTTCAGCACAGCCCAACCCAGCACCGCAAACACCGCCGCGGCAATCGCCAAGCCCGTCAGCGGAAACTTGCTGTATACGCCATCCTTCGGCGTCTCGGAACCGCGCGTAAGCAGGATCGCAAAGACCACCAAAATCGCAACCGCGCCAATATAAACCAGGATTTGTGCAAACCCCGCGAACTGCGCTCCAAGCTTCAAAAACAACATCGCAATTCCGGCAAAAGCTACCGTCAGCGCCAGCGCGCAATGCACGGTATTCTTCAGCAGAACCGCCGCCAGCGCGCCCGCCACAGCCAACCCCGATATGAGATAAAAAGCAAAGTTCATCGGTAGCTACCCTTCAACTCACTCCGCATACCGGTAACTCCTCGGCCCAAAGTGTTTCCTGCGCATCCCCACCCGGCCCATCACCACGTAAGCAATCAACAGAACCGCCGAGCAAACCACCCACCGCAACCAACCATCTCCCATAAACCGCCATGCCGCGGCCACAAACAGGTTCAGCATCGTAAACGGCAACACGAATTTCCATGCGAAATTCATCAACTGGTCCTGGCGCAACCTCGGCAGCGTTCCCCGCAACCAGATGAAGACGCACATCGACAGCATCACCTTGCCGAAGAACCATATCCACGAAGGCACAAAGCCAAGAACCTCCAGCGGCGCAGACCATCCACCCAGGAACAGCGTCGCTCCCAATCCGGATATGGACAGCATGCCCACATACTCACCCAGGAAGAACTCCGCAAACTTGAATCCCGAGTACTCCGTAAAATACCCCGCGACCAGCTCCGACTCACCTTCGGGCAAATCAAATGGCGATCGATTCGTCTCCGCAGTCGCCGCCGTCGCATACATCAGAAAGCCCGCCAATCCCCATGGCGTAAATATGTACCAGTGCGGCAATCCCCATGTGTACTGGTTCTGCGCTTCCACAATTTTGTTCAGCGAGAGCGACCCGGTAATCATCACAACGGCCACACTCGACATCAGCAGCGGCACTTCGTAGCTGATCATTTGCGCCACGGCGCGCATGGCGCCCAGCAGCGAATACTTGTTCCGGCTTGACCACCCCGCCATGAACACGCTCAACTCCGTCGACGCGCCCATCGCGAAATAGAACAGCAGTCCCGCATCCATGTTCACCAGCGTCATGTTGCGTCCCACCGGCAACACCGCATACCCCATGAACACCACCACCACCAGGAACACCGGCGCCAGAAAATGCACCACCGCATCCGCGCTCATCGGAACCAGGTCTTCCTTGGTCAGCGACTTGATCCCATCGGCGATCGGCTGAAATATCCCAAACGGCCCCACGCGGTTCGGCCCGATGCGGTTCTGCATCCGGCCCAGTCCCTTGCGCTCCAGCAATACGCAAATCGCAAACAGCCCCGGAAACGTCACCAGGATCGCCGCAACCGCAATTACCACAATCGCTATAGGCTGCAGAAACGCGGGCAGAAATCCCACCACCCAATGCGTCAGAAGAACGAAAACCTGGTCCAGCTTATCGATCACGGTTTCGTCTCCCCTTCCGTCGGCTTCACGACGGGCGCAGGTGCTGCAGCGGCAGGCGCAGCCGGTTTCGCCACCGGTACTGCAGGCGCAGCGGCTTTAGCAGCGGCCGCCGCCGCAGCAGCCTTGGCCTTCGCCTCCACCTTTGCCTTTTCCTCAGCCAATCGCGCATCCACCTCGGCCGCCTCAGTCGGATGAATCGCATGATAATGCTCGTTCGACTTCGACAGTTCCTTCTTGTCGTAAAGCAATCCGCCAAACCTGTCCGTCGTCGCCAACTCAAACGCCGTGTCCATCTTGATCGCCTCAAACGGGCAAACTTCGACGCAGATCTGGCAGCTCATGCATACCGAAATATCGATATCGAACCGCGCCGGATAAATCTGCGGCTTACCCACATAGTCCGGCTTCTTGTCCGTGCTCTTCACGATATAAATGCACTTCGGCGGACATTCCTTTTCGCAAATCTGGCAGGCCACGCACCGCAACCCAGCCTCCGGGTCCGTCCCGTCATACACCAGGAAAGGAAAATCGCGCGTGGCCTCAATCGGCGCAATCCGCTGCTCCGGGTACTCGACCGTCGTCAGCCGTTCCGCGGACACAAAGCTCCCCGCGAAATTCCGCGCCGTCTCCGCCAGCCCCTTCAGTATTCCCTCGCCCAGCAAGTCAACCTCCACAGATTACAGATGACAGGTTACAGATGACAGTTAGAAACCTTGGAGCGTGAGCTTTGTAACTCGCCCCACTAATGCCTACCCACTTTTCAGCTACAGTTCGATGAGCAGCACTTACTGTCATCTGTCATCTGTAACCTGTCATCTGTCCACTTCTCCCAACACAATATCCACACTTCCAAAAATCAACACCACATCCGCCACGTTCTGTCCCAGGCACATATCCTCAAGCACCGTCAGGTTAATCAAGCTCGGCGGCCTAACCCGATAGCGGTAAGGATTCGGACTCCCATCGCTGATCAGATAGAAACCAAGCTCGCCCTTCGGCGCTTCAATCCGTCCATACGCCTCGCCGGGCTTCGGCCGGAACCCGCGCAGCTTTGCTTTCGGGTCCATCACCGGACCACCCGGAATCTCCTTCAGCGCCTGCTCCAGAATCTTCAGCGACTCCCTTAGCTCCAGCAGCCGGATCATGAACCGGTCAAATACATCTCCGTGATCGCCGAGCGGCACGCGAAACTTGAACCGGTTATAGATCCCGTACCCATCCACCTTGCGAATGTCGTAGTTCACACCCGCAGCCCGCAGCATCGGCCCGGTAATGCCCGCATTCACCGCAAGGTCCGCCTTCAGAATGCCCACACCCTGCGTCCGCGCCATCAAAATCTCATTGCCCGTCAGCAGCGCTTCGAACTCGTCAACAAACTTCGGCAGGCCCGCCACCACCGTGCGCACGCCGTCCAGCCATGCCGGTGTCGCATCCACGCGGCACCCGCCAAACCGCATGTAGTTCACCATCATCCGCGCGCCGGTCAGCGACTCAAACAGGTCCAGAACCTTCTCGCGCTCTTTGAAGGCGTACATCAACGGCGTTCCGCTCGCGCCCATCTCCTGAATCAGAAACCCCACCGCCGAAGCGTGATTCACCACCCGCGTCAGCTCGCCGCAAATCACGCGCAGGTACTCCGCCCGCTCCGGAACCTCCTGCCCCGTCAGCTTCTCCACCGCCAGCGCATAGGCCCAGTTATTCGTCATCGGGCATATATAGTCCAGCCGATCCGTAAACGGCATCGACGCCAGGTAGCTCATGTTCTCGGCAAGCTTTTCGTGGTTGCGGTGCAGGTAGCCAAACACCGGCTTTAGCCGGATCACACGCTCGCCGTCCAGCGCCACGTCCATGCGGAACACGCCGTGCGTCGAAGGATGATGCGGCCCCATGGCCACTTCCAATAGCTCTCCCTCGCCATCAGGCTCAATCACCGGCGGCCGGTTCCAGCCTTCCTGTTTCAACGTCGCGTCCACGTATCCTGATCCGCTCATGCGCCCGCGACCGTTCCTTCCTGGCCCGCAGCCGCCTCGGCGGCCTTCACCCGCGCCACATGCTCCTGCGCCCGCTTCATTACCTCATCGTGCGCAGTCGGCTCGTACTCAAAATCGTCCGGCTCCACGTAATCCCGCCGCATCGGATGATCTTTGAACTCATCCCACATCAGCAGCCGCCGCAAGTCCGGATGCCCGGTAAACACAATGTAAACACAATCCCGAACAGATCAAAGATCTCCCGCTCCTGAAACTCCGCAGCCCGCCAAGTGGGCGTCAGCGAAGGCAACTCAACCTTGTCACTCCGGTTCGCCGTTCGCATCCTTATGACTACCGGCCCATGCCCCTTGGCCACGGAAAACAAGTGATATACCGCCTCCAGATACCCCGGCTCCACGCGTTTCCGTGTCTCCTCAACGGTCTCCTCGGCGGTGCTCTCCACGCCGTCCACGGTCTTCGTCACCGGGCGCGTCACCTTCACCTTTTCCGTAATCTCTTTATCCGGCCAATCAACGCCGGTCGCATTCGAAAGAAAATCCAGCTTCAACTCGGCGTCATCGCGCAGAAACGTCGCCACGGCGACAACACTTCCCGGCGCAATCAGCAGCGAGTGCTGTCCGCTCACGCTGGGATTCGCAACAATCTCCACCCCCGCGCCCGGAACCGCCGCCAAAATCGCCGCCTTGATCTCCTCAACCGTCTTCAAACCAATCCCCTCAGCCACGTCTTAACTGACCACTGATCACTGACCACTGACCACTGTTTTTATCTGAATGGGCCAAACCCCAGGATTCGAAGTCGGCTCCAAATCGTGCGCCCCCTGCACTGGCACCGGAAACTCCGTCTGCGCATCCGCATTCAAATGCCTAGGCCGATCCGGACCCGTCAAACTCTGTCCATCAATCTTCTTCTGCAGCGTCATAAACGCCTGCAGCAGCGCCTCCGGTCGCGGCGGGCATCCAGGAATATGCACGTCGACTGGAATATAACGATCAATCCCCTTCAGCACGTTGTAACCCTGCTTGAACGGCCCGCCGGAAATCGCACAAGCCCCCATCGCAATTACATACTTCGGTTCAGCCATCTGGTTATAGAGCCGCACCACCTGCGGCGCCATCTTCTTCGTCACCGTGCCGGAAATGATCATCATGTCCGCCTGCCGGGGGCTTGGCCGAAACACCTCAGCCCCAAACCGCGCCAGGTCATACCGCGCCATGGTCGTCGCAATCATCTCAATCGCGCAGCAAGCCAGCCCAAACTGCATCGGCCAAATCGAGCTCCGCCGCCCCCAGTTATAGAGCTCCTCGATGGTCGTAACGAAGACGCCCTGCTTCCCCAGTTCGATCTTCAGTCCTTCTTCAACCATCGTCGCTCCGCTCCTCTTAGGTGACAGATTACAGATGACAGATGACAGTCAAACCAGTTCAACTGCTTAGTCTCGGGTTCTTAGAAACTGTCATCTGTAACCTGTAACCTGTCATCTGCTCTTACACCCAAGTGAGGATTCCCTTCGCCCAGGCCCACGCCAGTCCCTCAATCAGCATCAGCACAAATACCAGCATGGCCACGCACGCGGCCACACCCAGCCCGGTAAACGCCACCGCAAACGGCAGCAGGAACACCGCTTCCACATCAAAAATCAGAAAAATAATGGCATAAAGGTAATAGGCTGAGCGGAATTGCACCCACGCATCGCCCTTCGATTCCAGCCCGCACTCATAAATCGCATTCTTGATCGCGTTCGGCTTCCAGGGAGAAAACACCCTTCCCCAAAGCCACGCCAGCGCCAGCGGCGTCAGCCCAAACAGCAGGGCGCCCACAAACAGAACTGCGAGTGAAAAATAAGGACTGGAGACCATCTCTTGAAAACGAATCCTTCATGACAACCGTACCAGTTTGGGGCCTCGTTTGGCTAAGTGGATGTGAGCTACCTCACACCTCTCCACCCCCATTTTTCCCCATTCATCCCACTCTATGAACCACCCGCTGCTAAGGACTCAAGCTGCCCACCGCAGGGCACATCCCGGAGGGACGAGACGAGAATAGCCCCGGGTCAGCGCAGCGCAGTCCGGGAGAAGCCAGTCACTTAAGTCCTGCGCCCTGTAAGGGCACTGTGCAGCGGCGGAAGCATTTCCTCGTCCAATCCATTCGCCTTCCTTCAGGCCAATGAGTTCGCTTGAACCATTTCGCCCATGCGAGCCTCCCGCAAACGGCTGCCCGCCGCAACTGCTGCTCAACCTTAAGGTGGAGGACACTCTCCCCCCACCCCCGGTACCTTTCTTATGTTCCCGCAGCCATCTCTGTATCGCGCGCCGCCGGACCGCAAGACCTTCCCTGGAGATCACTGGACGATGTTGAAATTTGCGCCCCGCCGCTGGCTGTTGACCGCCTCCTTCATCACCGTCGCCCTCACAGCAGCTTGGACTGTCCGCGCCGCCACCGATCCCGCGCCACCCGCCAACAACCCAACACCCGCTGCATCCAGCACCGCGACCACGCCAGCCCCCCCCCAGCCCTTATATGGAGCAGCCGTCCCCATCACCGGACCCACCACCCCCTTCCACAACTCGGTCGCATCGCATTACAACTACGCCTTCGGCAAAGACACCCCGTTCCTTCCATCCAACGCCACCAGTTCCACCGGCCAATTCGTCAGCCCCAAAAGCTTCTACACTGCCGAGTACTGCGGCCACTGCCACCAGGAGGCCTATCACCAATGGCGCGAGTCCATCCATTCCAACAGCTTCCGCGCCCCCTGGTACCTGAAGAACGTAAACGCCCTCATCGACGAGAAGGGTGTCCAGTACTCCCGCCACTGCGAGGGCTGCCACAATCCCGTCGCCCTGCTCTCCGGCGACTTGTCTCAGGGCATGCCAAAGAAGCGCCCCTTTGAGCAGGAGGGCGTAACCTGCTCCACCTGCCACTCCATCGTCTCCACCGACCCCACCGGAACCGGCTCCTATGTAATGGGTGTTCCCGCCGTTCTAGTCGATGAAACCGGGGCGCCCATCACCGGCCCCGTCTCCGACGCAGAAATCCTCGCCCACCTTGACCGCCATTCGAAGGCCGTTATGCGCCCCCTCTACAAAACGGCCGAGTTCTGCGCCGCCTGCCACAAGGCCGCCATCCCCGCCACCCTCGACAACTACAAATGGTTGCGGGCTATATCTCTGTATGACGAATGGCAGGCCGCCAGCTTCACCAAGCAGTCCCCGCTCCCCTTCTATCGCAAAGACTCCGTCTCCACCTGCCAAACATGCCACATGGTTCGCGAGCCCCTCGCCGCCGGTGCAATTGACCCCGGCGCCAAGCCAGACCCGGTCACAAAAGAAGCCAAGCTCGTCTCCCACCGCTGGCCCGCCGGCAACACCCTCGTCCCCCAGTACTACAATTACCCCGAGCAGGCCAAAAGAGTCGTCGACTTCCTCAAGAACTCCTACGACGGCAAAGGAGTCTTCAACGTCGACATCTTCGCCCTTGAAAAAGAGAATGCCGCCGCGACTTCTGCGGACCAGGTTCTCGTCGCCCCTCTCGGCCTCACCGCCTTCTCCCTCGTCCCCGGCGAAACCCTCGTCGCCGACGTCGTCATCCAGAACAAGGGCATCGGCCACTCCTTCATCCCGGAGCAGCGCGACTTCTACGAAGCCTGGATCGATTTCATCGTCAAGGACAGCGCCGGCAAAACCCTCACCGAATCCGGCTTCATCCAGCCCGACGGCGCACTCGACCCCTCCGCCCACTCCTTCACCAACCGCCTCATCAACAACAAGGGCGAGCTCAACGACCTGCACCAGATCTGGCACAACCGCGTCCTCGCCTACAACAACACCATCCAGTCCGGCCGCTCGCAGCTAGTCCGCTACCGCTTCCGTCTGCCCAAAGACATTGCTGGTCAAATCTCCCTCACCGCCACCGTCAAATACCGCCGCTTCAACCAGCACTTCATCGACTACGCCATCACCGAGACCGGCCAGAAGGAACCCAAGCCCTACCCCATGCCCATTGTCGATATGGCATCGGAGACCAAGACCTTCAAGATCGGCGACAACACCCCCGTCCCGCCCGATCCTTCCGAAAACAAGGAGTGGATGCGCTGGAATAACTACGGCATCACGCTCCTCGACGCCCAGCAATACCAGGCCTCCGTCCACGCGTTTGAGCGCGTAGCCGCCCTGCGCCCCGACTACGCCGACGCCTTCACCAATATGGGCATCGTTGAAATCTCCTGGGAGAAGTACGACGACGCCAAGGCCAACATCGCCAAGGCTCTCACCCTCCTGCCCGGCGACCCGCGTGCCCTCTACTACCGCGCCTTAGTCGAGCGCAACGCCGGCCAAACCAAGGAAGCCATCGCCGACCTGGAAGCCATGCTGGCCAAGTATCCCCGCTCCCGCGACGGCCTCCGCGAGCTGGGCTTCAGCTACTACCAGCAGCACGACTACCCCAAGGCCCGCGAAACCTACGAGCGCCTCCAGGCCGTAGACCCCGACGACCTCGCCGCGCACTATCAGTTAGCCATCCTCTACCGCCGCATGGGTGACAAAGCCAAAGCCTCCATCGAGTCCCAGAAATTCGCCGACCAGAAAGACGACCCCACAGCGTCTGAGTACGCGTTGATCTTCCTCCGCAAGCACCCAGAAGTGGCAAGCGAAAGTGTAGTCTGGCACACCCACGACCTGACCGGCGACAAGCCCAAAGAGCCCCAGAAGATCGAGTACAAATACATCCCCGGCGCCGGCGAATAGCACCGCCTTCAGAGCCGCTCTCAGCTACTTGAAACTTGTCATCCTGAGCGACCGCAGGGAGTCGAAGGACCTGCTTCTGCATTTCGGCGAAGTCCAGGCCGAACTATGATGTCACCCGTGATACCATAGCTTTGTGAGGGTAGTGCTCGACACATCGGTGCTTATTACAGCGCTTCGTTCGAGCACCGGCGCGGCAGCGGAAACCGTCCGGCTTGCACTCCGGGGCGAACTCACAACTCTGATGGACTTTAAGCTCGCCTGCGAGTACAGGGATGTGGCGCTTCGTAAGGAACAGTTACAAGTGTCGGGCAAATCAAGAGCGGAGACGGCAACGATTCTTGAGGCGCTGGAAGCAATTGCGGAGCCAGTCTTTGTTGCTTTTCAATATCGCCCTTTGTCGCCCGACCCAAACGACGATATGGTTTTGGATGTGGCAATCAACGGAAATGCAGACGCGATCGTAACCAACAATGCGAAACATTTTCGTGAAGCAGCAGCACGTTTCAACCTCGGCGTATTGACGCCCGCCGAACTATTAAGCAAGGTCCGAAAGAGGAGATAGGTTTATGCCCGCGAGTCAGAAAAAAGTCGCCGTAAGCAAGTTTCCCCTCCGGCTAATGCCCTCCGTTCGCCGGGTAGCGGAGAACTTTTCTCAGAAGGAAGGCGTTTCTCTCAATCAGTTCATCAACCTTGCCGTAGCGGAAAAGCTCGCTCATCTTCAACATGAGGAGTGGTTGGCGCAACGGCCGAAGTCAAATCCTGCCTTAATCGCCAAAGCTCTCGACATTCTTGACCGTCCGAGCAATCACGCGCCGGAGGATTTCGACAAAATTCCGGTAGGGTATGTCGCTGTCCGGAGCAAAACTGCAGGCGACAGCGCACTTGCCCGACGCAAGAATTAGTTCACGCTTGATCGGACAGATGGATGGATCATTATGTGGGTCGCTGCCCTCATTACGCCTGCGGTTTCGCTGGGATAAAGCAATTCTCCCCGAATGTATACTTGTTCAACTCACGATCTACCAGAGCTTGAATCTCGTTACTTCTGCTCAGTGCATAGATGGCGCGATGAGCAAACTGCATGGTTGCAGTATTCACTTTGACTGTGTCTTCCAGGCTGAGTACCTTGCTGTCCCATCGGACGCCATTGCCAGCAAAAAACAGCATTTTCGGCGAAAGCGGGAACACGATTGCTGTGTTCTGGTGGCCGAATCCATTGCCCATCGTTATAGGGACCGTAGGTCCATTCAAGGCCCAAGTTTGAACGGGGCAATCCGATGTTACGAACTCGCAGCCAGGCGCAGCTTCTAAAATGAACCAACGCTCCTTTTCGAGAATGTTCTTTGTGAGCACCTTGGCGCTGTCTTCTATCCCGGCAAGCTGACCGAATGCAGGGGCGCGCATCTCCTCTAAAGTCTGCCTAACCTTTGCACGGAGATCCTCTGAGTCAACAAAGACTCCCTCCCTCAGAAGTTCGCATTGCATCTCTCTGATTTGCTCTTCACTGTCGTACCTTTCCGCGTCCATCATCCGCGTGAGCGCGGGGCCGAATTGTTCGCGCACCTTGCGCGAACGCAGGAATACCGTTGCAATGAACGAAGACCACGCAATTTCCTGTTCGCCCGTAAGCGGTTGGCCGTCGTGGATGGTTGGGTAAATAGCGGCCGCATCGGTCTCAATTCACTGAAACCAGTTTTCGTACCGATTTGCAGTTGCTTCATTATTCACTGTGTATTCGAAATAATCCTCTTCAGCTGACAGGCTTTTGGTCGATCTCCGTTGCGGATCCCGACCCGGAACATACTTGCAGACGAACTTCGAAGTGTCGGCAAACTTGTTCAGATAAAATCGAGGCACAATATGCGAATTGCGCACCAACGGGCTTGTCGTTGATGACGCTGGGCGAATGACTGTCCTGAATCTGCTCACGGCCAACCCGCTGATCTTTTCTATTTACAAGTATGCCGTGGAATCAAAAAACCGCAAAGGCAGGCAGCCCATTCACACCGTATCTGGGACTGTACCCCGTTCGTCGCGACCTGATCGCGAGAGCGAGTCTGATGAGCGAGTCTTTGGATAACATTGCAGGGTCAGTAAAAATTGAGCCTCTTCAACCACTACGCCCCCACAATCCCATACTTCCCCTCCAAAAACTCCCGCAGCCCCTCCGGCGCCAAACCCGCCAGTTCCTGCCAGGTCATCACCAGGCACCGAGTCCGCATCTCCGCACTCTTCACCGCCCGCATCACCTCAAACCATCCCTCCCGCAAATCCGGCCGCCGCTCATCATGCACCACGCAAAAGCTCGTCCCGGAAGCATAAGCCGCCAGCACATTCCGTATTAATTGATACCCCGCATACCCCGCCTCAACCGCCTCGGCCTCCCGCGCCCGCGCCACAATCCCCGCCTGAAACTCCCGCGCAATCTCATCCGCCTCAAAACCCGGCTCAGCCCCAGCCTCCTCCCATTCCTGCGTAAACTCCTCCGCAAACTCCACCGCCGTCCGCCTTCGCGCCTC
>JBEKRU010000181.1:0-7134 GCA_049518435.1 Occallatibacter sp. | reverse complement strand
TCGCCGTATATTCGCCCATCGATGGACGGTAATATGCTTAGGATCAACGGGTTACGGCATAACTTTAGAGCCATTCCCCATATCTAAATGGTAAACTTCTATCGCAAAAAAGAGGGTTTTTGGTCGCAAAAATAGGCGTTTTTCGTCACAAATCAGGGCTTTTTCGCATGAATTTGAGCGGAAAACACGCCGATTTTGAACAGCAATGTAAACTCTGGAACCGCTGGATTGTGCGATGTGGAAGAGAACTGAGAAGCTCGCGCCTGATCACCTCTTCAGCGACGGCGTCAGCAGCTCTTCTTCCGGCTCAACATGCACCAGAACCTCGGCAATCTGAGGCACCTGCTGCAGCACGGCGTCTTCCACATCGTGCGCAATGTTATGCCCCTGGCGCACTGAAAGAGTTCCCTCGACCACGATGTGCAGGTCAACGTAATAGCGAAAGCCGACTTTGCGGACGTGGCATTTCTCCAGGCCGATGACTCCCGCGATCGTTGCGGCGACGGACCGTACCTCTGTCTCCAACTGAGGGGCCGGTGCAGTATCCAGTAACTCGGCGAAGGGCGCCCGAAGCTGTCGCCACGCATTAAACATGATCACCGGCGATGCACAGAGCGCAGCCCAATCGTCCGCTGCGGCATTTCTGGTCCACAACGCAACCGAGATACCGACGAACACGAAGGCCGAAGTAATGGCGTCGCTCAGATGATGCCAGGCGTCACTGCGCACGGCGGTGCTGTCGATTCCTTCGCCGACGGAAGACACATAGCGGGACAACAGTGCCTTGATTCCAACCACAGCTAACAGGACCCACAGCGTATATGCCTCGGGCAAGTGATGAGGGGTTTGAATGCGCACGATGCTCTCGACCCCGATGACGATAGCGGCCAAAATCAGCGCAAGGCTCACCACAATGGCGGCTACGGGCTCCACTTTTCCGTGGCCATACGGATGATCATCATCAGGCGGCTTGATGGATAGGCGTAGGCCAAGATAGACGACGCTCGAACTGACGACATCGGACAAAGACTCAATGCCGTCCGCGATCAATGCAAAAGAATGTCCAATGAACCCGGTCGTGCATTTGAACAAAGCAAGGACGAGATTAAACCCAATACCAATAAGCGAGGAGTGCATGCCTCGCTGGACCATCTGCTCCGTGGTTTGCCTTCTCGCCATACTTCGCCATTATCGCCAATTTGTTCGACATTTGGTTTGTCGCGGCTCGTCTTTACACGCCCCGCATCCTGAAGGTAATCTCGCAGAACGATAGAAGCCTTAATAAGAGGATCGGCACAATGCGGCGTTTACGTTACGGCGTAGCCATGAGCCTGGACGGCTTTATTGCCGGACCCAACGGCGAATACGACTGGATTGTGCCGGACCCCTCCATCGATTTCGCCGCCATCTGGGCTCAGTTCGACACCGTTCTGATGGGCCGCCGGACATTTGAGATCGCCCAGACCAGGCGCAAGATGTTTTCCGGCTCCGTTCAGCGCTGGGTAGTCGTCTCGCGCACCCTGAAGCCCGAAGATTATCCCGATACAACAATCCTGAGCAGCGGCATCAGCGAGGCAGTCGCCGCATTGAAAGCCGAGACGGGCCCCCAGTCGCAGAAGGACATCTGGCTATTCGGCGGCGGCGTACTCTTCCGCTCCCTGCTCGACGCCCGGTTGGTAGATGCGATCGACGTGATGGTGATGCCGGTACTGCTGGGCAGCGGTGTCTCATTCCTGCCCGAGGGCCGCAGGCAAACACTGCGTCTCGAAAGCAGCCAGGCGTTGACGAGCGGAGTCCTCCGACTTTCCTATTCGATTACTCCGCAATAGGGTGCCCGCAAGTCCAAATTACCCAAATGAAAAGAGGCGGAATCGATTGATTCCGCCTCTCGGCATTTCACGCAATGATTCGGACGGCCTCTGTCGTTCGAGAATCAGAAGTGGTAAACAACGCCGATGGTTGCGCGCGCGTTCTCGGATCTGTGCGGAGAATAGCCAAGCGCCGCTGAATTCCCGGTGACAGAAAACGACTGCAGGATCACATCGCCCGAGGCCCGCGCGGAGATTCGCGACAACAGCTTGTATTCCACTCCGCCGCCCACTCCGCCGGCGAATGAGATGTTCGGGGTCTGGCCTGTGCCTCCCACGTGTTCCCCGCCCAGCAGCGCATGGAAGAACCCGGTGGTTTTTTCATACAGGACAGCGTGCAACTCCGGCCCAAACAGCACCATATCCACCGACGGAGTCAGGGTGGAGTTGGTCACCTCCGGGTTGGCGAAAGGGTACTTGTAGAACGCTCCATCGGCGGTGAGTCCGAAGTATCTGCCGAAATCGCGGGTGTAAGACAATTCGCCGCCCTGCAATCCGCTGCGGGAAAGGTTCACCTGGTTGAGGCTGGTGTAGGCATAGCCGCCGTAAACCTCGTTCTTATAGACGGTTTCATCCCCCTCGGCGGCGGCTTTGCGACCCGGGATAATCTGGCTGCTGGCCGCCAGAGGCATAAGTGCGGCCGAAACCACGGCCAAAATCAAAATCAGGGACGTCCTCTTCAACTTAAACTCCTCAAAAATATCGTACTGTGTTCGGCTGCCCGGTTACCCGAATGCATCGCGGGCGCGGAGCAGTCGCCGTGACCTCGACTGAAGTACCCTCCTAGACTATCGCCTCCACCCCGGTTCAACGAAGTCCCAAGCCGGTAATCGGGCTACGGCTCACGGGATTCGACCGGCACTGGCCCCGATAGCGTCAGGAGTTTTCCGGAACTGCTGGTTACTGTGACGGGAAATCCGCCCGGAAGATAGCGTGCGATCACTTCCGGCTGAGACCAGTCCAGCGGCCAACCGTCCTCAATCGCTACCACCGTGTAGCGGCCGGGAACCACATTGCGCAGTGAGAAGCTTCCGTCTGAGTCGGATTGGTCGCGCCGCGCCAATGCCGTCAGCGCCGTCAGGTCGGCGGGCACAAGCACCACCATGACGCCCGCTTTGCCTTTGCCGTTCTTGCGGGCGAATCCCATAATCCGCGTGGCAGCTTCGCTTACCGCAACGGTCAGCGTCACGGGCCGGTCGCCCACGGTGAATTCGTCGCCGGCATGCGCGCGATTGCCCACGACGATGGTTGCAACCGGCAACTGCCCACTCTGCGACTGAACGGACAACCTCCAATTTCCTGACGGGACTCCCTGGAAATTGAATTCCCCGCGGTTGCAATTCGTGCCGATGGGGCTCCGTGGGTTGGCGCCCACGGCTTCAATCGTAAGGTTGGTCAGTGAGTCGGGCCCGCAGAGCAACGCCCCGGCGCTGTTGCGCAGCGTTCCCGACACAGCGAAGGTCGGCGTGCCCAGCAGCGGGTCCACTTGCTGGCTGGTCGTCGGGTCCAGCTCGGCAATGCGCGGTGGATCGCCTTGCACGAGTTCGTAGTGGCCGGGCGCAAGGCCCCCGAACTCGACGATCCCCCCGTGTACCCTGTCCGCAAACCCGCCGTTCACCCCGGATGGTATCTGCACGCCGAAGATCGACTGCCTCAGTTCGGCTCGGCCCGGTCCTCCGTCCGGTTTGCGTGACGTATCCACTGTGAGGTGCAGCGCGGGCACCGCGTGCAAGGTCACATTTGCCTCTTCACGGTTGCCCCCGGCCAACGCAATGGTGGTTGCTGAGGATTCGTCCGTAGTCTCGTCGTAGAAGGTCACCGGGTAAGCCACATCCAGCGCTGAACGCATCTCTGTAGTGCTGTATAGGGAGGAACCGCCGTGCCTGAAGGATGAATGCGCCGCATACCAGGGATCCGCTTTCACGGCGACGATATAGTCGCCCTCCTCAAGGCCATTGAATTCGTATGCGCCGGTGTCGTCCGTGGTGGTGGAATTGGCCTGGGTGATGCGATCGTTCACCCTGTGCGCGTGCGGCTTCAGGAACAACATTACTGTGGCGTTCTCCACCGGGTCACCGCCGTCGGTCGTCACCACGCCGCGCAGTGTCGAGCCTGGCATGATCCGGAATCGGAGGTCCTCCGTCTCCTGGCCTGGGCCGGTGACGACTGCCGTCGAAAACTCCTCGTGCTCGTCGTAGGCGGCGGTGCGAAAACCCCGCTTCGAAGCCATCAGCTGGTACTTGGCCGCCGCGAGTCCATCGAGTGAGAACCGCCCGTCCTCACCCGACTCCACCGAGGCGACCGTGTGGCTGTCTTCCTCATTGAGCGCGGCTACCATGGCATGCCGCACCGGCTCGTCCGTCGCGGCGTTCACCACTATGCCGGCAATCCGGTAACCGCTGGTTGCGGGACTGGTTTGCCCGACAGCCCCGCACGCCGCAGTCATCAACAGCACCAGGCCTGCCAGACGGCGTCTTGATCCATGAGAAGAAACGGGGTTAGGCATCAATGTTCCGGCGCCTCCAGTGTGAGATTCGCTGTCTCCCCTGGGGACAACGTCACTGCCTGGCCTGAGTTCGCCAGCGCCGCAACGGCATCCGGGTTGCGATATTCAAAATGCACGGGCGCGCCGAATGTGTATACGTGATAGCTGCCCGGCATGAGCCCGTCGATGGTGAGCGTGGAGCCGGAAGAGGGATGAATCGTCATCGGTGGTATGTACACCGGCGTATCGAAGTCCGGCACGATGTAGACGAAGTAGAACGGCTCCTCGCCGGGGACAAAGGCCGCCAATCCCGCGGGAAGATTCAGCGCGAGCGTAGCGCAGTTGTCCGTCAGCGTCAGCTCCATCGGTGGCGTGGCGGCGGAAAGGCCCAAGGCCAGCGGGTCGCGTGCCAGGTTCAGCCCACCTGCGGACAATGGCCCGGCGCACCAGCCCCGGCGGGGCAGGATGGCGTCAATCCAATACGAGCCGGGCAATGCGGTGAAATCAATCCAGTCCGGTCCGCCGTCTGACGCAATGTTGGATTCGGCGAACTGGGCCGGAATACCGTCCGCCCTGTCGAGCATCAGGTTCACCAGTTCCGCGGCATTCACGTTTCCCGGGGCGTTTGCGCCCGCCTGGCCTGCCGCTTCGTGTTGAAACCGCAGACGCAGCAGGTTTTGAGGCGAGGGACCGATCGGGATCCGCAGTCCGGTCACCGGGCGCCCCTCCACCGTGAACTCCACCGATCCGGTATTTGGCTTGATACTTTTCCCGGGCGGGACAACCAATTGCCCGTTAGCCACAAAGCTGGTTATATCCACCGGGGCCTGCATCACCATCACGTAGGTTCCGTCTGGAAGGTTCGTCTGCAGGGTGTGCGTGGCTTGGTCGTATTGCGGGATATAGGGAAGCAGGTGTCCCGAAGCGTCCATCACCACGGCTGAATTTCCCGATGAGGGCGGCGTTTTGCTTTCCCTTCCCGGCAGCACTCCCATCGCAGTGACAGGATAGAAAGGTTCGAGCGTCAGGTTGAAGTTCGCTTCTGCCTGTTCCCCTGGCGCAACCTGGATGCGCGCAGCGCCCGCAAACTCCCGCGCGCCCGGATAAAACACCGCGGGAAAACCGTCGCGCACGATCTTTTGAGCGTTGCCAGCGGCGATGGCTGTCACGCCCTGCTCACTCTCCAGGGACGGCAATGTGTACACGGCATACACGCCGTCCGTGATGCCGCCAAAGCGGTAGTTACCGGCTCCGTTGGTTCTGGTCTGCGCCTCCTGCATCCACACCGCGCGCCCATACTTCACCACTTTTTTAACGAGCACCACGGTGATTTTTTCTGCAGGATCGCCGGTGGAGAGCTCAATGTGTCCGTGGATCGCGCAGTTCGGCGTTAGCGTGAACCTGAGGTCGGGCATCTGCTCCGCTAACAGAACGCTGTGCGCCGGACCCTCCGCCGGGTAGCCCACCTCTTCTGTTGCATACGGGCGATCGTGAAATCCCGGCTTCACAACCCGGATGCTCTGCGGGCCCGCGGCGACACCGGGAATCTCGAACCGGCCCTCGCCATCGGTAAGCGTACCGGCATCGGCATCGCCTTCAATCCGCACCAGCGCGCGCGGCAGGGGCTGTCCGGTGGCGCTATCGCGCACTTCTCCATGCACCGTCACCAGGGTCTTTGGCGTCTTGATTCCGGACTGCTGCGCTGGTTCCTGGAAGGCGGTAAAACCCGGCATTTGTTCCTGGGCGGACGCAGGGTTCCAGGCTCCTGCCGCAAGGGCCGCACTGAAGCCCGCTGCGATACAGGCCAGCATCAGCTGCCTGCGGAGGCCTTTCGGCGCACCACGAAGGCTGCCTGTGGCGCGAGGTCCCGCGCTTCCACCGCCTGGGTATCTATGGCTTGACCGAAAGTCCACTCACTATTGTGACGGGTCGCGGCCCGGAAGGGAATCCGCCGCGGAGAAATTCCCCTCCCGCTGGTCACCGTTAATGGCTGCGTGCACCGCCGGCCTCAACCCCGATCAAGATACCAGGGAATATTAATCACCACGATGCGCTTGTTGCCGCGCACCAGCAGGATGACTTTCAGCAGGTCAGCCCGCCGGTTGTGCATCAGGTTTTCCCACCAGTGGCGCACCACCAGTTCCGGCACCAGCACGCACACATTGTGAGTTGCCGACTCGCACTCCGCGCCCAAAACGTAATCCACCACCGGCCCCAGCACGTAGCGGTAAGGCGACTTGAGAACCACCAATTTGGGAGCGCCCTTCCCGGCATCGCGCAGGGGAATGACGACGTCCTTCTCCCAGACTTTGCAAATTTCGTCCTCCTCTTCGCCCACCTGCACATGGAGGCAGCGCACATCGTCGGCCATCGAAAGCCCGAAGGCCAGCGCCTTCTCCGTCACACGGCTCCAGCGGTCCATGGGGATCACCACGATCGGTGCGGTGACTTCCGACGGCATGAACGGCAGATCGAGAAAGGTTTCCTTGTCCACGCGCTCGTAGTGGCGCTTGACGGCGCGCATCAGCACAATCATCAGGGCAATCAGCAGGGCAGTGATCCACGCGCCCTCAACAAACTTGGCCACCAGCACCACAACCGCGGTAAGGCCGGTGGCGAAGGCGCCCAGTCCATTCACGAACATGCGCAGCTTCGCATTGCCCTTGCGCTTCCAGTGCATCACCATGCCCGCCTGCGACAGCGTGAAGGCCATGAACGCGCCGATCGCGTACAGCGGAATCAGCCGATCCGTCACGCCGCCGAAGATGATCAGCAGCACCG
>JBEKRU010000180.1:0-7341 GCA_049518435.1 Occallatibacter sp. | reverse complement strand
TCTCGGCGTCTTCTTCCACTCATTAGCCAAATCTCGTTCCTTGCGAGTCAGATGGATGGTTCCTACGAGAATGTAAAGATTGTGGACTCGGAACTGAGAAAATTCCGCAGCAGCCGTACGGTAGAATTGCCTATCCGGCTGCCAGATGCGGGCATGGTGATGCAGATGATCCAGGTAAGCTTTTCATATCGCGGCGGAGCAGCGATCCTGCAAAATGTGAACCTTTACATGGAAGATGGCGAAGCGGTTGTGCTTTTCGGGGCTTCCGGAATTGGAAAGAGCTCGCTGCTGAACCTGATTGCGGGGGTCTCACAACCTCAATCAGGATCTGTTCGGGTCGATCGCACGAACATCGCATATGTGCCGCAGGAGATCCCGCTTCTTGACGACTCGATACGGAATAATCTGCTTTTTGGTTTACCGGATCGGAACGACGATGAACTGATGCGGGCACTGTCTATTGCCAGTCTGGACGAATTTGTGTCGGCACAGCCACTCGGGCTTGACACCGGCGTTGGCGACAACGGAGCGCTTTTTTCAGGTGGAGAACGGCAAAGGCTTGGCTTGGCGCGGGCGATCTTGCGGGGCGGCCGATTACTGCTTCTTGATGAGGCAACATCGGCGTTGGATGAGGAGACCGAGCGGCAAGTGCTCGAGAATCTGATTTCCTCCGGGAGGGCGATCCTGCTGGCTACGCATCGTGTTCATGCGCGAGCGATTGGCGATCGTGTCTTTCGGCTTGAAGAAGGCTCTCTGATTGAAGAGCCGAGAGGACAAGTGTCGGCCGGGCATTCGTCTCTGGCGAGCGTTCTCTTAAACTGATGTCAGGAAAGGCCTTGTTTGAGGCCGTGAATTTGCTCTGTTACGAGGCGAGAAACTACATCTAAAGAGCCCACGGCGATTGCCTTCCCGGTTGGGCCTGAATTTCAGGCTCTCTTTCAGACGCAACAATCAAAGAGAGAAGCAATGAACTAGAAACTCGTCATGACTCGAGGAGTGTAGAGGGCGGGAGAGCGTCAGCGCGTTCTATCAGGAAAAATGTCGGACAGGAAAATCAATTCGATTCTAACCAGCAGTTCTAAATGGAAATGGGAACCATGTAGCTATTTGCCCAAGGGTTGAATTGTGCTCTGTTGAGGCATGGAGATATTCGAGTTTCTCTTGGACGGGTTGCGCACGATGTGCGCGGGGTTCCCAGATGGACGGGGGGTACGGACCGCTCGAAAGACAATGCCAGCCTGCACATGAACCGCAACGAATTCCTTGCACCGTTTGACGTGTTCAATGCGCCGGCAAAGTTGCCTGGATTCGATTCTGACCAGAATGGTAACTCCTATAACTCCGTTATTGTCGAAACCCATTATTTCGGCCCCAGGGTGGTGAACGATTCCCGCTTGTCCGATGGGCGCGTCGGTTCCACCCTCGGTCTGCCGGCAACACTCTCAAAAATCCCCTTGCAACCAGCCCTCGGTTACCATCAGCAACCCCAGCGGCTACCGAACCCATGTCAGCCTTCTCCGTTCACTGGCCTGTCCCAGCGATTGGCGCCCAGGCTCTCAATGAAGTGGGAGCAACAGCCTGATCGGTCCCGGCTTCCAGCAAGGGAAGATGAACATATCGCACACCATTCCCTTGCACGAAGGCTTCAACGTCGACCTGAATGGTGATTTCTTCAACATCTTCAACCACGGCGAAGATTCAATCGAGTACACAACGCTTGCTGCCGGTATCGTGTCGGATCAATTAGAAAACAACGGTGTCAACAACTTCGCCAACATGGCGCCTAACGGAACCAGATCGTTGGAAGATCGAGGATTTCGAAGTGCTGAAAAACAACGGCTATAACTTCGCGCACAACTTCGGGCACGGGAAGAAATATCTGGCTAGAATGTTCGCTGCCATGAACCTACTGGCCTTAGCCATTCATATCGTCTGCGATTGCCTGGAAACGATATGGCACCAAGCCCGCGAGATGATCGGAACTCGCTCACTCTTCTTGGGGGATCTCCACACCGTCACTGCTTATATCGTCTTTCCGTCATGGGCAGCCTCATAGAGACCCTCGCCTCCAGCAAAGCTCCGCCCATATAGGACTCCTGGATTCTGAACTATATGAGGTCCATTCAGAAAACAGTGGCATGCCCCCGTAACAGGTGCAATATGTCACTATGCGTTCTCTGCACGATTAGGGCGAGACACAGTCTGGTTCTCAGTGCGTCTTACCCTTCCAGGTCGGGAAGAGGAACCGGTAGATGATGCCCGTTTCCCAGATATTGGCGTTGCCGTTCCCGAACTGGCGTTCGTAACTGGAATTTATGCGCACTTCATGGGGCAAGTAATAGTTCACACCAAATTCTGGTTCCTGCTGATTATTGGTGGGCAAAAAGTTAGTGGAATCGGGTGCGCTGCGAAACGTCTGCTGCATGCGAAAGATCGGTTCCAGCCGGCCCACCGGACTGTCGTTTCCGCCGAAATGCGAAAGGCGATAAGCGGTCTCAAACCAATATCCTCCATCGTGCGTGGCGTGCGCGTATTCGGAACGAAACCGGAAGGGGCTGTTAATGGGTTCCCACCAGACATGGATTCCGACATTGTTCTCGTGTGTGCCGGCCAGGGAGCGTCCGTAGGATGCGCCAATCTCCAACCCCTTCTTGGGAAGATAAATCGCGGTTTGCCCTCCGCTGGAACGTTCAGCGCCGAAATAGTTGTTGTTCACGTTCGCGGAATAGTACGCCGCATAGCTGATCGAATAGTCTTCGGTGGAAACAGCCGAGCCACGCAGCATGCCACCGACACCGTCCCCTGTGTTCATGGTCCCAACGCTGTAATTCAAAGGAGTGTCCTGGAAATTCGCAACCCAAATCTGAGAGAGGCGCTCATTGTAGGTTCCGAATGGAGTCAGGAATTCTCCCGCAACGAAGGTGAGGTGGGGTCCCAGAAGAACATCCGCCTGCAGATAGTCCATCGTCTTGAAAAGAGAATCCCTTTGATAACCGCCACTCGCTTTGGGAGAAAAGGTATCGAAAACAGTTGCCCGGCTCTCGATGAGAAGATGGCTTCCCAAAGGTGCCGCAATCACCGGCTCGACGTATGGCTGATAATCGGTCTTTCCGCCATTCGTGTTGGTGAAGAATGCGACACCTCCGGAAATTAGCGGAAGGTCTTGAGCGTTCACATATTGCACCGCGCATAGCGCAGCCAATGCAAACACAAATGCCCGTGTGAGCAGGGCTAAGTGGGGGCGGAGGGAGGGCAATCTCATAATCTTCATACCGTCGAGATTAACGAATCTTTTTCAGCAACGTGTCTCAGGATCGTCTGTTCTTTGTCAAAGGATTGTCACTTCAGTCCAAGTCAGCAGCGGACCGAATGGCTAGGAAATCTGGCTCAGAATTCTGGCATATCTTGCCCGCGTGGATAGGGGCTCTGCAGTCTGAGATAGGTGTTCTATCTCAGATTTAGAGGGTTGGAGGTTCAGCGGCAATTCTTTCCAGTAGTATTGAAGGTCCTCGGATCCCCATCGCGCGTAGGTGGCTTCCCATGACTTTCCAGACTCGCCGGCAAACGCCAGATTGCCTGGATGGACGGCTCGGCTGCAATTCTGAAATCGGCAATCCATGGAAATGCGGAGCCGGTCAGAACGATTGGGTGAAGCGGCGTGTACTGTGAGGCTATGAAAGATCAGCACGTCACCGGCATTGATTCGGCCACCTACCCAATCGCCGTCCGTCACTGCTTCCGGTGGAATCTCCGGAACGTGGAGATTCTCGTCCTCATGATTGATGACCCCCAACCGGTGAGAGCCTTCCAGTATCTGTAAGGGGCCCACGTCGATTGGGCAGTCGTGCAAAGGAATCCAGACGGTAAAGCACTCTGGATCTCCGTTCATGAACCGGTAATCCTGATGCGCATGAACCGTCAGATTCTCGCAATTTGGGAAAATCAACCGTCCGATTGGCTTGGGGTGAACCAGAACCTGCTCGCCCACCAGCATCTTCATGATGCCCTTCAGGGCTAAATGATGCGGCAACGCGTGAAGCGATTCCAGATTGAAGATCTCCCGGTAGGTTTGCTTGAACGCTGGGTCGGGGTCCCCGCATGCGGCACTACTGTCGGCGATGCGCTCAAGCGGATCATGCCCCGGTAGCAGCCATCCTGCGTCGGATAGTATTCCCGCAACCTCGACGAGTACCTTCCGCACATCGTCGGGAGGAATCAATCCGCGGATGAGCGCATAGCCCCTTTCGCGGAGTTCCTCCTGGATGGAATGTTGATCGATCTCGGAAACTGCAATTTCATGAAATGGCATCATTGGTTCAACCTCAATCAAATTGCTCTGATTCGCCGACTTCTTGCGACAGGGACAGAGATGTCATACAGATACCCATCGGATTCGACGCGACAGGCAAGCAAGAAAGCTCGACGTGCATTCCAACCTAATGAAGGGTTCAAATGGCAGCACAACTGCCACGATAACGGCCTGAGTCATCCAATGTGTCTCTGTAACGTCTTCCCTTTGTCAATTGATTGTCATTCGCATCGGCCGAGCGGCAGAAGCTTCCACCAGGTTTGCCGATACAGGATCGGATTCGCGAATCGGCCATGCAGCGGCTTACGGGGAGAATCAACAAGATGATGACAATCGCCTTACACCAATATGACAAGCCGACGAGTGAAGGCCGACTAGGCTGGGTGAACAGCTCGTTCTCCCCGCCAGGGAGGACACAGCCCAAAATGAGGTGACATTACATTGGGATTGCTTTCCAAGGTGAGACCACTGCCTGAATCCGGCATGGGTGATGCAGAGACCCCGTCGCTTGCCCGCCGGAGAGCCGGACAGTCATTAGGGATGCAAGCATGCGGCTCAACCTCTCTGCTCAATAACAACGTTTCTCCAGGAGCAATGAGCCGTGAGCAGTTGACGCGGCTGGCAGTCCTGCTGTCATTCTGCGACCCGTTACCGCGGAGATGCCTGCGAATGCTGACCCTCTCAGGGAAAGCGTGGGGGCAGCTACTGTGCTGGCTGGATATGAGCGGCCTGTCGCTGTACTTCCTCAATCGCCTTGTCGTGCTTGATCTCTGCGATATGCTGCCTTCTGAGGTACTCACAAGCCTCCAGCAGAACCTGGTCGATAACACTCAGCGAACACAGAGCATGATCTCTGAATCGATCGCGATCCAACAGGAGTTTCAGAATGCCGGTCTTTTGTACGCCAATCTGAAGGGGCAGTCGCTCTGTCCGAGTTCGGTGTCGAAGCCAGAATTGCGCTCTCAGTTCGACTTGGATTTCCTGATTGCTGAGAGGGACGCGCCGAACGCGCGAGCAATTCTAGAAGGCAGAGGATACCGTCTGTATGCGACGAGCGGCAGAAGCTGGGAGTTCAAGCTGAATGAGCGGCCAGGGGTTGCTTTGAGGGACATCTACAAGGACCTTAAGTCCTACGCAGTGGATTTACATCTTGAGTCCAGTGACCCAAGCAAGAGATCGATACTGGAACGGCTGGAATGGCGTGAGCAGTCCGGTATGCGAATGCCCGTCCTCGCACCCGTCGATTTGTTCCTGGGCCAGGGGCTTCACGTCTTCAAACACATCTGCGGGGAATCCTCACGCACGGCACATTTGTTGGAATTTCGCCAACATGTGCTTACGCGCCGCGAAGATAATGCGTTTTGGGATGAGCTCCGATTGGCGGCAATCGATGACCCACAAGCCTCCCAGGGGTTGGGAGTGGTTATACTTCTGATCACGCTCGTCATGGGCGATTTTGCGCCCAAAGCACTTACTGGATGGACCGTCGACGTCCTCTCCAGGCCGGTACGGCTCTGGGTTAAGATGTATGGACCCCGCGTTGCCCTCGGAAGCTATCCAGGCAGCAAGTTGTACCTGTTGCTGCGAATGGAGCTTGAATCTGCAGGCATCCCACAGAAGCGATCTCTTCGCCAGGCACTGTTGCCTTCACGGCTACCTCCGCCAGTAATACGAGCCTTTCCGAATGAAGTGTTGCCTGTTCGACTTCGTCGCTATCGCATGCATATTCAACTGATCCTTGAACGTCTACGCTTCCACGTTGTGGAAGGATTTCGCTACGCATTGGAGTCACGCCGTTGGCGGCGGATGAAGGAGTTCGCACAATGATGTTTACCATGCGGCCAGCCGTTGCGGCCTTTGACGCGATTGCGCCGATCTTTGACGAACGATTCGGCGCATGGGAAAGCGTGTCGGCGCAGCGTCGTGCCGTCCGCCAGGCACTTCTGCGGGAATTTCCGAAGTGCGGTCATATTCTGGAACTGGGAGGGGGCACAGGCGAAGACGCAGCCTTCCTTGCCGGGGCCGGCTACGAGGTTCTTCTTACCGATCCTTCGCCGACCATGGTTGAACTGGCAAAGGCCAAATTGTCCCCGTTCGGCGCACGAGCTGAAATCGCAACCGGAGAGGAAATGGAGCATTTCGCCTCTCATCATCTTTCCGCCGGCGGAAGGCTTTTCGATGGCGCGTTCTCTAATTTTGCGCCACTCAACTGCGTCGTCGACCTTGGACCTGTAGCGCGTGGACTCGCTCAGTTGCTCAAACCCGGCGCCCCAGCCATGCTAGTACTCTTCGGTACTTTCTGCCCCGGCGAGATGCTCACCGAAGTACTCCATAAGCGGCCGGATCAGGCGCTGCGACGCTTCAAGCGCGGACCATTGTCCGCGCGGCTTGCAAAGCGTGAATTTTCGATCGTCTACCATCGCCGTGCGGATTTGATGCAGGCCTTTGCTCCCTGGTTTGTACTGGAAGAGCGAATCGGAATTGGTGTGGCAGTTCCACCCAGTGCCGCCGAGCCTTGGATCTCGCATCACGCGCGGCTTCTTGGTGCAATGGAAGCATTCGACCGCACGTTTTCCCGTCCGCTGGCATTCCTCGGCGATCATGTTCTCTACCAGTTTCGCCGAACTGCCGAACGGTGAACGCGGGTGTGCGCTCAGGGTGACATTGAGCACGCGTGGACTCATGTGGTCAAAGCATCGCCAGGCCGGATCTGCGCCGTCGCAATGGCGGCTCCCCCGCGCTTTGAGAGCCCATCTTCCCAATTTCGACAATTGAATGACTGCATCAAGACATTCTGGCGACAAGCATTCTTGCACGGCGATATACGCTTCCCATAAGGATCAATGAACGCCGTTCCGCTATGAAGAACGGCATGAAGGGAGCACGTTCATATTGGTGACGTTAAAGAAAATTGCAGATGTGATCCTTCCAACCCGCTGGGCAGACTTCAACCTCCTGGCATTTGAAGGCACCGATCTCGACAGGCATGCGGCGGGAGAATGCACAGAGGCGGTACTGGCCTTGACTCTTGG
>JBEKRU010000179.1:0-7447 GCA_049518435.1 Occallatibacter sp. | reverse complement strand
CAAAGGGTGATGTTTCGGCCGGTTCCCTCACCTCATAGGCAGACGTTTACCCTATGGATCTCACCCTCCAGGGTGACATTGTCGACATCCGTATCTAGTCCCAATTCCCTGTTCCCTGTTCCCTGTTCCCTGGTCCCTGTTCCCTGGTCCCTATTCCCTATTCCCTGTTCCCTGTTCTACTGCCACTTCACCCCAGTCAGCTCCTCTGAAACCTCCCACAGCCTCCGCGCCATTGCCGCATTCCGCGCCTTCTCGCCAATCACCACCGGCCCCGGTGGTCCCACCATCTCAAACCGCCCGGTCGAACCGTAATATCCCCCCGGCATCGCATGGGTCGAGGTAGCTGCATACAGCGCCGGCAGTGCTCCCTCCGCCGCCGATTGACTCAGCAACGGCAACATGAATCCCATCGTCGCCATCCGGTACCGCGCCGACGGCGTCTTCGCCATCGATCCCGTCCGCACGTATCCCGGATGCGCCGCCGCGCTCAACAACCGCCAGCCCTCCGTATCGCTCCGCCTCTGCAACTCCATTGCAAACATCAACATAGCCAGCTTCGATTGGCAGTACGCCTTCCACGGCGAATACTTCCGCTCCAGTTGAAAGTCCTCAAAATCAATCGATCCCTGCCGCTGCGCAAGACTGCTCATCTGCACCAGTCGCGGCTGCCGGCTCAGCCGCAACAACGGCAGCAGCCGCCCCGTCAATGCAAAGTGGCCCAGGTAATTCGTGCCCATCTGCATCTCAAAGCCATCCACCGTAACCCCGCGTGCGCCCTCGGTCATCATCCCCGCATTGTTCACCAAAAGATCAATCGGGTAATTCTGCACCGCAATCCTCGTCGCAAAATCAGCGATGGATTTCAGATTGGCCAGGTCCAGCTTCTCGAAGCGGACCACAGCAGCCGGAGCCTGTGCCCGTATCTTCGCCAGCGCCGCCCGTGCCTTCGCGCCGTCGCGCCCCGCAAGAATCACGTCTGTGCCTGCGCGCGCCAACCCCAGCGCAATCTCATAGCCCAGCCCACTGCTGCCGCCAGTTACAACCGCCTGCCGGCCTTGCTGCGGTGGAATATCCGCACACGTCCACTCCCGCATTCCCATTTGTCGTTGAATGTTTATTTTGGTAACTCCCGAACTAGTGTTTCTATTTATCGAATGACCTCTCACTCATCTAAACAGAACAGTTTTCACTTACCCGTCAAACCCATCCATACCATCCTGAATCCCACTTCCCGGCACGTTTCCGCGCACTCCGGGTTAGCCTGGATAAACTCAATCGCCATCTCCGCCTGTGACCGCAACATCAGCACCAGCAACTCCGGCGGAGCAGCTTCCAGTTCGTTCCCCACAACCGCGTCGTGCGTCGCCTTGAATAAATCAATAAACACAGGCGCAGGCGTTTCGTTCTCCTTGAACAGCTTGCCCGACGTACGCAGCTGGACCAAAACTTTCAAATGGTCGGGATACTTCGCGCCCAGGTCGAGATACTTGTCCCAGATGAACCGCAGCCGCGTCTTCGCATCAGTATCTTGCGGAAAGTCCTCAAGATGTCTGCTGAACTCCTGCCTCAGTTCCCGATAAAGCTCTGCCATCAGCGCATCTTTGTTCTCGAAGTAAGTGAACAGCGTCCCTTCGGCAACTCCCGCAGACTTCGAAATCGCCCAGGTTGGCGAGTTCGCAATCCCGCGCTCCGCGAATACCTGCATCGCGGCATCCAGAATCGCGCGTCGTTTTACATCGCTTCGGGGTCGAGACAATCTGAAGTCATCCTTTAATGAGTGCGTACTCACTCATAATAGAGAAAAGCGATTTACTAAGGCAAGATAATTCTTGTAATTAAATTCACGCAATTCAATTCACACCAAAACCGGCGTACCGGACACCCCCGCCATTCCAAAGACCCGCCGGTACCGCTCCACCTCGCTTGCCGGCCCCATCGCCTTCGCGTAGTTATCTGAAAGTTTCACCGCCGGCCTGCCCTCCACTTCCGTCAACTTGCAAACCAGGCTCACCGGATCAAACGCCTCCCCGCCCAGCGGATTGCAATTTCGAAAGTCGTTGGTCAAGTACGTGCCCCACCCCGAACTGAACCGGATCCGCCGTTCCGGAACCCACTTCCGTTCGTCCTCAAAGTCCCGCGCACTCTGAAATTCCGCCGGCGTCGCTCCGTTCCGCATCCTTCCGCCAAAATACGCATGCAGCCCAAGAATCTGGCCCACATCCAGCGCGTCCGACGCAATCAGCCGCTTCTGACGCGCATCCCGCCCATGCCCCTCAAGCCACGCAATATATTCGTCGCCCGCCACATACGGGTCCTTGCTGTCGATGCGCTGCCCCGTCCAGTTCGCCACCCACTCCGGCGCATGCTCCAGGAACTGCGTTGTCCCAAACGTATCCGGCAGCAGGATCAGCAGCTCGCCCTGATAGGTCTGCTGCCACAACTCCAACAGCCGATATTGCGCCGTGCGCAACTCCTCTTCGTTCTCTGCCAGCGCCGCCATTGCCATCGGCAGCTCATGCGCATTGGTGCCAATCGCCTCCAGATCATGCTTGTACGCCAAATAAGTATTGGAACTGCCCGCGAAGCTCGACCCGAGCACGTCGCGCATGGCAATCACTACGTACTCATGCCACAGATAGCTATGCCGCCTCCGCGTCCCAAAGTCGCTCACATTCAACCGTGGAACCCCGCGCAGCCGCTCCATCTTCTCCCACAGCCGCGTTTTGGCCCGCGCGTAAAGAATGTCCAGTTCAAACTCGCTCAGCCGCTTTAAACTTGCCCGCGTCTTCAACTCGTCAATCGCCGACAGCGCATAAATCTCCCACATCGTCGTCTCAGTCCACAACCCTGAAAACGTCAGCGACAACTGCCCGTCCCGCTCCGACAATTCGTAGTCCGACAGCCGAAAGTCCCGATCCAGCCACTCCAGAAACGCCGGCTCAAACATCCCGCGCTTCCCATAAAACGTGTTGCCTGCCAGCCAGATCAGCTCCGACTTGTGGAATCTCAGCTTCCGCGTCGCCTCCAGTTGTTCGTTCAACTCCTCCACGCCGATCATGTCGCCCAGGCGCACGGATGTCGTTCGATTCATCAGCGTGAATGTCGCACGGGTCGTCCTGAAATGCTTCCAGATAAACTGCAGCATCAACAGCTTGTAGAAATCTGTATCCAGAAGCGATCGCGTAATCGGATCCAGCTCCCAATTATGGTCATGCGCGCGCCGTGCAATATTGATAATCACAATAAAACTCTATCGCACGCACCTGACCCCTGATCCCTGACCCCTGATCCCTAATACGCAATCTCCAGCACACTAATCGAATAAGCCGCAAAGCTCCGCTCGAACTTCGGCCCCTCCACCGTAATCCCCTGCTCCACTGGAACCACCGCCTCCGGCTCACGAATGCTATTGGTCGCATTCGGCGATTTCCCGCTCAGAGTAATCAGCTTCGCCTCATGGCCAACCTTCTCCACGCCCGTCAGAGTAATCCCCACCGTCCGCGCATCCGACGTCCCATTCACCACCTTCACAATCAGCTTGTGCCGCGCCTCATCCTTAGTCGCCGATGCAAACAGTCGCGGTCCCCCATGATCCAGCGTCACCGGCACCACCTCCGTGCCAATGTGGCTGCCGAACATCACCTGCGCCCAATAACTCGGCGATCCATAACTCGTCAGCGCGTCATAGCCAATCAGGTCCGTCGCCCACTGCATCCCGCCCGGATTCACATTCACAAACAGCGGCGCATAGCTCGCCATCACAATCAAATCGCTGTTCCGTTCCAGGCCGGTCATCCACGCCGCATCCGCCAGCGCCGCCTGCAGATCGGGCGTCGGTGTGCCCTCACGCGTCGCCCACTCCCCGACAAAAACCTTCGGCCCGCCGCGATCGTACTTGTCGTAGTGCTCGGCCCCGGCAAACGATTCCTCCGCCGGCATGTAAAAGTGCTCGTCCAGCACATCCGGCCGCACGCTCTTCACCGGAGCGGTTGCAATTAACTGCAACTCCGGATGCCTCAGCTTGATCTCCTTGTAAAACTGCGCATACCGCCCTTCGTACGATCCCGAATGGTCGAACTCATCCTCGTTCCCAATCTCCACGTAATGCAGCGGAAACGCCGCCGCATGCCCATCCTTCACCCGCTCCGCACCCCACTTGGTCTCCGGCCCGCCGGTCACATACTCAATCTCATCCAGCGCCTCCTGCACATACGGCTCCAGCTTCTCTCCCGCATCCACATGCTCCTGCGCCAGCGAGTACCCTGCATACACGGCAAGCACCGGCTCAATCTTCAAGTCCTCCGTCCACTCCAGAAACTCCAGCAGTCCCATCCCATCCGACGACCGGTAATTCCAAGGGCTCGGATGCGTTGGCCTGTCCACCCACGGACCAATCGTCTTCTTCCATTCGAAGCGATCTGAGATGTGATTGCCCTCCAGGTAATTACCGCCCGGCAGCCGCAGAAAATGCGGATGCATCGCAGCCATCTTCTCCATCAGGTCAATCCGATTCCCTTCCGGCCTGCCCAAATACGTCGGCGGAAAAATCGAAACCAGCGTGAACCACACTGTCGCCGGCTGCGGAATCGTCAACACCAGGTGATTGCCAGCACTCGCCGCAACATGCCCGGTCTTCAGCGTAAACGCATACCGCTTCCAATCCCCGCCCACGCCCGTCACCGTCGCCGCGCCCGCAACCGCGCCCGTCTGGTCATTCACCAGGCTCACCGTCACTGGCAGCCCACCTGCATCGCTCTTCGCATAAAACGATCCGGTATACGTCGCGTCCGGCCTTACCGCCATGCCCCAATACCCATCGTTCTGCATCCCCGCCGGAGCAGCTTCCGTCGCCTTGGTCACGCTCAGCTTGATGCTGCGCGGTATCGCCGCACTCGGCCCGCTCTTCGAATCGACCTCGATCTTCGCCTCAGAGTCGCCGCGCGCAACCAGCGACCAATGCTCCAGCGCGCCCCACCCTCCGCGCACTGTGCGATCCCGCACCAGTTCCCCATACAATCCGCCGTCGTAGGAGTAGTTGATCTCCTCCGTCATCAGCCCATACAGCATCGGGCTCACCTTGGCCGTCGGATGATCCACCTGGATCGAGAGCGAAGCCGTTTGGGCTGAAAGGCTCAAAGTCGCCATGCCGGCAACCAGCAGAGAGGAGGCAAAGAAATGTTTACGCATACGCACGCAAGCCTAGGACAGAACCCCCAATTCTGGCAAGTGGAAAACGTTTACCCGTCCGCCCGCGACTACCGGAATCTACCGAAGCCAATCGCCCTTTGTCTTGTCCGCCCTTGTCTTACCCGGAGGGAGCAGGGGCATTCATGCCCCTGAACGCAGCCCAGCAACGAAGGCCTTCAGGCCCGGGCTCTAAATAACCCCGGACGTACGATCCCTTGCACGGTTCTTTTGCCAAGGGCCGCGGTCGCCGTGGATCAGAGAATCTGACCATCTCTCATGTGAATTGAGCGCCCAGCGTAGGAAGCAGCTTCCTGATCATGCGTAATCATGAGTATGGTCTGGCCGAGTCGACGGTTCAGATCGACCAGTAAACCCAATACGGCCCTGGAATTCTTGCTATCAAGATTTCCGGTAGGCTCATCTGCAAGCAGGATCGAAGGTCGGTTCACCAGAGCCCGCGCAATTGCCACCCGCTGTTGCTGGCCGCCGGAAAGCGCACGAGGTTTGTGCTTCATCCGATCTGCAATGCCCAGCACGTCCAGGATCGCCTGAAATTCAGGCGTGAACTGCGTAGCTCCATCTCCTATGAATTGCACGATCCGGATATTGTCTTCCGCCGTCAGCGTCGGCAACAGATTGTACTTCTGGAATACGAAACCGACCGTGTGCCTCCGTAGCTTTGTCCGCTCCGCGTTCGAAAGGCCACTAAGATCCTTTCCGTCGATTGTGACGGTCCCGGAAGTTGGCGGGGTCAGCGCTCCGAGGATATTGAACAGTGTCGATTTACCCGATCCCGAAGCGCCGACAATGGACACAAACTCGCCCTTGGAAACGTCGAGGTTTGCACCCTGTAAGGCGTGTACGTCGACATCGCCTGCGCGATAGGTCTTGTAAAGGTTCCGAACCTGAATGATCGGCGAATCACTCATAAGTTAGAGCCTCAGTCGCATCTTGTCGGATGGCCTTGATCACCGGGACAATGACCCCAAGCAAAGAGCCGACGATGGCAATCCCGCCGGCGATGGGCCACCAAAAATACACCGTCTCCTGCGTTAAGCTGGCAGGGACCTCATGCTGCATGAGCCATTGCGTGCCGTATGTGAGCAAAATGCCGACAAGCGAGCCCAGGATCGACAGCAGCAAGGTCTCCCGGATCAATAAATCCAAAATGAACCCAGAAGAAGCTCCGACTGCTTTTAGGATGCCGATCTCTCGTGTTCGCTCCAACACCGCGGTATACATCGCCATGAACACCACGATGAAGCCGACGACGACCGCGACCCCGATGACAACTCCGATGAAATTCCTCAGTAACCCAACGCTGTTAATGGACAGAAGAGAGGTGAACTCTTCCACTGTATAGATCGGGTAGCCGGGCATCTTTGCACGGAGTTCGCCAAGCACTTCCTGAATGTGGTCCGAGCTATCCACCTTGACATAAATCTGGCTGAGATGATGTTCGTTCCCCATCAACCCTTGAAGAACGGGAAGACGCACACAGATTCGTGCCAACTTGCCAGATTCAAATACTCCGGCCACCCGCCATTCATGATTCATCAACTGAATCTTGTCGCCTACCTGCAGCCGCTTCTCCTTGGCGTAATATTCGTCGACCAGCATGTCCTGATCGTCTGCGAATGGTCCGCCCTGAAGATAGTGGAATCCGCCACTCATCTTTGAGAACTGATCGAGGTCAAGCCCGGTAACTGAATCGAAGCCAGACAGCGGTTGGATCGCGGTTCCAGTTGCCAAGGCTACATGCGGCTGCGTGGAAACAAAATTCACAAGACGATCCGACATTGGCGCTGTGCTAAGCCCAATGATCGATGACCCTGGAGGTCGAATCATAATATCCGCGCCTACTCCGCGGGCGCGTCGAGCCGTCCCGTCCAGCGTTCCATAGCTGACACCAACTAATGTGAGGATCATTGAAACCTCGACCGCAATTGCAAGCACGCTTAAGATCGTGCGCACGGGTCGATGGGCGAGATTTGAGAGAACAAGCTTATTGATCAAAGGGGCTGCTTTGGAACACGCCAAATTGAACGGAAAAGTATCTGTCAGAGTTTATCGCACTTCCCTCGATAAGCATTTGAATCCAGCTGGCCAGTGCTGGCTCGCCGGGCTCGAGAACGAGGTGGTTTCTGTGTCGCCTTCAAGTCGGAAATTGCATACCGACACACAGATGATAATTAGCAATCTCCCCAAGACAACCCACCCCTACCCCTCCACCCCATCCCGCCCCCCCAAATACGCCCCG
>JBEKRU010000178.1:0-7464 GCA_049518435.1 Occallatibacter sp. | reverse complement strand
CAGTTGCTGGGGTGAAAGGCGCGCGAGAGATTATGTCCGATGAATCCGCAACAGTCGCGCTCCTTGAACAGACTCGCGCCTTACGGGAACAATTCGTACGCCCAATTTACTTGTCCCTGCTGAACGCGAACTTTATGCGGAAGCCCGAGGTCGGATCGGGCCTACCGAGGCGAACGGAGAGTGAATCAGCTGCTCTTCGTGCACAGATAAATGTGGCCGCCAGATCTATTTCCGATGAGCAAATCAGAACTCTGTTGTCAGTCCCTGAATGGCGGGGCCGTTTGGTAGCCGCATGGCTCGTCGGACTTTCAAAACGTATCGAATTCGTAGACGAGATCGCTAACCATCTTATCGCAAGCAAAATGGTCTACGCTGGGCAAGGGTACTGCGTTGCACTGGGGTTGATTGGCAATGAAAGATGTCGCCAATATCTTCGAGCATATCTATCGGAATATCTACCGCTGCGCGGACGCATCTTTGACCAGACGTGGGCGATCGGTGCATTGGCCTACGTTGAAGGAAGCCCGCCCGAGGAGTTCCTTCTCCCAGAACTGTGGGACGACCGGAAAGTGCACTTGGATACTTCACACGGAATCCAGAAGTTTTCGGAGCTGGTCGACTATTTGAATACGCATCAGATGATTGCGGGCAGCAATGACCACCCATTATCATCCCCAAAGGAGCAATCATGAGCACATCCATCTACGACATCCCCGTAAAGAAAATCAACGGCACCGACGCCTCCCTAGCCGAGTTCAAAGGCGACGTTGTCCTGGTCGTCAATGTAGCGTCCAAGTGCGGCCTCACGCCGCAGTATGAAGGCCTGGAAAAACTCTACGAGCAGTACAAGGGCCAGGGCCTGGTGATTGCCGGTTTCCCCGCCAACGACTTCAAGTCCCAGGAGCCCGGCACCGCCGACGAAATTCAATCCTTCTGCACCCTCAACTACGGCGTCCAGTTTCCGCTCTTTGAAAAGATCGCCGTTGTCGGGGAAGGGAAGCATCCCTTGTACGCAGCTTTAACGGCCGCTCAGCCCAATGCAATCAGCCTGGCCGAAGTTCCATTCCGGCAGAAGCTGAAAGGTTACGGCATCGACGCAAACCCCGAGCCGGAAATCATGTGGAACTTTGAGAAGTTTATTGTCAGCCGCGATGGACAGGTCGTGAAGCGGTTTACGCCCGATACAGCTCCCGATGCCCCCGCGCTTGTCGCCGCCATCGAAGCGGAGCTGGCGAAAGACTGACCAGTAACAGCAATCTGATCGAACAGCGCAACCAGCCAAACCACCCACATGCGAACAGGGAATCCAGTCCCACGGATTCCCTGATCCCTGTTCCCTATTCCCTATTCCCTGATCCCTATTCCCTATTCCCTGTTCCCTGTTCCCTGTTTTCTAGCTTCCCGTCCGCTCCGCCTCCGCGACTGCCGCGTTGACGGAAAGAAAAAACCGGAAAACCGTGCCCCGTCCCGGCTTGCTGCGCACCGCGATCCGGGCACGATGCTTGTCGAGAATCCCTTTGGATACCCAGAGCCCGAGTCCGGTTCCTTGTTCTCCCTTGGTCGTCGCGAAGGGCTGAAAGAGCCGGTCGAGCGTGGCCTCGCTCATGCCGCAGCCGTTGTCGGCAACGGTCACAACCACGCCCTCGCGCCCACTGCGGTCCTGCGCTGGCCGCACGGCAACCGCCATTCGTCCGTGCGACTCCACCGCATCCAGCGCATTGCCAAGCAGGTTCGTGATCACCTGCTGCACCTCTCCGGGATAGCAGTACACAAGTGGAGCCTTCCGGTACCGGCGATCCAGGTCGATGCTCCGCGCCCTGATCGTCGTCTCGTGAAAAAAGATCACCGACTCCAGCAGTTCCTCCATCGAGGTCGACGTCGGCGCAGTTCGCTGGCGATAGAACTTCAAACTCCGCGCCGCAATGTGCGACAGCCGCTTGAGTTCCTTGTCGGCCATATCCAGTAAGGCCTTCGAGTTTTCCGGCATCGCCTGGTCCATCTTGGCAAGAAACAGCAAGTTGGTCACCGCTTCCAGCGGGTTGTTGATCTCGTGCGCGATGCTTGCCGCCAATCGCCCCGCCGCGCCCAGTTGTTCCGATCTCCGCAGCGCCTGTTCTGACCTGCGTTTCTCGGTTGTGTTCTGCGCGTACATGATGATGCCCTCATCAGGCAGCGGATAGACCCGGTACTGGAACCACGTTTCCAGCGGCTCGTAATAATATTCAAATTCGACCGGGACCCGCTCTTCCATCGCCCGCCGAAAGCTGGTTTCCACAATGGTCCCCCGAAGCTCCGGAAGCAACTCCCAGATCACTTCGCCCAGCAGCGACGTGCCCATCCTCGCTTCGATTTCCGCACCGGCCGCATTGATGTACGTGAATCGAAATTCTCTGTCGAAGATGTAAAACACCTCCGGGATGTGCTCCAGCGCTTCCCACGCAAACTGCCTGGTTCGGTTGATTTCCCGGTTCAGCGCAGCTTCCTGCTCACTCGCATCTTTTCTCAGGCGGGCCATCTTCAGTTGTGCTTCCACGCGAGCCACAAGTTCCCGCGCACTGAACGGCTTGGTCAAATAGTCGTCAGCCCCCGCGCCGATTCCCTCGATGCGCGCCTCTTCGCCGGCCCGCGCCGACAGCAGAATCACCGGAACGGTCTGGGTTGAGGGATCCAAACGCAGTGCTTCCAATAAAGCAAAACCATCCATTTCCGGCATCATCATATCCGTGAGAACAAGATCCGGCTGAAGGTGGTGTACCTGTTCCAGCGCCAGCCGCCCATTCGCAGCTTCAACAATCTTGAACCGCCATCCCAACAGGCTGGTCAGGTATTCCCGCATGTCTGCGTTATCGTCCACCACCAGGATCACCGGCTTTTGCTCCACTGTCTCTACTTCGCCCGTGCCCTGCGGACTCTCGCCGGCCGGCGTCACCTCGCCTTTGAGCCGGTCTCGCCCGGGCAGCCACCCCATAGCCTCCTGAACATAGGCAATCGCGGATCCCTGCAGCGCAACCGCATTGGCACGCTCCGCAACCACCTGCCCGCGCGTCAGATGCGCATGCCCGAATGGTAGTGTCGCCCTGAATGTGCTTCCCTCGCCCAGAACGCTCTCCGCGCGAATGGTCCCCCCATGCATTTCCACAAGTTCCTGCACCAGCGCCAGTCCAATTCCGCTTCCCTCGTGGCTGCGCCGGGGCGCGCCTTCAATGCGCCTGAATCGCTCAAACAGGTGCGGCAGATCGTCGCTTGAAATGCCCGTCCCGGTGTCTGTGATCGAGAGTTCGGCCGCAGTTCCAGTGGATCGAAGTGTGACTCGAATCTCTCCTTCGAAAGTGGACTTCAGCGCGTTCGAAATCAGGTTCAGAACAATCTTCTCCCACATCTCCCGATCCACATAAACCAGCTCCGGCAGCGGCGGGCAGTCCACAATCAGTTTCAGTCCAGCCCGTTCCATCGCCGACCGGAACACGCTGGCAAGCTGGGCCGTCAGTTGCGAAAGATCCGTCGCTTCGTACGTTGCCCGCAGCCGGCCCACTTCAATACGAACAAAATCCAGCAATCCATTGACAAGTTTCAAAAGCCGAAGAGCATTGCGATGAAGCATCTCCATCGACTCGGCGGAAGGAGCCGATCGACTCGTGAGTGCGTCCTCAATCGGCCCCAGGATCAGCGTCAGCGGCGTTCGCAACTCGTGGCTCACATTACTGAAAAATGTGGTCTTGGCGCGGTCCAGTTCCGCCAGGCCCTCGGCTCGCTTTCTCTCTTCCTCATAGGCCCGTGCATTGGTGATGCTGGCGGCAATCTGCCCGGCCACCAGGTCAAGGAATCCCGCGTAGCTCGGGTCAAGCTGGCGGTAGGGATTGAGCGCCGTAATGAAGACGCCCGCCGGCTTTTCCTGTCCCGTCCTTGCAATCGGCACCAGCCGCGCGCGCGACGGCGACTGGTCCCAGCACCCGGGCGGAAGATCGGGGAAGTAGAGGCTGAGGTCCTCGATCGTGATTGCCCGGTTGGACTCAAGAAGCTCGTGAATCGGCCATGGAGCAGGCTTCGAATCAATGCTCATCACCAGGCACGCGGCCGGATGGTCGGCTTCAAACCCCGTCTTCGCAACCAGCCGCAATTCCTTGCCCGCCCCGTCGAAAAGATAGGTCAGCGTACAGGGCAAATCCTTCTGTCCGTCGACTCCCCGCTCGATCCCCGCATACACATCTTCCTGTGTGATCGCACCCGCCAACGCTGCCGCCAATTGGCTCAGAGCCGCAAGCTGGCGCTCACCCAGCACGCGCACCGTATCTTCAATCACCACGCACAGCATTCCCGCAACCCGGCCATCCGGTCCCGCCAGCGGGCTGTATGAAAATGTGTGATATGTCTCTTCGGGATATCCGTTGCGTTCAAGCGTCAGCGGCAGTTTTTCTTCCCAGCACGCTTCTTCCGTCTTCATCACGCGATCGATCAGCGGGCCAATATCCTTCCATATCTCGTGCCAGACTTCCGGCGCAGGCCGCCCCAGCGCCCAGGGATGCTTCTTGCCCAGCGTCGTTCGTGCATAGGCGTCGTTATACAGCATGGTCAGTTCCGGCCCCCATGCCATCCACATCGGAAACCCCGAAGTAAGAAGAATCCGCACCGGCGCTTTCAGACTATCCGGCCACTCCGAGGCCGGTCCTAAAGCCGTCGTAGCCCAGTCGAACCGAGCCACAAGCTCACTCATCTCCATTGCGTTTTCTTTGGCCTCCCGGCCATTAGATGCGGTCGTCGTGTCTTGCATGGGCTTTCTTTCCGGAGTCATCAGAATTTGCACACCACGACCGGGATGAAAGGGTGCATCATCCAGGGAAAATCGAGACGGATCAACACAGTTCTCTTAAATCGACTCTCGCTGCGACCACGATGCCTGGGATGTAATCAGCTTATATCGACGGATTCGATGCGTCGAAAAGCGAATTTGGTTGTCTGCCATTGCCAACAACCTTTGCACGTCTTTCAGATTGTCCTTCATGCCCGGCGTTTGAACTGGCAGCGGCTGACGTAGCCCATGTATTCTCAGCCTATGACCGAGGACGTTTCTCGAACGCCCGTCGCCGCCAACGGCCTTGAACACGCAGCCTCGTCGTACCTGCGCTCCGCGCGGCATCAGCCCGTTCACTGGCACGCGTGGAGCGAAGCTGCCTTTGCGCGCGCACAGTCTGAGGACAAGCCCATCCTGCTCGACATTGGCGCCGTCTGGTGCCACTGGTGCCACGTCATGGACCGGGAATCCTACGAAGATCCGGAAATTGCCGAGCTCATCAACCATCACTTCGTAGCCATGAAGGTGGATCGCGACGAGCGCCCCGATGTGGACGCGCGCTATCAGGCTGCCGTCTCGGCCATCAGCGGGCAGGGTGGATGGCCGCTCACGGCCTTCCTTACTCCCGACGGCCGCCCTTACTTCGGAGGAACCTATTTCCCTCGCGACGATCGCTATGGCCGTCCCGGATTTGGCCGCGTGCTTTTGACCATGGCCCAGGTCTGGCGCGACCGCCGCGAAGAAGCGCTCGAATCGGCGGACAGCGTCATGGCCTCCATCGAGCACAACGAAAGCTTCTCCGGCCACGGCGGCGAACTGAACGTTTCCCTCGTCGACAAGATTGCCGCTTCCGCCCTCGCCCAGTTCGATCCCCGCAACGGCGGCTTCGGCTCGCAGCCAAAATTTCCCCATCCGGCAGTCCTCGATCTGCTGCTTGAAATGGCCACCAATCGTGGAAGCGGAAGCCAGGTTTCCGAGCAATCCGCCCAGGCCCGCGAAGCCTTCTCTACAACCCTCGAGAAGATGTCGCGCGGCGGCGTTTACGACCAGCTCGCCGGCGGCTTTCACCGCTACAGCGTGGACGAGCGCTGGGTCGTGCCCCACTTCGAAAAGATGCTCTATGACAACACCGAGCTTCTCCGCAACTACATCCACGGCTTCCAAAGCTTTGCCCGTCCCGACTTTCGTGACACGGCTGTCGAGATCGTGCACTGGCTCGACGACTCAATGACCGACCGCGAGTTCGGCGGCTTCTATGCGTCGCAGGATGCGGACATCAACCTCGACGACGACGGCGATTACTTCACCTGGACCCTGGACGAGGCGAAGGCAGTTTTGCAACCCGCGGAGCTGGAGGTTGCCGCGCGCTACTGGGACATTGGCGAACTCGGCGACATGCACCACAATCCGGCCAAAAACGTCCTGCACCGCAAGCAGATCCTCACCGAATTCGCCGCGGCCGCCAGCCAACCGGAAGAACAACTGCGCCTGATTCTCGATGCAGCCCGGCACAAGCTGCTTGCGGCCCGGCGCCTGCGCTCCACCCCGTTCATCGACCGCACAATCTACACCGGCTGGAACGCCATGGCGGTCACCGCTTATCTTGAAGCCGCCCGCGTCCTCCGCATGGATTCCGCGCGCGAATTTGCCCTGCTCACCCTGAACCGCCTCATGGCCGAGGCCTGGGACGGAGACAGTGAACTCCGCCACGTCATCGCCTATCCCGAGGACAATTCCATCACGGCGTCAGATCCACCGGAGAACGTCCCGGGCATCCTCGATGATTACGCCTTCACCGTCCATGCTCTCGTTGATGGATGGCTGGCCAGCGGCGAAATGAAGTTCTACCACGCGGCCATCAAGCTCGCCAACGCCATGATCGCCCGCTTCTTTGACCCCACAGCCGGAGTCTTCGAGGACACCGCCGCGCCCGCCCCGGGAACGGCTCCGCGAGGCGCACTCGGCGCGCGCCGCACGCCTATTCAGGACGCACCTACGCCCGCCGGCAATCCCACCGCCGCATCCGCGCTGCTGCGCCTTGAGGCCCTCAGCGGCCGCAGTCAATATCGCGAAATCGCCGAAACCACACTCAGTTCCTTCAGCGGCATCGTCGAGCACTTCGGCCTTTACGCCGGTTCGTACGGTCTCGCATTGGAGCGGCTCCTGCTCGACCCCCTCCAGGTCATCGTCGTCGGCGCAGGCCCTGAAGCCGCAAGTCTTGAAGCAGCGGCCGTCTTTCGTTTCGCCGTCAACAAAACCGTCATGCGCATTGAGCCGTTTCGTCTTGTCGCCGGGGGCATTCCCGAGGCGCTCGCTGAATCTCTGCTTCAAGAAAGCGGCTTGCGCGTTCCCACCCCGCCCGGCGCGGAAGCCTTCGCTCTCGTCTGCCGCGGCCGTACCTGCCTTGCCCCCATTATCAAAGTCGAAGCGCTGTTGGACGCCCTCGAGCCCGCATCCTAACTCGGGAAGGCACACGAGATGCGGATGAGATGTGTGTGAAGGGGCACGACTTCACAGGCTGCTGAAAAACTCGTATGAACTGAAATGCAAGGCTCTGTAACCAGGGCACGGCTTGAGCCGGGCCGAAAAAGGCCAATAGAATGAGTCGGGCTTTAGCCCCTGCTACGCTTCATCGACCGAGTCTGCTTCGGTCCAGGGAGTTTTTCCGCAGCCTG
>JBEKRU010000177.1:0-9463 GCA_049518435.1 Occallatibacter sp. | reverse complement strand
ATGGCAGATCTGGTTCAGTATTACGGGACGGGGCGGCGCAAGTCGGCAATCGCCCGCGTGTTCCTGCGTCCCGGCACGGGCGAGTGGAAAGTCAACGGCAAGGCATTCGAAGTTTACTTCGTGACCGAGCAACAGCGCGTGGCCGCCAAGCGGACACTGGTTGTGGCCGAGCTGGCAGGCAGCTTCGATGTGGTCACCACCGTGAAGAGCGGCGGCGTGGCTGCGCAGGCTGATGCCGTCAAGCTGGGCATTGCCCGCGCACTGATTGAGTTCAACCCGGAGTTGCGCAAGACGCTCAAGGCCGAAGGCCTGCTGACGCGCGACGCCCGGCAGAAGGAACGGAAGAAGTATGGGCAGAAGGGCGCTCGTAAGCGGTTCCAGTTCAGCAAGCGTTAATTGGCAGATGACAGATTACAGGTTACAGATTTCAGTTGGTACGAGTCGGCTGTTGACTGTCATCTGTAACCTGTCATCTGTAATCTGAGTTTCACCATTCCCCGCCACAAGCGGGTTCAATCCGGGGAAGGCAAAGCCGGCCCGGATGCAATTCAATAAGGAGGCCCATTGGCCACGATCACAATGAAGGAGCTGCTCGAAGCTGGCGTTCACTTCGGGCATCAGACCAAGCGCTGGAATCCAAAGATGAAGGAATACATCTTCGGCGAGCGTAATGGGATTTACATCATCGACCTGCAGAAGACGCTGAAGCTGTTCAAGGATGCGTCGAAGTTTGTCACCGACCTGTGCGCAAGCGGCAAGACGATTCTTTTCGTCGGCACCAAGCGTCAGGCGCAGGATGCAGTGGCTGAAGAAGCCAACCGCGCGGGGATGCCGTACATCAACCAGCGCTGGCTGGGCGGCCTGCTGACCAACTGGGTGACAGTGCAGAAGAGTGTAAAGCGCCTTCAGGAATTGGATGATATGGCCACGGACGGCCGGTACGACCTGCTGACCAAGAAGGAAGTTATCAAGCTGGAGCGGGAGCGCAAGCACCTGCAAGCCAACCTGGCCGGTATCAAGACCATGAAGCGGCTCCCCGACGCGTTGTTCATAGTCGACTCGAACAACGAGGCGATTGCCGTGAAGGAAGCTCGCAAGCTGGGCATCCCTGTTGTCGCTGTGGTGGATACCAACTGCGACCCCACGGTTGTGGACTACGTGATTCCGGGCAACGACGACGCGCTGCGCGCGATTCGCCTCTTCACCTCGAAGATTGCCGATTCGGCAGCCGAGGGTGTGAACCTGGTGGGCGACAAGGCCTTTGCAGCTGAGGAACTGGCGGCTGTCTCGGCGGATGAATCGATCACCGCGGACGCTGCTCCGGTTGAAGAAGTGGACCTGGAAGCGGCACTCGGCGGCGGCATTCGCAAGGCTCCTGCGGCCGTTGCTGCCCTTGACGAGGCTGAAGTCGCCGAAGGCTGATCTTAGGCCGCACGCAGGTGCGCAGATTAAGGACAGCGTGGCCGCCAAACAAGTCAGCCACGCTTTTCTTATGCAGGCTACAAACGCTGCGGCGGATACTGCCTCGCAGCCCCAACCGGCTGGGTGAACGCCGGGGAACAGGAAGGCCCATGACGGGCCGGAAGACGGGAAAAGAGAGATGACAGTGAGCGAAAAGATTGATGCCAAACAGGTGAAGGCGCTTCGCGATATGACCGGCGCGCCCATGGGCGATTGCAAAAAGGCTTTGGAAGAGGCGAAGGGCGACCTTGAGGCCGCCATCGTTGTGCTGCGCAAGCGCGGCATGGCCTCTGCCCAGAAGAAGGCTGCCCGCAGCACCAATGAGGGCGCGGTGGGCACATATATCCACGCCGGCGGCAAAATCGGTGTGCTTCTCGAAATCAACTGCGAGAGCGACTTTGTGGCCCGCACGGAAGACTTTCAAGACCTGATGAAGGATATCGCGATGCACATCGCGGCGACCGATCCGCGCTATGTCAAGGCGGAAGACGTGACCATAGAAGACATGGAGCGCGAGAAGGATATCTATCGTGCCGCGCCCGTCATCGAGCGGATTGTGGACGGCAAGATGGCCAAGTTCTACGAGGAAGTCTGCCTGCTGGATCAGCCCTTCATCAAGGATCAGGCCATCAGCATCAAGGAACTGATCGCGCAAAAGGTGGGCAAGCTGGGCGAGAACATCACGGTCCGCCGATTTGCGCGCTTCAAGGTTGGCGCACCGGATTGGACAGTCGCCCAGACCAAGGCAGTTGAGCCGGCCGAGTAACCTTCGCCGCATGAACAAAACAAGAAAGGCCCGGGGAGCAATCCTCGGGCCTTTTCACTGCATGGCGTTTCCGTGTACTGCGCGCCAAACTCGCATTCAAAATGACAGCTTCAGCGCCACAGCAGGCCGCGAGGGTTTCGGCCCGGTCGCGCCTGCGTTGCCTCCCGGAGGTGTCCCAGCCATTGAGCTCCTGCCGACGTTCGTTCCCGCTGAAAAGAACACCCCATTCCCAAGGTTGGTCGTGCCAAAGATAACCCCCGGCGTTTCCTGTTCAAGATTGCCGCCATTGATCCCGGGAATCAGCCCATTCCGGTATGTCAGTTTGAAGGCGCCCGCCGAAGAAGCAAATGGAAGCGCCGCATTCGCCCGCATCATCTGGTTGAAGTTCGGTGCTGTATTCGGCCCTGCGCCGCCCACTTGAAGACCGAACCCTGAAATCGCTGTGCTGCCAGGCAGGCTCGCAGAGCCGAACCGCCCAGATTCAATGGGCCGCCGTCCGTCACCCAAATAGCCGATTTCCCCGCCCTGGAAGCTTCGAAAGCTCTGAAAGTTTATCGAACCAAGGGCAGGGAACTGCGCCTGAGGAAGGACGAATCCTGCATAGCCGCTCTTTGTGCCTGTAGAAGAGGGAACGGTGGAAGCCGGAATTGCGGGAATGGCCGAAGCAGCCGTTCGCCCTTCGGACGCAGTTCGGCCGGGAGCCTGAGCGCAAACCACGCCGGCGCCTGCCAGCAGTGCCATACTCGCCGCCAGCCAAGGGATCAATGACGAACCTGCCGCATCGAAACGGTTCACGCGATTCATCCCCCTCGACAGAATGAGAGTACGCCAAATCCGAAATTCCTTCCAATGCCCCCTTGGTGGTAGACAAGGCGCAATGGCTGCACGCATACATCCGCGCCAGTCCGCGCTCGCACCAAGCTCTGGAACAGCAGACCGGGCGGTATGCGATACTCGAAAAGGAATGTATAAACGGATTGTTTTAAAGCTTTCGGGCGAGGCTCTGGCCGGTGACCGCGGTTTCGGACTGGATCCAGACAAGGTATCAGGAATCACCGACGAGATCGTCGAGATTCACGGGCTCGGTGTCGAAATCGGCATCGTCGTCGGCGGAGGCAACTTCTTTCGCGGCGTCGAGGGCCAGGCCAAAGAGATGGACCGGGTAAGCGCCGACAGCATGGGCATGCTGTCCACCGTCATCAATGCCATTGCGCTGCAGGATTCCATTGAAAGACGGGGCGTGCAGTGCCGCGTGATGAGTGCTGTGTTCATGAACCAGCTAGCCGAGCCCTACATCCGCCGCCGGGCCGTGCGGCACCTCGAAAAAGGCCGCGTTGTCATCTTTGCCGCAGGCATCGGTAATCCGTTTTTCTCCTCGGATACGGCGGCCAGCCTGCGCGCCATGGAGATCAAGGCAGATGTCCTGCTGAAGGGCACCAAGGTGGAAGGCATTTACAACGCCGATCCGGTGCTCTTCAAGGATGCTGTGAAGTATGACGAGATAACCTACATGGAAATTCTGCGCCAGGGCCTGAAAGTGATGGACCTGACCGCGGTGAGCTTGTGCAAGGACAACGATCTGCCCCTGATCATCTTCAATATGAACCAGCCGGGAAATATCAAGCGTGTCGTTCTGGGCGAGAAGGTCGGCTCGCTGGTTACAGCGTAAAAACAGTAATCAGTTGTCAGTGATCAGTGGTCAGAAATTGTCGACTGGCTGCGATGCGGTCAATTTTGCTGGTCATCGTTCTGGCCGGAGACGTCTAACAGTCAAGTGGATACCAGCAAGCCAGCACGGCTGAACGCATTGACGGGCTTGCGCTGTTTCGCGGCCATCAATATCGTTCTCTTTCATTTCTCCAATCCAGACTGGTTCGGCTTCATGGCGCCGGTGGTGAATGCCGGCTACGCCTCGGTGAGCTTTTTCATCCTGCTTTCGGGCTTTGTGCTGGCTTATAACTACGCGGATCGCGCCCGCGCCGGGAAGTTGGATAAGGTGCGTTTCTGGAAGGCGCGCTTCACCCGGCTCTATCCCATTTACCTGCTCAGCATCCTGTTAAGCTCGGGCAATCTGCAGGGCGAATATGGCGCACATACCCACATGATGTTCTGGATGGGCGTGGCCCTGACCCCCCTGCTTCTCCAGGGATGGATCCCGGAGATCGCAACCTTTCTGAACACGCCGGCCTGGACCATGTCGGCCGAGTGTTCCTATTACGTTGCCTTTCCCTGGCTGGCCAGTTGGAAGCGCCCCGACCGCTTCAGGCCGCACCTGGTGAAGATGGCCTTCGTCTGGTTCCTTGGGATGATACCCGGCGCGCTCTACTTCGCCTTCAATCCGGACGGTCTTGCCCATACGGATCGCTGGAGCACAGGCCCGTGGTTGCAGGCGCTGAAGTACACCCCCTACACCCACGCCGCCAGCTTTGTTTTTGGCGTCATGCTGGCCAGTGTGGATGAGATGGTGCCGCGCAACGGTCGCATCCGGCTCTGGCTGGGGCTGGCCGGGTTTGCCGCCTTGTTCGGCCTGCTGGAGATGGGACCGCTGATCCCCTATGCGCTCATTCACGATGGCCTGCTGATGCCCCTGTTCGGCTGCATGATTCTCGGCCTGGCCGGCAAGAACCTGCTGTCGGGCTTCTTCGGACTGCCCCCGCTGGTGTTTGTAGGCGAGGCTAGTTATTGCCTTTACCTTCTCCACTTCACGCTATGGAATTTGCTGCATGACTCGCATCTGCTGGACCGGCTGAACCTGATCCAGTTCGATCCATGGATCAGCTACGCGATCCTTATTGCGTTGGCGCTGCTTGCGCTGCACCTGGTGGAAAAGCCTGCACAGAATCTGCTTCGCAAATGGATGGGAGCATAAGCGACTGGAACCGGAGCAGCAAAAAGCCCAGCCTTCATCGGCTGGGCTTTTTGCTGATTGAATCGGGACGTGATCCAGCCGAACTCTTTCAAAGGATCTACGGGGTAACGGACTCGGTGGAATGGTTGCCGTGTGGAACCGACGCCAGCGCCGTTGGTGCGTCACCCGTGGGATAGGGCGTGGACAGCGTTGCTTTGAGTGTCCCGGTGGTCGCGTTCAGCACGAAACCGGAAACCGAATTGCCGAGGTGGTTGGCGGTGTAGACGAATCGTCCCAACGCGGGATCCACCAGGATCGCCTCAGGCTGTGTGTCAGTAGCGTTCAGGGAACTGCCGGTCACGTTCACCGCCGCGGAAGGAGTTCCGGTGGATAGCGAAATCACGTAAGCGGACACGGTGGAGTCAAGCGCGTTCGAAACGTAGAGGTACAGTCCGCGCGGGTCGATGGCGATCGCCGAAGGCTCGTTTCCGGTCTTGAAGGGGCCGTTGACCATGAAATCCAGCACGTCGCCGCTTTGCACGGTGTAGCCAATCATCTCGTTCGAGGCAAAGTCTGTGACATAGACAAAGCGATTGGTCGGGTCGGACACAAGGGCAGTGGGCTTGATGCCGGCTTTCCACGGGCTGCCTGCGGCCGGGGTCAGCACTCCGCCTGAACCAACAGTAAAACCGAACACCCAGCCGGGATTGGCATCGCTGGATACGCCTCCGCCGGGATTGTAGGCGGATTGATCGTAGGCCGTTACATAAACTGCCCCTCCGTTCGCCAGCACATCCACGCCGGTCGGAATCAGCGTATCGCCGGCAAATGAAGCGCTAATCGAACTAAGGCTGAGCTGCACGGTGGAAGCAGCGGAACCGATGGTTCCCGATGAAAGCGAATAAGACGTGAGCGTAGCGGAACTGGTGCCCGAAACGACATACAGGTAGCTTTTTCCCGGATCCACAGTCAAGGCCACCGGCGGAGCGGCCGTGGTAACAGTGTCCTTGCTGCTCAAAACTCCGTTTGCGGCGACAGAGAAGTGAACTACCGAGCTGCTTCCCTCATTGGCGACATAGAGATTTGCGTAGTCTGAGCTCACGGCCATGGAAACCGGGTTTGTTCCGCCGGACGACACGGTTGGTTGCCCAGTGCGGATGGCGCCGGATTCGGAGTCAACATCGAATGTTGAGATGCCCGTGGAGCTGGCCACAAAAAGAATGTCGATCGTGACAATCTCGCAGGACGTCAAGAGGCTGGCCACCACAAGGCCGATGATAGAGACCAGGAAAAGCTGGCTCAATTTGCTGAACTTCATGCGCTTCCTTCGTTGTGGGCCGTCAAGCTGAAGCCCAGAGAAAACTGATTAGGTTGACCAGCATCCATTGTAAAAGCCGGGTGCTGGCTGTTGCTATGTTGTCTGCGGCCGCGGCCAAATCTCAATTCCGCATCTCAATTCGGCGTGCTGCTGGTGGTAACGCCATGCGGAATTGCAGCGACCGCCGTCGGATAGGCGTTGATGGTGAAAGGCGAGTTTTGCGAATTCACCAGCGTTCCGGAAGTGGAACTCAACTCAAAGCCCGACACGGTGCCGGAGACTCCGTTGTAAAGGTAGTTGGCCGTGAAAAGGAAATGGTTGGTTGACGGATCGATGCCGACCGCCACCGGCTCCGTGCTGGTGGCGTAGGTGCCCAGGTTGGTCAGCACGCCGTTGCTCGCCGAATAAGCGGAGACCGTGGAGTCCAATGCATTGGTCACATAAACGTAGGGATATTTGGGATCGACGACAATTGCGGAGGGCGCGTTCCCGGCCGCGAACGGGCTGCCGCTGATCTCCGTCAGGGCGCCTGAGGCAATCGCATACGCATGCACCTTGCCCACGGTGGCGTCTGTTACGTAAAGGTAGCTGCCGCTGGAATCGCTGGCAACCGCCGCAGGGCAGGTTCCCAGTTCATAAGGCGCATTCAGAAACGCGTTCGGACATGCGCCTTGAGCGAAGGCGCCGCCTGCCAGGGGTGCTCCGCCGTTGAGCGGGGTCAACACGCCGCCCGAGGCAATGGAGAAGCCGAAGATGTAGTTGGCGCTTGCCGTGGCGTCGTAAGCGGCCACATACGCGTAGGAACCATTGGCCAGCACGTTGATCCCCGTCGGTTCCACCACGTCGTTCGGCTTACCGGGAATGGTCAACGGCCAGTAATTGATGCTCCCGTTCGCTACCGCGTCGCCCAGCTCGTCGCTGGGGGGATTGCTGGACGAAGCGGTGATGGGATACACAGCGATCGATCCCGAGCACGGCTCCGCGGTCGAGCAGGTCGGCAGCGGCTGGTAAGTGTCCACTACAAAAAGATTCTTTCCGTTCACCGTGACCGCAACTGGGTAGATCCCCGGCGTATTCACGGTGTTCTGCGGATAAAGCTTGCCGTCGTTACCGATGATGAACTGGACAATCGAGTTATCGTCCTGGTTAACGACATACAGATTAGTGTTGTCGGAGGAGACGGCTTCCGCCACCGGGTTGCGTCCGCCGGATGGAAACGGCGAAGTGGGTATGTGACGCATGTAACCGGATTCCGAGTTGATTTCCAGCACGTCAATCTCTCCGGCGTTGTTGGTTCCCGCCGCCTTGGAACTGGAAACGAAGACAAAGTCTACGGTAAGGGTTCCGCAGGCGGTCACAAGTCCGGCTACCAGCAGGCTGGCCGCGGAGACCAGCAGCAGCTGGCTCGATTTGTTGAACTTCATGCGCATCTTTCGTCAACGGGCCGGAATTTGAGGGCCCGAAAAATCAGGTTTGGAATCGAATTCGAGGGCGTCCAGGGAAAGGCCGCGCTCGGCATTCGGCTACGTTCTTTGGAGAATCCAGTTCTGTTCAAGAACCCTGGAGCGGGATCGAAGCCTGACGGCTTTCTCCTGCTCCAGGGCCACACACGATGCGCGATCCCCTAACTGGTACGCCCGTCAATCAGGCACCAGGTTGCGGGGCCTTGAAGCGCGTAGGTAGTGGCGGCACGCAAATTGTTCAGCACGCCCGAGTTCGGGTCAACCACTCGTCCCGTCACGGACGAATCGTTGAAGTCGGCCGAGTAAACGAACTGGTCGGATGGATCCTCGACCAGGCACTGCGGTCCCGCACCGGTACCGAACGGTTCACCGGCAATGTAACTTAGCTGGAATGCGGGAGTCGTGGTCAGGAAGTAGCCAGCTATGCCGCTCGCTGCGTTGGCTCCCTGTGCGTTGTTGCCCTGGTTCACTACGTAAATGAACTTGCCCTTCGATTCAACCAGCAGGTAGATCGGATTGGACAGGGTTGGGTCATCCGGGACAATTCCGCCCGACTCTGCCTGCAAAGCACCGTTGGTCCCTACTGTGTAGGGCAGAATCTGGCTCTGCGAGGTTGTGCTTGCGCCGCCAAAGTCGATGGTGATCGGCTCATTATCCAGCACGTAGATCACTCCGGAGCCGGCCACGATCGCCGTACCTTCCCCAATGCCCAGCGCCTGAGAGCTGTTCTGGTTGATCGTCAACTGCCCGTTGCCAGCGTTAAGGGTGTACGGGAAGACCGAGGAGCCGCCGGTATAGGGATAAGCGGCAGGTTGATTCGTTGCACTCATGGTGAGGAAGTAGCCCCCGGTCTCCACGAAGTCAACCGGGCTCACCGGGACCGGGAAGTAGGGCAGCGCCGCTCCGTTCGCGGCCGTGACCTGGGCGTTCACAATCAGCTCCAGTCGGCCGGTCGTCTGGTTGATGGTAAATGCGGTAATGTCGCCGCAGGTGGTTACATTGGTGCCGAGGGCAAGTGCGCAGCCCGGGTTCGGGTTCGCCGCGGTTGCAGGGTTCTTGCCGTCAGCTCCGATGGAGTCGTGATCCAGGACATAAAGGAAACCGCCCGAGGGGTCAGCGATTATGCGGAAAGGATTCAACCCCTGGGTGAAAAACGTCTCCTGCTGGGTCAGAATGCCGTTGCCGCCCACCGAAAACTGCGTGATGTTGGCATTCTGGCAGGGGTCGGCGGTGGTGCAGTCTGCGTTGCCGGCTGAGTTAACGCCCCGGTTGAGAACATAAAGGAAGCGGCTGCCGGTCAGCAGGACCGCGCGAACGGGGTTTGCGCCGCCGGAAGCGACCGGTAGTCCATTGATGTTGGCGAGTCTGCCGGTGTTGTGATCGATTTTAAATCCGCTGATGATACCGTTATTGCCGGACTGAGCCGTCACTGTGCCCGTGACATACAAAAAGCCGACCGTGTAACTCCGAACGCAAGACGTAAAGCTGAGGACCACGCCAGCAGAGAGGGCGCTCATCAGAAGTGCCTTGCCGAATTTCGTAAACTTCATGCGATTCCTTCATCCTGGTCAGGCATGTGCCGCCAAGTTTGCTAGTTCCACAGCAGA
>JBEKRU010000176.1:0-8138 GCA_049518435.1 Occallatibacter sp. | reverse complement strand
CTTCATTTTATAAAGCATGTCGCCGAACACGCCGCTCGAGCCAAGTTCCTTACGGCATTGCCCCGGCACGAGCCGGGCTGGTTGCTGTTAACCGAAGGGTTGTAGGTTCGAGTCCTACCTGAAGAGCCAATCCATCTTAAAATCGGATATTTAGAGCAAGGCTCAGTTCGATGACTATCGAATTTCGCCGAACTTCGCCGAACTTCTTCCTCAGCCCGAGCGGACAATCAACGCGAGGTCGCGTCTAACAGCCTTTGTTTACTGCACTCATGCCACGCGACGTGATCTGATCTCTGCAAGAGGCAAGGATCTGTTCCGAAGGGTTGTAAGGGCGTTTAACGACTGGGATTGAAAATGGGCACGGAACGCGAATGGAAAAGCCATAGAAGGAACCGGCACGCCGAGCAGCCGCTTTCATGTGAGGTTACACGGCGGACGTAGAATCGTCCGTTTCGTTCTCGCCTCAACTTCGTATTGAGAGAGCCGGAACCACCGAGCGTCAGTCTACGGAGCAGTAGATGAGATACGGGCGCGCGCGGACGCCCGTATCTTTCAATGAATATCTCTGTCCTGAAGCAAGAGAACGTGCTACTCGGCTCCAATTTGTTTCATCAGAGAATCGTTATCCCAGAAGAGATACTCCTCGGACATCGTTCCTTCGCTATTCCAGTGACCGAGGGTCGACATCGCTAAATGATATTTCTTGCCTGTCGGCTCAATGATCTTGCCCTCGAGGACCATGGGCTTAGTGAAGGTCCCGTCCAGATACCCCATAACTGCTGTCCACTTGCCATCGGCAGTGCCGAAACGAACCGGATGCTCAACGATTCGATTATCCGGAGCAAAAGTCCACATGAAATTCAGTTCATTGATGTGCGCCGGAATGCCCCTGGTGGTGTGGCCGTCCGGGTAGTAGACGATGATGTCGGCAGCGTGGCTCTTGTGGAGGTTCTCCCAATGCTGGCCGGTGTAGACGTGGAAATCCAGATCATCGAAGTCGGCAAGATTCCTGGCCAGGATCGGTGTCATTGCAGACGTAGGTTGAGCAAGAGCGTTCAGGCGGCTGGCCGGCCAGCTCTCGTCGCCGGAAGCTGCGACAACGTTTGCCTTGATGCCGAAAATGCCAACGACAACCAGGCCCAGGCCGATGATCGCCGCAAGGATTCGAGTTTTCATAGTGTCTCCATTCATTTGATTTGAGTGTTGCAAATCTGAATCAGTTCATCGCGCAGGACTTCAGTGGTGCGCAACAGTGCGAAAGCAGGGCCCCCGTTTTGCGATGCGGTGTTCAGGATGCTCATCTCCCTTTTGCTTACAACCAGGGCCACGTAGATTGGCACCTGCCGCATCGCTTTTCCATTCACCCGTGGCCGGCGTTTCAACCTGGGCCGACCACTTTGCCGCAAGCAGGGACAAAGTCGTTTCCCATGCAGCAAGCGCCAGGCCACCAAATGCCGCTGCGAATACAGATGAGGCGAAGGCAATGATGGTGCGAAAGACGGTTCCGCGAGCCATCCACTGGGTGACGTTAAAGAATGCAGAACGAAGCTTCCGGCTGAGTTCGGCCGCGGTCTCTTCGAGGGAGACAGTTCTGTGAATTATCAGTGACGGCATGAGTTTCAGGAGTTGTAATCCACCCAGAAGGATGTGTAGTTGAAGTTCTGTTTTCTTGCGTATTCACGCGGAAATGATGTCGTCCCGTCGCGCTCAGCCTGTGCCGTCATGCGCCGGCGTCGCACCGTCCGTCGAGGAAGCAAGGTGAATGGCGAGAACCGAGCCAGCCGCCAAGCTGAGCCTCATTCTGTTGCCCTCTTCTCAGTACGCGTACACATTGGCAGCGTTGGTGGCTAGTTCTCCAAGGAACTTGTCCAGAGCGCTGAGGGTTGTCTCGTCCTTGATGCCGTAGGCCGCGCCGAGATCGTTTATGTTTTGGTAACCCAGCCAAACTCGATTGCGATCGTCTTGCCAAACTGAGACGCGCAGCGGAAGATCGATTGCGACAGCCTGCTTCTCCTGCATGAGTTTGGTACCCACCTTGGGATTGCCGAACACTACCACTTCAGTTGGACGCAGAGCCAAGCCAACGCTCTCGGCGTTGGCGGCGTGATTGTAGGTGGCGAAAACCGGTACCTTGTTTGCCGCAAGGAAGGCTTTGATGCGGGCAACCGTTTCCGGAACACTGTACTTACTTTCCTGGGTTATCACCTTTGCCGGATCCACGTCGGCGCCGAGGCCCGACTTGTAAGCATCGGCAATTTCACGGGCAAGACCTGTCAGATCCACGCCCTGCTTGTTGGTTAACAACGTCACACACACAAGATCATCTGGAGCCGTGAACCGGCTGAGATAGGAACTGAATCCCGGCGAATCGCCCTTCACTTCCATAAACCCATGCTGGGTGAATTCCCAACCTGCCATTGCCGGCACAACTTTGCCGTTGGCCAGTGTGGTTGGCTTATAAACGATGTCGCGGTCGGCTTCATCCTCAATCAGCACTCCTCCGGCAAGAGCGATGTCCCAGAAGCTGATGTCCTGCGCCGAGGACCAGATTCCGCCAAAGGAATAGAGGTTAGCTGAGACAGCAGGATCCGTTGCGGTAAGACTGGCGCCGTCCTCAACATACCCCGTGGCAGGCTCCGTCGGGTTGATGTATGGAACCTGTGTCTTGAATTTGACGTGCTGATTGAAACCGGGTTGTTGGGGGCGATCGAGAAAAGACTGCGTGGGGAAGTCACTCGCAAACATGGTGCTTTCAAGATGCAGCGGTTCAATCTGGTAGCGATCGACAAAGTCGAGATACGACATGTTGCCTGCGCGCTCGATGATCATGCCGAGCAGAATGAAATTGGTCGCGCTGAGCCGCACTTCGGTACCCGCTTCGAAGAGAAGTGGTTTTGAGCGTACAAGATCGATCAATTGCAACGGGCTATAAGCTAGCGCCGCATTATAATCCGCATTGCGAAAATCGGGGATGCCTGAGGCGTGCTGCATCAGTTCGAGGACTGTTATTTTGCCCCATGCTGCCGGCGCGTCAGGCAGATACTTTGCGATCGAATCATGGATGCTCAACTTGCCTTGTTCTTTGAGCTGCATGATGGCGACCGCGGTAAATCCCTGGGTAATCGGCCCAATGTTCCACATTGTTTTGGTTGAGGCAAGTTCGTCGTTATGAATGTTGGTGACCCCGTATCCGGCCGAACGCGGAATATACGGCGCCTGAACAATCGCCATGGCGATGCCTGGTAATTGATGCTTTTTGACGAAGTCCGCGATCATCTGGTCGATCGTCAGGCCATGGCTTTGCAACACCGGATTGCCCCGCCACAGCCGATACGCAGGCGAAGCGGACGGTGACTGAGCCAAGGAACCTGTAGCCGCGAGCGGTGCGCCCGCCGCGACCAGGAGCGCCAGTCGAAGGCCGTTTCTTAAGCCTGATATGAGTTGGGCGCCCTCGTGAGTGCGCGGGACACCCGCCTGGGTCAGATTCTGGCGCGATGCAAATTCGATTTGACTGTTCATCATTCCTCCAATTGGATTGCGGCGAGAACCGGCTTTGGCTAAATCCGGAACACCGCGAGCTATTCGTAATCACCAGCAGCCTAACGAATGCGGAACTCGACAAGGAATGCAACCGTGTTGATGTGCGGAGGCTGACTGCCTGCCTCGTTGTCTTCGCGCTGGTAGTAAAGCTCAGCGCCTACTCGCCTGCCGAAGTTCTTATGTCCGCCTGCTGCCACTCGATTCCGGGTCCAGCCGTGATATTTCGAAAAGTAGAAAATCTCATCCCAGGCAAAAACCGAAATGCCTTCGCCAGAGTTGCCGATCTGATACTCGACCCGCGGCCGATTGCGATAGAACCAGGAAGGTGTCGCGGCGAGAGAGTCAAACCTACCCCCAATGCGATTTCGATCCGACACCGTCCACCTTGCCCGTGAAAAGAATGGCGTGGCCGCAACCATCGGAACCTGTCGATATCCAACGTAACCGGTTGCGGTGTGATACCGCCCGGAATAAAACGAAGGCGTCAGCTCCCAATATTTGCCGGCTTTGAAGTTCCAGTCCGTTCCAAGCACCGCATGAGCGGGATTAGTCTCTTCCTCGCTGAACCGCATCCGCGCGATCCAAGTCACATCCAGTATTGAATTCACGCGCGTACGTAGGTCGAGTTCATCCCAGCTCTGAAAATCGGTGCCCACGGTACTCGTCGAAGCCACCTGCTGCGCTGGTGTGGGGATCGACAGGATCGATGCCGTCAAAGTGATGATGAACAGTCGCATGCGCGCGCAACGATTCAGGATCTTCATCCCTCGCTTGGAAACTCAACGGATCCGGGCGGGCTACTGGTAGATCATGGTGTAGCCGTCCTGCTCCAATTGGGTAATGCGGACCATGGCGTTGACGTTGACCTTCACACCGGGCAGAAGATCGGCGTTGCCCCAGTGATTCGCACTGGCCGTGGCGCCGCACAACTCAATTTGCACGCCCATCGCCATCAACTCATTCAAGGCAGTCTTGAAGCGGTTGCCGGCAGTTGCATGGCGATTGGCATCATAGGCGGCATCGTTGAGCACCATGTAGGCCGCGTCGCCGTGGAAGATCATCACTACTTGGCCACTGGCTTGCCACTCGTGAAGATCGGTCGCCAGAAGCTTGATGTCTCCCAAGGCAAATGGCGTATCGCCGCCAAACACCGCGTGCCCCATGTCGACAACGACGTTGACCTTGCTCAGTTTGGTCGGGACATCAATATGAAGCGCGGGTTGATTTCCGGCGCCGGCAGCGTCTTGCGCAGACAAGGTGCAACAAGCAGTCGCAGCGCACAGAGCCAGCAGAATCGACACAGGTCTTCTTAGCATGGGGTTTCTCCTCGCCTATCTCCCGAGGCAAATTGCGCTCGGATGAAGATAGAGTGCAATGGATTGCGACTTCACAACAACCCAAAATGCGATAGGTTTTGTGCTAAGGATTTCTCCAGTACGCCGCGATGCGTCTAGTTCTTCATCGGAATGGCAAAGGACGGATGGTTGCCAACAAAGAAGCTTCTCAACGCGTCTTGTGGCGCCGAAATGCACTTCGTCGACCCTGAAGTAAAGTACAGGGGACGACCAATAAGAAATCAGGTGGCCGAAGAGTTCATCGGCGAACTATTCTTATCTGAATCGACACCGAGTGGCAGGACACTGGCACAAGGCGTGCAGCCTTCTACAACGATTTAGGCCCGGGCACCTTCACCCTTCTCCGCGTGGGTGCGATCGTTTGCCGCCAGCTTGTCCACCAGATTCTTCACGTGAAAATTGACTATGGTCTCTGCGATGCTAAGCACATCGGCGATTTGTTTGTTGCGGTGGCCATCGCGAATGAGACGAAACACTTCCAGCTCTCGCGTCGTCAGTTGCTTTTTGCCCATGTGCTCGGCGAGTTTCATCGCGATCTCCGGAAAAAATGTCTTGCCGTGCCGGTACACGCGCCGGATGGTCGAAAGTATTGCTGATCGACGACGATGGCATTCATTCCCCGCACGCAATAGAGGCGGGCGTGCTCCTGGATGCAGGACGGCACACGATTCATCTACCGTACTTTCAGGGACCAATGTATGTGAACCTGATCCTCAAGGTGCAGCCCCCAGTGGAGAATTGAAAATCTTCAACCTTCGCGACTTTGCTCGACCGATCGATTCTCAGCGATCTTCAAGCAATGCGCGATGAAGAAAGTCCGTCGCGAGCGGACGCTTCTCTTGCCGCGGCTCGAACGATCCAGCTTCCCGGACCTGCAGAAATCGACAAGTCTAAATCTGCACTTTTCAAGGTTTCGACAAAGCGGGAAGACGTCTATTTTATGCAATAGGCACCTGAGGGAGGGACCATACGGTGAATCAAACATCAGTCCTCGGATCATGCGCGGCAGGATTTGAGAAGTTGTCTGATACCCGCCTTGTTTGTCTTGCCAGGGAGGGCGACTCACGAGCTTTCGCATTGCTTCTGGAACGCAACCGACCCAGGCTCTTCCGCAAGCTCCACTCAATGCTTCGCCAAAAAGAGGATGCTCAGGACGCATTGCAAGAGTGCTTTCTTAAGGCTTGGCTCCATCTGGATCGATTCGAGGGAAGAGCGCAATTCGGTACCTGGCTGACGCGAATCGCCATTAACGAAGCACTGATGTTGCTTCGGAAGAAGCGCCCTGTTGACACCTGCGCCGCTTCGGACATCGATATCCCAGATTCCCGCTCGTGTCCGCAGCGACACTACCTTTGGTCCGAGGCGAGCGCTTTTGTCAGGCACGAGATCGCCCGGCTTCCGCAGAAGTTGCAGGAAGCTTTCAATATGCGCTATGTTCACGAGCTCTCGACGACTGAAGTTGCCGGATCTCTGGCCCTGAGCGAAACCGCAGTGAAGAGCCGGTTGAATCGAGTTCGTCTGCATTTGCGCAACCGGCGCACGAAGGACGGTATGTATGCAGGCCGTCACTCCAATGTTGCGTAAATCGCAATCATTCCGCAATCGCTATCTGAAGGAGGGTTACATGAGTGGAGCAGAGGTTCTGATTCAACCCGAACAGTGCGTGCTGTTGCTGGTGGATTTCCAGGCAGGCTTGGCCTTTGGCGTGGAGTCTGTACCTCGCCAGGTTCTGCTGAATAACGCCATCGCAACGACCCGTACGGCACGTGCCTTTGAAGTTCCTGTCGTTGTATCCACGTCCGCTTCGCGCGCCTACAGTGGGCCACTGCTGCCGGCGCTTCAGCAGATACTCAATGACGTGCAGCCGATTGAACGCAAGAACATGAATGTGTGGGAGGACAACGCGGCCCACGATGCCGTGATTGCAACCGGCCGCAAGCGCATTTTGATTGCGGGGATGCTCACCGAGGCCTGTGTTTCATTTCCTGTTCTGTCGAGCCTGCGCGATGGATTTGAAGTCTTCGTAATTGCCGATGCATGCGGCGGGCTCACATCCGCGAGTCATCAACTGGCGCTGAGCCGGATGCAGGCCGCAGGCGCAAAATTGACCAGTTGGCTGCAGGTACTTCTGGAGTTTCAGCGTGACTGGTCGCGACACGAGACATACGAAAGTGCTCGGTCCATTGTCGTCGATCATGGCGGAGGATATGGTATGGGACTTGCCTACGCGCGCGAAATGATCCACCCTGCACAAGAGGGCCCCCGTGCGCTTGTTCAGGGGAATACCTAGGAGCGGAGCAAACCAATGCCTCAGCCCATCGTAGGACTGCATCACGTAACGGCCATCGCCAGCGATCCGCAGCGTAATCTCGATTTCTACACAGAAGTGCTCGGCCTGCGCTTGGTAAAACGAACTGTGAATTTCGATGACCCAGGCACGTATCACCTCTATTTTGGAGACGATGTGGGCGCACCTGGGTCCATTCTGACTTTCTTTCCATGGCCTCATGCAACGCGTGGGCGCGTGGGAGCGGGCGAGACCTCGGCAACAGCCTTTCTCGTTCCTGCTTCTTCGCTCAGTTTTTGGGAAGAACGATTGCTGGCGGCCGGCACTCCAGTCGAACATCTGGGCGAGCGGTTTGGCGAGCCTGTGCTCAGCTTCGGTGACCCCGACGGAATGCGTGTGGAAATCATCGGCAGTGATGCGGCTTATGGATCGCTGCCATCGCGGACTGCCACAGTTCCAGCAGAGCACGCCATTCGTGGCTTCCACGGCGTTACACTTTGCGAGGCAGGATTCGAGCTCACTGCCCGGGTGCTTGAGACCATGGGCTTTAGCCAAAGAGCCCAGGAAGAGAATCGCATCCGTTTTGTTTCCGATGCTTCGGCGCGGGGCAACCACGTCGATCTTCTTGTTCAGCCCCAAGGCATCCATGGAGTGATTGGCGCGGGCAGCGTTCATCACATCGCCTTTCGCGTACCCACAGACCAGGCGCAGCTAGAATGGCGCAACATGTTGTCGAAGATCCCTCTCAACGTGACTCCAGTGCTTGACCGCGTCTATTTTCACTCCATCTACTTTCGAGAACCGGGCGGTGTTCTCTTTGAATTGGCAACAGACCCGCCGGGATTCACATTCGATGAGCCGATTGAGCATCTGGGAGAAACCCTGAAGCTGCCTCCGTGGCTCGAGTCGTACCGCGGCGAGATTGCCGGCATGCTGCCACCTATCACGCTTCCGCA
>JBEKRU010000175.1:0-8344 GCA_049518435.1 Occallatibacter sp. | reverse complement strand
GAATCACTGACGCGCGAGGAACTGCTCTCCGTCATTCACAAGCAGGGCTTTGAGGACTTCCACAAGGTGCACCGCTGCGTCCTCGAGCCCAACGGCACCTTCTATGTCGAAGCGTTCGATCCTTCCGTCGCCGACAAGCGCCACGAAGAGCTCATGGCCCGCATCGACGCGCTCTCCCGCGAGGTAGCCGGCTTGCGCGGCGGTGCTGCTTTGAATCCGGGGACAACCTAGAAGCCGAGCCAGGGGGCGGGTGGCCCCGATCCAATGACCTTTTCAACCCGCGATACGGATGCCCCCGGTCCCTCGCATTTCGGGACCGGGGGTTTGAGGACCACAGAACCTATTCCGCGCGCATCCCCACAGTACAAGAATCAACATAAATAGAGCACTATCAATAGGTTACGCCGTTATCTTGTGCGAGATCAACGCGTTTTTGCCAAAAACGTCCAGTTGCAGGCAAACTCGAACCCGAAAATGGGTAACTCCAGGCAGAAAAATCCGATTTTAACTGTACATCCAAGGTGAACTCGCGGACGAAACCTCACCTTGCAGGGTGATGTTCAGCCCTTTTCGTCACCTTGTAAGCAGACGATTCAGGGTAAATTTCACCCTCTCAAGCCAACATTCCACACGCTTTAGCGGCGAAATCACGCCCGCCCGCGCGGCCGTCGCCGGCCCGTCCTACTCCCACTCGATCGTCCCCGGCGGCTTCGAGGTGATGTCGTAGACCACGCGGTTAATGCCGCGCACCTCGTTCACAATCCGGCTTGAAATGCGCTTCAGGACCTCGTAAGGCAGCGGTGTCCAGTCGGCGGTCATGCCGTCTTCCGAATGCACGGCCCGCACCGCGCAGGTGTAGGCATAGGTCCGCTGGTCGCCCATCACGCCCACGCTCATTACCGGCAGCAGCACAGCAAAACTCTGCCAGATTTTGTTATAGAGTCCCGCAGCCTTGATCTCTGCAACCACAATCTCATCAGCCTCTTGCAGCAGCGCGACACGCTCACGCGTTACTTCGCCCAGGATGCGCACGGCCAGTCCCGGTCCCGGGAACGGTTGCCGCCCCAGGACATCCTCCGGCATGCCCAGATCGCGCCCGATCCGCCGGACTTCATCTTTAAACAAGTCCCGCAGCGGCTCAATCAGCTTCAGCTTCATCCCCAACGGCAGCCCGCCGACGTTGTGGTGGCTTTTGATGGTCTGGCTCGGGCCCTTCACGCTGCTCGACTCAATCACATCCGGATACAAGGTCCCCTGCACCAGCCAATCAACTCCCCCACTTTCCTTCGCAATCCGCGCAGCCTCATCGTCAAACACCGCGATAAACTCCGCCCCAATCCGCTTCCGCTTAGTCTCCGGATCCGTCACCCCCGCCAGCTGCGCCAGGAACCGTTCACTCGCATCCACGCCCACAATGTTCAGTCCAAGTTTGTCCCGTAAGTTCTTCTGCACGTTCACAAACTCGTTCTTGCGCAGCACGCCGTTGTTCACAAAGATGCAGGTCAACTGGCTCCCAATTGCCTTGTGCACCAGCACCGCGGCCACTGAAGAATCAACCCCGCCAGAGAGCCCGCAGATGACATGTCCTTTGCCGATTTTTTCGCGAATTCCTGCTACTGTTGACTCAATGAAGTGCGCCGGCGTCCAATCGCCCGCCGCCCCGCAAATATCGAAAACAAAATTCCGAATCAACTGCGGTCCCAGCGGCGTGTGGTGCACCTCCGGATGAAACTGCACCGCCCAGATGCGCCGCTCCTCATTCGCAATCCCAGCCAGCGCATTCGACGTGACTGCCGTTCGATGAAATCCCTCAGGCAGCGCCTCCGTCTCGTCGCCGTGGCTCATCCATACCTGGATGGTAGGAGGTAAACTATTGAAAATAATAGAGTTATTATCTTCAATCGTCACCTCCGCGTGCCCATATTCGCGTAGCGGCGCCGACTTCACTTTGCCCCCCAAATGATGCACGATAAAGTGCAGCCCGTAGCAAATACCGAGCACCGGCACGCCCATCTCCAGCACGGCCGCATCCGCTGCCGGAGCATCCGCGTCATATACAGACGACGGCCCTCCGGAGAGAATCACGCCGAGCGGCTTCAGAGCCTGGATTTCCTTGAGGGGAACGGTGCAGGGGAGTACAGCGGAAAAAACATTCAGTTCGCGAATACGACGTGCAATCAGCTGCGTATATTGCGAACCAAAATCGAGGATAACAATTGTCTGGGTGTCCACTCCCTAGTGTGGCAGGGGCGAGGGCGGGATGTAAAGACTGCTGAGAACCAAGTTGGCCCCGTGCGCATTTCGACAGCTATCATGGCGCCAGGAGATACCATGATTTCCCCGCAACAGGACCTCTCGAATGGCACTACTGACCAATGGCCCGCGCTGCCCCAGGCTGCGTGGAGTGATACCTGCTCCACGCTGCAACTCTGGATGCAGATTGTAGGCAAAGTGCGGCTCGCTCTCACTCCGCCCATCAACCATACCTGGAACGTGACGCTCTATCCGACAGTTCGCGGACTCACCACATCTCCCATGCCATTCGGCGCCAGGATTCTGCAAATTGATTTCGACTTCATCGATCATTTGCTCGTCGTGGAAAGGAGCGACGCCGAGCGGAGAACTATCCCGCTGAAACCGATGACGGTCGCGGCGTTTTATCGCGAGGTCATGGATGCGCTCGAAAGCCTTGGCTGTCCGGTTCGCATCTGGCCGGTCCCCTGTGAAGTTGCGCAGCCGATTCCATTCGCGCAGGACGAAACCCACAACGCGTATGATCCCGAATTCGCGCAGCGGTTCTGGAAAGTGCTTCTCCAGACCGCGCGGGTCTTCACCATCTTCCGCGCCCGTTTTGTCGGCAAGGTAAGTCCGATCCATCTATTCTGGGGCGCGCTCGATCTGGCATGCACGCGCTTTTCCGGCCGCACCGCGCCGGAACATCCAAGCATGCCCGGATTGCCAGATCGCGTGACGCGCGATGCCTATTCTCACGAAGTCAGCAGTTGCGGCTTCTGGCCTGGCGCACCCGGCATGGAGCCGTTCTTCTACAGCTACGCCTATCCTGAGCCGCCCGGTTACAGGGACTACGCGATCTCCCCGCCCGAGGCTTCGTTCAACGCGAGCTTTGGCGAGTTCGTGTTGCCCTATGAGGACATGCGTCGCTTACCGGATCCGGACGCGGCCTTGCTTGCTTTTCTTCAGAGCACCTACGAAGCGGCCGCGAACTGCGCGCACTGGGATAGAACGGCCCTTGAGGTCGCAACCAATCCAACCCATTCCTGAAGCCGCGGTTCAGTCGACCCCATGGCCGTTTTCCTACGGAAGTTTCTCCGCGTCCGCTTCCGCATCCCAATGGTCTGCCCCGGCCAGGAACATCTTTGGCTTGAATTGCGCGGCCTCGGACGCCGTCAACTGATGCGACCAGGGGACGCGTCCTGACGGGTTCGCCCCAGGGCCGGTGCTGTTGAATTCCGCATACCACGCTTGCGGATCGCCGGGCGTCTTGCCCCACGGGCTCCATCCCTGCGGTGTTACATCGGCGCACAAATCCGTGTTGATGTAGACCACGCGAGAAAATGGACGCCACGGGCGGCCAAGACTCGTGCTTTCTTTCGACATAGTCGCCGAGTCCGCATTCCCGTTGTGCACAATCCCGCTCGTTACCTTGCTGTTCAGAATCACGTAGCCCGTGGTTTGATCGGGCGAGGTGCGGGACTGCGCAGTTAGATAGCCGGGAGCATTCGCGTGAATCTCGGAGTGGTCGAACACTGCGGTTGCGTTTCCAAAGATGAAATCGACGCCGCCCTCAATGTAACTATCCATGTAGTATTGCCGTCCGTAGTCGGCGAAAAGCGTGTCCTGGTGGCCAAGAAAACGACAGTGCTTGAAAATCGCACGATCGGAGCGCACGGCAACGGCCACCGCCTGGCCGGTATTGCCCGCGGTGTTCTCAAAGGTGATGTTGTCGGCTTCAAACCCGGCGCCGTTGATTTCCACTGTCTCCGTGAAGAAGGTGCCGCCGGCTTGCTTCGCGTTCAGGCTGTTGGTGATGACCACTTCGTCCGGCGATTTCCCCTTGCCCAGCAGCGTGATGTTGGTGTGATTTTGCGTCACAATCACGCGCTCATGGTAGGTTCCGGGCGCAATCTCAATGAAGACGCGCCCGGGTTTCCCGCTAGGCCCGATGCCGGCGAATGGGTGATGGTCCATGGCCATCTGGATGGTGGGGAATTCCGTGGTGCCTTCAATACCGCTTGTGACGTCGGGAGATACACGCACATGCACGTCCTGCGCGCGGAGCAAAAAGGCTGGCAGCAGCGCAAGCATCGTAAGCCGCATCAATAGGACCGCGCGCATGAACAAGTTCCTCACTTATCGGGATGCCGTATGAACCACGGTAGACCCGGCCCGAAATATAGCATGAACAGCGGCACGCGATCACCAATCAGCACATGGGCTCCGGTGCAAAAATAGAGTTGGGCCTCATGATTACTCCCGCAACCTCGATCGCTGCAATCCTCACACTCATTCCGCTGCTGGTTGCAGCCTTCATTTCCAAGAACGTCATCGAAAAGGTGCACAGGCTTCCTGTATGGGCGCAGTTGCTTGGGCCTGCGGTGTTGAGCCTGCCTTACGTGCTGGTGACATGCGCCGCCGGAGATTTTCAGTGGGGATGGTTTGCGCTGTACCTGGTGCTGCCGGTCGCCATCGTCAGCCTGCTCTGGCAGTCCGCGCGAGTCGATCCGCGACAAAAGGGCAACTGGAGAGACTTCCTAATTCTTGTCGCACTCGGCCTTGCCGTCGACCTGCGCTGGTTTGAGAGTGCCTGGCCCGCGCACCTGGCCATCTTCGGCAAGATGCTGCTGCTCGATGCGGGCCTCTACGGATTCATCGTAATCCGTCATCTGGAAGGGACCGGCTTCGATCTTCGCCTGAAGCTGCGCGACGCGGGAATCGGTTTCCGGGAGTTTCTGTTCTATACTCCCGTTGCACTGGGGCTTGGGCTGAGCCTGGGGTTTTTGCATCTACATGCGCAGTGGCCAGGCGCAGTTTCCATCGTCGAAGCCTGGCTGTTCACATTCTTCTTTATCGCAATTCCGGAAGAGCTATTTTTTCGCGGATGGCTGCAGAATCTGCTGGAACGGCGCATGGGCCGCATTCCAGCTCTCCTCGTCACCGCCATCCTATTTGGCCTGTCCCACTTCAATAAGAGGGCGGCGCTTTTCAACTGGCGATACGTCTTGCTGGCAGCCGTTGCAGGCATCTTCTATGGCCGAGCCTGGCGGCAAAATCGCCGCGTAGGAGCCTCGGCCATTGCCCATGCCACTGTGGATGCCGTCTGGTCTCTGTGGCTGCGATAGCGATGCGGCGGGCACCGGCTTCTGCATGTACGTGAAATAGCGGCGGCCAACCAGCATCTCGTGATCTACCTGGGGAGGGATCGTGACGCCGAGGGCGATGCCAAGGATGGCGTGCGAAATCGCAAGGAGATAGACATTCCGATAGCGAAGAAACAGCATGCATGCAATGAAGCCCCATATCATTGCGGCCACAACAAGGATTGGACTGGGCAGGTGCGCAATCGCGAACATCCCCGCAGCCACGCTTACCGCGGAGAGCGTGTCCGGTAGCAGTCGCAACAGGCGGGAAAGAAAAAAGCACTGCAGTCCGACTTGCTGAATCAAAGCCCAGATTGCATAGGCGCCATAATGTGCGACAAACCGAATCGGACTGGAAGGCACTTGCAGTGTGCGAAGGTCGAAGGCCAGTGCAACCGCTGCCACTGCGAGGACGAACGCCAATCCAACGGCCCACAGTGCAGGGCGGAAGTTTCCCATGCACAGGCCCATTGGCTCCAATCCGTCGAACCGCAAGCGCGTGAATGCCAGCATGCCGGCAAATGCGACGCCCCACAGTGGCAACTGCCAGGGCATGGGCGTCCAAAGCACGAGAAGAAGCAGCACAAAAGTGAAGGAAACCTCCAAAAAGTCCCTCTGCTTGCTCTGGCTCGCTGGCCTTGTTGATCCTGATTGTAAAATCGCCGCGTCTTCCATATTCCCGGGGTTAGATGCGGCGTTGGTTTATCGGGATGACTCAAAATTAATGGGATATATACCTTGGTAGGTTCTGCGGACCTCAGGGATGCGGCAAGCCTTGCGGCGTCGTGTGTCCACGGTGTTGCCGGTAGGTCAGGTAGCCAAGGCCGACACGCATGTTGTGGTCAACTGGCCCGGGCACAGTAATGGCGATTGAGATGCCAAGAATGGCGTGGGAAATCGCCAGAGGATAGAGGTTGCGGTAGCGGAGAAACAGCATGCAGGCAACGAGGCCCCACAGAAAAGTGACGGATGTAAGTATCGGACTTGGCAGATGTGCAATAGCAAAAATCCCCGCGGCCATCCATGCTGCGATTCTTGCACCGGGCATCAACCGCAGCAGGCGCGAGAGAAAGAAGCATTGCAGAAGGAACTGTTGGACCGCGGCCCACAGCGCATAGGCCCAGTACGTCTTGATGAATGCCACCGGACCGTCTGGCACATGCAAAGTCTGCAAGTGTGCGGCAACTACCGCGGCCGCAATTCCAATTGCCAGGGCCGCGGCTGCCACCCAGGATGAACGGAGGAAATTCGTCTTGCGCAGACCCATCGCATCCAGTCCATCAAACGAGATGCAAGTGATAATCACGATGGAGGCAGCCGCTACCAACCACAGCACCCGTTGCCATGGACGAGGCGTCCAGCAAACAACCAGAATCAAGAGGTAGGGAATGAGCAGTTCAAGCAGTACGCGTCGCCTGCTGCGTGTGTCGGCTCTCGGCGCCGCTCTTGTTGTATTCGGTTCTCCACTCATACTTTGGAAAATAGTAAGTCGTAAAGCGGCCAAAGTATACGGCGTCCACGTCGCGCCACAATCTTCACAACTACTCAAGAATGATGGCCGGCTCGGTGACTGATCCCGCTTCGTGTCCGCGCGTCGTCAGTGTGACGGCGGCTGCCAGAATCAGTGCTCCTCCCGCCCAGGCGTAAGGCCCAAGGTGCTCGCCCAACAGCCGAACTCCCAGCCACGAGCCAAGGGCCGGTTCAATGTTCAGAAAGACACCGGCGCGTGAGGCCGGCACATTATGGATGCCCCAGTTCCAGAGGAGCGTAGTGGTCGCTGTGCAAAGAACGCCGCTGAACGCCAACGCAAACCATGCCGTGTGGCTGAGGTGTGCGAACGGGAGGGGCTGAACGCTTTGATGCGTCAACGGACTCAGCATCCATGGAACCAGCGTCATTGCCGCCAGCATCGCGGTGCCGGACAGAATGGTGTAAGCCGTCACCACCGGCGGACTGTGGGTCTGCATCAGTTTCTTGCTCAGCAGGACCCAGGCGAGCGCGGTGATCAGCGAAGCTACGACCAGCAAATCGCCTGCCAAAGAGGGTTGCCCATGCGTCACCGGGCCACGGCTGCCGCCCAACACAATCAGCGCCGCACCCAAGGTTGAACCGCAAAGCGCTACCCATCCGATCCAGTCAAGTCGTTCGCCGGCAAACAGTGCTGCGGCGCCCGCCAGAAGCACTGGCATCGATCCCACCATCAGCGAAGCGTGGCTTACCGTGGTCAATGCCAGGCCGTGAAACTGCAGCAGAAACTGAATGGGTATGCCGAACGCTGCGGAGATGATGAGTATGCGCAACTCGCCGGCCGTCAGGCGAAACCGCCCCAGATTCATGAAGACCAGCGGCAACATGCCCAGTGAGGCAAACAGGAAGCGGTAGAGCACCATATGCTCCACACTCATCTCGTTCAGCGCCAGCCTGCCGAAGTAGAAGCCCGTGCCCCAAAGGCACCCAGCCAATGCGCAGGCGCCGTATCCCAGGAACCGGGTGCGCCGGCCTGTATCCAATTGCTCTTCCATGCCTTCTTTACTGTCGCATAAGCCGCGCGGCGATTCGGCGGTAATGGACAAATCCCTATCGAGCCGTGCGGAGGAATGCGGAGCGACAGGGTCACTCCATCCGCTTGCCGATTAATTCCCTCCGCAAGCGCACAATCGGTCTGTGATAACCGCAGTCAAATTCGCGCAAATGACTTTGTCGGGGATGCTCCCGGTTTGTACCGCATCAAAAAAACAATTACCCCACCCCCCTCCCCTCGAAAACCACCTCTCACTTCGGGTGTGCAGGTGGCAATATAAATTAACTGACTCGCTTGCAAACCTGACCGGGTGTCAACCTGTGAACTTTACTCGAGAAAAACAGGCATATTCCGTTCAAAAACACCCCGACACTCCCCAATTTATGCCGATAATTCGATGGTACTGGCTCATTTATTCCCCATCTGAACGTCGTCAGGAGGCCTG
>JBEKRU010000174.1:0-8641 GCA_049518435.1 Occallatibacter sp. | reverse complement strand
GCCGCCCGGTTCAACTTGCCGGCAACAGCCACTCCCAAGGTGCCCCAAAGAAACTCTCTCCGCGTCGCTCCCATTCGCCCCCCATCGCCTTCGTTCACCAACAGCGATGCGATTGTACGAGACCGGTGCGCAAGCAAGGAAGACGCGCACTCCCGCATTATGAGCTTTGTAATTGGGAGCGACGTAGATATGCGAAGGAGATCGATGTAAGTATTTGAAGGGTCTCGACGTAGAAGTGCGATGGGCACGCCTTCAGTAGTGCCACTCAAGCCATCAAATAAGCTGATTTTGTAGCCTTGCGGGGATCCAATTTAACTCTCTTACCCTGCCGCTCAAGCCCGCTTTCTATGAGGCCGATTCATAGCTACAGCCAGAACCTCGTCCTCAATGCGTACCGAGCAAACATCCGTCAGAATATTCGACGCCCAGCGATATACGTTGTGCTCTTTCACCTGTTGCCGCATGCGTTTCATCCGCAGCCGTCGTTCGTCCTGCGTCATCTTCAGCGCCGTCGCAATCGTGTCCCGCACCTGCGCAACGTCGTAGGGATTCACCAACAGCGCATCCCGCAACTCCTGCGACGCTCCCGCAAATTTGCTCAGCACAAGTACGCCGTCGCAATCGCTTCGTGCGGCCACATACTCCTTTGCAACAAGGTTCATGCCGTCGTGCAGCGAGGTCACAAGGCAAACCTCCGCCGCCCGATAGTAGCGCTCCACTTCATCATGGCTGCATTGGCGTTGAATCAGAATCACAGGTTTCCAAAGTGTCGTTTGGAATGCCCGGTTGATGCGTTCCACCGTCTCTTCCACCTGCACGCGCAAATCCGCATACGTTGAAATCCCAGTGCGGCTGGGAGACGCAATCTGCACAAACACAATCTGTTCGCGATACCATGGCTGCTCTTCCAGCAATTGTTCAATCGCCAGCAATCGCTCCACAATGCCCTTGGTGTAATCCATACGGTCCACACCAAGCACAAGTTGCATGCCTTCGATCCGAAGCTCACGGTGCAGCGGGCTCGGTTCCACGCCCCAGCTGTTGTCCGGAACCATGAGTCCCGGTTCCTTCTTCCTTGCAGGGCTTTCGGCAAGTTGAAGCTTTGCCATTCTGCCGCCGTTCCCCGTGGCCGTGCCGTCATCGTCGCATTTCAGAAGATCGGAGTCGCTCCACGCCACGCTGATCGGGTAGGGACGCACAGAAGATAAATGCCCGTTGCGCCGGATGCTGAAGTGTTCCCAATCCGTTCGTGCCTCCAGTGTCCGATCCACGGTTTCAAGAAAGTTATTGCAATGCGACTGTAGATGGAAACCGATTACATCGGCGCCCAGCAGCCCATTCACCAGTTCAACCTGCCACGGGCAGATGCTGAACGATTCCGGATTGGGCCATGGGATATGCCAGAAAATAGCTACGCGTGCATCGGGCCTGGCATTCTTGATCATCCGCGGCAACAGCGCGAAATGATAGTCCTGCACAAAGATCACAGGATTTTCCGTGCCGCGTATCTCTTCAAGCAGCACATCGGCAAATTTCTCATTCACGCTTTGATACAGGCTCCAGTCGCTTTGCCTGAAGATCGGCCGCGTGTGCGCGATATGGCATAGTGGCCATAGCCCTTCGTTTGAAAAACCCTCGTAATAACCGCTTTCCTCTTCAGGACTCAGCCAGACCCGGCGCAGCGTATATCGCCGTTCATCCGGCGGCACGCGCAGGCGATCGTGCTCATCCACAAATGCGCCATCCTCGTTCCCGCTCCCGTGCGCAATCCAGGTCCCGTCGCACGCCCGCAGTATCGGCTCAATCGCCGTCACCAATCCGCTCGGCGGCACAATGCACTCGATCTTTCCTTTGCTCCGCACATGCATGTACGGCTCGCGGTTTGAAACTACAAACAACTTGCCGTCGCCCAAACGATCGCGCGCATGCACGGCAAGCCGGTCCGCCGTCCACAGATTCCCCGCCTGATCGCGAAGCCGGGCTTCCGTTTCCGCAGCCACCCGCGCCTGCGCCAGGTTCTCGGCCAGCGAGGTTACCTCTCTTGCCAGCGGCGCCAGGTAGTCAAACTCGCCTGCGCCTTCTTCCACCACTGCTTCCCCATGGCGCAAGCGGCGAAGCCACTCCGTTGCCCGCGTCACCGGTTGCTGCACAAACCAGCGAACCGTCAGGAACATCACAACCATCACCAGCACGACGATTACCGCGATGCGCAGAAAACTCCGCTGCCAAACATCAATTCCTTCCGCATGGATATACTCGGCGTCTGCCGTCATGAGCAGGGCGCCGGCAATGTTCCCTCCCGCATGAAGCGGCATCGCGTCTTCGTACCACAGCCTGACCGATGTGCGATCTTGCGCGGCCCCGTCCTGCGCGCCCTGCTTCCCACCGGGATTTGTAACTGCGGGCGGCATCCTCACAAACGCCCCCGCTTCCTTTCCCGTGGACAGAGTCCGCTTGATAAGATTGCCGGGCTGCCCGTCCCACGCGGGCGTATCCCCGTCCGATGCAAGCACATTTCCCGCAGTATCAAGAATGGTCAGGCTCGGTTCATCCGGGTGCTGGCGCAGTCGTTTCAGCAATCCAGCCCAGTCAATTTTGTTCCCGGTTCCGAATTGTTGTTCGATTTGCGGCTGCAGCCCCGCGCCGAACCATTGCGTCCTTCGCACCAGGTCCGATCGCAGCGTGTGCTTGTGCGCCAGTACATCAAAGTAAGTGGAAGCCGCTGAAATCAGCGCGATTCCCACCACGAGAAGAGCGACCAGCCGTATTCGATTCCAACGCATGCTCTTCTCCTTCACCGGGCAGCCGCGAAATCCTGTCAATCACAATAGATACTGTCCTGACCGGTGATCGGGCCGGGAAATGCGGATTTGAGACGTGCGGACACCCCGGCACTGTCGCTCCAGAGCGGATACTGCTTGGATGCAGCTTGCGAGCTATGTGGTTGTTACCCGTCAGCCCTATGCTGAGTGTGCTCTCGCAAACGCACGCCACGTTCCAATCGTAAGCCCCTCAAAACCTTGAGCGTACGTCGTGCGCACCCGCAAAACTCCGTCCAGAAAAGGGAAACTTTTCCATCCCCCGTGTAAAAACAGACCAAAGCTCCAGGGATGGTCTCCCGCTCCGTTTGAAACCGAGACTCCCCCTACTTGCGACACAGCCCATGCGAGCGAGTAGCGAGCGTCTGCCGCACCGCAGGTACCTGGAGCGTGTTACTAACTTTCCCGTAGCTCGCGTTGCGAGAAAAAATCGGCTCAGACGAGGCGGAGGACGAAGACTTTGGCTATTCCAAGGCGAGGACGACAACGAACGTATGAGCCGATTTTCTCCGCAACCCGAAGGGCCGGGGCCACGCGAAAGTTGATAACAGGCTCTAATGCTTCCAGGCGCCGACGACTGCGCCCATGGCAATCATGCCCAGAAGCCAGAATCCGCCATTGATGCCGAGCTGGCTCAAGGGGCGTAGCTCGAATGCATATTCAGTGGCCCAGACGGTGAGTACAAATACGAACCACAAGCAGGCCGCGGTCAACATGCCGCGCATAGCTGTCTGCACGCCGGTGAGCTGAGTGACGAAGGAGACGCCGGCAGCGATGACGAGCTGTGCGATGAAGGCGATGGAGAACTGGAATACGGGATTGAAGTGCGCATGAGGAGCATACCAGCCGGAACAATCGCCGAGCCCGTTAAGCCACGGCCTCATGAAGTACCCAAACCAAATGACCTCCAGGATAAAACAAGCGACTGCAGCGCCGAGAATTGCAAGATAGTTGATGGTGATTTCCGGTTCCCTGGCTGACATCCCGTCCTCCCATTCGATTTCCGCTCTGCGAGCGATGCGCGAGGCCTACGCGCCATAAGAGCGGCATATGGGGAGGCCACGCTGGCGCAACAGCCCATAGAAAAGCAAATGTTATTGAGAATGTTAACGTACCAGCGTGACCTCTTGCGTCAGGAAAGAATGCAGCGCCGGGATTTTGCCCGATTGCCGTGATTCGGTAACGACTACTTCTTCTTCCATGCGCCCACGATGGCGCCCATGAGCATCATGCCGAGCAGCCAGAAGCCGGCGTTGATTCCCAGAAGGCTAAGCGGTCGTACTTCAAAAGCGTATTCGGTAGACCAGGCGGTTAGTTCGAAACCGAGCCACAGCAGCGCCCCGGCCCGGATACCCCGCAGAGCCGTTTGTGGGCCGCTAAGTTGGGTGACGCAGGAGATCGCGGTGGCCATCACGGCTGCGGCGAGCAGGGCCGTTCCGTATTGGATGGCAGGATTGAGACCGCCCGGCCCCATGAGCCACTCGCGTGTGCGGCCAACGCCGGAAAGCCAAGCCTGCTGGAAATACGAATACCAGGCGGCCTCCAGCAGGAAACAGGCGATGGCGGCGATGAGGATTGCCAGATAATTCTGGCGAACTCTGGGCTGTTCGATTGTCATTCCGGCCTGCCTTTCGAAAATCCGAAGAAAGAGAGATGGGCGGAATTTTATCGCAGTTTCTGGAGATTTTTCCGGGTTCTTGGAATGGAATTGCGGATTCGCTTTGCCTTGGCTTTGCAGGCGCCCGGAACGAAGCAGCTTGTTTCGACTTAGTCGAGGCGTGTAAGAAAGGCTTCGGCTTCGGATTCGCCGGGACGGAGGTGGCTGGCGATGGATTCGGCTTCCTCGCGGTTGTCGCCCTGCGGTCGAATGCGCACCCAGTAGCTGTCCTGGCCTGGGAATTCGATCACCGTGGAACTGGGGTACTTGCGCAGGAGTTGTGCTTTAAGCTTGTTTGCCTTGTGCTCGCTGTGGAAGGCGCCGATCTGCACGCACCAGCGGCCGCCGGTCCCGATGGGCTTGGGCGTTCGGTAGACGTCGAGGCGAACCTGGGCGGTTCCAGCCTGGTAAACGCCGGTGGCTTTGGCGGAGGCGATGGTGAGATCGAGGATTCTGCCGTCGACGAAGGGGCCGCGGTCGGTGATGCGCATGGCGCTGGATTGGCGAGTTTTGAGGTTGGTGACGACGACCAGCGAGCCCATGGGAAGCGTGCGGTGCGCGGCGGTGAGGGCGTGGTCGCTGAACACCTCCCCGTTAGCGGCTTTACGGCCCTTGTAGGGCGCGGTGTACCAGGTAGCAAGGCCTTCTTCACTTTCGATGGGCCGGTGGGTTCTGACAAATTCGAGGTCCGCGGCATTGACTCCGCCGGGGGGCACCGGCGTGGGCGCGATGCGGGCCGGCGGCGTTGCCTGCGGGGATGGAGGAATGGCCTGGGCAGTTTGCGGAGCGGTTTGAGATGGGGGCAACCCGCTCACGTTGCTGCGATGCCCGCAACCCTCTGAAAATAAAATAGTTAACACAAACACAGCGAGAGCGGCGGCGCTCCGGACGAGTCGGAAGGCGCGAGGGCCAACCATCAAGTGCGCGGCGCCGGTGGCGGCGGGGGCGGGTTCTGATTGTCGAGCTTGTCAGCAAATTTGCGCATGGCATCCGCGGCGCTGCGCAGGGCGGAGATGGATTCGGTGCGCACCTGCGGAATGACGTTATCGTTGACATACGCCGCGGCATGGCGAAGTTCCATCTCGATGAGTTCGATGGCCTCTTCAATGCGGCGCCCGACGCCGCCCGTACCCGGTCCTGGGGGAGGATAACTGCTCATGAAACTGCCTCCGGCTCGAAGCCCCTGTTTGTCGGCCTGCTTTCAGTCTGCGGTGGACAAAGCGGTGCGTCAACCGAGGAAGACTGGAAGGTGCCGCAATGGTCAATACGCAGTTCGCTCTGAAATTGTTCGAGAGGGAAGCCTTGATGGGGCCACTTCCCTATGTATCAGCATTTATTTGATTTGTGGTCAGGTGACCTTTTTCCGAAAAACTGCGTCAGAATTCGTTAAGGAGTCACAGGCGAAGCAGAGCTTGCGTCGCGGGGGACGCGGAACGACTTGTTTAACCGCAGGAACCACGGAAGTGCCGGCAAACACGCACGGTTGCGCCGAGGAGTTCACGGCTGCATCGTGCTGATTCTGTTTTGGTTGAGCCTCTCGGTGGCGGAGGCATGGGCGGGTCCGGCGGTGCATTCCGGAGTTATGCTGCCTGACGCTCCTGAGGCGCAGAGTGCGACGCAAACGGCAAAAACTGCGCCCGATCCGTGCCGGATCAGGAATGCGGGGCATGAGGTGGGTGTGCGGGCCGCGGAGGCGATAGCCACAGCAGCGGGACTGCCGGCGCCGGTGGCGGAGACGCATCCCGGAGTAAACACGGAGGAAGTGCCGTGCGCCTCGTATGCCTCATTGATTCATGAACTTCCGATCATCAAGAACATCAAGATGCCGCTGATCAACTGGTATGCGCGGTTTCTGGATGGGCCGCAGGTGAAGCCGATGACGCCGAAGGAGAAGGCGTGGCTGGCGGTGCGGAATGTGGGTGATCCGTTCAACGCTCTGACGATTCTGGGCAGCTCGGCGATTGCTGTGGGATCGGATGCGCACTCCGCGTATGGACCCGGTTTTCATGGGTTTGAGAGGTACGTGGGGGTGAGTCTTACGCAGGATATGACGGGGGAATTCTTTGGGACATTTCTGATTCCGTCGGTCATGCACCAGGACCCGCACTACCATCGGATGCCGACGTCGAGCATGAAGAAGAGGATTGCGCACTGTTTGTACCAGGTGGTGTGGACGCAGGGCGACAACGGGCGCGGAATGCTTAACTATGCGAATTTAATGGGGTTTGCGATCGATGACGAGATTGGGAACCTGTATATTCCGGGGCGGGAAACGGATATGCCGGCGAGCGCGGAGCGGTATGGGACGGGGTTTGCTCTGGCGCCGATTGACAATTTTGTGACGGAGTTTCTGCCGGATGTGGCACGGAAGATCCATGTCAGGATCGTGCTGATTCAGCAGATTATTAACCAGGTGGCGAATGTGAAGGACAATGGCAGTGGTCAGTGAGCCAGTGGTCAGTGATCAGTGGGGACTGGGACCGCCAAAAGTTCGCTTACAGGGTTATGTTCGACGGGGTGAAAGTCGGCCTTTGTGGTTAAAAAATGGGCTAAAGGTCACCATATAAGGTGACAAAACGGGGCAAACCTACCCCTATGAGGTTACATTGCTTTGAAATAGAGACCTCGCAAGGTGAGGGCGGTGCTGTTTTTTCCGCTCGGACCTACCCAGTTGGGGGGTGTTGGTCTGCTTCGAACTCCATACGTTTGGGGAAAACGCGCTGATTCCGCAGGGGATATCAGCATAAATTGCTGATAATGCGTCGTTTATTTCGATCTTGTTTGCTGTGCAAGTGCACACCGGAATGTAGTGGGCATGCGCGCGGGAGTATTGGCAACTTGAGCGGGCTGTGGGGCTTAGGGCGAAAGCGGGCCAGAGGCCAATTGCGGCAGGTCGTAGCGGCTCGAATTTGACCATGGTTAAGTGGCTGGTGAAGTGTTGTTGGCTGCCCCTCTGGGCTTCAGGAATTGCCTGCGGGCAGCCCGGTGGCGGTGGGGAGGATTGCGCGGTAGCTTTCGTCGAGGGCGGGACCGAGGAGGAGGATGGCGGCGATGCGGCGGACGACCTGGGCGAAGTAGGCGGCTTCTTCCGGGCTGAGAGGGCGGTGAAGGAGGGGCGAGGTTGGCTCGGTGGTGAACTCGCGGTAGCTGAGCCATTTCTTGAGGACCTGATAGCCGCCGAGGGTGTAGTTCCAGACGTTGATGGGAACGGCGGACCAGTGGGCGTCGCCGTTGAGGTAGACATCGACGCAGGTTTCGCCGAGAAGGGTTAGGACGGATTGGAGGCGTTCCTCCCCGGTCCCCAAGGGCGAGGGACCGTGGGCACCCACATTATTGTTTGTGGCGAGGGCGGCTAGTTTTTGGCGCTCGGTTTCGGTCCAGGGGCGTTCGGGGGCGAGGCCGCGGCCGGGCATGACGGTGCTGCCCTGGCCCTTGTGGCCCCAACCGGCGGTGAGTTTGAGGGCTTCGTCGAGGTTGGGATTGAGTGGAAGTTTGAGGGCGGCGAGGAAGGACCATTCGGCGGCGAGGTGGGTGCTGGATTCGGCGTCGAGGAGTTCGGCGAGGCGGCGGCCGAGGGTGGCGGAGTGGGCCAACAGTTCGGCGGTGCCGGGGAGCGGGATGCGGGGCCAGTCGCGCCGAAGTGCGTCCCCATTTTCTTGCAAATATTTGGGAGTATGGAGGGTCGCGATCAAATGCTGTGCGAATTCGGTAGTTGACGACTCAAGCGCATTGGCAAGCGCGTCTGCCTCTTGGCTCATGTTTGGCAGTATTTCGCCATTTGAGATGAGGTTGTTTGAGACGATGCTCGCTGGGAATACAGTCGCGCTTCCGTCGACAGCGTTGATATCAGCAGGATTGGAAATAACCAGCGGGCCATCTATTGATACGCGATTCTGATGTGGCAAGACAAGGACTGGACCAATTGGTGCGAGTCTCGCGATGTATTCCTCTCTTGGCCGATCCAAAAGCCTTGTCTCAGATTCCCAATAGATCCAACGAACATCAAAAGGTCTGTATGTATAGCGGAGTATCTGCCAAGGCCGGAGTCCCTTCCGTTGAAGTGTGCGACGTGTTTGTAAGGGGTCGAAGCCTGCGATCCGCTTCATCGCGCTAGGCCACATTGCCGCTATCTCAGCGTCGCTCAAATCCGGGTCGCAGTATTTCT
>JBEKRU010000173.1:0-8754 GCA_049518435.1 Occallatibacter sp. | reverse complement strand
CTGGGGTATCTTACGGATGGCAAGGAGACGTTGAGTACCTACTATGACGGGACCAATACGGGCTTCGAGCGTGTGTTCGGCGTGGGATACTGTCGCAAGCGGGTTGCGGGATCGAGCTACAAGGTGGACCAGCTGATCTGGGCGCCGTTTGGGGACGATCCTGTGCTGGTATCGCAGGCCACTGTGACGAATAAGACGGACGCCCCGACGACGGTGCGCTGGGTGGAGTACTGGGGATGCCAGACATTGCAGCTGTCGTTTCGCCCGTTCATTGAATCGATGGCGGGGGGCAAATCCATGCTGCAGTTGCGACGGGAATTCGGACGGCAATTCGAATCCACGGTCACTCATCTGGACGAAATGAGGGGGCTCAAGGATACGAAGCGCTTTGCCGGCAGGACTGCGGAGGATGAGGCTGCATGGGAACGTGGCAAAGCCTTGTTGCGGAGGATGCAATATGGGTTCATTTCTCCGGTTGAGGAATTGCGGCCGGGGACGGATTTTGACAGCGTGGACCTTCCGCAGACGTTCCTTGTGAGCCTGAATGGCCCGGCGACTGGGATGAGTGCGGATACTGAATCATTTTTTAGGGCCGGCGGGGCGGCGCTGCCTGGCGGATTACAACACGCGCTGAGCGAGGGCATGAAGCACGACGGAGCGCAGACGGGGTTTCTGCTGGAAAGGACGTTGCAGCTGAAGCCGGGAGAGTCGCGTACCGTGAGCTTTCTGTATGGGTATCTTCCGGAGGGTTTCGAGATGGAGGCGCTGATTGCCAGGTACAAAGACGCGCCGGCGGCGGGGTTCAAGAAGTCCAGCGAAGAGTGGAAGCGGCGGGGGATGCGGTTTGATGTGCCTGCGGAGCCGTGGGTGAAACGCGAGTCAACGTGGAACCACTACTACCTGAGAAGCAGCCAGACGTTTGACGATTATTTTGGCGAACACATTCTGAACCAGAATGGGTTTTACCAGTACACGATGGGATTTCAGGGGGCGGCGCGTGATCCGCTGCAGCATTGCTTGCCATTCTTGTTCAGCGATGCGGAGATTGTGCGGAGCATTCTGCGATACACGCTGAAGGAAGTGCGGGACGATGGGTCGGTTCCGTATGGGATTGTGGGACACGGCGTGGTGGCGCCGATGATCTCAGATAAGGCCAGCGACCTGCCGTTGTGGCTGCTGTGGACAGCAAGCGAATATGTGCTTGCTACCCGGGATGTGGGCTTTCTGGATGAGCGGATTCCGGCGCGGTTTTCTGCTACGGCAGGGCGAACGGAGAGCGTGGGGAAACTGCTGGAACGCTGCTATCGGCACCAGGTGGAGCATGTGGGCGTGGGCGAGCATGGCATTGTGCGGATGCTTGCGGATGACTGGAACGATGGGCTGCTGGCGACGTGGGCGCAGTCGGCGATGGGGGAAGCAATTGAAAAAGGCGAGAGCGTTCTGAATGCGGCGATGGGGGCCTGGGTGTTCGACGAGTATGCACGGATGCTGAAGTATGCGGGGGATGGATCGGGACTGAGCAAGGAAGCGAGAATGAGCGCGCAGTTGAATCGAGTGGCGGCGGGGGCGCAATGGAATGGGAAGTGGTTGAAGCGGGCGTGGCTCGGGCCGAAGCTGGGCTGGCTTGGCGACGAGACGCTGTGGATTGAGCCGCAGCCGTGGGCGATTCTGGGGGGCGTGACTTCGGCCGAGCAAAGCCGCGAGTTGGTGAAGCATGTGAATGAGCTGCTGAGGCGCGGACCGCTGGGCGCTGCGCAGATGAGTGATGGCCCGGACATGCGATCGGGCGGGGCGACGAGCGTGGGGACGCTGGAGAGGGGGGCGATTTGGCCATCGCTGAATCAGACGCTGGTTTGGGCGCTGGCGGGGATGGATAACAAAGAGATGGCGTGGGACGAATGGAAGAGGAACACGCTGGCGCGACATGCGGATGCTTATCCGAATCTTTGGTACGGGGTTTGGAACGGGAATGACTCTTACAACTCAACGCTGAACAAGAATCCGGGAGGGGCGGCTGACGAGCAGTACTTCGCGGGCACGGATTTTCCAGTGCTGAATTTGCATGCGCATGCTTGCTATCTCTACTCGGCCACCAAGTTGCTGGGGATTGAGTTCACGGAGAGCGGCGTGAAGATGCGGCCGGCGTTGCCGGTGGGGGCTTACCGGTTCGATTCACCCCTGCTGGGATTGGTGAAGACGGCAGCGGGACGATATGAGGGTTGGTATGCGCCTTCGCGAGCGGGGAGTTGGACAGTGGAGATTGCGCTGCCTTCGAAGGAGACGGCCGTCATTTCGCATGCCGAGGTGAATGGGACGCGAGTGGCAGTGAAACGGATGGAGGACGGGACGATTGCGCTGACCGGGACTAGCTCGGCGGGGAAACCTCTGCGGTGGGCGTTGGCGTAGCTCAGTTCGCCCACCCTGTTGCTAGAAACGGTAGCGGAGTGCCAGCTGCATCAGGCGTGGGGATGCTGCGCTTACAGCCTGCCCGAAGGTGGTGCTTGATACGTTGCCTTCTATTGCTGCGGCACCGAAGAACTGGGCGTGATTGGCGAGGTTGAAGGCTTCGGCCCGGACTTCAAGGGCGCGGCTGCCTTCGTGGAGAAGCTCGCGCGATAGGGTCGCGTCGAAATTGTCGCTCCCCGGACCGGAGAAGAAACGGCGGCGGGCGTTGCCCATGGTTCCGAGCGTGGGAAGCGTGAGCTGGGAAGCGTCGAAGACGGGCTGATTCCCGCGGGGGTTGGTGTGAAGTGAGAGCGTGCGGCCAGACCAGGCGGGGGTGTCAACTCCATTGTTGTTGATGCCGTTGGGAATGGTTCCGAGCAGCGACGTGTCGTTGTTGTTGAGCAGGGTGACGGGTAATCCCGAGGTAAAGCGGGCGATGCCGGAGACGGTCCACCCGGTCTCGACGGCGCGGAGCATGCCGCCGGACCTGGTGGCCGGGAGCGTGTACTGGAAGCTGGCGACAAGGTTGTGGCGGAGGTCAAACGCGGAAAGGGCGCGGCTGAGCGAGGGGTTGACGGGATTGACAGGCTCGGGCAGGCCGGAGGATTGGTCGATGGATTTGGAGAACGTATAGCTGGCCAGCAGATCAAGACCGTGCGCGCGGTGCGTGAGCGAGGCTTCGAGCGCATTGTAGTTGGCGTTGGCAATGGTGCGCTGTTCCTCAACGGAGCCGAAGGCGGGGCCGAACTGGGTGCGGGCGGCCTGCTCGTTGAAGGGACCGCATGCCGAGCCTAAGGAGAGGCACAGGGCTGGATTGGCGGGGTTGGCTTCTTCAAGCACCAGAAGGTGATGCGAAGAGGTGCCGACATAGCTGAGGGTAGCGAGCGTGGAACCGCTGACCTGGCGTTCGATGCTGGCCATCCAGTGCTGGGCGTAGGGTGTTACGTCCTTGGGATCGACGGCGGGAATGCCGACAAGAGGCTCGAACTGGGCCCAGTTGACCGTGTCATTGGGATTAGAGCGGCTGGCGCCATACGCGACCTTTTGCAGAGGGAAACGCTGTCCTGCATTGGCTCCGGTTGCGGCTACGGTGAAGGGTGAGGCGAAGAGCGGCGGCGCGGCGGAGGTGTAGGTGTAGCCATAAGGCGGATTGGCGCTCATGATGCCTGCGGAGAGGCCTTCGTAGGCGGTATAAAACATGCCATAGCCGAGACGGATGCTGGTTTGGCCCGGCGCACCGGTAACTCGGTGCAGCCATGGCGTGCTGAAGGTGGGTGACCAGGCAATGCCGGCGCGTGGAGCGAAGTCGTTGCGGGCGGCGGCGAGCGAGCGCGGGACGCCGGGGTCGCCGGGAAATACGAGGCCGAGGGGCGCGCCGGGAAAGACCTGCGACTGCTCGCCCTGCACCAGGGTCTGGAGCTGGTTGTATTTCTCAAGCCAGGGACGGATGCGGTCGAGGCGGACGCCGTAATTGACGGTGAGCTGGCTGGAGACTTTCCAACTGTCTTGCGCGAAGGTGGAGACGTAGAGGTTACGGTTGTAAAAGCTGCCGGCCTGGCCCTGCGTGTAGCTGGAAGTGACGCCGAGGAGGAAGTCGGCGAAGTCAATCCCGGTTTCAGAACCGTTGAAAGCGAAGCTGCCGTTGAAGATGGTGTCGGGATGGGTGTTGATCTGGTTGGAGTGGATTTCGCCGCCGAATTTGAGGCCGTGCTTGCCCCCTCCGACGATCCGGGAGAAGGCGTCGGAGACTTCGTAGATGTTTTCGGCCTGAACGAGCGCAGTGGTGTCGACGCCCATGGTGAAGTCGTTGAAGGCGACGTTGGCGATGCCTTGCGTGGATGGCTTGAGGGCGACGATGCCTGAGAATCCTTGCGATGCGAGGGATGGCCCGACGCCGCCAACAGGCTGGCCGACGGAGTTGGCGTTGCGCATGTAGCTGAGATGGAACTCGTTGAGGGCGTTGTTGCCGAAGGTTTGGGTGTGGGCGAGGGCGAGGAGCTGTGCCAGCCCGCTTGATGTCGCGCTGAAGCCGGGGACGCTCGCGCCGCCCGTGCCGGTGGGATAGGGATTCAGGAGCGAATAGCCGTCGAGGAAGTAGTAGGCGCTGAGGGCTCCCTTGCCGTGGGTCCAGTCGAGACGGAGAGCACCTTTGTTGTCCTGCAGGGTTTCGGCTTGGTCGCTGGTTTCGAAGACGGACGTGCCGGCGTTGGGCGTGGGGATGGAGCTGAGCAGGGATTTGGCAGGGGCCGACCAGGCGGATTGGGGGATTTGGCCGGTGGGAAAGACTTGTGAGTAGGGCTCGCCAGCGGCGACGGTTTGGCCTGTGGCAGCGGAGAGAATGGATGCAAGATACGGACCGCTGACGCTCCCTGTGAAGGGGTTCTGGCTGAAGTCGCCGCTGCGTTCCGCGGTGGAGGGGACGGCGATGTCGCCGGTGTCGATGCCCTGGGTGAGTCGGGTTCCCTGGTAGTCGGCGAACAGGGCGACGGATTTGTGGAAGGGCGAGCCGCCGATGGTTGCGCCGAACTGGTTTTGGCGGTAGGCGGCGCGGTTTTGCGAGAAGTAGTTGCGGGCGTCGAGGGCGGTGTTGCGGAGGAATTCGAAGGCGGAGCCGTGGAGCTGCGCTGTGCCGGACTTGGTGACAACAAGAACCTGGCCGCCGCTGGAGTTGCCGTACTCAGCGTCGAAGTTGCTGGTGAGGACGCGGAAGCTATCGATGGAGTCGAGGTTGGGGACGATGGAGGTACCCATGTTCACGTCTTCTTCGACGTCGCTACCGTTCACTCGAAATCCATTGGAAGCCTCGCGTTGGCCGCTGATGGAGAGGTTGCCGGGGTTCGCATTACCGGAGGGCGGAGTGGAGGCGACCCCGGTCATGATGACGGCGCCGGGCTGCGCGGTGCTGGTGGGCACGATGCCCGGCTGCACGGCCATGAGATCAGTAAAGCTGCGGCCGTTGAGGGGGACGCTTTCAATCTTGGTGGACTGGAGGGTTTCGCCGAGCTGGGTGCTTGTGGTTTCCGCGGCGAGGGCGTTGGCGGTGACTTCGACAGTCTGTGCGTTGACGGCGATTTGGAGGGTTAGGTCAAGGTTGACGGAGGGTTGGGAGTCGGACAGCTCCGCGGAGACAGCGAGGGGCGCGAATCCGTCGGCTGAGACGTTGATTTGATAAATGCCGGAAGATGGGACGGTGACGCGGAAGTCGCCCTCGGGACCGGCGGCGGTTTCAATGGCGGACTGGTCGGCGTGGAGGATGGTGATGTGGGCGTTGGGAATGCGGCCGCCGGTGGAGTCGTGAACGATGCCGGCGATGGAAAAGGCCGGGGCAGCCAGGAGCACATGAATCGGGCCAGCAAGGGCAAGAAGGATAAGGGCGAAGATTGAACGGTGTTTCACGAACGACTCTCCTGATTTGGGCTGACATGCAAGGGAAACCAGCGGACTCAATATCCGACTGATTCAGTCCTCATTAAGAGTACGACTGATTTAGTCGGCGTTCCTGTGATTTGCATCACGCTGGCGTTTGCGGTGATTTTGCGGGGGTTTTTTGGCGCCAGAAGGTGCGTTTTATTCGAAGTGAAATGGCGGAAAAGCCCGCGAAATCAATACGCGCGATCAATATCGGACCAATCAGTCCTTACTTAATTTAAAAGAGAAAATGTCTTCGGTTCAATCCGGTGGCCAAGCTTGTTTGAGGTGGGCGCGGAAGAGCAGCGAATGGCGGCATTTTGACCTTCGAACTGCTATGCTACTTCATTTTCCTTTTCCGCAACTTGGCACTGGGGGTCAAATGACTTGCGCATTCCGGCCAGAGCCTTCATCAGTGCGGGATGGCGCAGAGCGAACATTGCCAGATCTAACCGATCACTGACGCGGAGCTTCATGTAGATGGACCGAAGGTGGGTTTTGATTGACGGTTCAGTGGAATTAAGGCGGTTGGCGATTTCCTCAGTTCTCATGCCCTGGACGACGTAAGCCACTACGCGCAGTTGTTTGGAGGTGAGCTGATTGCAGGCCTGCATCCCCAGAATGTCGTTTTCCGGCGAAGTGAGGTCAACCGGAAGGGGCGGCTGCCATACGCCTCCCGCAGCCACGCGTCGCACGCAGTCCAAAAGAGACTTGGAGGTTACGTCGCGAAAGACCACTCCTCGAAATCCCTGGTGCAGGTAAGCGGTGGGAGAGGCTTTGGCGTCCGCAATCACGACGCCTCGGCTCCCGAAGTCTTCCAACCGGAGGAACACGCGCTTGAGATCGGTAACCAGCGAAGGGGCAAACAGCACGATGGATCCGGGGAATTCCGCGATGGCTCGATGCATCTGATCGTAATCAGAGCATTGAGCCACAACTTCCGTATTCTCGTCCACAGCCAGAATCCTGGCAATGCCTGCCGTGAATATCGCTTCTGAATCGGCCAGAATGATATTGGTCATGGTGAGGGACCCCCTGCCAACGGTGCGCCATGGGAAATCTGGCGCTTCATTCGAATCATGGGCGAGATGGAGAAATGTTGAAATAGCTCTTTTACCTCCCAAAACAAGTGCGAGTGTTAGTCGCCTGCCACTAATGTGGTACTCCGCAAGTAATTGTGACGGGCGGAGGACAATTACTTGCACGCTTTGGATTGAATATCGTAAAACGGACCGGCTATTCCTTTTTGAGGATCGTTGCCGAAGGCTGCTATCTTTTCGTGCCATAGTGCGTCCTTGCGGCGGAGGGGTTACGATGCGAGTTGCTGTTGCAGCGCTGGTTGTTTGTGCTGGAGTTCCTGTGTTCTGCCAGTCGTCGGGGACAGCGCCCCCGAGCTTTGGAAACGAGAAGAAAGACGCGCCTACTGTGTTTCTGTCGCAAAAGGAACTCAGCAAAGGGCCGCCGGTGGGGCAGATCACCTTTGGACAACCGCTGAAGATGGTGTTCCCGCTGGGCGCGGAATCATTACAGCAATTGGGTCGACCGTCGGTGACACCGCCTGCCGACCCAAGGATGATTGTGCATCCGCCGGCCTCAAGCATCGGTGTGCAGCCGCCAGGAACGCAGATTGCGCAGAATCTTTACCCGGGGCTGCAATTGATGCCCATTGATCAATCGAAGGCGAAGGTCGCACCAATTCCGATCACATTTCCGAACATGAAGTTCGAGAAGATTCCTACGACATGGCCTCAGTACAAGATGTCTCCGATTCAGAGTGGCAAGGCTGAGCCGGCGAAGAAATAGGGCGGCGCAATCGTCGGTGGAAGATGCTCACGATTTGGGCGGCGGAACTTTCTTGCCGGCCTTCCGAGCCTCGGAGAGACCAATGGCGATGGCCTGCTTCGGATTCGTGACGGTCTTGCCGCTGCGGCCGCTTTTGAGCTTCCCTTCCTTCATGGCTTTCATCTCGCGTTCGACGCTTGCGCCCGCGGCGGGGGAGTACTTGCGCGTAGAGCTTTTCTTCGCGGCTTTCTTTGTTGCTGTGGGCATGGTGTTGCCTCCTCGACCGTCTGATGGCGGTGTGCGCTGGAGTGGTTGCATTTCCTGCGCTTAGAGAGTGTCGAGTTGAGTAAGAAGGTGCGTACGGGTGTGCTCGTCGATGAAGGCGGCGCGGAGCGCTTCGCGATTGCAGGCCTGCAGGTCTTCGTCGGTCCAGTGAAATTGATTGCGGAGGCTGGCGTATTCCTGTTCGAGGGTGACGTTGGTGATGGTGCGGGTGTCGGTGCTGATGCTTAACGGGACGCCGGCGCGATAGAGTCGGTCGATCGGGTGGTCTTGGTAAGTGAGGACGGTGCGGGTTTGCACGTTGCTGGTGGGGCAGACTTCGAGATGGATTTGGTGGTGGGCCAGGTGTTGGACGAGGGCGGGGTCTTCAATGCTGCGGACGCCGTGGCCGATGCGGGTAGGCTGAAAGGATCGCAGGGTTTCCCAGACGCTGGCGGGGCCTGCAGCTTCTCCGGCGTGGGCGGTGCGAGGTAGGCCGTTGTCGATTGCGTATTTGAATGCGGCAATGTGAGCGTCAATGGGAAAGCCGGCTTCGTCGCCGGCAATGTCGAGGGCTGCGACGCGTGTGCCCTGGAATTGATGGACGAGGCGGGCCGTCTGCAGGCTTTGGTCCTGGGTGAAGTGGCGGAGGGTGCAGAGGATCAGGCGGGCTTCAATGCCGGTGTCGCGAATGCATTGCTCGGCGGAGCGATCGACGGCGGTGACCACCGCTTCAGGCGTGAGTCCGTTAAGGAGATGCAGGAGTGGCGCGAAGCGGAGTTCGGCGTAGATTACCTTGTCGCGGGCCAGTTGTTCGAAGACGTCTTCAACGACGATGCGGAGGGCGTCTTCCGTCTG
>JBEKRU010000172.1:0-8763 GCA_049518435.1 Occallatibacter sp. | reverse complement strand
TGGATGATTTTGTAGGCCGAGGAGCGCACTTGCTCCTCGATTTCCCGCTGATCATTTTCGGTCATCATGCCAAACCCGGACACATCCCACCCGCTCACCGGAATGGACCCGATCGTCGCACCTGACCACAGCGGGACTTCGCTGTCACCATGTTCCCCGGCTATATAGGCGTGCACGTTCTGCACAGCCACTCCGCAGTGCTGCGCAATCAGGAAACGGAACCTCGCCCCGTCAAGTACGCAACCACTACCAAGTACCCGGTTGTTCTCCAGTCCGCTCAGCTTCAGAGACACGTAAGTTACAACATCCACTGGATTGGTGACCATCAGCAGGATTGCCTGCGACGCAACTCGCACCAGTTCAGGGATCAAGTGCCGACACATTTCCACGTTTGCTTCGGCCAGTGCCATGCGAGTTTGTCCCGGCCTCTGCTTTGCGCCTGCCGTGACAACGATTACATCTGAGTTGGCCAGAACTTTCATCTTGTCTGAACCATCAACCGTTGCCATAGGCTCAAACATTAGTCCATGGTTTAGGTCGAGTACCTGGGCATCAACCTTGTCTCTGATTACATCAAAAAGGCTGATGTGCTTGCCAATTCCCCGAAGCAGACACGCAAATGCAATCGTTGCACCCACGCTTCCCGCACCGACGATTCCGATTTTCCCCGACTGTCCGTTCATAGATACCTCTTGTGCGTCCTCAGTACTGAGCAACGCTCAGCTTCCGATTCAATGCGTTCAGTCTCTAAACTCTCTTTAGGCATCAACACATCGAACAAATCCTCGCGAATCCCATTTGGACTGATTGCCGAGAGGTTCAATATTGATTCTTCAAGATTCGATCTTGCCTCCACTGTTTCCCGGCCGACTGCCCGAAACGTCGCATCATTCGGTACGACGCGAGTTGGGGAATTGAAAGGTGATGGCGGAAAGCAACTGCCATTTCGGCGAACCGGTACCGTTCTGATACACCGAGTACTGCGGCTCCAGGTAGAGGTTTATTACAGTTCCCCCTCGCAACCTTCGCACCTTGCCAGCACCGAACCCGACCGGAATTGCGTCGACATGCGTGGAATAATCAAGGTTCCAAAACCCGGAAGAGCGAAGATACCATCCGGCGCCGAGGTTGTAGTGAATCAACGGTTGCACAGTTACCTGCTCATCGGCCGGCCGCGAGGCCCCATACCCGGAAAAGGAATGTGAATAGGTGACAACCGTGCCCAATAGCCCCCAGTTCCTGGTAAGTACCGCAATCCCTGCGCCCCCGATCTCCCATTTCCCATGTCCCAAATTGGCGTGGGTTGCTACGGGCGCAATTAGAAGGGGCCCAGTGCCAAAAGTACCCCCGCCAATCCGGTGCAGCGCCATGTCGTACACAGTCGTATCACCCAAGCCTACGTCCCAGCCCCTCGGTAAGACCGGGGCAACAAATAGAGGTTGATAGACACGAAATATATTTTGAATCCCAAGCATTTTGAACGGCAAATAAAGACGCAGAAACTCCTCGTCGACCGAACGCCCTCCATATCCTTCCGGTTTGGGCATGAAGTAATTCTGGACCTGAAGTTGACGCTTCGGGGTGGTTGGGTCGTTCGACTCGTTTGTCGCATTGTTTGACGCGCTCGATCCGGTCGTGGACGAATTCGCATTCGAGGTAGGTAGATCAACACTGACGAATGAATCATCGTCAACCCGCGAGCGAGCATCTTGTGCGTGCGCGGTCATTGTGAGAAGCACCAAGCTGACCGCGATCGAATATGGGTTGATGATCGCTCGCAGATGAACTCGCCAGCACCTATCATTTGCAACCGCGACGATTCTATCCAGCATCTGCGCTTTCAGATAACTCACATCTGACTTGCGATTTCCCAAATAACCGTGCCCCCAACCCTTCATGCAGACTTTTCCTTGTGGTGATATCAAGACAATGATGGAGGCCACCTGTCTCAAATCCTAAGTGCGCAGAAGAATTGCCACAATTATCGTTTTGTATGTAAAAGTGCACTTTTCGAAAACAAGGGCTTTGCGACGCCGTGACCTTCGACAACTTCACACACAAGGAGACACGGGGGCTCCTGACACTTCTCGGACAAGTTCGACTACCTCGTCGCGGATCTGTCGCGATAATTCGATCATGCCTCTCGCTTTTGCACTTGCAGTCTTTGACGAGAATTCTTCTTCGTTGCAAGCAACCATATCCGCAAGTGATTTATCGAGATTCCGCAACCGCACCTGGAGATCACAGCCAGTGCGATCAGATAGCTGTTTCAACACAAGTGAGATTGCCTGGTTAAAACGGTGCTGCACTGCTCGAAATCTGTCAGGGATGTCTGCATTTGCTCCGAAGACTCGATGTTGTAACAGGGCGACCACCATCAGGTAGAGAGTTTGTAACCGCGGCTGCAAGCGGCGAATCTCCGCTCGCGTGGTCATTCTTTCTTCCCAGTGCGGTCCAATCTCAAACGGCACGGCATCGGCCTGCGCGTGAACAGTCTGAAAGCCCGCTCCAATTTGGTCACGCAACGATCGAATTCGCCTGATTGCTAATTCCGGCCGTTCATCCTGCGGCTCCAACGCAAGATCGGCGATGGCCATTAGATTTGAATTAAACGCGCGAATCATCTGGTCTGCGGCCGAAGCGCATCCGAGTCGGTCAAAGACCAGCCACATCATTGAGAGACCGAACAGAATCCCCACTACCCTGTCGCGCGCAATGGCAAGCGAAGTCTCAATCTTGAATTCCTGAAGGTGGACAAGATAAAAGGCCAGCGCTAACTGAATTCCGAAATATGAGAAGCGCTGGCTTGCCGTGGCGCACCATGCACCAACAGCCGTAACCCCGGCGAATACAAGCGCGAATCCCGCGATTGAGTCGACGTTGGGCAGCACGAAGGCCTGTGATCCGATACCGAATATGAATCCGCCCACCGCCGCGCCGGCCAAACGTAGCAATTGCTTTTGTCGCGATGTCCCCACATTCGACAACGCGGTCACGACACAGGTTGTCACCGATGTGGAGATTCCTCTCCAGTCCAGCAATTCATAGGTGAAGTAGCAGATGGTTGTGGCCATACATCCTCGCAAAGCAAACTGAATGTAGGCTGGATTGCGAAAAGCATCGCTGCGAAAGAAACTCATTGTCGGCTCGTCTTCGTCCAGCACAGACGGCAGATGCGCCCTAATTGAGTCGGAGGCTGAGAAGACCTGTGGTACCAAGGCCAGTGTTCTTTCAATTTCCGGCAGAAAAGAGATTCCGCTTGGCGCCGTTTCCACTTCCTCCTCCTCACAATGAGGGACCGTCCCTTCGGCTATGGATCGGCGAATCCCGGCGATCTGGGCAGTCATCCGGCGCAATCGCTGCTCATCGCCATCTGACAAAGTATGAGGGCTGTGAGCTGCGCTTGCGGCCAGATCAATGAGGCGACCAGTGAGATTCACCACCACCATGAGCTGCTCACGATACAGGCGTTCATGCCTGGATCTTGCGAGCATTCGCCTGAGGCCGCTTGCGCCAACGATGCTGTACCGCGCCAGACCATCCGCGAGTTCCATACTGATTGCCTGCCGCTTTCCCAATCGTTCAATCAGTTCTTCGACAGCGGCCAGCCGGTCGTCGATTCCATGGAACAACTCGTCCTTCGCATTAAAGGCATGGGCAATGGCCTCAACACTTATCGTCACTGCGGCTCCGATGCCAACCGCCAACCCTTGCCAGAGGGTAAGTTCAAGGCGTCGCTCTGCGGTTTCGGGCATTTGCCAAATTGGTAGAACATTCACAAGTATGATGGCGAAGCCAATTGCGATACCGTAGTCACGGAGAACCTGGAGCGCCAAATAGATGACAAACATACTCCCGGCAAACCAGAAGAATCTCGCGAAAGAATTGTCCGCGAATAGATAGGCTCCTGCCACCACAAAGCAAATGCCGATAGTGTAACTAATCGCAACTTCCGCACCTGATTTAAGAGTAGAACGAAGACTGTCGCGCGAGATGAGAAATGCATAGAGAGCACCTAATGCACCACCAGGGACGCGGAAGGTCATGATCAAGAACATTGTGATGGTTGCAGCGATCACCATGCGCGCAACAATTACGCCGCGACCTGGATACGGTGCAAGTTCTTCTCTCACAAACTGCCAAAACCAAGATAGGAAATCGTGGGGGTCGGAGAACACCAGTCGCGCAGTCGCCATAAGCGTCTTCACTGGCTGTGGGAGGACGTGGATTTGCGAATGATTACTACAGCGGACTCACCCATTCGAACAGCTTCAGCCGGGGTATCCTCAATGCGCACCCTGACTGGAAATCGAGAGGCAAGATGGACCCAGTTAAGAGTGCGCTGCACGTCTGGCAATCCGGGAGCGAGTCGTCCGATGGTGTCCGAATCCGGGGTTACACCGAACCCGACGCTGTCAACAATCCCGCGCAGGGGCCGATCCGCGTCGGATAATGCATAGATTTCAGCCCGCATTCCAGAATGGATATGCTTTAGTTGTGTCTCTCTGAAATTACCAATGACCCACCAGGTACGCGTGTCTATAAGGGTAAATATCTGTTGACCTGTGTGCGCATAAGCACCTTCCGAAATAGTGAGGTTCGTAACACGGCCATCAAACGGTGCATAAATGCGGCAGTTGCTGAGATTGTATTGAGCTGTCTCAATAGCAGACGTCCGACCCGAACGCTGCGTAGTCAGCGATTCGAGCGTCGACACCCTATGCAGAGATTGTTGGATTTGCTCGTGGCTTTGCTCCACAATGGCTTTGCTCTGGTCGTATTGGGCTTGGGCTGATTGAAGGCTTGCTTGTGACATCTCAAGTGCAGACTCGGCTTGTTCCACTGCATGTTGTCTGGCTTGCTCGAGTGTGCGTGCCTGATCAACCTGGTCAGCCGTGACAAACTTTTCGGCAAGCAGGGGTTCAATCCGGTGCAGGTTATTTGTCGCATAAACCCGTTCTGACTCTGCGCGCGCCAGACCGGCCACGGCGTTTGCAACTGCTGCTTTCGCCTCGTCGATAGCGGCGCCAGTTTTCTGCAGATTTGCGTCAGCGTTTCTTGAGCCGGCCTGTGAAACGGCAACTTCACTGGTTTCGGCAGCGATTGTGCGGCGCTTATCAGCAATTTGTCCCTCAAGAGTACTCTTCTCTGACTTGGCAAATTCCAAAGCATAAGCGTAAGGCCGTTCGTCGATCTCCAACAGGAGATCCCCCTTCCTCACGAACTGGTTGTCTTTCACGTACAGTCGAACGATGGGGCCATCGACCTGGGGTGCAACGCCGATGAAGTTCGCGAAGACTTCGGCATCGTCAGTTCGTGGATTTCCGTTGGCCTTCAATAAAGCCACCGAGCCGATAATCAAGGTGTAGAGCAAAACGCCCAGGCTCACGATTTGCCCGACCCTCTGCTGAGTCAACGAGTGCATAGTCATAACTCGTCCTCGCGTCAGCCTAAGAAAAGCAACCATAGTGTGATGGCGCTGGAAGCAGCGATGCAGGGATAAACCAATACTGCAGGTTTGATCTCTTTCTCGATCTCGAGGCGCACAAATAGAGCGCGAGCCAGAACAGCTAGCATGGTTCCGGCGACCACGCAGAAGATCCAGAATGGAAAGAATGATCCGGCGATATTGAAAGACGGTGCACGCCCGCATCCAGTCAGGCCCATGATGAAGACGACCAACAAGGCCGCTCTGCTCCCTTGATTGCAGATGAGGGGTGCGCGGAATCTACTTATCATGGTTGCCCTCCTTTTTGTGTTGCGATTCCAAGAAGGTCTCCTGTCCGAAATGCGAGGTTTGATAAATTGGTAAGCACATGTGTGCGGGCTGAAATGTCAGCCGAGCGCGCTTGAGCGAGCGTTCGCTGAGCCGCAACCACATCCAGAAGATTCCTGACACCGAGGTCATAGGCCCGAAGAGCGGCCGTATATGATTGATCCGCCGAGACCAATAATGCTGCCGCAGCTACCTTTTGACGCAGTGAGGTTCTCGCGTTGGAATAGGCAGCCCACACCTCATCAGAAACTTGGTCGCGCAACGTAGCAACGCCAGCCTGAGCCTTGGAGCGTTCAGCCTTCGCTTCCGAAATAGCATGTTCCCGCCTAATCCCGTCGAATAGCGTCCATTGAAGATTCAACTGGCTATTCCAGGTTTCCCCTTCCGCATAGGTACCTGGCAGTAGGTCCTGCTGACCATAGCCGCGTTGCAATCCGCCAATTCCCGAGAAAGAGAGCGAGGGAAAGTAATTCGACCTTGCCTGCTTCAGTGACGCATCCGCTGCTCGCACTCTTGCAAGCTGTTCCAGCAGGTCCGGTCTCTGCGCCAGTGCTGTCTCTATCGCTTGCTCGGCGGTCTCGGTGATCGTATCCGGAATTGTTATTTGATCGATGCCCTGAGTGCGAATTTGTGTACCTGGAGGCAAACTCAATGTTGTGGCCAGATCGCCCTGGGCAATCTCCCGCGCTCCGACGGCAGCCTGCAGGTCATAGTCGGCTTGAGCCGCCGCAGCTTGCGCCTCGAGAAAGTCAGGCATCGTTGCCAGACCATTTTGGAGGCGAAGCCGCGCATCCTGCTCGACGGTCCTGGCATCGAGGAGAGTCGCCTGTGCGGCATCGAGTTGACCGGTAGTATCGAGCAGCCGGTAATAGCTGCTTGTAACTTGATAGATGATCCGCCGGTGCGTGTCATTGAACGCGAAATCGGCGCCAAGGAGTTCGGCCTTGGCCCCTTCTATCGTGCCGCTGCGCCCGCCAAAATCGAAGACGAGATAATTGAGGTTTATTGTCGGCTGAAACAGGCCCTCCGTTTGCCGATGAAACGCATTGCCAATCAAAACCCCTTCCCGCCAATTGGCTGCAAGTGCAACGGCAGTGATGGTTGGAAAGAGGGCGGCTCTTGAAACACCTAAGGCTTGGCCTCGTGCCTTGGCATTCTGCCACGCAGCACGCGTGTCAGGGTTATGAATCTCGGCAAGGTCAACCAACTCTGCAAGCGTGTATTCGTGATTCGCATCAAGCGAATAGGAAAGCTCGGGGGAAGTGAGGAGAGACCTGGGTATGTTTGACTTGCCGTCCAAGCTCCACGGCTTCGCAGGTGATGGCGGGCTTTCTTGCGTGATCATTTCAGAATGCCCCGCGAGAACCAACAGCAGGAGTAACATTCCGGCCTTCGCCCTGTACAGCTTGTTCCGCACGTAAAGTTCATTTGCGCCCATAGACCTTCACAACACGCATGGTGTCCTCAGATTCAATACTCAGATTCCCGCATCTCATCGCCGGACATGATCATGTCCTCAACGCACTTCGCGGTATCGAGAACCTCCGCCTGGCCCGCAGAAAAGCGCACGACAACATTAAAGAGTGTCCCAGCATCATCGCCGACTCTCACGACCCTTCCGTCAGTGCGGACTTGATAAGTCTGCCTATTGCGCAAACTCATCTCGACGTCGGAATTTACGAATTGCAGCGGCTGCGAAATGTGGCATGTGCGTGTTGGCATCGGCTTTCTCTTTTGGGCTTCCCCACTTAACCGGAGATGGATCGCTGACAGCGGGTTCACACGGCCTCCGATTTCTACGCCGTCACCGCCCTATTCCTTTCGGATTTAGCAGGGATGTCCTCGTGGAAATGACTCCAAACAGGCTGTGACAAATGCTGCACAAGTAAGTGAAACACAGTGACTGACCCAACGACGGCAAAGCAGAGCGGAGCGATGAAGTCCGCATTGACGTGCGCCAGCTCAATGACCAAGACAATTGCGGTAATCGGCATCTTCATTGACGCTGCAAGGAATGCCGTAGCTCCGACGATTGCAAAAGCGCCAGAAGGCCCTGACGACCACACATGGCCCCACAACCCGCAGAGGAAAGTGCCGAGTGTGGCGCCGAGAGAAAGGCTCGGAGTGAGCAACCCACCTTCAGCGCCTGCGCGCAATGCGCATAACGTGACCGTCATCTTCAATCCGAACAGCATCGCGGCAAGACCTGGCCCCAGATCGCTATCCAGGCCGGTCTGAACAATTCCTCTCCCATTGCCCAGCAGGAATGGGAACGGGATTGCCAACAACCCAATGGCGACAAAGATGGGTACACACCACAGGACAAGCCGCCAATCACTCGGAGCATGCGCGCGAGCCCATCCTGCCCCACGCACAAACCCGTAGGCACAGAAGCCGAAGAGCGGTCCTGCCGCAATCGACCATACGATGAGCGAGAAAGAGACTGACCCGGTCGGCAAGTTGTAATAGGTCGCATTACCCAAGCCAATCCGAGCTACCACTGCAGCGATCACTGAGGTGACCAATGCAGGAATCAGTGCTGGGAAAGCGAAGGTGCCGATAAGCACTTCGAGGGTGAACAGCGCGCCACCGAGAGGAATGTTGTAAACGGCTGCAAGACCCGCGCCAGCGCCGCAAGCAACCAGGATGCGACGGTCCTCCGTATTCAAGTGCGCACACTTCGATATCCAGCCGGCAATTGCTCCTCCGAGTTGACGAGGTGCGGACTCGCGGCCAAGCGGAGAACCAAGAGCCACGGTAACTATCTGAAGCACCACGTGCACAACTGTCTCCGTTAGCGGCATCGCCGGGCCATTTTTCTTGATCGCCGCAGCGAGTGAGACAAGGGGATTGCCGAACCGATAGAGAGCCCACCATCCAATGCCGGCGACAACACCGCATAGAGCGAGTACGACGACGCGTCGCATTGGAGAAGATGACGTAACTCCCGCAAGAAAGCTCTCTCTGCCTACGATCTCATGGAGACT
>JBEKRU010000171.1:0-8771 GCA_049518435.1 Occallatibacter sp. | reverse complement strand
CGCGGATATACGACCACTCAAACATCCAAACGCGCTTTAGCCGTTCAAGTTCGCCCTATCGTAACTGTCGCAGACTCTCTACGGAGGGTACGAAATAATAGGAGCCGGTTAACGGTTGCGTATATCGAGTGAGCGCGTCGCGCGTGCCGGTGATGAGGCCGGCCATGCTCTCCAGCATTCTGGAAAGCGGCTTTTGGTCTGCACTAAATCCAACAAACACGGTGCCATGGTCCGCGACGCTTCCATAGGGCATGTTGCGGCGAAAGATATGGCCAAACTCATCCTGATCCGTGCGCGCGACATGCGAGTCGGATGGTTTGTTTTCGAGTTCGATGCTGTCGAGCTTGGTGCGCCCCATGATGTGTTCCTGCCGCTCGGTCGGTAAAGCTTCCCACTCAGCGACCTTATGTTTCCACTTTTGGAGCAACAGGACAGATCCGGCAGCCCCAGGAACTCCTTCGGGCACGAGTGCGTACATGGGAGCGTCGAGCAGATTTGGATTTTCCGAACCATCGATGAACCCCGTAAGGTCGCGATCATGCCGGTAAGGCCAGCTCGACGTCTCTTCCCCAAGTGATGCGAGTTCGGCGAGGTCATGGATGACAGACCGAGCCATATCAAAGATCACGTCATAAGCGCTGCCGGACATCCACACCAGCGCGTCATGTTGCGTGGCCGGCATCACGAATCCTTCTACGCCCAGGATATTTTTGTTGAAACCATCCACACCGGCCGGCGTGTCGTCAGGAGCAATTCCTCTCCAGATCTCAGGGCGGATGCCGATGACGAAGTTCACACCCCCTGTAGTGGTGCGCGGTTCACGGATAGCCGCTATCGCAGAGACGAACTCGTTGCTTTTATTCGCGTCCAATATGTCGAATTCAAGATACGCGTGAGAAGAGGTTCCAAGAGCAAATATTCCTGACTGGGGCGTGTACATGCGGGCATTATAACGGGCGTCATCGCGGCCAATACAAGTGCGTTCGATTGAATGGCTCGCTCGATAGTCCGGTAGCATGATGGGATGGCAACGGCGGGCCAGAGGCCATTGTGCGCCTTGCGTGGGCTTGGGCGGGGTGGATATCTTTGGGGAGCGGCTTTACGGAATTTACGGAAAGAGATGCATGGACGTTTTACGACGGCTTTTTGAGAAGCATTACGGGTTAGCGGCGGAAAAGATGGAGCCGCTGCAGGGGCAGCTTGGCGGGTCGGGGCGCGCGATTGTGCGGCTGGCCGGCGAGGGGATCAGCGCGATTGGCGTGACGTATTCGGTGCGGGAGGAGAATGTCGCGTTCCTTGAATTTTCAAGGCATTTCCGGCGGCATGGGCTGCCGGTTCCGGAGATTTATGGGGAGGATTTGAGCCAGGGGGCGTACCTGGAAGAGGACCTCGGCGACACGACGCTGTTCGAGTTTCTGGGCAGGCATCGCGTGGCTGGGAGTGTCGATGCGGAGGGGGTGGCGGCGTACCGGAAGGCTGTGGCAGTGTTGCCGCGATTCCAGGTGGAGGCGGGGCGGGACTTGAATTACAGGGTTTGCTATCCGCGGGCCAGCTTCGATCGGCAGTCGATTGCGTGGGATCTGAACTACTTCAAGTATTATTTTCTGCGGCTGGCGGGCGTGCCTTTCAATGAGCAGGCGCTGGAGCAGGATTTTGGGCGGTTGACGAAGTTTCTGCTGGCGGCTGAGCACGATTATTTTCTTTATCGGGATTTTCAGTCGCGGAACATCATGATGCGCGAGGGGGAGCCGTACTTTCTGGATTACCAGGGTGGGCGGAAGGGTGCGCTGCAATACGACATCGCTTCGCTGCTTTACGACGGCAAGGCGGATTTGCCACCGGAGTTACGACAGGAGTTACTGGACTATTATCTGGATTGCCTGGCGAGTTATACGGATGTTAATCGCGAAGCGTTCATGGAGTATTACTACGCGTATGTGTACGTGCGGATTATGCAGGCGCTGGGGGCTTATGGGTTCAGAGGGTTCTACGAACGCAAGCCGCATTTTCTGCAGAGTGTTCCGTATGCGTTGAAGAATCTGCGCTGGCTGGCTCACCAGGTGAAGTTGCCGATTGCGCTGCCGGCGTTGCTGGAAGCTTTCCATATGATGCTGCGGTCAGAAAAGCTGCTGGGGCTTGCAAGTGTCGCGGAGCCGCTGACGGTGCGGATATTCAGTTTCAGCTTTCATCGCGAGGCGCCTGTGGATGAATCAGGGAATGGCGGCGGATTTGTTTTTGACGGACGCAGCATTCCAAATCCGGGGCGCGAGGAGGAGTTCAGGGCGCTGACGGGGAAGGATGCGCCGGTGATTGAGTATCTCAATCGGCAGAACAGCGTGCACCAGTTTTTGGCCAGCGCCATCTCGCTCGTAGATGCGAGCGTGACGGCTTATCAGCGGCGGGGATTCAAGAACCTGATGGTTTCGTTTGGGTGTACCGGAGGGCAGCATCGGTCGGTGTTTCTGGCGGAGCAACTGGCGAGCCATTTGCGCGGAATGAGCGGGGTAGAGGTGAAGGTACGGCATATAGAGCTAGAGAAGATGGGGTTGGAGAAACCGGCGTTGGAGAATCAGGGCCGATGAAGGCGATGATTCTGGCGGCGGGGCTGGGGACGCGGCTGCGGCCGCTGACCGACGACAAGCCCAAGGCTCTGGTGGAGGTTGGCGGGCGGACGCTGCTGGAGATTTGCCTGGAACGCTTGCGCGGGTTTGGCGTGAGCGAGGTGATTGTGAATACGCATCACTTTGCGGAGATGGTTGAGGCGTATCTGGAGGCGAACGGGAACTTCGGCATGCGGATCGAGATTTCGCGCGAGGATGCGCTGCTGGATACGGGCGGTGGGTTGAAAAAGGCGGCTTGGTTCTTTCGAGATGACGAGCCGCTTCTGGTGCACAACGTGGATGTGATGAGTTCGATTGATCTGGGGGTGATGGTGGGGTTTCATCGCGAGTGCGGGGCGTTGGCGACGCTGGCGGTGCAGGAGAGGAAAAGCTCGCGGTATTTGGTGTTTGATGAAAATGGGGTGCTTTGCGGACGGGAGTCGGGGTTGGTGCGGTCGTGCGAGGGGACGACGGCGCTGGCGTTTGCTGGGATTCATGTAGTGTCGCCACGGATATTTTTGGAGATGACGGAGGAGGGGGCGTTTTCGATTATTTCCGCCTATTTGAGGTTAGTGGGGGCGGGGGAGAAGGTGGTGGCGTTTCGTGCGGATGGAAGTGCGTGGAGGGATTTGGGAAGGCCGGAGAGTGTGAAGGCGGCGGAGCGGGAGATTGAAGGCTAGTTCATAGTTCTTAGTTCACAGTTCGTAGTTCTAGTTCACAGTTGATATGAAAGATAGTTGTCAGCCGTCAGTTTTAAGTTCGAACCATAAAGGACTGTAAGAAGCAGGTCATTCGATTCCGCTGTGTTCGCCCGAGATGACAGGTATTTATAAAGGGCTGTAGTGATGCAGGTCCTTCGACTCACCACCCCCAGGCTGAAATGCGCCTGGGGCCCCGTTCCCACCCCAGCGACGAAGACCTGTCGCCGGGGACCCCGGGTTCGCTCAGGATGACCACATCTTACTTATTGCATCAGGATGACAGATATGAATTGAAAACTATAAGGACTTTAAGAACTATAAAGGACCCTAAAAACTCTAAAGGACTCTAAGAAACGTAGGAAGCTATAGATAGGTGGAGCTATCCCACCTTAACCGCGATAATGCTGCGGTGAAGGTGGGGCACCCTGATGCGTGCGACAAATCAGCATTCCTGGAACTAGACGGTTACGGGTTCGGCGGCGGTTACTTTGACGGGGGTTAGCCAGCCGAAACGGTCGGGCTTGAGGCCGTTGGCGATGCCGAAGAATTCATCGGCAATTTTCTTGGTGATTTCGCCGGGCTTGCCGTTGCCGATGACGATGCGGTCGACGGAGCGGATGGGTGAGACTTCAGCAGCGGTGCCGGTGAAGAAGACTTCGTCGGCGATGTAGAGCAGCTCGCGGGGGATGGCCTGCTCGGAAACCGTAAAGCCGAGGTGGCGGGCGAGGGTGAGAACGGAGTCGCGCGTGATGCCTGACAGGGCAGAGTTGGCAAGGGGCGGGGTGTAGAGCACGCCATTGCGGACGATGAAGATGTTTTCGCCGGAGCCCTCGCTGACCAGGCCGTTGACGTCGAGGCCAATGCCTTCCTGGTAACCGTTGATCTCGGCTTCCATGTGGATGAGCTGCGAGTTCATGTAGTTGGCGCCGGCCTTGGCGAGAGCGGGCATGGTGTTGGGGGCGAGGCGGTTCCAACTGGAGATGCAGACGTCCGCACCGTCGTTGCCGGGGATGTATTTGCCCCAGGGGAAGTTGGCGATGTAGACCTCGATGGGCGAGCCCTTGGGGCTGACGCCGATTTCGCCGTAGCCGCGCAGGGCGATGGGGCGGATGTAGCAGGGGGTGACGCCGTTGTTCTCGATGACGTCGACGACGGCTGCGCAGAGCTCTTCAAGGGTGAAGGGCAGTTCCATCCGGTAGATCTTGGCTGAATCGAGCAGGCGCTGCATGTGCTCGGGAAGACGAAATACGGCGGAGCCATGGGGCTGTCCGTAGCAGCGGATGCCTTCAAAGACGCTGGAGCCGTAGTGAATGACGTGGCTCATGACGTGGAGAGTGGCGTCCTGCCAGGGGATGAGGTTGCCGTTGTGCCAGATCTTGGACGTGGTTTGGATGGGCATGAGGGTTGAGGTGCTCCTTCATTTCCGGGCTGAGCACGGATACCTTACAGGGTACCGCGAATTGCGGGGGTGTGTCACGGATTTGGAAGGAATGGTAATGGGTCGGTTTGAGATTTATGGAACGGGGCGCGCGGGAGGGGCAAAAGCCCCAGGGTCTTTTGGGTGGGCCTATGGCGCGACTGAAGTCGTGCCCCTTCGCACGTCAGCCTATGGCACGAAGGAAGTCGTGCCCCTTGGCACATCGGCGATTGCATGCAGGGTGATGCAGGTGAGAGCCTTATTATTCGATTTGACCGGCAGAACGCAGGCGAACGGAGTGCGGCGATTATCTCTAGACGACGAGCCAGAGACGGTATGAAAGCAAGGGCACGCGGGGATGCGATACCGGTCAGGATGCGTGTGCTTCGGCGCGGACTGACGGCGCTGGCTATTGCGCTGTCGGGATTGAGCTGGATGACGTGCGGAGTGGGAATGGCGGAGACGCCGGCAGTGCCGTTGGGGCAACAGCAAAGTTCGGCGCAGCGCTCGGCGCAGCAACATTACGATGAGGCGTTCCGGCTGCAGGAGGCGGGGCGGCTTGCGGATGCGGACCGGGAGCACAAACTATTTCTGGCGATGGCCTTGCATGACATTGCCAACGGGCGCGCGAACCTGGGGGAATATGGGCGGGCGGTGCCGTTGTATGAGGAAGCGCTGGGGGTGACGCCGGACGACTTCAGCCTGTGCATGGATTATGCCGGCGCGGCTCTGGATGGATTTGACTGGAAGAAAGCGAAGGCAATGGCGGAGGCCGCGCTGGATATAGAGAAGCGCAGCGGGCAGACGCCGAGCACAACGGCCGTTTCGATTCTGGCGCAGGCGCTGATGGGGATGGGGCAATACCGGGACGCGCTGGAGCAGTTCAAGGTGATGGCGGAACTGGAGCCGGGGTACAACAGCTCGGCTGCGCTGGCGGGAGCTTACCTGGCACTCGGCGAAAAGGGGAATGCGGCAAAGATTTTTGGCGAGATGCCGGCGAAGTTCGGGGATACGGCCCAGGTCCATATGGATATAGGGCGGTTTTACGGGCAGGCGCTTTACTACGACGAGGCGATTGAGGAGTTCAAGAAGGCGATTGCGAAGGATGATGGAACGCTGGCGGGGCTGCACTATTCGATGGGCGCGACATTGATGATGCGCTTTGGCGAGCCGAGTTATGCGGCGGCCGAGGTGGAACTGCGGAAGGAGATTGCGGTGAAGCCGGATGAGTCGCTGGCGTATACCGCGCTGGGGCGCATTGAGACGATGCAGCACCGGTATCCCGAGGCGGAGGCGGATTTGAAGCGGGCCGTTGAGTACGATCCGCAGAGCACGGATGCCTATGCGCAGATGGGCCAGCTTTATTCCGATGAGGGCAAAGATGCGCAGGCGGAGGACGCGTTTCGCAAGCAGATTGCGCTGACGCTGGTGCCGGCGAAGCACGACTACGAGGTGCAGCGGGCGCACTTCCAACTGGGGCGGCTGTTGCAGAAGAACGGGAACGCAGAGGAGGGCAGGAAGGAGCTGGATATTTCACGGGAGCTGCTTTACGAGGCTTCGCAGCAGGTTCAGTCGAAGCTGAAGGGTGTGGCGATGCTTGCGCCGATAGAAAAGACGCGACCTGTGAGTGCGGAAGATCTGGCGGCGTTGAATGCGATGGAAGCGCAGGCAGGACACATTTTGGCCAGCAGCTACGACAGTCTTGGAGTGCATGCGGCGATTGGCGGAGACTTTGCGACGGCGGCTGGATATTTTGCGCGGGCGGTGCAGTGGGATCCGACGATGAATGGTGAGGATCGGAAGTGGGGACGGGCGGCGTTTGCGGCAAAGGATTACGCGCAGGCGGTTGGGCCGTTGAGCAGGACGTTGGGTCTGCAGCCGGATGATAGGGAAGTGCGATCGATGCTGGGGCTGAGCTGCATTATGACGCATGATTATGCGCGGTCTTTGGAGGCGCTTCGGCCGATGGAAGCGAGCCTGGATGTGAATACGCCGCTGGGGCTGGCGTATTTTGGTTCGGCCGCGGTGGCGGGGAACAGCGCGGATGGGTTGGCACGATTGAAGGCGCTGGAGGCGGCGAAGCCGGAGGATCCGGACGTGCATCGGTTGCTGGGTGAGGCTTACGCAGCGAGGAAGCAATATGCGCTGGGTGTGAAGGAATTTCAGACCGCTTTGGGATTGGCGCCGGCCGATGGGTATGCGAAGTTTGGATTGGCGATGACGGATATTGCCCTGGGGAAAAAGGCTGAGGCGCAGGGGCTGCTGGCTGATCTGGCGAAGCAGGGATCGAAGAATGGGGAAGTCTATTTTGAGCTTGGAAAGGTGCAGGTGGAACTGGGGCAGGTGAAGGCGGCGGTAGGCAATTTGCAGACGGCGGTGACGCTGACGCCGGCAAATCCCGCTTACCACCGGGAGTTGGCGAAGGCGCTGAAGATGAATGATCAGCCGCAGGAGGCGGAGCGGGAAGCGCGAAGGGCCGAGGACCTGCAGGCACAAAGCGGTGGACACAGTTGAGATCGCGATTGCTGCAGGGGATGAAGGTGGGGGACGGGTTCACGCGGCATCCGTTTGACGTTGAGTTTGGGGTAAGGACCAGCGGGTTGATTGCGGGACGGCACCTGAAGAGCGGGCACAAGCATGACCGGCATGCGACGGCTTACTTCGGGGTTGCGCCTTCGGTGTTTCGGGGGCTGATACGCGATTGGCGGAAGAGCCGGCGCGGGGTGAAGCTGGAGGCGTTCACATTTGTGGATGTGGGCGCGGGGATGGGGCGGGCTGTGCTGCTGGCTGCGGAGATGCCGTTCAGGAATGTGGTTGGGGTGGAGTTGCATCCTGGCCTCGCTGGGATTGCGCGGAAGAATCTGGCGGTGTGGCGGAAGAGTGGGCGCGGGCGGACACCGGCGAAGCTGATTTGCGGGGATGCACTGGAGTTTGCGTGGCCGCAGGGACCCTGCGTGGCGTTCCTGTTCAACCCTTTCGGTGCGGTGATGATGAGGCGCATGCTGAAGGGGCTGGCGAAGAGCTTCAAGGGGCGTGAGGGCGAACTGGACATTCTGTATGTGAATAACGAGCAGGAGGGTGTGCTGGAAGGGCAGAGGGGCTTCGAGCGGCAGTTTCTCGGGGATGTGAAGCGGTCGAAGGCGGACGCGATTGCGGATTACCGGATCATGGCGAACCAGCCGGAGGGCGAGTATGCATCGTCGAATGCGGAGAGCTGCTCGATATGGCGATGGGTTGGGTGAAAGGGCAGGGAACAGCCGCCCCAACAACGAAGACCTGTTGTTGGGGACCCCGGCAGGGAACAGGGATCAGGGAATAGGATTGGTGCGCGCTGAAGGGTCGAATGCGGGACTTATGATCGTGTTTGCGCGGACGAAAATGGAATGGGTTGAGGTAGGGCTTTGAGTGAACCGCGATTAATTCTGGGGTTGGGCGAGTTGCTGTGGGACGTGTTGCCGGAGGGGCCGCGGCTAGGCGGTGCGCCGGCGAATTTCTCGGTGATGGCGGGGCGACTCGGAAACCACGCGGTGATCCTGAGCCGCATGGGGCGCGATGAGCTGGGACGCCGCGCGCTGGCGGAGTTGGAGCGACTGGACGGGATGCCGGCGGATGCGAGCTTTGTGCAGGTGGATCCCGAGAACGAGACGGGCCGGGTGACAGTGGAATTCGAAGGCGGCCAGCCGAGCTATACGATTCATGAGCCGGTGGCGTGGGATTTTCTGGAACTCTCCGATGAATGGGTTCAGCTGGTCGAGCGGGCGGATGCTGTCTGTTTCGGGACATTGGCGCAGCGCAATCAGCGGTCGCGGGAGACGATTCAGGCGTTGGTGGGATTGGCTCAGGAAAAATGCGTGCGGGTGTTCGATGTGAATCTGAGGGCGCCGTTCTACTCCGGCGAGGTGATCCAGGAGTCGCTGGAACTGGCGTCAGTTGTGAAGATGAATGATGCGGAGGTGCCGCTGGTGCTGGGATTGCTGGGGCTGGATTCCCCGGTCTCAGAATCGAGACCGGGGGCACCCGGGCTCTCATCTGAGGGGTTGCGGGATGGGGCAC
>JBEKRU010000170.1:0-8797 GCA_049518435.1 Occallatibacter sp. | reverse complement strand
CATCCAGCTTTCGCAACTTGTTGTTTGTAAACAGATATCAACATCCGGGGGTCCGAGTACCGGCGTCTTTCGAGGAGGAGGGGGGGTGGGCTATTCATTTCTGGCTTACCGAAATGCGAGAATTGGTGGCGAAGATCGTCAATTCGAAACCCTGCCTATAGTCATTCTGGACTGATTGCCGCATATAACTTGCAATGCGCCGGAGCCGCTACGATCAGGAAAAAACGCCGACGACTGCTGCGATCAATCCAGGAATGTCGTGGTGTTTAGCCTCGGCTGCGGGTTCCCAGCCAATCTCACGCAGCGTCTCGCTGGTAATGGGCCCGATGGAGACCGCTGGCACCCCGGAAAACGGCCACTCGATACCAGCCAACCTTGCCGCCTCGGCCAAGTGTGTCACGCTGGACGAACTGGTAAATGTCGCCGCATCCATCCCACCCATCAACGCCCTGCGAAGCTGCCCTGGCGCGGCCTCCGGCAACACATTCCGGTAAGCTTCCACCACATCGAGTACTGCCCCAGCCTCCCGAAGTTCATCAGGAATCACATCGCGAGCCACGGTGGCACGAGGCAACAGCACGCGCTTCCCACGCACCATTTCAGCGAGCGCAGCCACCAAGCTCTCAGCCACTTGGACCTCCGGTACTATGGCGACTTTGAAGCCAAAATGCTGCGCGGCCTCGGCAGTTGCCCGACCAACTGCGGCTACTTGCAACCCTTCCGCTCCTGCTGGATTCACGCCAAAACGAGCACACCGAGCGCGGACCGCCCGTAGCGTATTGGTGCTAGTGAGAATAAGCCAGTCGAATCGATCCAGATTCCTTAATGCTTCATCAAGCGGAGCATACGATTCAGGTGGAACGATTTCGAGTACCGGAACCTCGGCTGGGATTGCACCGAGCGCGGACAGTCCATCGCTGAGCTTGGCGGTCTGGCTTGCGGAGCGGGTTACCAGCACCCGTTTGCCCTGCAAGGGCAAACGATTCACCGCGCAACCTCGCTTGGCGCCTCGAGCAGCGGTCCGGCTCCTGCATCAACCAGCATTTGAGCCGCAAGACGCCCTAGCGCGGCCGGATCGGTTGTGTTCCACAGCGCCCGGTGATAAATGCGCACGGCAGAACCCGTGTCGGGCGCGGCCACAACGCCAAATATCTCGGCCGAGGGCATTTCAATGCTTTCGCTTCCTTGACCGCGAAAAACTCGGCAGTGGATCCCGATGGGCACCTGGCATCCACCACCCAATGCAGCCAGCGCCGCTCGCTCTGCCGTCACCGCAAACCGGGTCGCGGCATCGTCAAGAAACGCCACTGCCGCAATCGTCGCTGCATCGCCCTTGCGTGTTTCAATCCCCAGCGAGCCTTGCCCCGCCGCAGGACAAAAATCCTTCGGATCCAGCCGCTCCCTGATCCACTCTGTCTTTTCGAGCCGATCGAGCCCCGCGGACGCAAGCAGAATTGCATCGACTTGGCCTTCTGCAAGTTTGCGCAAGCGCGTATCGACGTTGCCACGAAACTCCTGTGCTTCAATATCGGGTCGAAGAGCTTTCAATTGCGCACGCCGTCTCTGGCTGCTGGTTCCAACCCGCGCTCCAACAGGCAGCGCTGCCAGATTCTCATACGTTACGGATACCAGCGCATCACGCGGGTCGACCCTTGGAGGCGTGGCAGCCAGCCAGAACGGCTCTGGGAGTTCTGTCGGCAGGTCCTTGAGCGAATGCACCGCAAGGTCAACGCGGCCTTCCGCAAGCGCCTCCTCAATCTCCTTGGTGAACATGCCTTTCGACCCCACCTGTGCGAAGGTCACTTCCTGCAAACGGTCGCCAGTCGTCTTGATGATCTCGATCTCGACGGTATATCCCTGCCCGCGCAATAGCGCAGCAATGTGGTTGGCTTGCCATAAGGCAAGTTGCGATCCACGGCTTCCTATGCGCAAATTCATCGATGACTCTCCACTCTGGTTTCAATCTCGGTAGCCGCGTCGGCCTTTTCTCCCAAAGCCTCCTCACGCTTTTCCTCGGCGACAAAAACTATGGGATCGGGAATCCCTTCGCCAGCGACCGGCACTGACCATGCCTCGCAAAGAGCATCGACGCGGGCGGAGTTCCCTTCACGAGCCGCCTGCTTGAGCGCCTGCATTGGCGGATGGAGGAACTTGTTCACGAGTCCGCGGGTCAGAGCTTCGATGGCTGCAATCTGCTCCGGACTCAAAGTGCCGAGCCGCGATTGCATCTTGCGCAGTTCCGCTTTACGAATCTCTTCTGCCTGCTGCTGCAAGGCCACAATCACCGGAGCAACGTTGACAGTCCGCAGCTTTTGCTGGAATCGCTCGACTTCCCCGGCAATCAGGGTTTCTGCATCGCTGGCAACGCGACTGCGCTCGGCCATGTGCGCGGCTGCCACGGCCTGCAGATCATCGATGTCGTAGACAAAGACGCCTTCGAGTTTTCCCATTGCGGGGTCCACATCGCGCGGGACAGCAATGTCGATGAAGAACATGGGCCGGTTGCGCCGGCGATGCATGAAGGCCTGGCCATGCTCGCGGCGGAAGATCGGATGCGGCGCTCCTGTCGAGCTAATGACTATGTCAGCTTCGCTGACTGCATCGTAGAGTTGATCGAAGGGAACTACGCGTCCATGAAACTCCTCGGCCATGAGGCGGGCACGTTCTTGAGTTCGATTGGTTACCAGAATTGTTCCGGCGCCCTGTTGCACAAGATGGCGCGCGGCTAACTCGCTCATCTTCCCCGCGCCCACCAGGAACACGGTTCGCCCTTGGAGCGAGCCGAAGATCTTGCGCGCCAGGTCAACTGCAACAGAGGCGATGGAGACGGAACTCGAACCGATTTCAGTTTCGGTACGAACTTTTTTCGCCGCGGCAAAGGCGCTTTGCAACAAATGGTCCAATTGTCCGGCGACGGTGCCGGAGGCCCGAGCCACGGCATATGCTTCTTTCACCTGGCCCAGAATCTGCGGCTCGCCTACTACCATCGAGTCGAGACTGGCGGCTACTCGAAATACGTGGCGGACTGCATCCCGATCACGTTGCTGGTAGATGTGCGGCTGAAGGAGGGCTGGGTCCAAACCGAAATGGCGGTGAAGGAAGCCGGTCAGATCAGCCTCGGGCGATTCAACGGCTGCGAGCAGTTCAACGCGGTTGCAGGTGGAAACAATCATGCACTCGCTGACACCGGGCACGGCGGCCAGGGCACGGGTTGTCTCCGGCAGATCGTCACGGGAGATGGCGATCCGCTCGCGCAACTCGATGGGAGCGGTCTTGTAATTGACGCCGATGAGAGAGAGCGTCATTGGCCACCGTACCTGTGGACGTGACTGAAGAAGTTCGTGGCCCAGACAGCGATTACGACGGCAAAAACGGCGCCGGAAAGATATGCAGCTTTGCGGCCCCGGATGCCCGAGGTGCGGCGGACCAACAGGAGCAGCACATAGATTCCCCAGCTTATGAATGCCGCAATGATTTTGGGATCCAGAAAATAGGAGGCACCGAGAGGGGTCTCCTGAGCTAACACCGATCCAATGACGAGGCCTACTGTCATGCAGGGAAATCCGAATTCAAGCATGGCTTCGGAGATTCGTTCCAGAGTGTCGAGCGGAGGAAGCCAGTCGAAAGGCGCCCACCAGGAATCCTCGCCTGCCGCAAACTTGGTTCCGGGTTTGCTCTTGAGGCGGCGCTCTTGCACCAGGTAAAGGATCGAGGACAGAAGGCTGAAGCCCAGCGCGACATAGGCCAGCAACAACGCCGCAATGTGCGCCACGAGCCAGCTTGTGCGAACTCCTTCGGACGGAAAATGGTAGGTATCCGGCCCCAATGCGGGCACCAACACCAGAAAGAAAGTGACTGGCAACGCGAAAAGCCCGAGCGAGATAGCGTCATAAAGCCACCAAACCAGAAAGAATAGGGCGGCGACAGCAAAGCCGGAAAGCGACTCGACTTCACGGACGCCAACAGGCATCCAGCGATGGGCCTGACCGAGCATCTCAACACAGGAAACAAAATGAAAAAAGATCGCGAGGCCGCCAAGATGGACGCACCAACTCCGCCAGCGAATTTGCCCATAGAGGGCGGCGGGTACGACGGCGACACTTGCCGCTGCATACAAAATCGCCGCAACTCGTAACCAAAGCAGATACATACCGAGATTTACCTTAAAGGCGTAACTACTCAGTATACTGTGACGCAAATCACCAGGCGGCCCAAGTTGTCGCACAGAAACTCTCGCCCTGCGAACAGGCGTTTTGGATTAAAGCGCCTTCTTCAGAACTTCAAGACCGGCTTTTGAAACCTGGACATCATCTTCGGACTTACCACCGCTGAAGGCTACGACGATGTAGCCGGTCTTGCATTTGAGGATGACGCCACCCTGCCAACCAAATTCGCCGGTCATGGGTGGGCGCTTGGCGGTGCCGCTGTCCTCGAGAGTTACGGCCATCTCGGCTGATTTGGCGTAGGCGATGCCGAGCAGGTTGTTGCCTTTTTCGCTAGCCTTGGGATCGGTCAGGCGGCCGACTACCGCCATTTTCGAAGTCCAGCCCTGAATGGTTTCGCCTTCGGCGTAGAAGACTACAGCGACGCCGGCGATGTTGAGTTCGGCTGCTTTCTTCTTCATGACTTCCAGGGCCTGCGTTTCCAGGGCGTCCAACTTTTTTGGGCTGGCGGCGCGGAGGTTTGTGGCAGCGACTGAAAAGGCGATGAGGATGGCGATTGCGGGCAGGCGGGTTTTCAAGATTCTTCTCCAGGATTCGGGTGCGTTGACGGGCGGAGATGATGCTAACCGAGTTGGGGATTAAAGACAAAGGGTCCGATCCGCCTGGACGAGTTCACTCTGCCACAGGATCACAGGAACCGTGAAACTGTGAAGAATTCTGATGCAAATAATTGATTCTGAAAAGCTTATTAAATCTCACAGTTTCACAGCCAGAGAGGGGCGCTGTATCTTTCCGTTTAATCTCTAACTATCTTATTTTCAAGTGGTTGAGAGCGAAAGGAACCCCAAAACATCACCCTTGAAAGTTAGGAAACGCGTGATAATAACCCTTAAGAGGTGAGGAAACCGCCCGAATTTCACCTTTTAAGGGATCAGAAATCGATGAAGATTCACCCTGGGACAGGACATTTGCACGGAAGTTATTGTTGCAGAAAAGTTAAATCGGACCCTGTTGCGGGAGAAGCCAACTCTAAGGGCAAACGGCCCTTCAATTACGAAGAAGACTTTTTGATCGAAGCGTTTGCAGGCGGGTTTGCTCTTGCTGCATCGGCGGCGCATGCTTCGTCCACCATTCGTTTCAACATGGGCATCTTTTCGAGAATTTCGGCTACAACGGCGGAGACGGATGTGTCCCATTTGGCCGCAAAGACCCTGGCCCGGTGGTAGACGGCATCGTCGACAGACACAGTGATGTTTTTCATAGGATTACCTGTTTCCATTGTGCGCTGGAGGCAGGTAATTATCTGCAACCGCTGCGAGGCCCTCAATCGGCTCCCTGCCTACCGTTCGACGGTGATTTCACGTTAGTCTTAGAGCCAGCGTGATCAAGGACGATTTGCAACCCGCGGCACCGGCGTTCTTCCCGTTGGAAGAAGCGACCCCGGAATCGACGCCGCCTGTTCCCTCCCCCGTTAAAGCTCCGGCAGAGCTGACGCCGTTTATGCGGCAGTGGACTGCGGCCAAGCGCGAAAATCCCGATGCGCTGCTGTTCTTCCGCATGGGGGATTTCTATGAACTGTTTTACGACGACGCGGTGACGGTGAGCCGGGAACTGCAGTTGACGCTGACGGCGCGGGACCGGGAGCGGTCGCAGCCGATGTGCGGCGTTCCCTACCACGCGGTGGAACAGTACCTGACGCGACTGCTGCGGAAGGGCTACCGGATTGCCATCTGCGACCAGATGGAAGACCCGAAGCTTACGAAAAAAATCGTCCGGCGGGAAGTGACCAAAGTGTTGACGCCGGGGACGGCCCTCGATGCGGGGTTGGGGCAGGAGCAGAACAATTTTCTGGCGGCGTTGTATGAGACAGGCGGGTTTTACGAAAGGCCCGCAGGGGTTAAAACCCACGTTGATTTAGGGTCATCTTCGGCACGACTGAAGTCGTGCCCTGATACAAAACAGGACATTTCGACCAAACAAGTCTCTTCCGGGAAACAGGATTCTTCCGCCAGGTTGGCATCTTCCGTCGGGAGCGCAGCGGTGTGCGCGGTGGCGCTGCTAGATGTTTCTACGGGTGAGTTTCGGACGGCGGAGTTTACGGGCGGGAACGCACGGCAGTTGGCGGTGGACGCGATTTTGATGTCGGGGGCGAGCGAACTGCTGGTGGCGGCGAGCGCGGAGATTCCGGCGGCATTGGAGCGGATTCCGGCGCGGACGCGGGTGGAGGATTGGGTTTGGACAAGGGATTTTGGGATTCCGCTGCTGGAACGGCAGTTGCATGTGCGGTCGCTGGAGGGGTTTGGTCTGGATCGTCACCCGGCGGCGGCGATTGCGGCGGGAGCGGTGCTGCATTATGTCCGGACGACGCAGAAGATTGAGGCGCTGCACATTGATTCGCTCAAGTTTCAGGAGCACTCAACGTGTCTGGAGCTTGACCAGGTGACGGTGCGCAATCTTGAGTTGGTTGAACCGTTGTTTGCGGGTCAGGATGCGCGGGCGACGCTGTTCCACACACTGGACGAGTGCCAGACGCCGATGGGAAAGCGATTGTTGCGGGCGACGATTGTACGGCCGCTGTACGATGCGCAGGCGCTTGAAGCTCGCTATGAGGCTGTGGGTGAGGCGCTCGGGGACCTGATGCGGCGTGAGGAGATTCGGCGGGCGTTGAGCGGAATTCTAGATTTGGAGCGGTTGCTGGCGCGGCTGAGCCTGGATTCGGCTGGACCGCGGGATGTGCGGGCGCTGGCTTCGAGCTTGAATCGGCTGCCCGGATTGAAGGTTGCGGTTGGCGAGATGACAGCCGCGCAGTGGCGGGAGCTGGTTGGCCGGCTGGATGCGCTTGAGGATGTGACGGAGCGGATCCGCGCGACGTTGGTGGAGGAGCCTCCGCTGACGCTGGTGGACGGGGGCGCGATTGCTACGGGGGTCGATGCGGAACTGGATGAGTTGCGGGCGATTTCGACTACGGGGCGGCAGGCGATTGCGGCGATTGAGGAGCGGGAGCGGCAGCGAACGGGAATTGGGTCACTAAAGGTCAGGTTCAATACTGTCTTTGGGTACTATATCGAGATCACAAAATCGAACCTGGCGATGGCTCCGGCGGACTACGAGCGGAAGCAGACGCTGGTGAATGCGGAGCGGTTTACGACGCCGGAGCTGAAGGAATATGAGCGCAAGATTCTGACAGCGCACGACCGGTGTATTGAGATTGAGAAGCGGATCTTTGTGGCGCTGAGAGCGGCGGTGTTGGAGGCTGCGGGAAGGATTCGGCGGAGTGGACAGGCGGTAGCCGAGGCGGATTTGCTGGCGAACTTTGCGCATCTGGCTTCACTGCGCAGGTATGTACGGCCGGTGATTGCGGAGGAGGCGGTGCTGGAGGCGGTGGCGGCGCGGCATCCGGTGATTGAGCAGTGGATGGAGGAGACGCGCGAGGGGCGGTTTATTGCCAATGACCTGTATCTGAATGCTGGAGGGGATGGGGCTGCGAGCGAAGGGCCGAGCCTGCTGTTGATTACGGGGCCGAACATGGGAGGCAAGAGTACTTATCTGAGACAGGCGGCGATGCTGGTTCTGCTGGCCCAGATGGGGAGTTTTGTGCCGGCGGAGAGCTTGCGGTTTGGGCTGGTGGATCGCATTTATACACGAATCGGGGCGAGCGATAATGTGGCGCGCGGGCGGTCGACGTTCATGGTGGAGATGACGGAGACGGCGACGATTCTGAATACGGCTACAAACAATTCACTTGTTCTTCTGGATGAGATGGGGCGCGGGACGGCGACCTTCGATGGGCTGAGCCTTGCATGGGCGACGGTGGAGTATCTGCATGCGGAAACTTGTGCGCGGACGCTGTTTGCCACGCATTATCACGAGTTGACCATGCTGGCGGAACGGCTGCCGCGAGTGCGCAATTTGCGCGTGGGAGTGAAAGAAGCGGCGGGTGGGATTGTTTTTCTGCATACGATTGAGCCGGGAGCCGCAAGCAAGAGCTATGGGATTGAAGTGGCAAAACTGGCGGGGCTTCCTTCGGTGGTGATTGAGCGGGCCAAGCGGGTGCTGAAGCAGCATGAGAAGGCGGAGCGGCAGAGTGTGCAGGTGGAGACGGATGCGCCGTTGCAGTTGACGATGTTTACACCGCTTTCGCAGCGAATTGTAGACCGGCTTGAGGCAACGGATGTGAATTCACTGACGCCGTTGCAGGCGTTGAATTTGTTGGAGGAGTTGCAACAAGAGCTGAAGAAGCAGGGACCAGCGACGTAGGGACTGAGGGACCAGGCCGAAGTGCAGAAGCAGGTCCTTCGACTCACCACCCTCGAGCTGAAAGACGCTCGGGGCCCCTTTCGCTCAGGATGACAATTATATCGTAAATATATATAAACAAGCAACATAATATTTTGATATCATCTATACAAGTCCTGCACAGATACGCAACGTCAATGACTTGCCGGAAAAATCTGCACGGAATCTGCACAGGACGCATCGAAAACAATAGAGGCGAATATGCCATTCGTCACCGACAAATCGGAACTCAAGCCAGGCCTGGTTCTCTTCCGGCGTGGCGACGTGGATCATCGGATGTGGTATTGCCGCATGAAAATACCTAAAGCCGACCGCTACAAGACGGTGTCGCTGAAGAC
>JBEKRU010000169.1:0-9001 GCA_049518435.1 Occallatibacter sp. | reverse complement strand
GGCATGCGCTTGACTTCGCGTTCGGCGATGCCGAGTTCGGGAGGGTTGATGTAGTCGTCGGCGGAGTTGATCCAGAGGACGGGGGTCTTGATCTGATCGAGGCGCGGACGGGGATCGTAGTTGCGGCTGGCGTTGGTGTAGTAGATGAGGTTGTTGGCGTCGGTGGCGGCGAGGGTGCGGGCTATGTAGCGATCGACGTAGGCTTCGGCGGCGTCGCGGGTGGGCGCCTGCTTCTGCATTTGAAGCGGGCTGGAGCCCATGATGAGGAGCATTTCATTGGCGGTGCGCAGGCCCTGGGTGGGCTCGGATTTGTATTCGCCGTCTTGCCATGCGGGGTCCTGCTTGATGGCCTGGATGGCCATGTAGCGCATCATGCGGTTGCGGCCGGCGATCTGGATGGGCAGGCAGGCGAAGGGGGCGAGCGCGTCCATGAAGCCGGGGTAGGTTTCGCCCCAGACGAAGGATTGCATGCAGCCCATGGAGGTGCCGAGGATGAGGCGGAGGTGGTCGATTTTCATGTCGTCGAGCATGAGGCGCTGGCTGCGGACCATGTCGTCGTAGTCATACGCGGGGAAGTGGGCGTGGAGGCCGTCGGAGGGTTTGGAGCTTTCGCCCTGGCCGATGTCGTCGGGGAGGATGAGGAAATATTTGGTGATATCGAAGAGTTGGCCGGGGCCGAAGAGGACGTCGGAGAAGACGGGATTGAGGAGGGAGTGTGCATCGCCGCCGGTGCCGTGGAGAAGGAGGATGGCGTTGTCGACGTGGCCGGCGGGGTTGCGGTGGGGCGTGCCGAGGGTGAGGTAGTGGAGCTTGAGGGCGGGCAGGGTTTCGCCGGTGCCGAAGCGGAAGTTAGGGAGGGTGACGAGGCCGTCGGTGGTGGGCCACTTGGTGGGTGGGGCTTGCGGGGCGGGGGCGGCGGGCGCGGATGAGTTGGCCGTTGGCATTGACATGGTCTGGCCGTGGGCGGCTGCGGCGAGGAAAAAGGCGGCCGCGATGGAGATTTGGGCGATGCGTGGTTGCATTCGAGGCTCCAGAAGCTTGCGTTTTGAGGATAGCTTCTTGTTGGAGATTTGCAAAAGCAAATGAAAAGTGTCTGAATTTTCCCAGTTTATCGAGATTTCATAGGCGGCGAACTTCAATGGCGCCAACGTGGTTTTCATGGGCTCGCAATGCATGTTTATCGAACGGTTTGCGAGCGGGTTGGCAAGGCAACTGCCGGGTGGCGGGGTTGTTCTAACTCGCAAGTTAGTGTGCCAGCCAATTGCCGTACAGCGGCCAATTCTGAGGTTTCCCCCAATGCAGTTCATGAAGTGTTCGCGCTTGCTTGCGCCAGCGATGTGCGCTTTGCTTGCGTCCACCGTTACGTTTGCCCAAAACCCAGCAAGCTTCAACATTGTGACCAGCAACGCCGCTCCCTATAACCCTGGGAATATTTACTCCGTCGACGTGAACAACGACGGACTGACCGACATTATTCAGGACGGCGGCTACTCGCCCTCCGCATTTTTTGTGAGCACCAACAACGGCAATGGGACGTTTGCGGCGCCTGTTGAGTACACGCTGCCGGTGAGCACGGGCGAGCCCACATGCATTGCCGCAGCGGACTTCAACAACGACGGCAAGATCGATCTGGCTGTGCCGCTGATCGGGACGAGCGAGATTGCGGTGTATTTGAACAACGGCAATGGCACGTTCAAATCGCCGATTGTGACAACGGTCAATTTGCCATCAGGCACAACGTTTGCCACAGCCGGCTGCGCGGCGGCGGACTTCAACGGCGACGGCAATAAAGACTTCGCTGCCTGGACCACGGCCTGGACTGACGGCGGGATGGAGTCGTCGACGGAGCTCTACGTGTTTCAAGGGGAAGGGAACGGAAGCTTCAGCGCTTCTTCAGCGTATCCGGTGCTTGCCGGACCATCGTTTCCTTACGGGATGCAGGTGTTTGTGGGCGACTATGACGGCGACGGGAAGGCCGACATTGCCGCGAGCGCGCCGGCCTATAGCGGTGATACCAGCACGGTCTACGTGCTATATGGGAACAACGACTTCAGCTTCGAGAGCACGACTCCTTACGTCTACAGCGGCTTGCTGTGGATAGGGAGCGGCGACTTGAACAGCGACGGGATTACCGACCTGTACATGTTGACGAACTATAGCCCCGCGCCGCAGCAGGTTGGCGTGTTTTACGGGGACAAGTCGCGCACGTTCGCAAGCTATTGGATCGACACTCCCGCCGGATACTACGTGGGCTCGGGAACGGCGGCCTGGACCTGGATGTCGGGGCTGACGATGGCGGACTATAACGGCGACGGGCGGATGGACCTGGTTGCGTCGGCTGTGAGCTCGAGCAGCAACGCGCAGTCTGAAGTTGTGTTCCTGGCCGGCACGAATCCGGGCGAGTTCACTTCGCAGGTGGTCGCTTTGCCGGCGCAGTCTCCGTGGATCACTTCTCCTGTGGCAGGACTTTTGAGCGGCGGTTATCTGAAGCCGGATGCGGTGCTGAACCAGAGTAATACGGGCAGCAACGACACCACGCCGACGACGCTGCCGGCGCTGCTGAACACGACCGAGGGGCTGTTTGGAATCTGCCCGTATCCGAAGAGCGGTAAAGGCTTCGACGTGTGCGCGGCGGGGCTGTCGAAGGGGGAGATTGCGGCCTTCAGCGCGGCGGTTGACTCTTTCGGCAAACTGCGCACGATGGAGCTGTTTGTGGATGGAAGCAAGGTTGCGACGCAGGACCATACGTGGGATACGCACGCCTACTTTGACTGGGCAGGAAAGTTCTCGACCGGCACGCACAAGGGGACGTTCTACGCGTATGACGTTGACAATAGCGTGCAGCGGTATGACTTCACGTTCGATGTCAAATAACTTATGCAGCGGAACTAAACGTGCCAGGGCCAGCGCTCGCGCTGGCCCTGGGCGGCTGCGGCGAGAAGCGGTGTGGCCGCGATGAAGACCTGGGCGATGCGTCCAGGCATTTTGACTCCGGGAACCTGCGATTCGAGCACAGCTTATAAACGAGAAAAATAGTCCAGTGGCCTCTGGTTCAGGAGCCAAGGGCTGCGGCAAAGTCTCCGAAAAAGGGATAGATTCGGATTTTTCGATATGGATTGTAATGTAGAATCTGCCGCATACGCGTTGGGGAAACGCACCCAAATAGCAGGGAGGCCGTCATGCCAGGTCACCGGTCGCTGAAATCCCTCAGTCGTGGACTTTTCGCCCTGCTTATGATCCTGGCAACAGGCCTGCCGGGTTCCGGTTGCGTGCAGGCGCCGGCTCAGCAGATCGACGATTATCCGCCGAAGAGTCCGACCCCTCCCACCACGCCGAAGTCCCCAACCACCAATCCATATCCGAAAGGGAATCCCCCACGCATCGTTGGAACGTCGCAGGAACCGTCCAAGGCGGGAGGGCATCCGGCGGATACGAAGGTGGGAACCAATCCCCACTCCTCGAGCATGGGACCGGACATTGCCGGTGCATCTATTGGCGCGGGGTTGCTTGTGGCCGAACTCATTCATGACTACAACAGATCGCCGGACAAGCTTGGCCACGATGGGCCGCAAGTTCCAAAATCATTAAATATGAACGGCTTCACGATCAAGGGTCTGGTGTACCCGAACTGGCCCATCGTGCTTGACTTCAAGCTCGATTCTCCGGGGGGCGTGGAGATGGAGATTGTCGCCGCCGACCATCATCGCCACCAGGTCATCATCCCGAACCTTCCCAATCGCCGGGCCTACGCAATTTTCAAACTTCCCGCGGACTTCGGCAACGGGCTGCAGACCGCCATCTTTCAGGTGCACTCCATCCCCAATTCGGGCGCGTCGACGCCTGCGCCAAACTTGCGCGCCTATGGAATCGGAGCCGGAGAGAGGGCTGTGGGTTCGGTTGCCATCGATCAGTTGACCTTTCAGCCTCCGACGATCCATCCGCAGGCGCACGAGGCGGCAAACTTTGGTTTTCACGCTCATTCGGCATTCGATGGCGTGCGCGCGGAGTTTATTTTCACAACACTTTACAACGGGCAGGTTCTGGTTCAGCAGGATGAGGAACAGAAGCTTTCGCCAGTTCCTGAAGGTGAGCGGGCCAAGGGCACATGGGAAGGAAAAGGCAAGGCGGGCGAACACATGCTGCAGGTGAGAGCCTGGCGCGGCCTTCAAAACGGGGGCGATTGGGTGGTGGCCTGGTCGCCGGACATTGTGGATGTAGTGAAGTGATTTTGCAGGCTGGAATTGAGTGACTAAACTGACGCAATTCTGGGGGGAATCGCTGCTGTTTCGCAGAATTGCCGCAGTGTCTGTTTTCATTCTGGCGGCATTGCTGGTTTACTTTGGTTCGCACATTCGACGCGCGATCTCATTGCCGGCCGACGATCTGAACGCAAGGATCAAGGCACGCTTTGGCGACGAGCGGATGGTCATCAGAAGCCCGAAGATTGCTCCTGAGGATCTGATCCTTTCTTATGTCGGAAGCAAGAATGAAGTGGCCGACATTTGGATGGAAGATGCAACGCTGGATGATCAGTCCCAACACTTGCTCTTTGCCCATTCCGACGTTCCTTCAGCGGCAAGAATTGGCTATACGACCGGCGACGCGCAGAGCCTGGTGGCGGGAGGAGACACTTGCCACACCACGATTGAAATACGCCGCGCCACGAACTCTACTCCTGTGGAGGCTCTCCGTCTCTACCAGACGGACGCAACAGCCGGTGCGCAGCGCTTTCGCCAAGTCGTCATGGATGCGGGGACATCCACCATGGCAGTTGAGGTACACACCGACTCTCCGGTAGCGGGACCGTCGAGTTTTTCCAGTTGCCGCAAGCTCTTGACGATAGGCGACAGGGCGCCTATCAATCTGCCTCCCATCCCGGTTCACATGCTGGTGCATGGGGGCAGTATCAACTTGCATTTTTATCCAGCGAACCCGGTGCTTCCAATATTTACCGGCCCGGACCAGACATTCGAAGCGGTCTCTCTTGGCAGCGGTGTGCTACGGGCAGGCGGACTGCAGATTGTTTCGACGGACCAATCGGCGTTGCCGTTGCTGGCGGTGAAGGCCTCGCGTGCCAAGGACGACCTTACTTTCAGCCGTCTGAGGCTCGGTTCGGAAGCGCTGACGCTCGAGATTGGGCGTGATACTGAACAGGCGCTTGTCTACGCGAATGGCTCATCGGTCTACAACTACGACCTGATTGACGCAATGCAGAAGAATCTCGTACTGGCCACTGCACTGAGCGCCCTTCTTGGGACGGCGCTTTGGCAATGGGTGAGAAAGAATCTCTTTTCGATTTCCGGTGATTGAACCTGGGACCTTCTGACTCACCAAGTTTTGCGCGCCAGGTTAAACCGCTCCGAGATACGAATCTTTACTGTTGCGCTCAAAACGCCGCCGAGGTGGAGTAGAGTTTATCTGGATTCAAAACCCTATGCGCATCCGTACGATTCTTTTACCGCTCCTGTTGGTTCCTGGATTGGCACGCTCGGCCGCGCAAATGAGCCAGGAACTCGCCAGGCTTTCGCCAGGGGAGATAACGGCCGGTGTTTATAACAATGAAGCTCTCGGAGTCAGGTTTCGCGTGCCGGAGGGCTGGACTCTTTCCACCGACCTCAGCCACACTCCTGAACTTGATAGCCATCCGGATGGACTGGCAAATCGCTGCACCCGGATTCTTTTGCGGCAGGACGCCCCGAAAGGCACGGTGACCTTCCCCTCCTGGGGCATTTTGTTTGTCATTGATGCGAAATGCCTTTCACTGGGCCGGTTTCCGAAATCCATCAAGGACAAGAATGAGGTGATGCGTTTTGGTCAATTGCTGATCTCTACATTCAAGGTCTCTCCATTTGTCCCTGCAAGCGGCATTGACGTGGATGCAATCCCACCGGCGGGAAAACACTTGAGCGGGACTGTGATTTTGACCGGCTCCGGTTATGTGGCGGGTTCGCTTGGGGAAGCGACGGACACCCACCTCAATACTTTGTTTTGCGTGACGGAGAACAACGGACATTGGTTTGGATGGGCGAACATTGGTGATGATGCTGCCAAAGAGAAGTTGAAAGAGGAAGGCAAGGTCGAATTCCGGACGGACTAGAGAAGTTTTCGAATCGGGATTCTCAAGGCCACTGCGGCGCGCTAGAATTCTGATGTGCGCTATGTTTAACCGAGCCGCAAGTCGCATTTCCTCGACGCCCGTGTTGAAGCGGTTTCGCCGCGGTCGGCCTGACCGTGGACGCAGCGTGTCCCGCTGAGTAATCTTATTCCCGATGAGTTTTGGTCCCCTTGGTCGTGGATTGCGGCCTTGGTGCTCCATGTTTCCCCGGCCCCTCCGCCGCGGCGGACGAGGGATCTCCACCCCAGCGACGAAGACCTATCGCTGGGGACCCCGGACCGGGGGCACCCAGTGTTTTGAGATTTATCTGCCTGTGCGCGGATGGAAAGGCTTTCTACCTATGAACAGCTTTGATAGTAAGGCGACCCTGAACTCTGGCGGGCGCTCGTATACGATTTTCCGGCTTCCGGCGTTGGCGGCTAAGGGATTCAACTTGAGCCGGCTTCCCTTCAGCTTGAAGATTCTGCTGGAGAACCTGCTGCGGCGCGAGGATGGCGTGAATGTGACGGCAGGGGACATTTGTTTTCTGGCGACGTGGGATGCGAAGGCCGAGCCGAGCCGCGAGATTGCTTACATGCCGGCGCGGGTGCTGATGCAGGACTTTACCGGCGTGCCGGCGATTGTGGACCTGGGTGCGATGAGGGATGCGATCAAGACGCTGGGCGGCGATCCGGAGCGGGTGAATCCGCTGGTGCCGGCGGAGCTGGTGATTGACCACTCGGTGCAGGTGGATGAGTTTGGAGCGGGGAATGCGCTGGCGGCGAACACGCTGCTGGAGTTTCAGCGGAATCGCGAGCGGTATGCGTTTTTGAAGTGGGGGCAGACGGCGTTTCGGAATTTCAGCGCGGTGCCGCCGGGGATGGGTATTTGCCACCAGGTGAATCTGGAGTACCTGGCGCGGGTGGTGTTTACTACCGAGATTGATGGCGCGACTGTGGCTTATCCTGACACGCTGGTGGGGACGGATTCGCATACCACGATGATTAACGGGCTGGGCGTGCTGGGCTGGGGCGTGGGCGGTATTGAGGCCGAGGCGGCGATGCTGGGGCAGGCTGTGAGCATGCTGGTTCCGCAGGTTGTGGGGTTCCGGCTGACGGGTAAATTGCGCGAGGGTGCGACCGCGACTGACCTGGTGCTGACTGTGACGCAGGCTCTGCGCAAACTGGGCGTGGTGGGCAAGTTTGTGGAGTTTTATGGGCCGGGGATTGCGGAACTGCCGCTTGCGGATCGGGCGACGATCAGCAACATGGCGCCGGAGTATGGGGCGACTTGCGGGATCTTCCCGGTGGATGCAGAGACGCTGCGGTATCTGCGGCTGACGGGGCGGAGCGAGGATCAGATCGCGCTGGTGGAGGCTTATTACAGGGAGCAGGGACTGTTTCATACTTCGGGGTCACCAGAAGCCGAGTACACGGCGACGCTGGAGTTGGACTTGGCTACTGTGGAGCCGAGCGTGGCGGGACCGAAGCGGCCGCAGGATCGCGTGCTACTGAAGGATGCGGCGGCGAGTTTTGAAAAGCAGTTGCCGGGGCTGTTGTCGCCTACCGCGAAACCGCTGGGAACGCGGACGGCGGCGGCGTGGCAGCGCGTCAGCGTTACGGATGCTGCGGTGGCAGAGGAGAATGAAGGGCCGAGCTCGTCGTCGGAAGCTGGTCACATTTTTCAGAACGGGCATTTGACGACTACGGTGAAGGAGCGGTTTGGGGTTGATCCGGATACGTATCTGGATCATGGTTCGGTGGTGATTGCGGCTATTACCAGCTGCACAAAGACTTCGAAGCCTTCGGTGATGGTGGCGGCGGGGATATTGGCGAAGAAGGCTGTGGAGAAGGGCTTGACCGTGCCGCCGTGGGTGAAGACTTCGCTGGCGCCGGGCTCGCGGGTGGTTACGGATTACTACACGAAGGCGGGGTTGTTGCCGTATCTCGAAAAGCTGCGGTTCAACGTGGTGGGGTATGGGTGCACGACGTGCATTGGTAACTCGGGGCCGCTGCCTACGGATGTTAGCAAGAGCATCGACGAACATGGGTTGGTGGCAGTAAGTGTGCTAAGTGGTAATCGTAACTTCGAGGGGCGCGTGAATGTGGATGTGCGCGCTAACTACCTGATGTCGCCGCCGCTGGTGGTGGCTTATGCTCTGGCGGGACGGATCGGGCATAACTTCGATACGGATGCGCTGGGCGTCGATAAGTCGGGCGAGCCCGTGTATCTCAAGGACATTTGGCCGACGCAGGCGGAGGTGGCTGCGGCGATTGAGAAGGGCTTGTCGAGCGAGAGCTTCCGCAAGGAGTATGCGACGGTTTCTGACGGAGATGCGAACTGGCAGGGGCTGAAGTTTCCGACGGGCGATGTGTACCAGTGGGAGCCGGATTCGACTTATATTCGCAAGGCGCCTTACTTTGACGGGATCACTAAAACGCCTGCGGCGGTGAAGGATATTGTGGGCGCGCGGGTGCTGGCGGTGCTGGGCGATTCGGTAACTACGGACCATATTTCTCCGGCGGGGAATATCAAGGCGAATGGGCCGGCGGGGAAGTATCTTGCCGAGCATGGCGTGAAGCCGGCGGACTTTAACTCGTATGGGTCGCGGCGCGGAAATCATGAGGTGATGGTGCGCGGGACGTTTGCCAATGTGCGGCTGCGCAACAAGCTTGCGCCGGGGACCGAGGGCGGCGTGACGAGGCTGCTTCCCGAGGGCGAGGGGATGTCGATTTTTGACGCCAGCGTTAAGTATGCGGAGCGGGGTGTGCCGCTGGTGATTCTGGCGGGGAAGGAATATGGTTCAGGGTCGTCGCGGGACTGGGCGGCGAAGGGGCCGAATCTGCTGGGCGTACGGGCGGTGATTGCGGAGAGCTTTGAGCGGATTCATCGGAGCAACCTGGTGGG
>JBEKRU010000168.1:0-9746 GCA_049518435.1 Occallatibacter sp. | reverse complement strand
TTCTCTAGGCACTGGAAGGACCGGGTACGCTTATTCTTAGCCGTAGGCTTCCGATTGATTCTAGACACGTCCTTAGCACCGCAGGTAATGCACCGCACGCCGTCCGGCCAGCGAACTTTTTCCAATTCCTCAAGACAATCCTCTTCGGTCCTGAATTCTCGGTTTACGTCCATCAGGTTCATAGGTGTAAATTCCTTTCATGAATATTGAAGAGCAAAATGAATTTCTCGGTGAATTACTCACAGAAACTATTCAGGAATTGATGGTTTGTCGCCAGCTTTTGGATCGCTTGCGGGCCGGAGCGGGGATGGCTCAGATTGAACTGGATTCAATGCTTGACGACTATAGGTCCAATCAAGACGCAATCCGCCAGCTTCGCGACGCTTGGCAAGTACATCTTGAAGCGCATGTGTCAATCGGCGGAGGTTTTCCTCGAACCGTTCTCTTGAATTTTGTTCAACAGTGGCGTCCGAAAGACCTAAGCCAGATGAACTAGCCTCTTCGCCGTCATTCCGTGCCGTATGGGGTAAGGAGATAGGTGTCGGCTTTAGCCCCTGCCAGATTTTTGCCTCTAAACTCTCCCCATGGACAACGAGCGCATCCGCGCCATCTGCATGGCCCTCCCCAACGTCGCGGAGACCGTCAACTGGGGCCATCACCTCGTCTACTGGGCCGGCGACCGCGACATCGGCGGCAAAATGTTTGCCATGACCGATCTCGACGGCTCCGGTACCGGCGTCCTCTGGTTCCATTGCGGCCCCGAGCGCTTCCACGAGCTCCTGGAAGAGGAAGGCATCGTCGCCTCGCCCTACCTGGCCAAAGCTCATTGGGTCACCATGGAACGCTGGGATGCACTCCGCCCCCGCCAAATTGAAGACGAGCTCCGCCGCGCCCACGCCCTCATCTACGACAAGCTCCCCAAGCGCACCAAAACCCTCCTCGCCCTCCCGGAAAAGGAACGCGCCCAACTCATCCGCGAACGCAAAAAGCTCCTCGCCGCCCGCGCCGATACCAAAGCTAAACCCAAACCCCAAAAAAGCTGAGGGCGGAACACGAATGTTCCGCCCTCCTCGCACCTGCTTCCATTTTCGTCCACTCACAAATTGAAGAATCCCCGCTTCAAAGCGCCAGCAGCCTATCGAAAAACGCCCGATACCGCTTGATCGCCTGCCGCAAATCTTCCGTGTTCACGTCTTCGCCGCGATCCCACTGCTTTTCCAGCTGCTCGCGCTCCGCGGCAAACTGCTCGGCAATGCGCTTCACCACGTTGGCCACCAGGCTGTCCGCCTGCTCCACAGCCGTGCGCGGCTCATCCACAAAAGACGTCTGCACCTGGTCCCATTGCGAACGGAAACCATTCAGCTCGTCGCCCGGGAAAAGCGCGTTTGGGTGCACCGCATGATTCGTAACGGCGACTGGTTGAGGGTTGCGCTCCTCAAGCACACTATCCGAAGGGATACTGTCAGAAGGGAAGTTCCTGACGTCCTTATATCCGTCCGGTTCGGTTGTGCCTGCAGTAGAGCGTGGAGGGTTGACGAGATCGGCAGTAGTCAGTTTCTCGTCGTTAAGAAGCTCGTTCATAGATGACTCCTTTGGAAGCGCCCACCTCGGTGGTTGCGCCTAACAGTTCGTCGAACAATGAGCGATAATGCACCATCGCCTGGCGCAGGTCTTCCGTTCCGGCTTCGCCCCGTCCATGGCGCAGAACAATCGCGCGGGCGGCGCGGTAGTTTTGCACCACTGTTGGATAAGAAACGGAAACGTCGGCAGCGCGCTGTTCAAAATCAGCCATCGGATAACCTCGCTCCGCCATCACCCGGTTCACCAGCGAGTCGGCTTCGCTCACTGCCATCGCCGGGTCATCCACAAAGCGATTTTGAACCGCAGTCCATTCCTGCGCGAACAGGTCCCGTGCGCCTGGGTTCAGCGCTTTGATCTTGAAGCTGTGCACCCGCTTCTCGCGATTGATCAGCTCCGTCTCGGCTTTGGCCGGGTCGCCCCGCTCCAGCACGGCCCGCTCGTACTCCGGTCCGAAATGCTCTTTCAGGTGCTGGCTTCTGCGCTTGCGGCTCACAACAATAAAAACTGCGGCAATCACGACTACCGCAACAACCGCAACAACTATGGCGATCAGGGTTCTTTGATCCATGGCCTGACTCCCTTCTGCGTCTCAGATGCCGCCTGGGACTCCATAGGTTGTCGGCCCCAGGGGCGGGTGGCGCACCCTGCGCTTTTAAAACCCTGACCATCCCCACAACCCTGGGTGGGCGGGCACGACCCTTGATCATCATGGCCGGTGCCCCCGGTCCCTCGTCCGCCGCGCCGGAGGGACCAGGGATTCAAGACCGCGGTACCTGTTTACGCGCACACCTGCACAGACAACAATGTCGAAATAAACAATGCATTATCAATGATATAAGCCGTAAACTCATGTAAAATCAGCGCGTTTTTCGTCAACCCGGGTAATTCCGTACAGACTTGCACCCGCAATTCATCCAGTTCCGAGCAGAAAAAACAGCGAATTCCTGTAATTCCGAGTTCTGTTTTTGGGAGAAACCTCACCTCAACGGGTGATCTTTGCCCCGGTTTTGTAACCTCATAGGCAGACTTTTACCCTATGTAGATCACCCTCAAGGGTGACATTTCGCGGGTCCTGGAATCGCTGTTCACCCCTTGTGTCCCCATTGCGCCACGCTGAACTGCGCCCCCGCAAACAGGATCAGGCCCGAAGCGTATCCCCAGAAAATCAATCCCACCGAAACATAGAACGGCCCATACACCGACTTCAGATCCAGGTACGGCAAGATCAATAGAAACAGAAACTTGGCCGCCAGCCAGATCACTCCCGTCACCATCGAAATGCGCAACACCGGACGCCACGGCACCTTCCGGTTCGGCAAAATCCAGTAAATACAAAAGAAGAACAGGATCGAAGCAACGCCCGTCGCAAACGCCAGCCACACATAGCTGGCCGCTTGGTAGAAGAAGTTATCTGTGTGGTGAAGCATCACATTCGAAAGCAGTTCGCGCTCCCACGCACTCGTCAGAATGCAGCCCATGGCCAGGAAAACCATCAGCAGCGCCAGCCCCAGCGCCACCGTCTGGTTCATCAGGTAATTGCGGCTCTTGGTCACGCCCCACGCCTGGTTCAGCGCAACTTCAAGTGGAAGAAAAATCCCCGTACATGCCACCAGAATCATCACCAGCGAGACAGCCTGTACCCCATGGCGCGGCGCTGCCGCCGCCAGCGCCGCCGCCAGCCAGCCCTGCTTCGCAATCGTGGGGAAGAAATAATCCACCATATCGTTCAGCACACTCACCATCATGTCCGACTTGAAAACCGAGCGCGAAAGCGTATACAACAGCACGGTGAATGGAATGAAGGAAAGAATCGCATTCGCCGCAACGCTGAAAGCGAACGTGTGTACTTCGCTGTCCATCAGATAACTCACCAGCGCCGTGCCGTCCCTGCGCAAGCGATACCACTTCGACACCGCGGCCGCTTCCGCTGCATTGCTGACTTCGGCGTCGATGATTGCCAGGCTGCCGCCAGTACCGGAATCTGAAACCTTTGTCACGCCTTGCTCCCTCGCTTGAAAATGAAGAATTCGATAAGGTCCCGTGCGCCTGTGCGTCGCGGGAGAATGAATACTGCTTCAAGGATAGCCTCATCGCGCACTCCGTGCTGGAGCGGAAATCATGCGAAAAAGCCCACATTGAGCTGGCTTTTGCTTGCAAGTGCTTCTCGCTTCACCTCCGGATCGTAAAGCGAAAACCGCTTCGCCGCGATCAATTTCATGAGCGGCGACAGCACTTTCCCATTCAATCTCATCTGGCGCAGGTCTTAATTTCCTCTTTATGCCCCCTTCACTTTCCACTTGCATCCTCAAACATTTCCTGCCATAACTGGAGCACGGCGCGCCGGAGGCGGGCCGTAACTGACTTCGGAAGGCCGTTCGCATTGCATCGTTTAGTTTTTTGCCCCGGCACAATCCCACCTATGGCTTCGCATCGAGCCGCTCACGCACGCCCAACTGGCGTACCTGGTCGGCTCGCGGTATTTATAGGCTGCTTATTCGCGCCAGTCCCTGGCAGCAAACAAGGGCTCCGCGGAACATTTTGAGATTGCACCGCAAAGCAAACAAGGAGAGGTCACATGAAAGAACAAGGCGTCGTAAAGTGGTTCAACGGGACCAAGGGATATGGCTTCATTCAGCGGTCAAGCGGCGAAGATGTCTTCGTTCACTTTTCCGCCATTCAGGAGAACGGCTACAAAACGCTCAATGAAGGCGATGCCGTTGAGTTTGTCTGCCAGCAAGGTCCCAAAGGACTGAACGCGGCCGACGTGTCCCGTGTCGTCTAATTGAGTTCTTGTATTCCTCCCTGAATGCCCCCTCGATCCAGGTGCTACATTCTTGCGGCCTTTCCAGGCCACAGGTCCAGAATCGTGCGCGCACTGCCGTAGCAAACTTATTCGAAAACGTTGGCTGCATTGAGCCTTTCAAGCGCCCATTGTGCCGCTTTGCGCAATCCTTCATCCGCCGCCGTCGCCCACTTTTCGAGATGGGCCACCGCACTCTGCTGTCCGCAATTGCCTATTGCAATCGCCACGTTTCGCTGCAGCCCCACAAATCCCGTCCGCCGCACCGGTGACCCGTTGAAAACCCGCTCGAACTCGGGAACATCCAGTCCCGCCAGCCACTCCAGCGCCGGATTCACCAACTCCGGCCGTGCCTCCAGCTCCGCATCTCTGCTCACCGGTGCTTTCCGGTTCCACGGGCATACATCCTGGCAGATGTCGCAGCCAAACACCTGCCGTCCCATGCCCGCCATCAGACCCTCGTCGATCTCTCCCCTGTGTTCAATTGTTAGATAGGAGATGCACCGCGCTGCGTCCATCCGGTAAGGCTCAGTGAGTGCCCCGGTAGGGCACGCATCCAGGCACCGCGTGCAGCTCCCGCACCGGTCAGGTACCGTCAGCCGTTCCCGTCCAGTCTGCGCCTCAAGCGAAGTAAGTAGAACCGCCAGAAATCCAAACGACCCCAGTTTCGGGTGAATCAGGCAAGTGTTCTTCCCCGTCCATCCCAGTCCTGCAGCCGTGGCCAGAGACCGCTCCACCACGGGCCCCGTATCCACGTAGCTCCGCGCCTCAAACTCGCCAAACTCCTGCCGTAGTCGCGCCTCCAGCACTTTCAACCGCTTCAGCAAGACTTTGTGATAGTCCGAGGGCCGCCGCACACCCTGCGCGTCTACGCGGCTGCTCCACGCATAACGCGCAATCCATCCGGCACCTTCCACAACGGGCTCCGTGGAACGCGGCTGCCCGCTCTCATAACTCGCAAAGCACACGATCGCCGTCCGCGCCCATGGAAACGGATTCCCCACGCGCGCCCGCAGTAGCGGCGCCTCCTCGGCTCCGCCTTCCGGGCCACGTCGCTCCAGGTAAGCCATCGTCCCGGAACGCCCTGCCTTCACCCACTCTTCAAATCGCCGCGCATCTCGCTCTTCATCCGCATGGGGCACAGCAACCAGCCCGGCCTCGGCAAACCCGGCCTCCAGCGCCCAGGCGCCCACCCGTTCGCTCTTCAGGCCGAGGTCTCGTTCCGCGTTGTGTTCCACCTCTCGCAATTTCGCGGCCCCTTGCACTTTCACCATTTTCCATTAGCGCTCGGCGCTGCCGCCACCTCGGTTCTACGCAGACCGCAAACTTTAGGCTATTCTGAAAAGACCCCAGCCCAGCAGTCCGGCTAACTGGGACACTCCCATGGACCTAAGACTCTTCATCTCGGCTGGACCGGAACTGCCCCCCATAGAGACGCTTACCGAGCTGGTTCGCGGGACGGACCAGCTTCTGCTGGAGCGCTATATGCCGCTTGTGCGCAAGGCGTCCATCTCACTCGACTTCATTTCGGTCCGTCGCGTTGACGCTGCCGGCGTCTCGGCCCTTCTCGCCCTTTACACCGCCGCAAAGAAGGCCGGCCATCGATTTGACATCCTGAACGCATCCACGCGTGTTGCTCAAACCCTGGCACTGCTAGGACTTGACGGCCTGCTCCTGGCCCGCATTGAGCCCCAGCCCGCCCCCCTCAACTGAGAGCTCCCTCTCCGTCTCGGCCCGCTGGCACCTGATGCTCGGGAAGAAATCCCAGCCTCGCGGCGCCGCGCCCGGGTTTCGCCGCGACGTGAAATGGAACTGACCGCGCCTCTTTTTGCGTATTAGGAATTGACTGTCCACTTGCGGACGCTGGAATCGAAACCGAACACCATCAGCTGCAAGTAAGAAGATCGAAGCGAAAATAACCCTTGTGCTTTCAGTCTTTCTGTTTGATTTCTTTTTGGCCGCACGAATGCAACTGATAAGGCGCAAGCCAATCACCAGGCGCAGCGTTCCGAACTGGGAGCTGCATGATCCATCGGAGGTTTCATATGACAATCGCAATCTGCGACGCAACAACGACTATGGCCATTGAGTCAGGCGATTCAACGGAATTGGTCCGTGGGCACGATCAATGGCTTCTGCAGCGCATCATGCCGCTCGTCCGCCAGCAGAGCCTCGTCCTTGACCTCAGCCCCATCGAACGCATCGACGCGGCCGGCATCGCCGCCTTGGTGACGGTCTACGCAACCGCCTGCCAGGAAGGCCACAATTTCACCGTTTGCAATCCCTCGCGTCACGTGGCCAGAATCCTCGCCCTGGTCGGCCTGGACCGCATTCTTCTGTCCCAGAATGCGGTTCGCGCTTCACAATCCGGATCGAGTTTCCAGCGTTCCGCAGCCTGATACTGGCAAGGTCGCTCCCAAAATTCATCCCGGCGACCCGCTGAGTCTCAAATTGCGAAAATTCCCACCCAAGAATAGTAAAAGACAATATTTGCAAGCGAATCGTCTGTGACCGGGAGCACAGGCAGCCCTAAGGGCGCGGAGCTATTCATAGGAGCGACTTATGAATGCCGCGAGGCGCAGTCGGCTGTCTGGATGACTCGCACGCGCTCAGCCCTTTGAAGCCTGTTGACCAGCTCTCTCCCTTCAAGCCCCTGAGCCACCGTTCCGCCACCCTCTCAAGTGATCCGCCCCGTGGAATCTTACATACGGAGGCATCATCCCATGACGCAGGGCGCTGTGGATAAACAGCCTGCCACGCAGGCAAGCTCAACCTCAACTCCAACAACCTATGTCTACTTCTTCGGCGGCGGAGCTTCCGACGGCAACGGCCGCATGAAGGACGTGCTTGGCGGCAAGGGCGCCGGGCTCGCGGAAATGACCAACGCCGGCTTGCCGGTCCCTCCCGGATTCACCATTCAGACTGAAGCCTGTCGCGAATTCATGCGCGGAGCCCTCAGCCCTCAAATTGACATCGAGATGCACGAGGCGCTTGATCGGCTCGAGCGGCTGCAGGGCCAGAAGCTCGGAGCGGGCGAAAACCCCCTGCTCGTCTCTGTCCGTTCCGGCGCCAAGTTTTCCATGCCCGGCATGATGGACACCATTCTCAACCTCGGCCTAAATGATCATGCCGTTGAAGCGCTCGCCAAGCGCAGCAACAATCCCCGCTTCGCCTATGACTCCTATCGGCGACTCATCCAAATGTTCGGCGATGTCGTCCTCGACATCCACAAGCACAAGTTCGAAGTGATTTTCGACAGCATGAAAGAGCGTGAGGGCGTCAAATTCGACTACGAGCTCACCCCCCAGGCCCTCAAGGATGTCATCGTCGAATACAAGAAGCTGGTCAAGAGGGAGACCCACAAGGAATTCCCTCAGAACCCACTCGACCAGCTCGTCCAAGCCCGCAACGCCGTCTTCAGGAGCTGGCAGAACGATCGTGCCAAGACCTATCGCCGCATCAACCACATCGATGACTGGCTGGGCACAGCCGTCAATGTCCAGGCCATGGTCTTCGGCAATCTCGGCGAAACCTCCGGGACCGGCGTCGGCTTCACCCGTAATCCCGCCAACGGAGAGCGCGTCTTCTTCGGCGAGTACTTGATGAATGCACAGGGCGAGGATGTCGTCTCCGGTGTTCGCACCCCGCAGCCCATCAGTGAACTTGAGCGCACCATGCCCAAGGTTTACGACCACCTTCGCGCCATCACCTGGAAGATGGAAAAGCACTATCGCGATATGCAGGATTTTGAGTTCACCATCCAGGATGGCAAACTCTACATGCTGCAGACGCGCAACGGCAAACGGACCGGTATGGCTGCCGTTCGCGTCGCCATCGACATGGTTCGCGAAGGCCTCATTACCCAGGAAGAAGCCATTTTCCGCGTCGAACCCAACCAGTTGTATGACTTCCTCGTTCCTCGTCTCGATGAGAAGGGCTCCGAAGTTGTCGTACTTGCCACCGGCTTGCCCGCCTCCCCTGGCGCCGCTGTTGGTCAAATCGTCTTCACCGCCGAGGACGCCGTCAAGTATCACGACAACGGGCAATACCCAGTGATCATCCTCGTCCGTGGCGAAACCACACCGGAAGACATCGCAGGTATGGAAGTGGCCGCGGGCATTCTTACTTCGCGCGGCGGCATGACCTCGCACGCTGCCGTCGTCACCCGTGGCATGGGCAAATGCTGCGTGGCCGGCGCCGGCGACCTGCAGGTTAATGAAAAAGCCAAGGAATTAACAGTAAAGGGCAAGGTCTTCCGCCAGGGCGACTGGATCTCGCTCGACGGAACCACCGGCCGCGTCATTGAAGGCAAGCTCAAGACCCTGCCCGCTCAGCCAGACGATCCGGATCTGGTGAAGTTTATGAGCTGGGTCGATCCGGTTCGCCGGCTCAAGATCCACGCCAACGCTGACATCCCGCGCGACGCCAAGCAGGCTCGTCTGTTCGGCGCCGAGGGCATCGGCCTCTGCCGCACGGAGCACATGTTCTTTGCAGAAGACCGCATCGATTTCATGCGCGCCATGATCCTTGCCGACAACGAGAAGGACCGCCGCGAAAGCCTTAAGAAGCTCTTGCCCATGCAGCGCGCCGATTTTGTGGGCCTGTTGGAGACTATGAACGGTCTTCCCGTCACCATCCGTCTTCTGGACCCGCCTCTGCACGAGTTCCTTCCCCAGCGGGAAGACCTGCTCGTCCAGATACAGCATCTGGAAGACACCAAGCCCCGTTCTCCCAAGCTCAAGGAACTCCGTACCCTGCTGGCCCGGGTGCAGGACCTGCACGAGATGAATCCCATGCTCGGCCTGCGCGGTTGCCGCCTCGGCATCGCCTATCCCGAGATCACCGAGATGCAGTCCCGCGCTATCTTTGAGGCCGCGGTCTACATCAAGACCCATGGCGGCGATCCGCACCTCGAGATCATGGTCCCGCTCATCACGTCTATCGAAGAGATGCGCAACCAGACGGCCATCATCCGCTCCGTGGCCGAACAGGTCTTCAAGGAAAAGGGCTCAACAGTCGACTACATCGTGGGTACGATGATCGAACTACCGCGCGCCTGCCTGACTGCCGACCAGATCGCTGAAGAAGCTGAGTTCTTCAGTTTTGGAACCAACGATCTGACCCAGACCACCTTCGGCATCTCCCGCGATGACATCAACCAGTTCCTACCGGCCTACATGAAGCACGGCATCTTCAAACAGGACCCCTTCGCAACCCTTGATCAGGCTGGCGTCGGCGTTCTCGTCAAAATGGCCACGGCCAAGGGACGCAACACCCGGCCCCACCTCAAGGTCGGCATCTGCGGCGAGCATGGCGGCGATCCGGAAACCGTCAAGTTCTGCCACAAAATCGGGCTCAATTACGT
>JBEKRU010000167.1:0-15239 GCA_049518435.1 Occallatibacter sp. | reverse complement strand
GGCGCGGCACCTGGCGCCGGACTTTGACTATACGAAGCCTGAGAAGGATACGCGGATCGAGTTCGCGCATCGCAGGCTTCCTGATGCAGAGATCTACTTTGTGGATAACCGCACCGACCGGAGCGCGCAGGTGCAGGCCAGCTTCAGGGTGATGGGCAAGGAAGCGGAGATTTGGCATGCGGAGACGGGCAAGATGGAGCCGGCTTCTTTCAAGATTGCGGATGGACGGACGACTGTACCGCTGATGCTGGAGCCTTGGGGGACGGTGTTTGTAGTGTTCCGGAAGACGGCGCAAGGGATGGAGCGCACGCTGCCGAAGGTGGAAGAGACGAACGTTGAAACGGTGAATGGCGCATGGAAGGTGGCGTTCCAGGCGGACCGCGGAGCGCCGGCGCAGATCACGCTGGAGAAGTTGACGTCATGGACGGAGAATACAGATCCGGGAGTGAAGTATTTCTCGGGGACCGGTACTTATACGACAACGGTGAATGCGCAGGCGGGCTGGTTTCATGATGGGGCGCGGATGTGGATTGACCTTGGGGATGTGAAGAACATTGCGCAGGTGACGGTGAACGGCGTTGCGCTGGGCGAGGTGTGGCATGCGCCGTTTCGCGTGGACGCTACGAAGGCGCTGCACCCAGGGGCCAATGAAGTCACGGTGAAGGTGACGAACTTGTGGCCGAATCGTATGATTGGCGATTTGCAGCCGGGGGTGACGAAGACCTATACATGGGCGGATGTGAAGCCGTATAAACCGGACTCGCCGCTGCTGAGTTCGGGGCTGATGGGGCCGGTGACAATCTGGCGGGCGGAGACGGCGCATTAGGCACCTGCGGTGCGGCAGACGCTCGCGGGAGGCTTGCACTAGCTTGGTTGATCCCTGGTGCCTCCGCCGCGGCGGACGAGGGACCAGGTGCACCCACCGCGCGGTGGGCCGGAAGGAGAATGGATTTTGTCGATAATCGCCGGGATTGGATGGCATGTGGTGGGAGCTGCGTCGGCCGCGTCGTTTTATGCGCCGATTGAGAAGGTGCGGAAGTGGTCATGGGAGACGACGTGGGCGGTGGCCGGATTCTTCTCGTGGATACTGCTGCCAATTACGGTGAGCTTGCTGCTGCTGCCGAGCTTTGGCGGGTTCTACTCGGCGATGGACCCGGCACTGCTTCTGAAAGTCGCTCTGTTTGGGGCGATGTGGGGTGTGGGGAATGTGGGCTACGGCTTGACCATGCGGTATCTCGGAATGAGCCTGGGGATTGGCGTGGCGATTGGGGTGACGCTGGTGGTGGGAACGTTGATTCCGCCGCTCAGCAACGGGCAGGCGGCTCTGCTGTTTACGACAAAGAGTGGGTTGCTCACGATGGCGGGCGTGCTGGTGGCGTTGATTGGCGTGGCTGTTGTTTCGTATGCCGGGCATCAGAAGGAAGTGCTGCTGAAAGCCGGGCCGCAGGAGTTCAATCTGAAATTGGGACTGCTGCTTGCTGGGCTGTGCGGGGTGTTTTCTTCAGGGATGTCGTTTGCGATTAATGCAGCGAAGCCGATGGAAGCGGCGGCGCTGCATCTGGGGGTGAATCCGCTGTATGCGGCGCTGCCGAGTTATGTGATTATCATGGGCGGCGGAGCAGTGGTGAACATGAGTTACTGCTTCATCCGGCTGGCCGTGCTGAAGAGGATTTCGCTGAAGGATGATCTGGCGCAGCCGGCTGGAACGCTGGGGAGGAATGCGGCTCTCGCTGCTACGGGCGGGATCATGTGGTATCTGCAGTTCTTCTTTTACGCATGGGGAGCGGCGAATATTCCTCAGCACTTGAGTTATGTGAACTGGATGCTCCATATGAGTATCTACGTGCTGTGCGGCGGGCTGGTGGGGTTGGCGCTGGGCGAGTGGGCTGGGGTGGGTAGCAGGCCGGTGCGGATTCTGTGGGCGGGGATGATCACAATTATTGTGGCGGCGAACCTGGTCGGGCTGGGGCTGGCGTCTTAGTCGCAAAGGTCAGTTGTCGGTGATCAGTGGTCAGCGCCTGGGAGTGTGCTGAATCGCCGCGCTACTTTTGTACACCATCTGGTGTTCATGCCAATGACGCGCCATTGATGGAGCGAATGTATTATTCGCGCGTAAGCGGGCCAGTTGCTAATATGGCTGGACCCTGTTGGAGCCCAGGATTCATGACGCGTAGACTTCCGCTTGCATGGCTTGCTGTTGCCTTGTCTTTCCATACCCTGCCGGTTCAGGCGGCAGGGAAGCGAGCGTCTGCGCTGGATGATGGGAATGGGGCATACGCGACGCAGCAATATCAGAATCCATTTATGCGGGCCGGGCACACGAAGGCGGAGATGGATGCGAAGGTGGAAGCGGCGTTTCAGCAGCTTTTCCATGGCGATCCCGATTCGGAAACGGTGTACTACGAGGCAGGAGTGAATAAGAGCGGGCCGCTGGCCTACGTCTCCGATATTGGGAATCACGACGTGCGGACAGAGGGCATGTCGTACGGGATGATGATTGCGGTCCAGTTGAACCACAAGACGGAGTTCGACGCGCTGTGGAACTGGGCGAAGACCTACATGTACATCAGCAGTCCGAAGCACCCTTCGCATGGATACTTTTCCTGGTCTTGCAAGGTGAGCGGGGAGCCGAACGACGAGACGCCTGCTCCCGACGGTGAAGAGTATTTTGTGATGGCGCTCTACTTTGCCGGGAATCGCTGGGGAAATGGGAAAGGCATTTACGACTACAAGGCAGAGGCAGATGAACTGCTGACGGCGATGCGGCACAGGGAACGGCGCAGCGGGCAGACGCGATTTGGAGCGCGGACGGTGGGTCCGATGGTGGACGAAAAAGAGAAGATGGTGCGGTTTTCGCCGGTGGCGGGGAACGATGAGTTCACTGACCCGAGTTATCATCTGCCGGCGTTTTATGAGTTGTGGGCGCGTTGGGGGCCGGTGGCGGATCGCGCGTTCTGGGCGGAAGCGGCCGAGGTAAGCCGCGACTTCTTTCAGCGCACGACGCATGCGAAGACTGGGTTGAGTCCGGACTACGCGAAGTTTGATGGGAAGCCGCATCAAGTGGATTGGAACAAAATGGCGGGCAACTTTTCATTTGACTCCTGGAGGACGCAGAGCAACTGGGCCGTTGATTGGTCGTGGTGGGCGAAGGACAAGCGAGAGCATGCGCTCAGCGACCGAACGCAGGAGTTCTTCTACGCACGCGGCATCAACAAGTACCCAGACCAGTACACGCTGGAGGGAAAACCGCTTTCGAAGCGGCACTCGATTGGGCTTGTGGCCATGAGCGCGGTTGCTGGCCTGGCGGCGACGAAGCCGGTCAAGGACCAGTTTGTCGACGAACTGTGGAAGGCGCCGATTCCCAGCGGGCATGACCGCTATTATGACGGGATGCTTTACATGATGGGCCTATTGCACTCGTCAGGGAATTTCAGGATTTGGGGACCGCGGTAGAATCGCTTCCGCTTACGCGGGCAGTGGAATCTCGGCGTCGAAGCCGTGGGCTACCAGGTCGGCGCGGAGGCGGTCGATGGTGGAGAACTGAAGGGATTTCATGCCCAGCGCCTGCGCGGCTTCGACGTTGAGGAGTTTGTCGTCGAGGAAGAGAGACTCCTCTGGCCGGACGTTCAGCTTTTCAAGGATGAGGCGGTAGATGGCCGGGTCGGGCTTGGCCATGAGGTGCTGAAAGCTCCACACCAGGACGTCGAAGTTGTGAATCCAGAGGAATTCGCGCTGCAGGTTGGCGAGGACGTTGTCGCCCATGTTGGAGAGGATGGCAGTGAGCAGGCCGTGTTGCTTGAGCTGCTGCTGCCAGGCGAGCATGGCGGGGTTCTGCGTGGTCCACATGCGCGCGTCAAGGTGGTTGAGTTCGTCGATGGTGGCGGGGGATAGATGCAAGCCGGCGTCGCGGGCTAACTTTTGCCAGAAGACGAGGCCGGTGAGCTTGCCTTCGTCGTAGGCGTGGCGGTCGGTCCAGTAAAGGGGCTCAAACCGGTCGGCGGGTAGGCCGGTGATGCGGAGCAGGGCGGCATGAGACTCGGGGTCTTGCGGACCGGAAAGCACCATTCCGTAGTCGAAGATAACCGCACGCAAAGCCACTGATTCCCCCTTGAATTGCGCCGTGTATGGTGAAAAGGACGCCTCTTCCTATTGTGCCTCACCATCTCCGGTGGGGCGGCCTTCAGGGAGTGGCTGGGGAGAAAAGCAATGCGCTTTTCGCGACGCACAGGATGGAACACGGAAGAAAGCGAGCTGGCGCGTGCGCACCGGCTGCGCGCTGAGGCCGGGTTGCCGATTGCGGACCTGACGGCTTCAAATCCTACGCGCTGCGGGTTTGAATATGGAGCGGATCTGCTCGCGGGGCTGAGTGATTCGGCAGCGCTGGACTACGACCCGCAGCCGAGGGGGAGCCTGCGAGGGCGCGAGGCGGTTTGCAGATACTATGCGGACCACGCGGTTGAAGTTCCCCCTGAGCGTGTTGTCTTAACTACAAGCACAAGTGAAGCTTACAGCTATTTATTCAAGCTTTTGTGCGACCCGGGCACGGAGATTGTGACGCTACAACCCGGGTATCCGCTGTTCGATTTTCTGGCGGTCCTGGACGACGTGGGGCTGAAGCAGGCGCCGCTGGTGTATGACCACGGATGGCAGATTGAACCGGAGGGCTTTCGGCGGGCCATTACGGAGCGGACGCGGGCGATCGTGCTGGTGCACCCGAACAATCCGACGGGGCATTTTACGAAAGCGTGGGAGGCGGAGGAACTGGCGCGGATGTGCCGGCAGTTTGACCTGTCGCTGATTGTGGACGAGGTGTTTCTGGACTACGGATTTGGGGGCGGAGAATCGAGTTTTGCGGCGGGACTTGAGGGGGTTCCGGTGTTTGTGGTGAGCGGGCTGAGCAAGATTGCCGGTTTGCCGCAGATGAAGGCGGCCTGGATCGTGGCGACCGGGTCGGATGCCGGAGAGGCTCTCGAACGGCTTGAGGTGATTGCGGATACGTTTCTGTCAATGAATGCACCGGTGCAATGCGCTCTGCCAAGCTGGCTTGCGGGGCGCGGTGGAATTCAGAGGCAGATACGGGAGCGGGTCGCGACGAACCTGGCGGAGCTTGATCGGGCACTGGGGCGAATGCCGGGGGTGAGCCGGTTGGAGGTGGAGGGCGGCTGGTATGCCACGCTGCGGATTCCCGCGCTGAAGCCCGATGAAGAGACGGTTCTGGAGCTGTTGGAACAGGGGGTGTGGGTGCAGCCGGGAGGGTTTTTCGGGATGGGGGCCTCGGGCTGGCTGGTGCTGAGCCTGCTGACTCCTGAGAAGGAATTCATTACTGGAGTCACCATTTTGATTGATACTTTAGGAACGAATCAGGGTAGTAATATTACCCTCTCTGCACGTCAAGTTTTACCTGAAGTAAATTAGTTTTAAATATTGAAAGTAAATGACTTATCAAAAATCACGAATTTTGAGGGAAGTTACGCAGGAAGGGATTACTCCTGCGTTCAGCGCCGATGGTGGTGGCAGGTCCGTGGCCGGGAAGGACTTTGGTTTGCTGGGGCAGGGCCAGCAGCCGGGACTGAATGGAATCGAGAATCTGGCCGGGATTTCCGCCGGGCAGGTCGGTGCGGCCAATGCTGCCGGCAAAGAGGGTGTCGCCTGCGACAAGCAGGTTGAGCGGGACAAAGTGGAGGCAAACGGAGCCCTGGGTGTGGCCGGGAGTATGGATGACCTGGGCGGGATAACGGTCGAGTCCGACGGTGAGGCCGTCGCTCAGGTCTCCGTCCGGAGGGGCTGTTTCGGGCGTGTCGATTCCCAGCCACTCGGCCTGTTCGGCCATGATTTTGAGTTGGGGCAAGTCGTTTTCATTCATCAGGATGGGGGCGCCGGTGAGCTTTTTGAGCTTGAGCGCGCCGCCGACGTGGTCGATGTGGGCGTGGGTGATGAGGATCTGCTTGAGCTTGAGGCCGAGGGTGTTGAGGCGGCGGGCGATGCTGCCGATCTCGTCGCCGGGGTCGATGACGATGGCTTCGCCGGTTTCTTCGTCGCCGAGGATGGTGCAGTTGCATTGCAACGGGCCGACGGGGAAGGTTTCGAGGATCATGACTTTGATTTTATGCCGCGGCGGATAATCGCCCGTTCAAGCAGCCGGCGGAGATGTTTTGGTTGCGGGCACCCTACACCGTCGTTCTGAGTGTGTAGTCGCCTATCCGGACATTACCCCTGGAGAGGCGCGGATCATTCCGATTTACCCGGCCAAAATTCCACAATCACCAATTTCCTTGATTTCAGTCGCAAAGCCGAATCCACCGCTCCAATTATTGAGCCAGCGATGGCTGCTCTCCGCGAGCAAGGACGAAGACCGCGACCAGTGCAGCGGCGAACCCGGACGCAGCCCCCACCCCCAGGGAGTATCGCGGGCCGAAGTGATTCGCCACCCAACCAACAATCGGTGCGCCAATCGGTGTTCCTCCCAGTGCGATGGCAATGCGCAGAGCCATGACTCTGCCCCGCATCGCTGGTTCTGTCGAGAGCTGCATCATGCTGTTGGTGCCGTTGCCGAAAGTCAGCACAGCCGCGCCCATGATGATGAGAGCCCCGGCGAAACTCCAGTAGCCAGGCGCAAGTGCGGCCAGGGTGCAGCCGATGCCGAACACACCGGCTCCCCCCAATAGAGAAAGCAAGCCCGGTTTCTGGCGACCGGCAGCGAACAAGGCTCCTGAGAGTGTGCCCACGGCCATGATGGAAGAGAGCAGGCCGAAAGCGCGTGCATCGGAGTGGAACACATTCACCGCCATGGTGGAGATGAAGATGGGAAAGTTCATGCCAAAGGTGCCGATCAGAAACAACATGATCAGGATCGCCAGCAGGTCCGGCCTTCTACCCACGTAGCGAAGCCCTTCCACGAATCCGGAAGTGGCGCGATGCGCGCGGGCACTCTTATGCAGTTCCGAGAGATGAAAGAAAGACATCGAAATCAGAACCGCCGCGAAGGAGAGCCCGTTGAGAAGAAAAGCCCATCCTAACCCAACGCCTGCAATCAGCAAGCCGGCCACGGCGGGACCAATCATCTGCGCAGCATTAAACGAGCTTGAGTTCAACGCCACTGCATTGTGCAGATCGTCATCGCCCACCATCTCTGCCACGAAGGTCTGCCTCACCGGAGCATCCAGCGCCGCGGCGCAGCCGGAAAGGAAGGCCAACACATACACATGCCAGAGCTGAACCACTCCGGCGATGGTGAGAGCGCCCAGGATGAGCGCAAGCACACCCATGGTGGCCTGTGTGAGCATCAGCATCTTGCGCTGATTGAACCGGTCCGCAGCCGATCCCGTCCAGGGAAGTAAGAGAAGCTGCGGAGCGAACTGCAGGCCCGTCACCATCCCCAGCGCCGACGCATCGTGGTGAGTCAGTTGTGTCAGCACCAGCCAGTCCTGCGCCACGCGCTGCATCCACGTGCCGATGTTGGAAATCAGGCCGCCCACCGTCCACAAACGGAAGTTGAAGTTCCTCAGAGATCGGAAAGTGGAGCGAAACGTCCCTGTCACTGGATTCTTCATGAGCGCGGCTGCAATCTGCCCCCATGGAACTGGCCGAAGTGACGCGCCGAAAAGATGCCGATCAACAACGCGCCCACGCCGAGCGCAACAATGTGGCTTGTCACCAGCGGATTGAAAGCCCCCACGCGCGCCACCAACAGATATGCGAGCACCATATTGAAGAATCCCCACACTACGTTGACCGTTGAAGAGGAGAGCCCTTTACCGGACGGTTTGGCGAAAGGGCTTTGAAACGGGCGGCCCATGGTTCCGGCGACAAAGTGAGGGACAGCGTTTGCGGCAAACAGTCCGCCAAAGAAGTACGACACAAGCCAAAGCCAATTCATGATGCGGAGCTCCTTCTGCCAACTGCAAAGTGGGCATGGTTAAGAAAGCGGGACGCAGTGGGTTTAGTCCTCAACCAGCCGCGCAAGCAATTTGAGAGCCGCCTGAAGTTTCTCCTGCTCGTGTACAGAAAGCTTCTCGGCGATGGTCGCGGTAAGCCAGTCCTGTCTCGCCGCCCTGCCCTCCCGAAGCCACTTCAGGCACTTGGGCGTGAGAGACATTAGAGTTTGCCGCCCGTCGCCAGGGTCAGGCGCGCCACTTATCAGGCCCGACTTCTGCAACGGCGTAACAATGGCGCTCATGGACTGCGGACGCATGCCTTCCGCGCGCGCCAGGCTTGAAACCGTCGCCGGACCATCCTGCTCGAGGCGTACAAGCACTGAGGACTGCGACGCCGTTAGATCGTTTCTGCCCCCATACTCGCGTACGCGCAGCTTGATCTTGCGGAATACGGTTCGCATGTCGACAGCAAGCGTCTCGGCGAGAGCCGTTTGAGAAGAGGACTTTCGATTGCTCACAGAATCAATATCGCATATAGACAGTTTAACTGTAAAGTTAATCTGCAAAGCTATCTGTAAAGTGTTCCTGCGCAAATCGCTGGGTGCCCCCTCCATCGGACGCCTTTGTTTTTGTCCGATGGGTGGGAGACCACAAAGGCCAACCATCGGCTCTCGGGTTCTTCAATCTTTCATTCTGTTTCTCGTTAGGGAATGGAGCCAGGGAATGCCGTGCCGTTTATGAAACACGTTCTAGGCACCCCGGGATTCAGCTTTGCGCCGGGATCGCCGCCAATCCAGCTCCACCCATGTTTCCAAATGTTTATTTGACTTCCACCCCCTGGTCGGCCGATACTGCCCTTGATGCGAAACTCAAAGAGTCACGGAATTGCGGTCATGGCCATGTGTATGTGTCGGTCATGCGGACCCATCCGTGAGGCCTTTGAGACGCGAATGCGCTAAACGCTAACGTTCTTGAAAACCAGGCGGCTCGGGTCCAAAAGGACTCGGGCCGTTTTTTGCCGTTTATGAAAGAGTTCGCACCCGGCATTCAATCATTCGAAAAACAGGGAATTGCCCACTGGAATTGAAGGAGAAGATCATGTCCGAGCCGAAGCAATTGCGTTTCGCCACCAATGCCGTCCACGCCGGCCAATCGCCCGACCCCGCCACCGGTTCCCGCGCCGTAACATCTACACCCGCATCATGAATCCCACCACCGACGTGTTTGAAAAACGCGTCGCCGCCCTCGAAGGTGGAGTCGCCGGCCTTGCCACCGCATCCGGCCAGGCAGCGGAGACGCTGACCCTCACCACGCTGGCCTCGGCCGGAGAAGAAATCATCTCCACCACCTCGCTCTACGGCGGCACCTACAACCTGTTCCACTACACCTTCCCGCGCCTCGGCATCACCGTCCGCTTTGTCGATGCCGACGACTTCGATGGCCTTCGCGCCGCCATCAACTCGAAGACCCGCGCCATCTATACCGAATCCCTCGGCAACCCCAAGCTCGACGTCGTCGACATTGAGCGCCTCGCCTCTATCGCCCATGAGCATGGTCTGCCTCTGGTCATCGACAACACATCCGCATCCCCGGCCCTCGTCCGTCCCATCGAGTGGGGCGCCGACATTGTCGTCAACTCCGCCACCAAGTTTCTCGGCGGCCACGGCACCACCATCGGTGGCGTCATCGTCGACGCCGGCAAGTTCGACTGGGCCGCCTCGGGCCGCTTCAAGGAATTCACTCAGCCCGATCCCTCCTACCACGGCCTTTCCTACACCGCGGCCTTCGGCCCGCTCGCCTTCATCCTCAAAGCCCGCGTCCAGGGTCTTCGCGATACAGGCGCAGCCCTCTCGCCCTTCAATTCCTTCCTGCTTCTGCAGGGAATCGAAACCCTCCATCTCCGTCTCGAACGCCACTCCCACAACGCCCTCGCCGTCGCGCATCACCTTGAGCGCCATCCCGGCGTCGAATGGGTAAACTACCCCGGCCTCGAGTCCAGCCCCTACTATGCCCGCGCCCAAAAGTATCTCCCCGAAGGCCGCGGCGCTCTCGTCACCTTCGGCATCAAGGCTGGAAAAGAAGGCGGCGCCTATGAAGCCGGCAAAAAGCTCATCGATTCACTCGAGCTCTTCTCCTTAGTCGCCAACATCGGCGACGCCAAATCCCTCGTAATCCATCCCGCCTCCACCACCCACCAGCAGCTTTCTGTGGAGGAGCAGGCCACCACCGGCGTCACGCCCGAACTCGTCCGCCTCAGCGTTGGCATTGAGGACATCCGCGACATCCTCGCCGATCTCGACCAGGCCATCGAACTCGCCAACGGCCACACCTACCACTCCGCCCCCGCAACCGAGCAGCTTGCCGCACAATGAGTCTAATGACTGAAGCACGATTGGAACCCGGCGCCGCCCCTGGCACTGTCAGCTCGGCCGCGCCGGTTCCAACACCCACCTACGAAGGCGACTTCGTCCTCGCCGAGCATCTTCTCCTCGACTGCGGCCGCAGCCTCGCCGGCGTCACGCTCCACTATGCCGTCTACGGCCGCCTCAACGCCGCGCGCGACAACGCAGTCCTCGTCTGCCACGCCCTCTCCGGCTCCGCGCAAGTCGGCGCATGGTGGCCGGAAATCTTCGCCCCGGGCTCACTGCTCAATCTCGACCACGACTGCGTCCTCTGCGTAAACCTCATCGGCTCCTGCTACGGCTCAACCGGTCCCGGCTCCGTCGACCCCGAGACAGGCAAAATCTATGGTCCCGATTTCCCCCTCATTTCCATCGCCGACAACGTCCGCGCGCAGGCCCAGCTCCTTGATTCGCTCGGCATCCACAAGCTCCGCCTCATCCTCGGCGGCTCCATTGGCGGAATGCAGGCCCTCGATTGGGCCATCCACTTCCCCGACCGCCTCGCCCGCGCCGTCGTCATCGCCGTCGCTCCCGTCTCGGCCATGGGACTCGCCCTCAACCACCTCCAGCGCCACGCCATTCAGCAGGATCCCGATTGGGCCGAAGGCCGCTATCTTCCTCAACGTCTCCCGCGCCACGGCCTGGCCCTCGCCCGCCAAATCGCCATGCTCAGTTACAAATCCGCCGACCTATTCAACGAGCGCTTCAATCGCAGTCCCAACCGCAACGGCGAAGACCCCTGGAGCCTCGATGACCACGGCGGCGGCCTCATCGGCGGCCGCTTCGACATTGCCGGCTACCTCGACCATCAGGGCGAGCGTTTCATCAACCGCTTCGATGCCAATGCCTACCTCGCCATTCTCCGCATGATGGATACCTGGGACCCATTCCGCGGGCACGCGTCGCCGCTCGAAGCCTGCGCGCGCATCCAGGCCCGCCTCACCTTCGTCGGCATCAGCTCCGATTGGCTCTTCCCACCTCAGGAAGTCCGCGCTTTTGCCGCGCGCATCCAGTCCGCCGGCATTCACGCCGACTACCGCGAGATGACCAGCTCCCATGGCCACGACGCATTCCTCGCCGAGCAGGCTGAACTGGTGCGCCTCCTCCAATAAACCGGCATAACCACTTTCAGCTCCTGCGTTGTCGCGGGAACCGTTTTCCAAGTTCCGGTGTCTAAGCCGATATGTGGAAGACGGGGTGTATGCGCGCTTGCGAGTCCAGCGTCACATGGTCATACGACCTTTCGCGGGGAGGCCGCATCCCACCATCGTGCGGTCGGGTGTCGGCGCCCCGGTTCTTGCCAGACACCTTCCCCTCAAGTTTCTGGTTCTCCCCCACAACTTTGCTTGTCAGGTGGGGCGTGGGTTTCTATAATCCTTCCAACACTGCAACGGAAGCCGTGGTACCGTTTAATTGTCACCCCGGTACTCGATTGCCCAAACCCAATGTTGCCCAATCGGCGAGCGAGTACTTGAATATTGAAATCCATTTCCGCATTTCCCAGGAGCACTGAATGAAGAAGTTAGTCTTTGCGTCTCTGATTGCGTTGGTCAGCATCAGTCTCGTTAACGCGCCCGCGCTGCGTGCACAGGCCGCACAGGATTCGGGCCAGATCAGCCTTCCCGCCGATCAGTACAACGCCTACCAGAATGCCACCACACAGTCCGATCCAAAGGCCAAGGCTGCGGCTCTCGAGACCTTTCTCACCACCTACCCCCAGACCCCGGTGAAGAAGGACATCCTGACTCAGCTCCTGGGCGCGTATCAGCAAGTGGGCGATACGGACAACATGCTGAACGCTGCCACCCGTCTGCTCCAGGTCGATCCCTCTAACTTCCAGGCCATCTTCGTCTCCGCCTACGTCAAGAAGCTCCAGTGCGCCAAGAGCGTCGATGCCAACACCGGACAGAGCAGCAGCCCTCAGACATGCGACGACGCCGCGGCTCTGGCGCAGAAAGGCCTTGCAGCTCAGAAGCCGGCCGGCGTCTCCGACGACGAATGGAAGAAAATGAGCGGCGCGGCATTTCCAATCTTCCACTCCACCATTGCCGCGGATGACTCCTATGTAAAGAAGGACTACAAAGCGGCGGAGAACGAATATAAAGCGGAGTTGATGCTCTACACCGACGCCCAGTCCCAGTCCACGGGGCTTCCCGACACCCTTCTGCTGGCCCAGGACTACAGCCTGATCGGAGCGGGTCAGGATCTCATTCAGGCCATCTGGTTCTATGCGCGCGTTTGGGATTTCGCGCCGCCTGCCTACAAAGCTCAGATTGAGCCCAAGCTTGAGTATTACCTGAAGAAGTACCACGGTAAGCTCGATGTGCTGGATGCCATCAAGGCCCAGGCACAAGCCACAACCTTTCCTCCGGCGAGCTTCACCATTTCTCCGGCGCCCACAGCGCAGGAGCAGATCCACACCATGCTCACCGATCCTTCAATCAGCTTGCCGAACCTGGCTCTTTCCGATAAAGAGACCATCCTGGCTTTCGGAACCAAGGACGATGCCGAGAAGGTCTGGGCGGTCATGAAAGATCAGCAGACACCCGTCCCGGGAATCGTAATTGAAGCCTCGGCAACGGTCATCAAAGTCGCCGTCACTCAAGATGCAAAGGACGCCAAGATTCCCGATTTCATCGTTACCCTCAAAACTCCTCTGGCTGACAAGGACATTCCGGCGGTTGGGTTCGAGTATGGTTTGTCGTCCAAGGGGCAGGCCGAGTTGGACGGCACCTACGACTCCTATACGCAGATTCCCGCCAAGGACGCCGTACCTGCTACCGCCACAACCCCTGCAATTCCCGCCACAGCGCAGTCCGCGCAGATCGCCGTGCGTGACGGATTCATTCAGGAAAAGAAGAAAGCAGCTCCAGTTCACAAACCCGCAGCCGGCCACAAGCCCGCCGCGGCGCACTAAATCTGACGCAACAAAATCCTGGGAATAAGAAGGGCAGCCCGCAAAGGCTGCCCTTCGTGCTTCTCCCGCACCAGCGATTCAATTACGAGGAACAACAAAGCAATCAGTGATCATCCTGAGCATCATGACTCGCCACGGCGAGTTACGGCAAAGAATGACCGTTGTTCATGCCACTGATTTTATTTAACTTATACGACTGTCATCCTGAGCGAAAGGGGCCCCGAGCGCTTTTCAGCTCGGGGGTGGTGAGTCGAAGGACCTGCATTTGTTTTTCTCCAAATCTCATCGCAAAACAAAGCCGGTCATCCTGAGCGAGCGGAGCGAGTCGAAGGACCTGCTTCTTATAGCTTTTTACAAATACGGCTCTTTACAAATAACCGGCCAACGCCGCCCTATTCCCCCAACATAATCCGCTGAATCCCGCCAGCCCGTCCCGTTGCCGGGTGCCCCACCTTCGCCGCGGCATTATCGCGGTTAAGGTGGGATAGCTCCACCTATCTATAGCTTCTTACGGCTCTTTACAAATACCTGTCATCCTGAGCGAGCGGAGCGAGTCGAAGGACCTGCTTCTTAGAGCTTTTTACAATTACGGCTCTTTACAAATAACCGGCCAACGCCGCCCTATTCCCCCAACATAATCCGCTGAATCCCACTCGCTCTTCCGGAAACAGCATCACAAGTAATCAGCGCCGCGCACATCTTCGGATTCCCCTTCGCCGCCTCAAACTTCCCCGGCATGCCCGTCAGGAACCGGTGCAGCACCAGCTCTTTTTCAACCCCAATCACGCTGTCGTAAGGCCCGCTCATACCCACATCGGTCTGGTAAGCCGTCCCACCCGGCAGCACCCGCTGGTCCGCCGTAGGAATGTGCGTATGCGTCCCCAGCACGGCAGTCACCTTGCCATCCAGATGCCAGCCCATGGCCACCTTCTCGCTGGTAGCTTCCGCATGAAAATCTACCAGGATCACCTTGGCCGTGATGTCGGCGAGAATGTCATTCACCGCGTGGAATGGATCGTTGGTGCCGTTCATAAATACGCGGCCCATCAGGTCGATAACGGCATACGGCACGCCATTGCCGGTAGTCCCTTCAAAAACCCCATACCCCGGATTTCCTGGCAGAAAATTAGCAGGCCTCAACACGCGCCTCGGCCGTTCCTGGCTATCAGCAGGAACGGAGTTCATATAGTCAATCAGTTCCCGCTTATCCCAAACGTGGTTGCCGGTCGTCAGCACATCCGCACCCAGGTCGAACAGGTCCTCCGCAATCTGCGGAGTCAAGCCAAATCCGCCCGCAGCGTTTTCGCCGTTAATCACAACCAGGTCGACAGCATTCGCCTTACGCACGTGCCCAATGTGCTCGCGCACAATCTTGCGTCCCGCACTCCCAAACACATCGCCAACAAACAAAATATTCAAAGGCTCTTAGACTCCTGAAAGATTGCAGAAACACTCTTCTGTGGAAAGTTTTACTGGGCACGACTTCTCAGCTTGCGACAAGATCATTTCAGACAGGCTTTGTAAACAGGGCATGGCTTTAGCCGTGCCGATAAAACCCCATTTCGGAGAGGCTTTGTATCAGGGCATGGCTTTAGCCGTGCCGCTGAAGCCCCCCAAAAAGGCGTGGGCTTTAGCCCCTGCGCGACCTCTTGTACACCACCAGCAATCCCGCAGTTCCCTCATGCCCGTTCCTTCTCCGCATCCGTTGGCTTACGAACGTGCTTCAATACGCGTTCTTCGCAAGCGCCAATCCTCTGATAGTTCAGCCGTGCCTGAGTAAGGCTCAAAGAATAGTTTGGGCCACCGCGAACAATATCGGCGTCATGGTCATCTTGCCCGTCATCTTCCCAAAAGCAGACAGCACAAATGTCATACCCTCCGCGCTCCGGCAAAGTCCGAAATCCACAGCACGGGCACGGCCACATGCGGTCCGATTCTGGCTTGAACACATTCTCAAATGAGGTATATCGATCAAACCACGCGGAATCTACCACTGCGTCTCCTTGGGTTACGGTTTCTGATCCCCGACCCCTGACCCCTGATCCC
>JBEKRU010000166.1:0-9393 GCA_049518435.1 Occallatibacter sp. | reverse complement strand
TGGTGCCCTTGTCCACGTCGTGGAAGTAGCAGGAACTGCCGGGGGGCCCCTCCGAACTGCAACTTGAATAAGTCTGCTGACCGGCAAGCTTGTATAACTCAGTATTCGGATTTCCCTGCGAGGCGCCCGTCTTCTGATTGATCAACGCCATCACGCCCGCCATGGCCGGCGACGAGACGGATGTGCCTCCAACCTCCAGATATGTGGTTTCCGCAGTCGCGGAATAAGTGCACGCCCCGACCTCCGAAACGCAGATCAGGTAAGAACTACTCCAAACTCCGTTCGCGGCAAAGAACGAAACATCGGGAAGGTCGCGCACGTTGTCAGCCGGAGTAAGCGCCGTCTGGTAACTCGGCTTCGGCCACCCACTCGTGCAGGTCCCCACCGTCTCGGTCCCGTTTGCAGAGATCGTCGTCGTGTTGTTTGCGCAGGTACTCGCCCCTCCGCTTCCGCCCGCCACGTTCACAAAGAACGAGAGGTCTATCTGGTACTCGTTGTAAAGGGTAATGTAGTAATTAGAAACAAAATTGCACGCCGATTCGGGGGTGTTCACGCCAGAGACGCCTACGAAAGACGCAATGCTCGCCAGATAGGCAACGCCTGCTGGAGTCGTGCACGTGTCGTTCCAAGGAACCTCGGGAATATAACCCACAGCGCTTTCCAGCGTGGTTGCGTTGTTGGTCGTGCTCCAGTAGGGCGCGGAGGTCGAGCAGCCCACAACATTTCCACTGCTGTTGACCGTTGGATTGCACCAGTTGAAGTCAGTTCCGCCCACCGCCGTATCGTATGGACTGGACGCCAGACCGCTGACCGCCAGGCCTTCCACTGCCGGCGCCAGCGTCAGCGGCGTATTGTTCTCGTTGCCGTTGTCGCAGACGGCCGACCCCTCGTCACCCGCGGCTACAAAAACAGCAACCCCTTCAGTAGCCGCCGTCTGCCACAGAGTGTTGTACGCCGTGTTTGAAGCCGCGCCCTCATACAATTCGCACTCGCCATAACTGACATTCAAAATCGGAGCTATCGGGGTGGATTTACCCGAAATCACATAGCTCGACGAATCGTAAACCGTGTCGTCGGTCGCGGACTTTGACCCGGAAGTGACCAGGATGATCTGAGCGCCCTTGGCCACCGATCCCGACCACTCGACGTCAAGGGTATTCTCCTCGAGGTCGCCGATCCCGCACACTGCGGTCGAACTCGTGCTTGTGCATATTCCTGGGTCGAGTCCATTAACGCCCGCAAGCTGTTGAGGCACAGGAGTGGCTGAAGGCAGGCCGAACGAACTTCGGAACGTTGCGACGTCCGAGAGATTGATGTCGCTTGTTCCGGCAATGGCGATCTTCTGCCCGGTCCCGTCGATGGGGCTGGTTGCATTCCACAAAGGAAGGACGTTATAGATCGTCGCAAAATCGTAGGGAACTACATCCTCGATCAGCCCGTCTGTGGGGTCATTGACGGTGAATTGCGGATGGATTCCACCGGCCTTCGCTGCCTGGGGAGCACCGGAGCCCGCAGGCGTTGTGCTCGCAACCCGCTGCCACTTCCCCGTCGAACTGTCTCGCGTAACCAGGCCGCCTGTTGTGTGCAGAGGCTTCGGGAAGAAGTTATGCATTCCCTTGACACCCACCACTGCCACACCCAGCGCCGCCGGAATCTGCGGGTCGCTCATGTTGGCGAGGTGCGGCACACCCCCCACTTCCAGGTTGTGAATCTCGGTGTGGAACGTGCTCTCCACCTGCCCCGCGGTGCCGCTGAAGCGGATCGTCATCCGATCCTTGGTCACTTCGCCGATGGTGAAACCATGCCCGGTAAGCCAGTTGGACACGGTGGCGATATCGGTCTCCGAAGGTCCAAAGTTCGTGCCCACCTCGGCCGGCGCAAGCCAGTGGTGAAAGTCGGGAGAGCCAGCCTCGTACTGGCTGGCTACAAACTTGTCGAATGCCGCCTGCTGCTCCGGGCTCCGGCTCAGCACCAGAATAAGGTCAGTCATCGGAAGCGTTGAACTGACTCGACCACGATCGTTTTTGGCATTGGCCGCCGGGGGTGTGTTCCCCTTGAGCGTCACAAGTTGGGTTTCGTCTATCTGGTTGACGATCCGTACGGTCGGTGCGAACTGCTGCGCCATCGATGTTCCGATAAGCAAAGCGCTGGCCAATACACTGAGGGGAAATGCACGCAGGGGACGCATGGTATGGTTTGGACCCTTTCTTCGGAGAAGAACCCCCGAACGAACGAAAAGTTGCTATGCCATCAGAAGTTATTCGGGCAACAATCCCGCCCGTCGGCTATCCACATTCAATCTGGTAACCGAAGCCTTTGTAAATTGCGGTTTGGTCTTGAAGGATGAGATGCTCAAATTCTACCCATCGGCTTGAGGAAGGATTCCGCACGGGGCGCAACAGAGCCCACTTTCCTGTCTTCGCATCGCGTTGGCACCGGAAATGAACCATCTATTGGAGAATCAAGAAACGACCAGGATGAACTGAATGACGGTCCTTGCGGTTGAACAGTATGATCAACCTGTTTAGACGGCGATCAGCCTGGAAGGTTGACCGATCACCATCAACGTCCCTTGGTTGTATCGGATTTTTCATGTGTCTGACAAATCCTCAATCTCGCACAGTCAGACAAATACCCTGACCCGGCCAACGATTTGAGCGGGACAGCTATCCGCCTTCGGCCTGATCGGTTCCAGAACTTCCAGTCGCAAATCTTTCAGCCCGGCCCGAAAGTCTGCGCGAGAATAGAACCATGACCGACGTCGACCGCATCCTGACGCTGTGGCGCGAACTCGAATCCGCCTCGGCGGACTACGTTCTCGCCACGGTCGTCGAGGTGCAGGGTTCAAGCTATAGAAAGCCCGGCGCCCTCATGCTTCTCGCGCCCGACGGCCGCCGCGCCGGCACTGTCAGCGGCGGTTGTCTCGAAGCCCAGGTCGCCCAGCGCGCCTGGTGGCTCACCGCGAGCGGCCCAACCATTCAGCGCTACTCCACCGCCGAAGAGGATGGCGAACTTCCTTACGGCTCCGGCTGCGGTGGAGTCATTTTCCTGCTGCTCGAGCGCCGCGCGACCGCCGATGCGTTCCTCAGGGGGATGGAACAAGCTTTCAGGCAGCGTCTTCCGCTGGCCATCGCTACTGTTCTTGAGGGTCCGCAGCTTGGCCGACGTGCTTTCGCCAAACCTGCCTGTCCCGCCTCACGGTCCAACGGCCTTCAAGATCTTGCGGCCCACGCGCTTGAGCACCGCGTCTCAATGGAGCGGATCGTTTCAGTAGACGGTATCGAGTTTCGCGCCTGGGCCAACTTCCGCCCCGCCCGTCCGGGCCTCTGCATCTTCGGCGCAGGCGACGATGCCCAGCCCCTGCTGCACCTGGCCCGCGAATTAGGCTGGTTCGTCGCCATCGCGGACGGCCGCTCCCACCTCATCACTCGCGAGCGATTTCCCACCGCAGACGCCGTGCATCTTCTGGTGCTGCCCAATCCATCCGATGTATCCGATCCAGCCGCACCAGCCGGTCACACGGCCCCATCCGCCCACGGCGCGTCCCAGCCCTTCGCCGATCTCCGCCCCCACGACGCGGCTGTCATCATGACCCACAGCTTTCAGCAGGATGCGCATATCCTCTCCACGCTTCTCGCCCTCGACCCGCCCATCGCCTACATCGGCGTCCTTGGCCCGCAGCGCCGCACCCGTGAATTGCTCGCCGAGTCCGCCCCTCTGCTGCATCCGGCTTCCGCCTCGGCAACCGACGCCCAAATCGATCGTTGGCTCGCCCGGCTTCACGCTCCCATGGGCCTCGACCTGGGCGCTGAATCCCCCACAACCATCGCCCTTTCGGTGGTCTCCGAGATTCAAAAATCCCTCACCGACTCCAGCGCGCTTCCGCTCCGCGAAGTCCGTGCGCGTTCCGCCGCGCTCACCGTTCCGAGCTGATCGGGGCCATGCGTATTGGACCGCCGTACGCCCCAGTACGCATAAAGACACATAAGGAAGTTCGCTTGGGAACAGAATTTTCGATATAGTAAAGAGTTCAGCACGATTCCATTCGGCAGGGCCTGTTTAGCCAGGCCAGTTCATGAAGGACAAAGGCGGTTTTCCCCAACTGGGACCGCTACGCGGTTGTGTCCTTTTCGACCAGTCAATGCATACTGCACCAAAAAGTTCATTCAGAAGAAGGGCGCCATGCATACACCTGATTGTCGTATCCAATCTCCTCAGCCGCAGGGTCTTTATCATCCACGGAATGAGCACGATGCCTGCGGTATGGGCCTCGTCGCCAGCATTCGCGGTGAGCGCAGCCACGACATCATCCGCAAGGGACTCGAGGTGCTTATCAACCTCACCCACCGCGGCGCAGCGGGTTGCGACCCGGAGACCGGCGATGGCGCCGGCATCCTGATTCAGATTCCCCATACCTTCTTCATGCGCGAGTGCGGCGAACTCGGATTTCAGCTTCCGGATTCGGGCGCCTATGGCGTCGCCATGTGCTTCCTCCCTGTGGATAAACTCAGCCGCCTGCAGTGCGAAGGCGTCTTCGAACGCATCGCTAAGGAGGAAGGCCTCACCGTCCTCGGTTGGCGCGATACTCCTGTGAATGGCAACGCTGTGGGCCGGGAAGCCCGCGCTTCGCAGCCTTACATCGAACAGCTTTTTGTCGGGCTGCCGCCTGCCTCTGCCGGTCTCGACGAAGAAGCTTTCGAGCGGCTGCTGTATCGCGTCCGCCGGCGCACCGAAAAAGAGATTGCGGCGTCTGAGATTGAGGACAAGGAGACCTTCTACGTTCCCTCTTTCTCCTGCCGCACCATCATCTACAAGGGCCTGATGCTGGCCCCGCAGATCGAAAAGTTCTATATCGAGCTGGCTAACCCGCTTACCGCCAGCGCGCTGTGCCTGGTCCACCAGCGCTTCTCCACCAACACGTTTCCGAGCTGGAAGCTGGCGCACCCTTATCGCTACATCGCCCACAATGGCGAAATCAACACGGTGCGCGGCAACGTGAGCTGGATGAACGCCCGTGAGTCCGTCTACGCCACCCAGGCATTCGGCAAGAAGATCGACGACCTTTATCCGATCATCGGGCCCGGCAACTCTGACTCCGCGTCCCTCGACAACGCAGCGGAGTTCCTTTATCTCTCCGGCCGTTCCTTGCCACACGTCATGGCGATGCTCATCCCTGAGGCCTGGTCCGGCAATCCGGATATGGACGAGGAGAAGCGGGCCTTCTACGAGTACCACGCCTCGCTGATGGAACCGTGGGACGGTCCTGCTGCGATTGCCTTCACAGACGGCCGCTACATCGGCGCGACCCTCGACCGCAACGGCCTCCGGCCCGGCCGCTACATTGTCACGAAAGATGATTTAGTGGTCCTCGCTTCCGAAGCAGGGGTACTCGAAGTTCCCGATGAAGATATTCGCAAGAAGGGCCGCCTGCAGCCCGGCCGCATGTTCCTGGTCGACACTGTCGAGAAGCGCATCATCTCCGATGCCGAAATCAAGAAGCAGCTCGCCGGCCGCCAGCCCTATGGCGCCTGGCTCAAGGAACAGCAGATCACGCTCGATCATCTGCCGGAACCATCGCGCGTGATCGCGTCCAATCCCGAAACTCTCCTCCGCCGCCAGCGTGCTTTTGGCTACAGCGAAGAGGACATCCGCATCATCCTCGGGCCCATGGGCGCAAAAGGCGAAGAGCCCATCGGCTCCATGGGAACCGACGTCCCGCTGGCCTGTCTCTCTGACCGCCCCCAGCCGCTCTTCAACTACTTCAAGCAGCTTTTTGCGCAGGTCACCAACCCGCCCATCGATCCCATCCGCGAAGAGCTCGTCATGTCTTTGATCAGCTACATCGGCACCGAGCGCAACATCCTGGATGAAGCGCCGGAAAACTGCCATACGATGAAGCTGCCTCACCCGATCCTCACCAACCGGGATCTCGAGAAGCTGCGCCGCGTCTCCTCCGGCGACCTGCTTGCCACGACGCTGCCGGCACTGTTCCGCGCCGCTGACGGAGAGGCCGGGCTCAGGCATTCGCTTGAGGACCTGAGCACTCGCGCGGCTCACGCCGTGCACTCCGGCTACACGCTGCTGATTCTCTCCGACCGCATGGTCGACGCTACCTATGCGCCCATCCCCAGCCTGCTGGCCATGGCTGCCGTGCACAACCGTCTGGTGCGCGAGCAGACCCGCACCCAGGTCGCAATCATTATTGAGAGCGGAGAGCCCCGCGAGGTTATGCACTTCGCCCTGCTCATCGGTTACGGCGCAAGCGCCATCAATCCGTATCTCGCCTTCGAGAGTCTCCACAACCTGAAGGGCCGCGGCCTGCTCCCCGAAAAAGTCAGCGCGGAATATGCCGAGAAGAACTTCATCAAGGCCATCAACAAGGGCCTGCTCAAGACCTTCTCCAAAATGGGCATCAGCACACTGCAAAGCTATCGCGGCGCGCAGGTGTTTGAAGCCGTCGGCCTCAACTCGGCGCTGGTCGATGCCTACTTCTCCGGCACCGCCTCACGCATCGAAGGCGTTGGCCTCGACGTACTTGCCCGCGAAGCGCAGCTCAAGCACGCTTACGCTTTTCAGCCGCTCACCGATTCGGAAACCGACCTCGTCGTCGGCGGCCACTATCAATACCGCGAGGGCGGCGAGTATCACCTTCTCAATCCACTCACCATCGGCAAATTGCAGCATGCGGTCCGGGCCAACAACCCCGCCACATTCCAGGAATACACCGACCTGATCGACAACCAGAACAAGAACCTCTGCACCCTGCGCGGCCTTTTGAACCTAAAGTACGACCCGGAACCCATTCCGCTTGAAGAAGTGGAGCCGGCCAAGGAGATCGTCAAGCGCTTCACCACCGGCGCCATGAGCTTCGGGTCCATCAGTAAAGAAGCGCATGAAACCCTCGCCATCGCCATGAACCGCATTGGCGGCATGTCAAACACCGGCGAAGGCGGCGAAAACGAAGACCGTTTCCAACGCGATGCCAATGGCGATCTGCGCCGCTCAGCAGTTAAGCAGGTAGCGAGCGGACGCTTCGGTGTTACCGCCAACTATCTCGTCAATGCCGACGAGCTGCAAATCAAAATGGCGCAGGGCGCAAAGCCCGGCGAAGGCGGCCAACTGCCCGGCCACAAGGTCGATGACTACATCGCGAAGATGCGTTACTCCATCCCCGGCGTGGGCCTCATCTCGCCGCCGCCGCATCACGACATCTACTCCATCGAAGATCTCGCGCAGCTCATCTACGACCTCAAGAACGTGAACCCGCAGGCCCGCATCGCCGTCAAGCTCGTCTCTGAAGTCGGCGTAGGCACGGTCGCAGCGGGTGTGTCCAAGGCTCATGCCGATGTCGTGCTTATCTCCGGCGACAACGGCGGAACAGGCGCGTCGCCGCTCAGCTCCATCAAGCATGCCGGCCTTCCCTGGGAACTCGGCCTTGCCGAAACCCAGCAGGTTCTGCTGCTCAACGACCTGCGCTCGCGCATCAAGGTGCAGACCGACGGCAAACTGCAAACCGGGCGCGACGTCATCATCGCCGCCCTGCTTGGCGCGGAAGAGTTCGGCTTCGCCACCACCCCGCTCATCACCATGGGCTGCATCATGATGCGCAAGTGCCACCTGAACACATGCTCCGTCGGCATCGCCACGCAGGACCCCGTCCTCCGCGCCCGCTTTACCGGCCAGCCCGAGCACGTCATCAACTTCTTCTTCTTCCTCGCTGAGCAGATGCGCGAGTACATGGCCAAACTCGGCTTCCGCACAGTCGATGAGATGGTCGGCCGCGTCGACAAGATTGACGCCGCTGTTGCCGATGTCCACTGGAAAGCCAAGGGCATCGACCTCTCTTCCATCCTCTATTCGCCTACTCTGCCCTCGCGCGTTGCCCGCCGCAAAATGCAGGCGCAGGATCACGGCCTTGAAACCGCTCTCGATCACCAGCTCATCGCCAAGGCCGCGCCCGCTCTCGAATCCAAAACCCCCGTTACGGCGAGCTTTGCCATCCGCAACGTGCACCGCACTGTCGGCGCCATGCTGGGGGGGCAGATCGCCCGGCGTTATGGTTCTGCTGGACTCCCCGAAGGGACTATTCACTTCAAATTTGAAGGCTCCGCAGGTCAGAGCTTTGGCGCATTCGTTCCATCTGGCGTCACGCTTGAGCTCGAAGGCGATTCCAACGACTACCTGGGCAAAGGCCTTTCCGGCGGACGCATCATCGCCTATCCGCCCAAGACCTCCAGCTTCCTGCCTGAAGAAAGCATCCTCGTCGGCAACGTCGTTCTTTACGGCGCAACCGCCGGTGAAGTCTTCCTCAACGGCATTGCCGGTGAGCGCTTCGCGGTCCGCAACTCCGGTGCAACCGCGGTTGTTGAAGGCGTAGGCGATCACGGATGCGAATACATGACCAACGGCACGGTCGTCGTGCTCGGCACCGCCGGCCGCAACTTCGCCGCAGGCATGAGCGGCGGTATCGCGTATGTGTTCGACGAGGAGGGCGACTTTGCCGCCCGCCGCTGCAATCCCGCCAGCGTCGACCTCGAGTCACTGGTCTCCGATGAAGACGTAAACAAGGTCCGCGGCCTGCTTGAGCGCCATCGAGACCTGACAGGCAGCCCCCGCGCCGCATGGATTCTCGAGCACTGGGCTAAAGCGCAGGCACAATTCATCAAGGTCTTCCCGCACGAGTACAAGCGCGTCCTCGGCGTTCCTCGTATCGATCCTGAAAAAGAAGCGGTCTACGCATCGCCAACAACTACGTCGCCTCTGCTGGCGGCCGCCGAGGTGCAACATGGGTAAGGACACTGGTTTTCTTGAAATTCAGCGCGAACAGCCCGTCCGCCGCAAGGTCGAAGAGCGCCTCCAGGACTGGTTTGAAATCTACCAGCCGTTCCCTGAACAAAAGCAGCGCGACCAGGGCGCTCGCTGCATGGATTGCGGTGTGCCTTTTTGCCACGCCGGCTGCCCCGTCAACAACCTCATCCCCGATTGGAATGACCTGGTCTACAACGGCCGCTGGGAAGCTGCCATCAAGCGCCTTCACGCAACCAACAACTTCCCCGAATTCACTGGCCGCATCTGTCCCGCGCCTTGCGAGGCCGCCTGCGTCCTCGGCATTGACCAGCCGCCTGTCTCCATCAAGCTTATCGAGAAGAACGTAGTCGAGCGTGCCTGGGAAGAGGGTTGGATCCATCCCGAGCCGCCCGATCACGCCACCGGCAAGCGGGTCGCCGTTGTCGGCAGTGGACCTGCAGGTCTAGCAGCCGCTCAGCAATTGCGCCGCGCCGGCCACTCCGTCACAGTCTATGAAAAAGCCGATCGCATTGGCGGCTTGATGCGTTACGGCATCCCCAACTTCAAGCTTGAAAAGCACGTCCTCGATCGCCGCATCGCCCAGAT
>JBEKRU010000165.1:0-9673 GCA_049518435.1 Occallatibacter sp. | reverse complement strand
ACAACAAGTTGCGAAAGCTGGATGCTATCCGTCTGCCAACAAACAGCTGCGAAACACAGTAAAAAAACACGGATTTCTCGGGAAAAATGGGCCTTTTCGTATCCAAATAGAGAGAATCCGTATCGTTGTGCGCCGGTTTATGAATGCCAGGATTTGTCCTTGGAATGGCAAAGCTGCTCGAGATTGCATTGGTCACATTTCGGTTTGCGTGCAATGCACACCAGCCGACCGTGATGGATGATCTGGTGAGAGAAGTTGATCCAGCGATTCTGCGGGATGACCTTCATTAGCTCCTGCTCCACCTTTTGCGGGGTGTCACCCTTGGCTAAACCGAGGCGGTGGGAGATGCGGAAGACATGCGTGTCGACGACAACGCCCTCGGCTTTCTTGAAACTGACGCCGAGAACGACGTTGGCGGTTTTGCGAGCAGCGCCAGGGATGGTGATGAGCTCGGCGAGAGTCTGGGGGACCTGCCCATCAAAATCAGCGATGATTTTGCGCGCCGCGCCCAGGATAGATTTGGCCTTGTTGTGATAGAAACCCGTAGTTCGAATAATCTCTTCGAGCTCGGGCAGTGTCGCTTTGGCCATCGCCGCGGGTGTGGGGAAGCGCTTGAACAATGCCGGCGTGACAATGTTGACGCGGACATCGGTGCATTGAGCGGAGAGAATCGTCGCGACGAGCAGTTCCCAGGGCGAGCGATGGTCGAGGGCGCATTTCACATCTGGATAGGCTTCATCGAGGCCCTTGAGGATGGCGGCGATGCGGTCGGGAGCAAGGTCGCCGCGAGTGACCGCTTTGGATCGGCCCGTGGTCGCAGGCGGCTTTGTCGATGCGGTCCTTGAGAGCTTCTTGACCGACGACTTATTCGACGTTTTGGTGGCTGGTATCGGATTCAACTTTCATTGAGGGCTGTTGGGAGTTGCGATGGATTGCTTCAGTGCACTTGTTACTTTAACTGCGATGTCATCCTGAATGGTGAGGATGTCCCTCATGGGCTGGTCGTAAGTCGCTGACCAGACGATGTAGCCGTTGTCGGCTCGTAACAGGCGGACATCGACGCGTACCCATGTGCCGGACTTGCGAAGGCTGCCATCGAGCGCGTAAGCCACATGCAGCGCCCTGGCGATGTCAGCAACAGGGACCTGCTTGTTTTTGTAATAGAACGAGGAGGTGGGCGATGGGACCTTCAGTCCTGGAACCTTACTGAGCTTGTCGATCAGTTCCTCAGTGATGCCGTCGGCGAACTCTTCGTTCTTCATTCCTTCCGTGAGATCGAGAAACGGGAGCACCGCTATGGAGTTTTGCGGCGAGGCAGGAATGGCGGGCGAGGCCGAGCGAGTGGTCGCGAGCCGGGTAGGGGCGAGATAGACAACTAAACCCGCAGCACAGAGGATTACGAAGAGACCGAGACCGGAAAGTGCGCCCATGACCCACAAAGCTCGAGGTCTGCGGCGAGCAAGAGGATGCTCGATATTCCAAGCCTGTTCAGTCGTCAGCTTGACGGGGGGATCAATGTCATTTTGCGAGATTGCAGGATGGGTCGGTGCGTCATCAGTGGTCGCGGAAGACTCCACCCAAGGCTCAACCTTTGCGACCATGCGGTAGCCCAGGCGAGGCACCGTGGCGATGTAGGTGGGCTGGCGGGGATCGTCACCAAGCAGACGGCGGAGCGAGGCTACTGCCTGGTAGACGGAGTCCTGGCTGACATTGACGCCGGTCCAGACTTGATCGAGCAGGGCATCGACGCTGACAATTTCGCCGGAGTGCACGGCGAGACAGAGAAGCAGGCGCAACGTTCGCGCCTCGAGACGAATGGTTTCGCCCTCGCGTGAGATTTCCCCGGAAGCGGGATTGAAACGCCACGCTCCGATGAGGAGCGCCGTGGACGCTGGACGATCTGTGCCGGAGGGGTAAAGGCTCTCTGTCATGCGGCAGTAACGAAGTGTCTCCGATTGTAGCAGCGGCGCTTTTGGCGGAACGCTACGCCGATTCAGAACTATTCAGAGTAATTCAGCCCAGATTCAGGACATCCGGCGCCCCGGGGGGTAGAACTGCATTGCGCTCCGAAGGCAAACGACGGGCGAAAGGCGGAAGCATGCGAATCGGAAACGGGATGGGCAGGAGTGAGGCCGGGGTCGGAGTTCTGGTGCTGTGCGGAGTTATCGCGATTACGATGGGCGTAACAAAAGGTGCAGCTGCAGCGTCGAGTTTGGCACAGCTACCGGCGGCAGGGACCTACAACGTCGACCCAATGCATAGTTTTGCGTATTTTGGAGCTTGGCATCATATTGTCGGATTGGTAAGAGGAAGGTTCGACAAGGTAACGGGGACCATCACGGCAGCGAAAGATCCAGCAAATTGCGTAGTGGATATTTCGATTGATACAGCGAGCATCAGCACACAGAATAGCCGGCGTGACGAAGACCTGCGTGGCCCGGATTTCTTCGATGTGAAAGATTTCCCGGCGATGACGTATCACGGGCACGGCATCAAGCGGGTCGCTGACGGGGAGTGGCTGATGGATGGCACGCTGACGATTCGCGGGGTGAGCAAAGTTGTGCCGTTGACATTCCAGTTCAAGGGCTTGTTTCCAGATACGCCTCAAGGTGATCCGGCACGAACCTCGTTTCATGCAACTGCGGCGGTGAAACGCGGCGACTTCGGCATGACGCGTGACAACCTGATGGAGCTTGGGCCGAACCCGAAAGGACCGGACGTCACGATTGAGATTGACGTGGAGGCGGACGCGGCTGCGTCCAGCACACAATGAGTTACAGTTTTCCGTCCAGCCAAGCAGCAAGCTTGTTGATCGGCAGGCGGACGCCTAAATAGAAGCTGCCGAAGAGAGCGTAGACCGCACTGACTTCGTCGAAGCGCATCTCGTAGATTAGTTTCTTGAAGACAACAGGGTCTTCGGCGAAGAGGTCGACGCCCCACTCCCAGTCATCCATGCCGATGGAGCCGGAGATGATCTGTTTGACCACGTCGCCATACCGGCGGCCGATCATGCCGTGCTCGTGCATCATGCGTTGCCGTTCGGGGAATGGAACGGTGTACCAGTTTTTGTCTTCGGCGCGCAGGCGGTCCATGGGGTAAAAGCAGAGGTATTTGGCGTCGGGGATGGCGGGGAAGAGGCGCGAGGCCATAGCGGAAGATCCCCGCTCGATCGAAGCAGCGATTTCGGCATTCCACTCGGGGCTGTGCGCGGCAAAGCCTTTGGCCGACGCGGCTTCATAGGTCTTGCGTGTGGACTCGTAGAGGCCGAGTTCAACTACGGAGACGTAAGAGTGGGTTGGTGTCAGGTAATTGTACAGTTCGATCTGGGCGAGCTCGAGTTCAACCTGGTTGAGGGCCTCGAATGAGTCACGGAAGTGAACGAGGATCAGGTCCCCTTTGTGCCCGAGTTCGGAGAAGAGCGCGGATTGCGCGGCGGCATCGGGGGATTTGCGCTCCAGTTGCTTTAGAGCGGAATCGGCTTCGGCAGCAATCCGGTCCCGGTCGGCGATCGAGGTGGCACGCCAGGCTTTCCAATCGAAGCGGAAAAACTGGTGGAGAAGCGCAGAGCCTTCAAGAGTGAGCGGTACGGGCGGGAAATCGGACAACGGAGGCACCTCGAATGAGAACACCTAATGGTAGCAAAGCAGGTGAGGGAGCGACGAGACACATTCAGGGTCTCAGATCGCTCTCCAGGCTCGCGGCCGCGGGATGGGAGGCTGCGTATTGCTCGCCCCAGGCTTTCATGGCGATCAGGATTGGGTTAAGCGCGCGGCCTTTGGGTGTGAGCAGATATTCGGCGCGCGGAGGATGGTCGGCATAGAGGCGGCTCAAGAGAATTCCGTGGGCAGCAAGCTCCTTGATCCGGGAAGAGAGCACGCTGGGGGTGAGGCCGGGAAGACTCGCTTCAAAGTCCTGAAAGCGCCGAGCAGGATGCAGGAAGAGATCTCTGAGGATAAGGATGGTCCAGCGATCGCCGATAATGTCGAGCGTTCGCGCAATGGAGCAACGCATTGAGTATTTTCTGGCCACGGGATGGATAGTCTCCGGAAGATCGAAAGCTGTAGTCACTACTATAAACAAAGTCACTACCTTTAACAAACCTAACGGGAACGGCGGAAAATGGTGGGAAATGCGGTTCTTCCCGATCAGAGGGGAGCCAAAGCAGCAAGAACACCCGCGGCTCTCGCTATACTCGATTCAGCATGAGTGAAAAGATTATTGCCTTCCTAGTGGTGTTTGTTACCCATGTGATTGATGCAGGCGGCTACGCTGGAGTTGCGGCTTTGATGGGGATTGAGTCGGCCTGCATTCCGCTGCCGTCGGAGATCATTATGCCGTTTGCAGGGTATGTGGTTTACCTGGGGCACATGAATCTGTGGTTGGCGGCGACGGCCGGAGCCATCGGCTGCAATCTGGGGTCATTGGTGGCGTACTGGATTGGGGCGAAGGGCGGGCGTCCGCTCGTGGAGCGATATGGCCGCTGGGTCCTGATGAGCCACCACGACCTGGACCGCATGACGGAGTTCTTCAACAAGTATGGGTCGATCACGGTGCTGCTTGGGCGCTTGTTGCCGGTGGTTCGCACCTTTATCGCGTTTCCGGCAGGCATCGCAAAAATGCCTCAGGGCAAGTTTCATCTCTACACATTTATGGGCTCATGGCCATGGTGCTTTGCCCTTGCCTATGCAGGCATGAAACTTGGCGAGGCTTGGAACACTGACCCGCGTTTCCATGAGTGGTTTCATCGTTTTCATCTCTCCGTGGAGTTGGCATTGATTGCGGGCATAGTGTGGTTTGTCTGGAGCCATCTGAACAGGAATCGTCAGAGCCACGCAGAGTAGAAACAGTTTGCGGTGTTTATTTCAAAAAAGAGCATCGGATTGAGGGGTAGAGTGCCCCAAGACCAACAGAGAAGAGGAGCAATAAATGGCAACGAAAAAGAAGGCAGTGAGCAAAGGTAAGCGGTCGACAGGCAAAGTTCAGCCTGCAACGGGCAAGTTGGGTGTGATGGTAGTGGGCCTGGGCGCTGTTGCTACAACCATGATTGCGGGTGTTGAGGCCGTGCGGCAGGGTTTGGCGAAGCCTGTGGGTTCACTGACGCAGATGGGCACCATTCGGCTGGGCAAGCGCACGGATAATAAGAGCCCCCTGATCAAGGACTTTGTTCCGCTGGCAGACCTGAAGGACGTTGTGTTTACCGGATGGGACATCTTCAAGGACAACGTGTATGAGTCCGCAGTGCATGCCGCGGTGCTGGACAAGGAAACTCTGGAAAAGTTGAGGCCGGCCCTGGAAAAGATCAAGCCGATGCCTGCGGTTTTTGACCAGTACTACGTAAAACGGTTGAACGGCACCCATGTAAAGAAGGGCAAGACGAAGCGAGACCTGGCCAACCAGTTGATCGCCGACATTCAGGCGTTCAAGAAGAAGGTCGATCGTGTGGTAATGATCTGGTGCGGATCGACAGAGATCTTCCTGGAGCCGACCGAGGTACACCAGTCGATAAAAGCCTTTGAGAAGGGTCTGGACAACAATGACATTGGCATTGCCCCTTCGCAGATCTACGCATACGCGGCTCTGAGCGAGGGTGTGCCGTTTGCCAACGGCGCGCCGAACCTTACGGTCGATGTGCCGGCGATGATTGAGCTGTCGAAGAAGAACGCGGCGCCGATCTGCGGAAAGGACTTCAAGACCGGTCAGACGTTTATGAAGACGGTACTTGCGCCGGCCTTCAAGGCGCGCATGATTGGTGTGTCTGGCTGGTTCTCCACCAACATTCTGGGCAACCGGGATGGAGAGGTATTGGACGATCCGGAGAGCTTCAAGACCAAGGAAGAATCGAAGCTTGGCTCTCTTGAGTACATTTTCCAGCCGGAGCTTTACCCCGATCTTTACAAGGACATTTACCACAAGATCCGCATCAACTACTATCCGCCGCGCGGTGACGACAAGGAAGCCTGGGACAACATCGATATCTTCGGCTGGCTGGGCTACCCGATGCAGATCAAGGTGAATTTCCTGTGCCGCGACTCGATTCTGGCCGCCCCAATTGCGCTGGATCTGGTGCTGTTTCTGGATTTGGCGAAGCGCACGCCAGATCTGCGGTCAAGGGGAATTCAGGAGTGGCTGAGCTTCTATCTGAAATCGCCACAGACTGCGGCCGGCCTGTACCCGGAACACGATCTATTCATCCAGTCGATGAAGCTGAAGAACACGCTGCGGCACATCATGGGCGCGGATTTGATCACGCACCTCGGCCTCGAATACTACGACTAGGACTGGCCGGCCAGGCGAACACTCCAGTTGGTCGCGAAAGCAAATGCAAGAACAAACGCAAATGCCCCATCCTTCGAAGGTGGGGCTTTTTGCTGCTCGGATTCAGATCGCTGCAGCGTCCATCTGATATAAAGGCTGCGATATGCGACTGCCGAAAAGACGGGCCTGCAATCCGATGAACCGAAAATGCGCTGAACTAATCTGTCTGTTGGGGTTGGGCGGTTCGGTAGTCTTTGCAGCCGATTGCTCGGGCCTCAAGAATATCAAGCTTGAGAACACAGAGATCACCCTGGCCGAAGCAGTCACGTCCGGCACGCTTGCGTTCCCGAACGAGTCCCCGATGAGTGGATTGCCGCACATGTGTCGCGTCGCAGGCGTGCTGCGACCCACCAGCGATTCAGAGATCCGCTTCGAAGTGTGGATGCCAGAGCAGGGGTGGAATGGGCGATTTCTTGGTGTGGGCAACGGAGGGTTTGCAGGGTCGATCGGGTATCGCCAGTTCGTCGCTTATCTCCAGCGCGGCTTCGCGGTTGCCGGATCGGACGCGGGCCATCAGGGCGAGGCTGAAGATGCAAGTTGGGCCTTTGGGCATCCCGAAAAGATTAAGGATTTTGGCTGGCGGGCGGTGCACCTTACCGCCGAGCGCGGCAAGAAGATCGTTGAGGCTTATTACAGCAAACCACAGGAGCATGCCTACTTCGACTCCTGCTCGGACGGCGGGCGCGAGGCCTTGATGGAAGCGCAACGGTTTCCTGCGGATTACGATGGCATTCTTGCGGGAGCTCCAGCCAACGCGTGGTCAACCATGGTTGCCAGCGGCGTCAGTGAAATTCAGGCTCTGGTTAATAACCCGCGCGCATTCATCTCAGACCTGAAACTCCCGGCTATTCAGAAAGCGGCGCTGGGTGCTTGCGACGCGCGCGACGGCGTGAGAGACGGCGTCATCGCGGACCCTGTGAAATGCCAATTCGACCCGGATGTGTTGCTCTGCAAGGCTGGGGACAAACTGGACTGCCTGACTCGTCCACAGATCGAGACGCTCAAAACGCTCTATGCCGGCTCCAAAAATGGTCAGGGAATGATTATCTTCCCTGGCTTTACGATGGGCGATGAGACGAGTTGGCGGGAGTGGGTAGTTGGCGTGGCTCCTGGCGCGTCGTCCTCCGTGCAATATGTACAAAACTACTTCCGCTACATGGTTACAGGCGATCCGAAGTGGAACGTGCTCACCGCAAACGTCGACGAAGCTCTGAAGTTGTCACGGGAGAAGTCTGCTGCCGATCTAGACTCGACCAATCCCGATCTGAGTCGGTTCGCGGCCAGAGGAGGGAAGCTGATTCTCTATCACGGATGGAACGATCAGGCTATCTCGCCTTGGAGCACCGTCGCTTATTACAAACAGGTGCAGCGGACTATGGGTGAGCAGAAGGCTGAATCGTTCACGCGGCTGTACATGATCCCGGGCATGGAGCATTGTTTTGGCGGGCCCGGTGCGACAGCTTTCGGCCAATTCGGCATTGGCACAGCAAAAGGCCCGTCGAATGGCCTGTTCGATTCGTTGGAGGACTGGGTTGAAAAAGGCGCGCCCGACGAAGGTGTGTTTGCAACAAAGTTCGATGGGGCGATGAAGCCGGTGATGACCCGTCCACTCTGTGCGTATCCTGCGGCGGCAAATTATAACGGGACCGGCGATCCTATGGACGCTGCAAACTTCGCATGTATGAAGCCGTAGAACGCGCATCCGAGAGACGATCCGCTCCGGTTAATGCGGAGATAGTGATGGTTTATGCGGCCATGGCCTGGGCGAGGCGACGGACGGTGACGACGGTGATGTCGTCCTCCTGGCCGAATGCCTTGGCGGCGTCTGCGATGTAAAAGGCGGTCTGGTTGCTCAGGTTATGAACGCGGTCAAAGCCAAAGAGTTCGCCGGATTTGTGGCGGGCTTCCACCACTCCATCCGACATCAGGAGTATCCGGTCGCCGGGATGCAGGAAGAGGCGAATTTCATCGTAGCTCACGTCAGCAAGGACGCCGAGGGGTAGTCCGCCAGGTATCGCTATCTCCTGACTGTTCAGATAGGGCGGAAGGTGGCCGGCATTGGCAAGCGCTACATCGCCGTCTGGGCCGAACCACACGGCTTGGCAGGTGGTGAAACTTTCGCTGCCGACAAGGACACGGTTGAGTGATTCGAGAATCTTTGCGGGGCTTCGCTCCGGGGTGCGGCGCATGGCTCCCATAAGCATGGAGACGTTCATGGCTGCCTGCAGGCCCTTGCCGGCCACATCCCCAATAATCACGAGCAGGCCGCCGTCGCTGGTGGGCTGAACATGAAAGAAGTCTCCACCTACTTCGTTGGCAGGGTTGTAGACGGAGTCGACCTCAAAGCCCGGTGTTTTCAGCAACTCGTGGGGAATCATCAGCTCCTGTACGCTGCGCGCCGCAGCCAAATCCTGTTCGCGACGTTGAAGACCCGCTTGAATACGCAGGAACCGGACGAAGATGATAAGGACGATGACAAAAACACCAGTAAAGTCGGCAATGGAGGCAAAGTGGATTGGAATCGGCCCGGTCTGGATGGTGAGCGGCGAATGATAGGCGCTGCCAACCCACTGGGTCATGCCGGCGGTCAGAATAGGCTCGATCATCCCGACCAGGCTCAGGACCAGCGGGATGAGGAGCAGTCCGGCTTCAAAGTTTCGCTTGGCGGTCGCGATGATCAGAGTGAGGAAAATGAAGAGCAGCCATCCCATGATCCAAAAGAAGGCGCCGGCCCCTGCTATTAGCAATGCGATCCCAATCATCGCCTGATTGATGTGGCGCGTGCTGTGGCCCACCATGAGCAATATGGGGCTAACACAAAGCAAGACTGGCGAGGTAACGCGGAGCAACTGAATGTACCAGCGCTTGCGCAGGGCGAGGAAGGCGATGAGGAACTCGAAGTAGAGGAAGGCCGAAATTAGGACCAACTGCAGGAGAACAGCTCCATATAACAAGCGGTCCATCTGGGCGAAGCCTCCGGCCAGATCGACGAAGCCGATGGGCGCCTGGACAAGCTCATGCAATGCGAGCCAAAGGTATTCGATGTGTCCCTTCTGCGTGAAGTAAAGAGCGAGCAGGAAAAGCGCCAATACCGTGAGCAGGATGGAGTAGACGAGCCGAGGTAGGCGCTCAAGCAGATTGTGAATGGACCATAGATCGAGCGCGCGGCTCAGCTCTTCGGGGCTGCCGAGACGTAAAGTGCGATTCGAAAAGAAGCTTGTGTAGCTTCCCGTGCCTGCAGGCACGTAGATGGTCCGCAGCACCAAGGTGAGGGAAGTCTGAGACGGGCCCACATTATTCAGTTTGTAGATACGGGATATCGGCTGATAATGTTCGGGCTCATCTCTATGCGGGCCTT
>JBEKRU010000164.1:0-9868 GCA_049518435.1 Occallatibacter sp. | reverse complement strand
ATGTACATGAGGGCGATGAGCGCGCCTGCGCCGAAGACCGCGCGCGGGAGGGTGCGGCGCGGATCGCGCACCTCTTCGCTCATGGCGGAGACGAGTTCGAGGCCTGTGAAGGCGAAGGCGATCTGCGACCAGAAGTTGACCGTGTCCCAGTTCCATGCGGGCATCATGTTGGCGGCGGTGAAGTGCGTGGCTGAGCCGTAGCGAAGGCCAACGATTAGCGCGACGACGACGAGGATGACGAGCGGGAGATAGGTACCAACGCCGCCGGCATTTTGCAGCCACTTGCCGATGTTGAGGCCGATGATGTTGAGAACGACGGAAACGAGAAGCAGGGCGAGGGAGACGGAGACCAGAAATGTCCGGTCTTGCGCGAGCTGCGCGCCGCGGCCGGCGATGATGTAGGCGCTCATGGAGGCGCTTGCCAGCAGGAGGCCGGGGAAATAGAAGACAGTGTAGAACCAGTATGTCCAGCCGGCGACGAAACCGTGGAATGGACCGAAGGCTTCGCGGGACCAGACGTAGAGGCCGCCTTCCTCAGGAAAACGCGACGACAGTTCATTGATGACCAGCGCCCCAGGAACGAAGAAGAAGACCGCTGCAAGAACCCAGAGGCTGATGGAGGAAGTGCCGTTATGGCCGGCGGCGGCGATCCAGCGAGGGCCGAGGACGGTGGCGATATTGAAGAGCAGCACATCCCAGAAGCCCATGGTCTTGCGGAGTTGGGATTTGGAATCGACCGGGGGCACGAGGATGGGCATGGATTCACCTGGGATCGCGGAAGTTTGATTTTCCGGATTGGGAAATCATAAACGGACACACTCGATTGGGGCAGTGCGCCCGCGTGCGAGTCCGACGACGAGACCGCCTTGCAGCGCGAGACGATGAGCTGTTTACAAATCAACCTCGAGGCTTTTAACCTCCTCAGGAGAGAAAACAACATGCGCAGACGCGATTTTGTGAAGGGCATACTGGCTGCATCGGCAGCCGTGAAGACCGCGATGGGACAACAGGCGCCTGCTTCGGCGGCGGCTCCGGTTGCTCCGGGCACACCGCCTCCTGTGGCGACTGCGCCGGGACCAGTGCCTTGGATGCGCGGACTGCTGGATGCAAAGCCGCTGCCCATGACCCCGCTTGTGGCGGATTCGGTGGCGGCGAGTGAGGGGAGCTTCTTCAATCCGCAGCAGGCCGCTGCACTGCGTCGATTCGCCGAGGTGTTGATGCCTCCGCTGAAGGGCTATCCGGGAGCGCTGGAAGCAGGAACGCCCGAGTTTCTGGATTTTCTGATAGGTGCATCGCCGCGGGACCGGCAGCAGTTGTATACCGCAGGCCTGGACAAACTGGACGCCGAGGCAAAGCGGCTGTTCGGAATTCCTTTTGCGCAGACAGGGAATTGGCAGGCGGATCAGGTGATAAGGCCGTGGCTGCGGACGTGGATTACCGATAATCCACCCAAAGAGCCGTTCACGCGCTTTATCAATGTGGCGCACAGTGATATCCGCACGGCCACCATCAATTCGCAGGCGTGGAGTGAAGCAGCTATTGCGACGGGAAAGCATTCGCCGGACACGGGCTTGTTCTGGTACCCGGTGGACCCGGATCTGCGCAGGCAAACGGCCGAGCCCGGCCCGCAATTGAACAAGAGACATTCGTAGGGCCGGGCGTTTAGAGTTCCCGAACGAGAATAAGCAGATCCTTCGACTCACCACCCCCGACCGCCGCCCCACAGACGAAGACCTGTCTGTGGGGACCCCGGAACTGAAAAACGTTCGGGGCCCCTTTCGCTCAGGATGACAGACGTTCTTCTTGTTTTGAACACTTTTCACGATTGAGGAATCATGGCCGACGAAACGGTAGACGTACTCATTATTGGCTCCGGCCACTCGGGCGGCATGGCCGCGAAGATCCTCACCGAAAAAGGCATCTCCTGCCTGATGCTGAACGCGGGGCCAGTGGCCGATGCGCGCAAAGATACGGAACTGAAGCCGGCCTATACATTGCCGTTCCGCGGGTTCAAGCAGCCGGGGGTTCTGCCTCACGTTTTTCAGGCCAACGAGTTCAACGCGAACACCTGGGTGGACGAGAAGGAAGTTCCTTACACCTACGATCCCGCGCATCCTTACAACTGGGTGAGAGTGCGGTTGTTCGGCGGGCGTTCGTTGTTCTGGTCGCGCCAGTCGTTCCGGCTCAGCGACTACGAATTCAAGAGCAAGTCGCACGATGGCTACGGCGATGACTGGCCCATCGACCATGCAGAGATGGATCCGTATTACTCGCGCGTGGAGGCTATATTCCGCGTGCAGGGGCGGCCTTACGACTTGCCGCAGTATCCAAACGGCAACTTCGTTCCGGACGATTCCCCGTGGCCGCAATGCCTGCAGCGCTTCGTCGATGCAGGAAAGAAGTTTGGCGTACCGGTTTGCAAGGCGCGCAGTTCCCTCGGCGTGAATGGGCTGGCGAGCTCAGTGAACCTTCTGCTGCCGGACGCGTTCGCAACCGGGAAACTGCGCGCGATTCCGAACGTGGTGGTGCGCTCGCTGAGCGTGGACAAGAATACCGGCCTGGTGAACGAAGCGCACTTTGTGGACCGGATCTCGCGACGCGAAATGTCAGTGAAGGCGCGCGTTGTGGTGCTGGCGGCGGGAACGCTGGAGAGCACGCGGTTGCTGCTGAATTCGAAGCTCGCGAACTCAAGCGGCGTGATGGGGCATTACCTCATCGACCAGGTCTATGGGCCGGGGATTGTGGCTTCGGTGCCTGAGGCGCGCGATGGGAGAGCCAATCCAAAATTGACCGGCGGTGCGGCGCTGATTCCTCGTTTCCGCAACATCGACAACAAGGCGAAGGATTTTCTCCGCGGCTATGCGCTGAATGTTTTTAGCCACACCGATCCTATGGACCCGCGCAACTTTGCCGAATATGGAGAAGCGCTGGAGAAGAAGCTGGAGAGCTACAAGGGCAGCGGGTTTACTACCGGGATGATGGGCGAAGTGCTGGCGCGATTCGAGAATCACGTGAGCATCGACAAGACCGCCGTGGATGCGTGGGACATTCCGGCGCTGCGCATCGACACGCATTACACCGAAAACGAAATCAATATGGCGCGCGATGCAGTCGAAACGAGCGTTGCCCTCGCGGTGGAAGCCGGCTTCGAAGTTCTGACAAAGAATTACGACCCCAATCCGCCGGGCTACAGCATTCACGAACTCGGCACCTGCCGCATGGGCGACGATCCAAAGACCAGCGTACTGAACAAGTGGAACCAGAGCCACGATATCAAGAACCTTTACGTGGTGGATGGCGCGAGCTTCGTAAGCGGCGGATGGCAGAATCCGACGATCACGATTCTGGCGCTGGCCATGCGTGCCGCGGAGCACCTTGGGGATCAAATGCGGCAAGGGAATTTGTAGACTTCGTTCGTGGCTTATGTGTTCCTCAAGAGAGCATCTGCGGGTGGACTGAAGCTACGGATGCTGCTCGATGGCGATGTTTACGGTTGCGGTGTTGCCCGAGGCAGCCAGACCCTGCAGATTCGTAGCTACACCCGCGAGTTCTGCGGGGGCAAAGCTGACAGTGCCGTCGACCGCGGACGTGGCTGAAGCGGCTTGTGCAGCGAGAAGCGGCGACGGCGGGCAGACGCCGTGGCCGGCGCAGGGCGGGGACCAGGCATAGAGTGACTGGTAGAGACTGACTGACCCGCCGGCCATGGGATTGCCGTCCATGTCAAGAAGGCGGAGAGTTATTTGAGAGGGACTGGACTGGATGGACAGAGACTGGCTGGTGCCGGAGACGGCTTGAAGCGAGGCGTATTCCGGACGCGCGCCGAATGCGGTGAACGCGACGCACTGGCTGGTGCCGTTCAGGCATGCGTTGATTGTGGCGGTTTGGCCTTCAGCCAACGGCCCGACGGAGAGCGTCGTCGTGGCAATTCCGGCGGCGTTGGTGATGACCGTCGGATTGGATGGCGCTGCGACGCCGGTGCCTGTTGGAATAAAGGCGACAGACTGACCGACGGCCGGCACGCCGTTGGCGAGCACAAGCGCCTGAATCGTCCAGTTGAACGTGGCGCCGGCGGCAAGCGACAGATGCGGCGTCAATGAGGCAAGGACGGGTGGCGTTCCCCCCATGAACTCGGCCTTAACGGTGGAACCGTTCGTGAGTGAAGAAGTCACGACCGACCAGGTTCCGTCGATGGCCGTGACCTGGATGGCGGCATGGCCATCTCCCGTTGTGGTGACAGGGCAGACGGAGAGACCGCAGGAAAGAACAGCGGTTCCGCTGGTGACAGTGAACAGGACGGTGACGCCGCTCGCTGGAGAGAGATTCGATCCCAGGGCGGTGACGGTGAAGGGAACGGGCACGCCAATGGGAATGGTGTTGGTAGGAGCGGAGTTGAGCGTGAGAGCATCCGCGCTGCCGGAGTCGTAGCTGACGGCCCCGGACAAGATGGCGGTTGCAGAGAACGCTGGGAGATCGTCCACTTCCACATTGACCGAGCCAGTGAAGCCGCTTTCGGCTGCGGGCGCAATCGCGGTGATCTCAGTGGGCGAGACGCTGGTGACTACGGCGGGCTGACCGCCGACCAGCACCGTGTCCGCAGGGCGAAAGCCCGTGCCGTGAATGACGATGGCCCCCCCGAACGCAGACAAACGAGCCGGAGCGACGGTATCCACGTAGAGCACCCAGCCTGAGTAGGCGTAGTCGGGACGGCCGTCGCCACGCCGGTCCGCGATGCCGATGCGGACGATGTCGCCGTTGCCGGAGCTGACCTGCAGCCAGCTTTCGCCGGTAGCCGTTCCGTTCATTCCCGGCGTTGCACGGGCAGGTGGGACGCCTACCGCATCGAATGCATCCCAGGCGCCGATGGATGGCATCGCCTTGGTGGCGGCGGGCATGCCGTTCTCATCCAGCGCCTGCGTGACGATGGTGAAGGTGCTGTTGGCGCGCACCGGAAAGGTATACCAGTCGGTCTGGCCAATCTGGCTGAGGCGGCCGCACCAGAAGCCGCTGGCAGGCAGCGGGCGCGGCGCAGCCTGGGTCCCGATGGCGTCCTGGTAACCGCCGGCGGATGAGTCCGGAATGTTGACAACGAGAGTCTGGGAGCTTCCAGCCGAGAGGCCGGGAAATGAGAGGATCGGCATGGCTCCGGAAGGGATGACTTGCCCTTCAGCATAAGGCCCCACTGAAGCAGAAAGCGTGTAGAGGGGGCTGATGGGCTCAAAGGTGACCTGATAATTGGCAATCGTGACGCCCGGGGGCAGTGGAATGCCGCTGAGGTCGAAGTACCCTTGCTGGCCGGGGTCGTTCGATCCCCACATGGCCAGGGGATTGCCATCGGTATCGTCAAAGCCGGACATCGGGTTGCCATGGTTGCCGCTGAAGTAGGTGCCGGAGGGAAAGGTAACGGTGTACTGATAGAGGGGATTGCCGTTTGCGTCGAGGGGACGGGCCACGACGTTGACGCCCTGCATGCCCAGACCGCTGCGGAAGGTCAGGGCACCCTGAATCGAGATGGTAGAAGCCGCGGTGAGTTGCTTACCCGGGAAGTTGGCCAGGTTTTGTGCAGTGATGGGGTAGATACGGTTGAGCGAGGCAATGTCGTCGTAAGACAATTGTGCTGGGTTGGGCAGGCATGCGCCGCCGCCGGGACCGCACAGGCCGCTCAGGGGCTGCATCACGGGCCATCCCTCGGTGCCGCCGGGCTCGCTGTTTTGCAGTGCGCCGGGGTTAACCTGGGAGAAATCGAGGTTGAGAATGCGGCCGAAGGCACGCTCTACGTCGAAGCTCATCATCGCCAGATGACTGGCGTCCGTAGCGCAAAGGCCGTTCAGCAGGATGATGGCATGGGCAATCGTGGCGTCGGGATTTGTGTTGTCGATCCACACGAAGACGCCCTTGTTCTGGCAGTCGACGGATAGGCTGACGTTGTCACCGTAGAGGGTATTGATGACCGAACCATCGGCGTCATAGATGACTCCCACGGGATAGCCGGTTGCGGAGGAAGTGACGTCGGCAGGTTGGGTGATTTGGCCAGTCGCCGAAACGGCAATGTCGGAGCCGTTCACGTCTTCATTCAGCGATCCCGCGCGGGTGAGCGTGACGCCCGCGGTGGGAACAGCGGACCACAGAGCGGCTGCTGCGTCGACTATCGCCGTTGCCTGCTGATTGGTCACCGAACTTGAAAGCGGGCCCTGGTCGACATAGTAGAGAACCTGCCCGCCGGACCAGTGGATGGGCTGGCCCAGAACCGAGGGATTGAAGTAACTGGTGCCGGCCACGTATTTTGGTCCTCCGGCCACAGCCGCCGGAACCACCAACACAAGGGCGAGGAGGAGGTTCGCAAGAAACCTTGCAGTTTTGGCGTGCGCGGCTGAAAGGGTGACGGTCAATTGAACCCTCCATTCGCGGATTTCGCCGCATGTGAGGGACCATTAAGAATTGGCTCCTCTTAGAGATTTCTAAGCTCGGTTTTCTTTGACCGTTATGTAGACTTGCCGGGCGTGGAGCGTTGGTCCTGGAACGGATGCGAGGAGATGGCGAGGATATAAATTGGTAGAATGGATGGATAGCAGTCAGCAAGGCGAAATGGAAATTCCGAATTAATTCTGAAATAGCCCAAAGCTTTGAGGTCATGAAGGGGTGACATGTCGGAGATCGCCTATTTGCGAGAAGGCGTGGTATCGCAATTTGCAGGATCGCGATTCAACTGCCCCAATTGCGGAAGCAACGCAAGCAGCATGGTGGAACGAAAGTTTTTGGTTACGCACCTTCGCCACTGCGCAGACTGCAAGATGATGTTCCGGACTCCGACGGATGATACAGCAACCAACGAATCCTTCTATGAAAGCGAGTACGCACAGGGATTCAGGACGGACGTGCCATGGGATGCCGATCTTGTCAGGCTGACTCAAGCCAATTTCGCCGGCACGGAGAAGGACTATAGACCTTTAGACCGGAGATCCTGGTCTAATAAGGGGGTCGGCGCATGAGGCCCAAGTCAGTTTCAGAAGCGATCGAATTGCAGCGCACCTACTATGCCAACACCGCAGCTCGCTACGACGAGGAGCATGTGAAAGGTAACGTAGAGCACGCAATTGCATTGCAATGGTTAATTGCGATGGCTGATTACCTGAAGGTGAGGTCGATCTTGGATGTTGGCAGCGGAACGGGCCGCGCACTATTTGCGGTCAGAAATCAGCTGCCAAATGTCAGGATAGTTGGCATTGAGCCGTCTTCGGAACTGAGAAGAGTCGGCGTTGAGAATGGACTCAGTGACGACGAACTGATGGATGGGGATGCGATGGCTCTGGCATTTGCCGATGGATCATTCGACTTGGTCTGCGAGTTTGGAGCGTTGCATCATATCCCGAAGCCATCGAAGGCTGTATCTGAGATGTTGAGGGTTGCCAGAACGGCAATTTTCATTTCGGACGCGAATAACTTTGGCCAAGGGGGGCGTTTATCAAGGGCCGTGAAGCAGACGCTGAACGCCGCAGGGCTTTGGCCACTCGCCGATTGGGTTAAGACTCGCGGGAAAGGTTACACGATCAGCGAAGGTGATGGACTCGCTTACTCTTATTCTGCGTTTAACGATCTCGCCCAAATCAGAAAAGCGTGCGTTTCCGTGCATCTATTGAACACGAGGAATTCGGGACCAAATCTCTACCGGGGCGCTGAAACGGTAGCGATTTTAGGGATCAAAAGATCAGCGGAGCCCTCACTCTGTGCCGATACGGCAATTGGAAAATAAGCAAACCGCCGCGATGCTGGTAGCTGTGGAGGAGGATTTTGGTGGCCGGCATAAAGCGAAGGGGTTGAGGAAGCCGTGTCCGGGAAATTGCAGCGAAACTGGCAAACTAGGGTTTTTCGGTCCTGGAGGCGGTCCTGCCAAGCAGGCCTGGAGCGTTGGCCCGGGAACCGATGAGAGGAGATGGCGGGTTATCAATTGGTAGAATGTTTGGTAGCAGCCAGCAAGGCAAAATGGAAGTTCCTACCTAATTGTGAAACGGCCCAGAGCTTTGAGATCATGAAGGGGAGCTATGTCGAAGATCGCCTATTTGCGGGGAAGCGTCGTATCGCAATTTGCAAGCTCGCGATTCAACTGTCCCAATTGCGGAAGCAAGGCAAGCAGCATCGTCGAACGAAAGTTTTTGGTTACGCAGCTTCGTCGCTGCGCAGATTGCAAATTGATGTTCCGGACTCCGACGGATGATCCAGCAGCCAATGAATCCTTTTATGAAAACGAGTACGTGCAGGGGTCTGCGATGGACCTGCCATCGGATGCCGATCTCGCCAAGCTGATTCAAGCCAATTTCGCCGGCACGTGGATGGACTATGCCTACTATATTTCCGTGCTGAAACAGATCGGATTGCAGCCAGGCGCCAAGGTTTTCGATTACGGGTGCTCGTGGGGTTATGGAAGCTATCAACTCGCGAAGGCAGGATTCGAGGTGGCGGCGTTCGAAGTCGCTCCGAGCCGGAGGGGATACGCCCACGAGAAACTGGGTGTCAAGACACTTGCCAGCATGGATGAAGCCGTCAGGTTATACCCCGGACAATTTGACTGCTTCTTTTCCGCTCATGTGATCGAGCACGTACCGTCCCCCGCGCAGTCGTTCAGCTATGCCATGCAACTTTTGAAGATGAATGGCCTGTTTGTTTCATTCACTCCCAATGGCTGCCAGGAACACAAAGCGGAGTCGCCCAATTGGAGCAAGCTGTGGGGAGAAGTGCACCCAAACCTGATAGACGACATCTTTCTCGACCGCAGTTTCAAGCGTTCACCTCGCGTGGCAGGCTCGTCGCCGATTGTGAATGCGCAGATTGGCGACGGACTGAAGATGAAAAGGCTGAATGGGCTTGATGATTTCGAGCTATTCTTCGCGGCGCGCAAGGCTGGCGATTCCTGGGACTAAGTCTCTCTGAAGGCGAGAGAGGCACTCTTGTATCTTGAGAGATGGCCTTGATTGGCGCAATCCGATGAGGTCAGATCTCAGGATAAAAGCTGAAAAAGGCATCCAGACTGCGTTTGAGCTGGGTTTCAATCTCCTCGCGCGATCCTTCGATCATGTGCATGGTCACGTGGGCTTCGTGGCCAGTCGCCAGCTTGAGGGTTGCATCCTGAATCTCGGTGACCTCGCCTTCCGGGAGCAGCCGGAGGCCGTAGACTAGAGTCAAATTCGCCATAGGATCATCTTAATCTTAGGGACGGAAAAGGCCCTATGTGGGTAATTGCGTGGGCCTGACCATCTAGAATCGACACGGGAAACTTTATGACAGAAATTCGCGATACCGTTATCCTTGGTTCCGGCTGCGCCGGGCTTACGGCGGCTATTTACACTGCACGCGCGGGACTGAAACCGCTGGTCCTTGAGGGACATGAGCCGGGTGGCCAGCTCTCGATTACCACGCTGGTGGAGAACTTTCCCGGCTGGCCCGAGGGGATTCAAGGGCCGGAACTGATTGACAATATGAAGAAGCAGGCGGAGCGGTTTGGAGCGACGTTCCAACTGGCGCACCTGAGCCGCGCGACGCTGGGAGCGCATCCCATCCGGCTATTCACCTCGTCCGGGGAAATCGATACGCGGACGCTGATTGTCGCCAGCGGTGCAAGCGCGCGCTGGCTGGGGTTGCCGAGCGAGCAGGCGCTGATCGGGCATGGCGTTTCAAGCTGCGCCACTTGCGACGGATTTTTCTTCCGCGGGAAGGAAATTGCGGTGGTGGGCGGAGGAGACTCGGCGATGGAAGAAGCGCTGTTTCTCACACGGTTTGCCAGCAAGGTCACGCTGCTGCACCGGAGGGAGAGCTTCCGCGCGTCGAAGATCATGATGGAGCGTGCGATTGCGCATCCCAGCATCGAATTGCGAACCAA
>JBEKRU010000163.1:0-10099 GCA_049518435.1 Occallatibacter sp. | reverse complement strand
ATGCAAATACAATCAAATAAAGTTGACACTAAGTCACTCAATCATGCATCTTATGAATGTCAGAATTTTATCGAACAGGCGGAAAATCAAATCATGGCAAAAATTATCGGGATCGACCTCGGGACCACGAATTCGTGCGTCGCCGTTATGGAGGGCGGTGAGCCCAAAGTGATTGCGAATGAAGAGGGTGCGCGGACGACGCCCTCGATCGTCGCATTTTCAAAGAGCGGCGAGCGGCTGGTAGGCCAGGTGGCCAAGCGCCAGGCGATCACCAACCCGGAGAACACAATCTTCTCCATCAAGCGGTTTATGGGCCGCCGCTACAACGAAGTGAACGACGAGATGAAGATGGTGCCCTATAAAGTGGTTGGGCAGGGCGACCACGTGGCCGTAGTGGCCCAGGGCAAGGAGTACACGCCGCCGGAGATTTCGGCGATGATTCTGCAGAAGTTGAAAAAGAGCGCAGAGGCCTATCTGGGCGAGACCGTGAAAGAAGCCGTGATCACCGTGCCGGCCTACTTCAACGATGCGCAGCGTCAGGCTACCAAAGACGCGGGCAAGATTGCCGGTCTGGACGTCAAGCGCATTGTGAATGAGCCCACTGCGGCCGCACTGGCTTACGGGTTAGACAAAAAGAAGGACGAGACCATCGCCGTGTATGACTTTGGCGGCGGCACGTTTGACATCTCCATCCTGGAAGTCGGCGAGGGTGTCATCGAAGTTAAGTCGACCAACGGCGATACGCACCTGGGCGGCGACAACCTCGACCAGCGCATTGTCGAATGGCTGATTTCCGAATTCAAAACGGAACAAGGTCTGGACCTCGGGTCGAAGGGCAATGAAATGGCGCTGCAGCGTCTCAAGGACGCAGCAGAGAAGGCCAAAATTGAGCTTTCGACGACCGTGGAGACTGAGATCAACCTCCCATTCGTGACCGCGGACGCAACCGGACCGAAGCACCTGGTGCGGAAGCTCACCCGCGCCAAACTGGAACAGTTGGTTGAAGACCTGCTTGATCGCTCTCTGGAGCCTTGCAAGAAGGCGTTGGCGGATGCCGGCATCGGCGTGGACAAGATCGACGAAGTTGTCCTGGTGGGCGGCCAGACCCGCATGCCCAAGATCCAGGAGATGGTGAAAAAGATGTTCGGCCGGGAGCCGCATCGCGGCGTCAACCCCGACGAAGTAGTGGCGATTGGTGCGGCCGTTCAGGCAGGCGTATTGGCTGGCGAAGTAAAGGATCTTCTCCTTCTGGACGTGACGCCGCTGACCTTGTCGATTGAAACGTTGGGCGGCGTGGCGACACCCATGATTCCGCGCAACACCACCATCCCGACCAAGAAGACTGAGACCTTCTCAACCGCCGCAGACAGCCAGACAGAGGTCGAGGTCCACGTGCTGCAGGGCGAGCGGCCTTTGGCGGCGCAGAACCGGACGCTGGGCAAGTTCAAGCTGGCCGGCATTCCTCCGGCGATGCGTGGGATTCCGCAGATCGAGGTCACATTCGACATCGATGCCAACGGAATCCTGAACGTAACCGCGAAGGACAATGCCACCGGCAAGGACACGCGCATCACCATTACTTCCAGCTCGGGTTTGAGCAAGGAAGAGATTGAGCGCATGGCCAAGGACGCTGACGCGCATGCCACCGAAGACAAGGAGAAGCGCGAGGAGATCGAATCGCGCAATGCGCTGGATGGTCTGGTCTACAACATCGAAAAGATGCTGAAGGATGCGGGTGACAAGATCCAGGGCCCGGAAAAAGCTGAAGTGGAGTCGGTTCTGGCTGATGCGAAGAAGGTGCTTGAAGGAACGCCGAGTTCGGTTGAGCTGAAGGCCTCGCACGAGAAGCTGACCCAGGCCAGCCACAAGCTCGCGGAGGTTATGTACAAGGCCAATGCGGCGGAAGCCGCTGCAGGAACGAGTACACCGGTGACTGACACAGGCGCGACCACGAAGAAGGACGAAGGCGTCATCGACGCCGAGTACGTCGACGTGGACGAAAAGAAATAGCACCTGAGGCAAACCCGCTCGTCGGCGGAGACATATGAGGGGTGGACAACGATCTATTGTCCACCCCGAATTGTTATGTGACGTAACCTGACGACGGTTTGCATCGACGCCGGATCCTGATAGTGGAATCTTGAACGTGAGGTTATTGCAATTACTAACCTGAGACTTTGTCGAGGAACTGCCCCGCGCTTCGGCGATGTTCCTGCAACCTAGGTTCGACGAATCCCGTAGGATGAACTGAGATAAGAAAACACCAATGGCAACCACACAGAACAAAGACTATTACGGATTGCTCGGCGTGAAGAAGACGGCCACGTCGGACGACATCCGGAAGGCTTTCCGCAAACTTGCGCGCAAATATCATCCGGACGTCAATCCCGGCGACAAGAAGGCAGAGGAGAAGTTCAAGGAGATCTCCGAGGCCAACGACGTGCTCAGCGACGAGAAGAAGCGCAAAGTCTACGACCAGGTCGGCTTCTACTCCGACCAGATTGATCCGGCTACGGCTGAGGCGTATGCGCGCCAGCAGAGCGCAGGCGGCCGGCCTCCCGTGGATTTCGATGGCTTCGATTTTTCAGGATTTCAGGGCGGCTTTGGCGGACCCGGGCAGCCGGCCGGAGCACCCGCGGGTGCAGGATCCGCTTCCTGGGGCAGCTTTAAAGACATCTTCTCGGGTATATTTACCGGCCCGCAGCAGCCACAACGGCCCCGCGGCCCGCAGCCCGGGACCGATCTTGAGTACCAGGCGACCGTGGATTTCTGGACAGCAATTCGCGGCGGACAGGCGCGCATCCAGGTGAACCGGCAGGAGACCTGCCCGACGTGTCATGGGCAAGCCCACACCGGCGGGCCGGTCCAGTGCCCGGAGTGCAATGGAACGGGTCAGGTAACACAGATGGGTGGCCGGATGAAGTTCAACATCCCGTGCCCGCGCTGTAACGGCACCGGGCGCATCTCGAACGATTGCCCCACCTGCCAGGGCGAAGGTGTGGTCAACCGCACGGAGACGGTTGAGTTCCGAATGAAGCCAGGCACGCGCGACGGTCAGCGGATCCGCCTGCAAGGCAAGGGAAATGCGGGGCTGAATGGCGGCGCACCGGGCGATCTGTTCGTGATTGTCCGCACTGGTATGCATCCAGTGTTCACGCGCGCGGCCGACGATATTCATTTGACTGTGCCCATCACCATCGCTGAGGCCACGCTTGGAGCCAAAGTGGATGTGCCGACGATTGACGGGCGTGCCCAGTTGAAGATTCCGCCAGGAACACAGAGCGGGCAGAAGTTGCGTATGAGAGAACGCGGCGTGGAGAACGCGCAGCGTCCCGACCAGCGCGGCGACGAGATTGTTACCGTGGAAGTAGTGGTGCCCACCTTGCAGGATGAACGGAGCAAGGAAATCATGCGCGAGTTCGCCAAGTTGAACGGCCAGGACCCGCGCGTGGCCCTGTTCGACAAGATGTAATACGAATGTAAGACGAGCGTAAGCGAACAAGGAATGGTTAACACGCAAGTCAACGTTGGTGCGGTAAGCTGATTGCGGGAAGCGACACGATGGTGGCAAAACGCAAATCGAAGGGCGCGTACATGATTTCGGCGGTAGCCGAGATGTACGAAATTCATCCGCAGACGCTGCGCCTCTATGAGCGCGAGGGCCTGCTGAAGCCGTCGCGCACAGAGGGCAATACCCGGCTCTACACCGATGAAGACTTGGAGCGCCTCGAGTTCATCCTTAACCTGGCGCGCGACCTGGGCGTGAACATCGCGGGAATCGCGATTGTGCTGCAGATGCGCGAGCGCATGGAAGAGATGAATCGGCAGATGCAGAGCTTCGTGGAGTATGTGCGCACTGAGATGCTTTCGCGGTTCCAGCAAAATGCTTCTGGCGCCTCAGGTGCAATTGTCCCCATTCGCAGGCCATCGGTGGTTGTGAAGTCGACAACGGCACGCAAACCCTAGCCTTCCTGTACCCTCGCCCGGTTATGCTTGTAACTGCATGTTTCCCGTAATTCTTGGACTAGGCGTACTCGGGCTGGTAACGTCTACTGGCTTTGCCTGCATTGTTCTTGCGGCCGTACCGGGTTACCTGCGCGAACGCCGCCGGGCATTGGCCCAGTTGCAGATGCGGCCCGGCTTCACGCCGCCCGTGACTCTGCTGAAGCCGGTGCACGGCGCCGAACCGGGCCTTGACGCGCACCTCGCCACTTTCTTTCAGCAGGATTACCCCGAGTACGAAATTCTTTTCTGCGCGCGCTCGGCCCAGGACACAGGCCTCAAGACAGCACGTCGCGTAGCGGAACGCTTTCCGCAGATCCCCGCGAAGTTTCTCTCCACCGGCGGCCAGCCGGACTACATCAACGCGAAGGTTGCCTCACTGGAGCGGATGGAGGCCGAAGCTGCGCATTCCATCCTCATCATCAGCGACAGCGATGTGCGCGTAGGCCCGGAATATCTGCGCTCAGTGGTTCTGCCCTTTGCCGATGAGGCCGTGGGTGGAATGTGCTGCCTTTATCGCGGCGTCGCCGCTCCAGGGAGCGAGTCAGGGCCCGGGATTTGGGCTCGTCTTGAAGCGGTCGGAATGAGTGTCGAAATGACCGCGGGCGTGCTGGCGGCGCGCGCCATGGAGGGGATGAAGTTTGTCCTCGGACCCACCATGGCATTCCGTCGTGAAGTGATTCGCCAGATGGGTGGCTTCAAGGTCACGGCCGAGTATTGCGCTGACGATTTTATTCTCGGCAATGAAACCTGGAAGCTTGGAAAGACCGTAGTGTTGAGCCACCATGCCGTCGATCACATCGTCATCAATTCCAGCATGATCTCGTCGCTCAAGCACCAGGCGCGGTGGATGCGGTCAACGCGTTTCTCGCGGCCTGCGGGACACTTTGGCACGGCGCTCACATTCAGCGTTCCCTTCGGGCTGCTGGCGTGGGGCGCGGCGGCGGCGTTGGGGCACCCCTGGTGGGGACTCGCACTCTTTGGTTGGAGCGTAGCTACACGACTGGCTCTGGCGATCGGGGTCGGCGGCCTCGTGGTGCAGGATCGAAGCTGGTTTGGGCTGATTGTGCTTTATCCCTTGCGCGACCTGATGGGCTTCGGGTTCTGGGCGGCCAGTTATTGGTCCAGCAAAGTGCTTTGGCGGGGAAGAGTTTTTCAACTGCTGCCCGGCGGCAAGATGCGAGCCGCGGAATGATCTGCGATGGTTGAAGTTCAATCCGCCGGTTGCGCCGCGACGCTCTCCGCAAGTCCTTCCAGCGTCGATGTCATCGTATCGCCCGCCGGCGTTCCCCACGGTCCATCCTGTTGAACCATCAGGATGAAGATCCTGCCCGTCGTTGCATCAATGTCCATCGCGTTTTTGTCAGCTCCGCCGTGGCCGAACCCGCTTTTCGAAACATTCCATCCGAATCCGTAATTCACCTTCCCCAGTCCGTTATTCTGCACACTTGTCATCGTGTGCAGGGACGCCGGTGTGATGTACCGCTTGCCGTTCAGCGTGCCGCCATTCAGAATCATCTGGCAGAACTTCGACACATCGGTCGCAGTCGAAAAAAGGCCTCCCGCAGGCATTGGAAACCGGTGTTGCCGGTCATTCAGCGGATAAGTCAGTTGACTTATGGGGACTTTCACCAGGTCTTTTGCAGTTGGATCTAGTTTGTAAGTTGCGGCCAGTCGAGTTATCTGTTCATCGCTGGGCCAGAACGTGGTATCTGCCATGCCCAGCGGATCGAAGAGGCGTTGCTGTATGAACTTTTCGTACGGCATTCCGCTGACGACTTCAACAATTCGCGCCGCTGTATTGATGCCTTCGTTGGAATAGCTGTAACTGGTTCCAGGTTGAAAAATCAGCGGCTCGGCGGCATAACTCAGCACGGCGTCCTTCAACGGCAGTGTGTCGAGAGCGCCCGGCTGAGCCGAGGACTTGAATGGCAAACCGCTGGTATGACTCAGAATCTCGCGAATCAGAATCGGATGGCTCGCCGGCACCAACTGGAGTGGCGACTGTGACCCCGCAGCAGCCTCCCCATTCGCCGCTTTTACCATTTGGCCATGAAACTCCGGAAGATATTTTTCAACCGGATCATCGACGCTGACTTTGCCTTCATCCACCAGCATCATGAAGGCTGTCACTGTCATGGGCTTCGATGTGGATGCGATCCAGAACATCGCGTTCACCGGCATAGCTGCCTTTGCGGCAATGTCTCGATACCCCGCCGATTTTAGATAAAGGATGCGATCACGCGTTGCAACCAGCGCCACCGCGCCTGCAACCGTATGGTTATCAATCAACGGCTGCAATGCTATGCGAATCGCATCGGGGCGCTCTGGTGAAGCCGGGCCCTGCGCCTGGACCAGCAGCCGCAAACTCAGCAGTGTCAACCCAAGAACCAGCTTCCCGGCGAAGAGCCCATTCCGGCGACTCATGCTACTCTTCTCAATTTCAGCTCCCACGTATGCCCCCGGTCCCAACACACGTTTGTATCATGCGCAGTCGACAGGCTGCACCGCCGGCCACTTCTACTGCAGCGGCCGGTCGGTCCACAGTTCCTTGTCGGCCAGCGACTGCACGGGATAAAGGCGGCCTGCAAGCAGGCTCTCCGCCTTTTGCTGATTGATGTCCTGGGCGAAGAGCCACTTGCGTTCGCCGGTTCCCCATTCCTTCGAAAGCTGATCGTCTGAAAGGAAAATATTCGGCGCATCGGGATAGCAGGAGCCCCACAGCAAAGGAGTGCCTTCGCCATGCTGGCCGCAGCGCGGAAGCACGAGATACGCCGGCTTACCCGCGAAGAATTTATGCGTGTAGAAGACAACCGACGATGCGTCTGACTGCTCGCCATAGATGATTACCGAGTCCGCAGGCGAGCCATCGCGAATGATGGTGTCGGCGAATTGTTTGGAGCCGAGCATGGGATCGAAGCGTGCGAATGCGATATGCGCGGCTATCAAAAATACAGCCGACGTAAGCGCGAGGCTGATGGTAGCCGCGAGCTGTTGTCCGCGCAGTCGCAGCACCCAGCCCACCGCGGGACCGATGAGCAGCGCAATCGCGGCCAGCGCGGCCGGCAGACGCAGCGCCGCAAACGACGCACCCGTGAGATCGAACAAGTGCGACATGGACAGGGTGTAATCGCCTACGCCGCGATGCGCGAGCACGGTGCCAATGTCGGCCACGTAGGGCAGATTGCGTGAGTCCCACAGGCCCCACGCGAGGGCTGCCGCGACGAGCGCGCCAACGACGGCAAATACGGCCTGCCCGCCCGTGAGCCATCGCGTGGAGAGCAGCGGATGCGGGCTGTTGGCGCCCTCGTTCGGCGTGCCGTCAAGCCCGCGCTTTTCTTCAATACTGGCCACAACGCCGGCAATCAAAATGAACAACGGCGGCCACACCGGGAAGGTGTAGTACTCCTGGTTGGTGGAGATGCAGAAGAACAGCAGGCTGAATGCGGAGAAGATGCTCAGCAGCCACACGGTGCGCACACGGAACTTGAGGCGTTGGACAAAGCTGGCCACATCTTCCCGCGCTGCGTGGTCCAGGTAGAAATCGACAGTTGCGCCGGCATCGTGGCGCAGGTGCTGGAGCCAGTGGTGCCGGGTCTTCCAGGCCACGGCGATGAGTGCGGGAAGAAACAGGCTCCACGGAAACAGCCAGACCAGGTGCGCAAGCCAGTACCAGGCAAACGGCATCTTGTTGTAGTCATGCGGATAGCGCTGGCCGAAGAAGCGCAGCACATGCTCGTTGATGAAGTAGAAGTACCAGAAGCCGTGTACGTTGCCCAGCGTGGGATGATTGCCGATTGGGTGTCCGTGGTCAGGATTGGCGAGGCCGCAGAGAATATGCCACGGTGCCGCGATGGCGAAGAAGAGCAGAAACCCGGTGACGGGCTTCATGTCGCGCCACCGCCGCCACTGGCCGGTGAGCAGCAGATAGGGGATCGCGGCACCGGCGAAAAACACAGGCGCAATCAGCCCCTTTGTAAGCGTAGCCAGCGCAATACAGGCCCACATCCAATAGAAACGCGTGGGGCGTATGGATTCAAACCCGGTGAGCAGGCAATAGAGCGCAATCAGAAGAAACAGCGCGAGCTCCGCCTCGGGAATGATGAAGCGAGTGAAGAGAAACGGCCCAATCGATGTAAGTACGCCAAGCCCTGCATAGAGGCCTGCGCGCGGTCCCCAGGCACGGCCGGCCCACACCCATGCAAGCCAGGTGAGGCCAAGCATTGCAAGTGAGTTGGGCAGGTGCGTAGCGAAGGCGTTCTGGCCGAAGATTCGGTACGATCCCGCGATGATCCAGTAAGGCAGCGGCGGTTTTTCAATGTAGCGGATACCATTGATCTGGCTGGTGATCAGGTTGCCGCTTTCGGCAATATGCTGAGCCGCCTGAGCGTGGGATGCGTCCACGTCGTCCATCAGCGGAGGAGTAAAGAGCGAGGCAAACTGTACAGCAAGAAAAATGGCAGTAAACAGCAGCCAGGTTACTCCTGCTGAGGGCGCGGATGGAGGTCGTTGGCGTGTCGTAGTCCGGTATGTCGTCGCGGAAGATGGCATGCCTTAAGGATACCAGCGGGGCCGCGGACGGATTTCAGATGGCAGGTTACAGATGAAAGTCCGGTAGAGCAGCGCTGTGCGGACTTGAGTTTCTGCGCAGGTTTCAAGGCTCGATATGCAGCCGGGGTTGTTTGGCAGTCGGCATCGCCACTCCCAGGATTGCTGCAACAGTCGGTGCTATCTGCCGCATGTCGATGGTGCCCAGGTCGCGGCCACGCGCTACGCCGTTGCCCAGGATGAAGAACGACGAGCGCATCTCAGGGAACTGCGGCCAGAATCCGTGTGTGCCTCTGTTACCGGGTTGGGTAACCAAGAGCGGGCCAGACTGCGCGGGTCCCGCTACGTAGCCCTGTTTCATCACCACAAGGTAAGCTGCTCCCGGAAAGCCCCCATACTGCGGAATCTGGTCCGCATTCAGGACCTGGTCGATCCCGTTTTCCGGATCCGCAGCAAGCTTCGTCAAAATGTCTTTGACCTGTTGGCTGGTGGCAGCGTCGGCCGGGTCGTGGAGCATTACCGCGGTCACCCCTCCTCCAGACCACAACTGCGCCTTCCACGATGTGACGACGGTGGTTTCTCCCTCGTATCCCGTGTGCTTGCCGAATTGAATCAGTCCCGCCTGCACAAAAGGAATATAGAGGTTGACGGTATGCGTAATGGTGAGGAACCCGTGATCGGAAACAATGACAATCTTTGTTTCGGGATCGTTTTTGAGCGCGGCTTCCATGAGCTGAGCCACCATGCCGTCAACGGCCTCGAGGGTCTTGTCGGCCTCCGCGCTGAATGGGCCGGCCGCATGCTCTGAGGAGTCCATTGCGCTCAGGTGGATGGTCATGAAGCCGGGCTTTTTATTGCGCAAAATGTCGAGAGCAAAGCGCGTGCGCACGGCATCGCCGCCTTCGACCGACGTGTCGTTGCCCATCATGTACGGACCGATGCGTGCCTCCATTGCATCCAGCGCGCCATCCGGACGCGAGATGGAATTCATCAGGTAGGTATCCTGCGGGTTGAAGCCGTCCCCGGGCGATGCGGTCCGCCAGTACTCGGGAATCAGCGTATCGACGCTCGTCGCATTCACGCTGACCGGCCAACTGACGCTGGCTGTCGCGATGCCGGCCCGGTGTGCCGCATCCCACAGGGTAGGCACTTTGATGCTTTCGGCGTACCAGTACCATGCGCCCGCCAGCTTATGTTCTGGATCGAAAACCTGGTTGTTGAGGATGCCGTGCTCAGCCGGCCATACGCCGGTAATCAGTGTGGTGTGGTTGGGATAAGTAACCGTGGGGAGCGCCGGAATGACGCCATCGGCGTATGCGCCCTCCTGAACAAACCGCCGCAGCGTGGAAATGCGCAGCCCGTGTTCATCGGCATGCGTAATGTATTCCGGCTTCAGCCCATCGATGGAAATCATGAGGACGGGCGCTGACCAGGAAGCGATCGCGGCGAAGGTGATGAACGAGAAGACAAGAAGGCGGGTGAAGGCTCGAATGGAAACGCTGCGCATGATCCTAGTTGAAACGGCAGATTTGGAATTCGGATTAAATCT
>JBEKRU010000162.1:0-10301 GCA_049518435.1 Occallatibacter sp. | reverse complement strand
GTCCGCCACTGCCACCGCCTTCCTTCTAGTCTCCTTATCGAAAATGCCTCGGGGCACCAGCGGCCGAACAGGGTCAAGCTGCGAGGACTCGCCCCGAAGCATTTCCGATCAAGGCTAACGACTTTTCGTCCATGTGGGAGCTGTGCGCCGAATGTCAAGTGTTGCTATCGCAGTTGGAAACGAAACTCATAGTTTCCGGACCCAAGCGAGACTTCCCCCGTGGGCGATGCCGTAGGTGGTGGTCCCCCGTTCATGGATACTTCCGCCGCGGCCTGCGGAATTGCCACTACGGCGCTCGATCCCGCCGGAATCCCGACCCTCCAAACTACCTTCGTCCCTTCGCGTGTCCACGAGCTCTCAATGATGCCCAGTACCGTATGCACTTGGGCCCGTGCTTCCGGAACGTCGGCGAGGAACGCTGGACGAATTGCAATCTGGCGCGACTCCGGGCGGCTCATATCGACATCGATGCCTGCCAGACCCCGATAGAACCACTCTTCGGCATGACCGAGCATGAAGTGGTTTTGCGACGCTCCGGGGTTGGCGTCCCACGCCTCTGTTAGCGTGGTGGCACCGCGCTCCAACTGGTAGCCGTAGCTTGGCGAGTCGTTGCGGGAAAGCATATCGAAGAGGACATCCGAACGTCCGTTGTCAGTCAGCGCTCGAACGACGTAATGGAAACCGATGTCTCCGGCAGTAACGTGGTTGCCGTGCTCACGAATGTCTCTGATCAGATTGTCGAGCACTGCTTGACGAAGATTTTCTGGAACCAGTCCAAGCACCAACGGCATGGCCTGCGCTGTCTGACTCCCACGATCGTAGATCGCCGTGTCGGCATGGAGCAGATGGCTATTGAAGGACTCTCGAACTTCCGCAGCTTCCTTGTCAAAACTGGCGGCATCTGCCTCCTTTCCAAGCACGTTCGCGATCGCCGCAAGCGTCCGCAGGTCCTGGTAGTAGATCGCGGTTGCGGTTAGCCCCTTTCCTGTAAGCTGTGCCTCACCAGGCTGGCCCGGGCCGATGTCGAACCAATCTCCGAGGCCGTAGGTAAGCATTCCATCCTTCAGCTTGCTTCGCAGATAGCTGGCGTAGCTAACCATGGAGTCGTAGTGATCCTTTAGAACCTCTGCGTCGCCGTAAAATCGATACGCCTCCCACGGAGAGAGGATGCTGGCGCTGCCCCACTCCGGGGTGTCCCTGAAGTTGGTGCTGTTACCATTCGCGTCTACGAATGCCACGTATTCGGGGGCGATGGCGGGAACCAAGCCGTTCGCGAGTTGCGATTCCGCGACGTCGCTGGCGATCTTTTCATAGAGCTTTTGCACGCCGTAGTTGTTCATTATCGAAGATCCGGCCAGATACGTCTGCTCAAGCCAGCCGAGCTTCTCGCGAGTGGGGCAGTCGGTAATCACGCTGGCCAGGTTACTGAGGATGGCGCGATCAATCAACCCATGGATCCGATTGAGGAGTGGCACGCCGCTAGTAAAATGTCCGTCAACCTCAACATCGTCGTGGACTACGTCAGTCTGAAGTAAGAGTACTCTTGGCTTTGGGCCGCCGGAAGTCGCTGGGATTGTCTCAACCTGGACGTAGCGAAAGCCATAGTACGTGAAGCGCGGATGCCATCTCTCCTTGCCGCCAGCTAGAGTGTAGTCGAATATCACCGGATTGTTCGGCCCAGCTCCCGCGCTGGCCTGAGTAACAGTCCCATCCGGATTCAACAGCTCTCCTGGCAACATGCGAATGCGATCGCCAGCCTGTCCCTGGACCAAGATTTCCGGCCATCCGGAGGAATTCTTGCCCATGTCGTATACGATTTCGCCAGGCTGCGGCCGAGTGACGCGGAGCGGAGTGAGCTTCTCGACAATGGTGATTGGCGGAATCAGATGTTCGGCCAGTTCGTGTCCTGGAGAATCGGATGATCCGTCCGGCGCTGCCACTTCGAGTGCCGGGCGCCAGTCCGCATTCTCAACAAAGTTCGGAAGTTCCCATCCGTTCTGCACCCGACGGGCATCGAAGTCTTCGCCGCCGTAGATCGACGAAAAGGTGATTGGCCCTGCAGCGGTCCCCCAACTCGAGTCGCTTGTCAGGATTGACTCACCCCCGTCGGCAAACTTTATATGCATCTGAAAGAGCAACTTTGGCTGGCCAAAGGATCCGACGAATTTGGTGTAGCGGCCATGAATGCCAGGAACGCTATACATTCCGTTACCCAGCAAAACTCCAAAGGCGTTCATGCCCGGTCGAAGCTGTCTCGTCACATCGAAGGTGTTGTACAGGACTGTCTTCCTGTAGTTGGTCCAGCCAGGATTGAGTACGGTGTCGGTAACGTTGTCGCCGTTCAGGTGAAGTTCGTACTGCCCCAGACCGGAAACGACAACGATTGCGCTCTTCACGGGACCGGTGACGTGAAACTCTTTGCGGAAGATGGGCAGCGGCTGTGCTGAGTCTTTCCATTGGCCCTGGTGCTCTCGAGCCTGCGGCTGAAGCGGGCCGTCAGGTTCGGCGGCGATCCAGTGGGCCTGCCACTCGTCGGGATGCAGGATTGCCATCGTCCACTTTGCTGGAGCACTCCAGGGGGAGGCTATCCCCGCCTGATCCCAGACTCGCACTTTCCAATAGCAGCTTTGGTAAGAGGAGAGGGGCTGACCACCGTAGATGACGTAGAGACGTTGGCTTGACTGCACTCGACCCGAATTCCACGAGCTTCCATGATTCTTCGCAAGCTCATCCTCAGACGAAGCAACCAAAATCTGGTAGCTGGTTTGCCGCAGGTCGTGCATGCCCGGAACCCTCGCGCGTAATTCCCAACTCATACTTGGAGCCGGGCGATCAATTCCGATCGGGTTAATTGAGGATGCTACTTGCAGATGCAGCGGTGCTATAGAACCCCCTACTTGAGTTGGACCATGCTGATCCGCATAGAGGAACGGGCGTGAGAAAGTCAGAATTGCCAGAAAGAGTGCGAGGGAGCATACGATACGAAGTTTCCTTAAATTCGGAATGGTCATGAGCCGAAGGCTGCACCAGTTGGTATTGTTTCCGCGTGTGTCTGGGGCATCTATTCTTCTTGCGCGACCAGTCGGCGCAGGAAGACCCTGGAGGTGGCGGGATATATTGGGCGGGACGATCTTCCTGAAAAGAGATTCAATCATTCTATGTGCCCTCATCTTGGCCAACGCGGGTTGGGTGCAGGAACCGCAGCTGTTGAATAGAAATTCGTCAGGGAACTGTCAGTTGATATTCCGGCAAGACAGTCACTTTCAAAAGGTGTGCACTATGATCTCCAACCTTATTGAGAGCAAAATCATCGAGGATCACTTTGGAGCGGTCCCGCCACGGAACTATTGTGATCTCCATACTTCCGGATTCGACTGGTCTCCGAAACCTCTTGAGTCCGACGCACCACGGCATTCCGTTATAGAAATCGTCGGCTAACAGATGGTCTGCTGCGCTGAGACGAGCGATGTCCCCCTGATATTCCACTTTCAGGAAGAGATCGCTCACGCCGGCAAAAGCATTGACAGGCAAACTGAGTTTCCACCTGGGCGCCGCCTCAATATCGTCCGTCGTGGGTACGGTGGCTGGATCGGAGTGAGAGATTGGCGTGGGCTTCACAGATTGTTCGGGAGCCCAAGATGCAAGAACGGTCTGCGAGATCCCCAAAGCGCTATAGGTCTTGAAGATGCCATCATCTGGTTGGGTCTCGATGCGAACACTGCTTCCCTCAGTGGAAGGCAACGAAGGCCAGACTGAGAAATGGAACTCGGGTTGCGCAAGTGCGCGGAGCGTCATCGAGTGGCCATCGGAATATACCTCCTGCGGGGAGAGCACAAGGTGGTCGCCATCTATAAGGGATATCCGAGTCGCCAACCGCGCCTGTTCACGCGTGAGCACCACAACTTGCAACTTCTTTCCCGCGGGAAGGTCCCCTTCGAAGACAACGCGGTTGGATGGTTCGATGGCCGTTACCAGAATTTCGTTCGAGCTTTCACTCTTGACCCCACCAGCTACACGCATTGATTTGAGCGCATCGGGTGCGAAGGAAAACTCGGGGCTGATTCCCGGTATCGCGAAGAAAACATAGAGAACAGTTCGCCCCGCTTCCATGCGGCAAAAAGGCTGAGCGGTGCTATAGCGCAGGCGTAGACCATCCATGTCCATATTGACTGGCCAAATGAAATAACTATCAGCGGGCACGTCGACGGGGCTGGTAGGAACAAGCATTGGACCGGAGGGCAACTGCAATCGGACTTGCACTTGCTTATGTGCAGGCATATCAAGACCGCGAACATGGTTATCCAGGAAGACGAATCCGCTGTCACCATGGGTGCGTGCGGCAACGCGCACCGTATTCGTGTCCGTGCGGCCGGCGGGAAGAATCGTCGGAGCGTGGACAGCCATGGGCGCGAGTTCAGGACCAAAATCATTGAGGAAATAATTGAAGAGCTTCAGAACGCCGTAGGACGGCCGTTCGCGACCAAACTCGCTGAGCGGTGCAAGAAAGTCGTAGTTTTTGACGGGAAGGTCAGTTGGATAGCCAGTGCTCTTCGATTCGTTAAGGGGGCCAAGTTTGCCGTCGGGGTTTTCGCCCCCCTGGAACATGTAGTAGCCGAGCAGATTTGTGCCCGAGCCGATCATTACCGGTACCATAGCGGCGACATCGTCAGCATCGACAACTGGACGCCGGTGGTAGGTATCTTGCATTCCGCCTCCAACCTCAGCCGTGAGAAAAGGCGTGTGAGGGTCGGTCTGAGAGGTTTCCGAATGACTGGCGCCGATGACACCCATCTCGCCGGAGATGCGGCTATTAAAACGGAAGAGGTAGACTTCTCCAGGCGGGATCCTACCAGATCCAGAATCCCACGGCGCATCCGGATAGCCGCCATAGACCGGGATAACCTCACCCGGAGGCCAGACCGTGTTGTTCCAGCCGGTAACGGTGTAAAGCGGCACGTCCAGACCTGCGGCTTCAGCCATTCTTTTAAGCTTTAGGATGTATTCCAGTCCGCCGTCAGGTCCTTTGCCTGCATATTCATTTTCGATTTGCACAGCAATGACCGGACCGCCGTCTTTCCAAAGCAGTCCTTTAATCTGCTTCCCGATTTGCCGGTAGAAATCGCCAACGAATCCAAGAAAGCGAGGGTCGGTGGTTCGCTGCGTACTCCCTTTCACCACCCAATCGGGAAGGCCACCGTAGCGCGATTCACCATGTACCCATGGCCCGATGCGCACGAATAGGTATACGCCGTGCTTCTGGCAAAGCTCCGCGAAGTGGTGCAGATCTCGCTGCCCTGTCCAGTCGAAGACTCCCTTCACTTCCTCAACATGATTCCAGAAGATGTAGGACGAGATGATCTCCACTCCAGCCGCCTTCATCTTGAGTATCTCTTCTTCCCAGTCAGCTTCGGGGTAGCGTGAGTAGTGAAACTCCCCCATGACCGGGAGCCATGGTTTACCGTCGCGCGTCAGATACTGATCATTCAGGCCGATGGACTGACCAGACGGCGAGAGGCTGCTGCCGCCCTTAAAGTCAGAAGGTTGAGGTTGCGGCGAAGGCCGGCTCGCATCAATGTCGACTATGTTTGCGGGCACGACAGAATCCGAAGGGGTATGCTGCGCCGTTGCTAGCGCGGGCAAAACAAATAAACAACCAAGCGAGACGAGACTAGAGGAACTACCGAAAAATCCTGCCATGGGATCCTATCTAGCGCACGAGAGGGCGCACCTAAATCCAAGCTCCGATCAGATCATTTCCAGGACAAGCAAATTCCAGTCCGTGAATCCCTTGTGACTTAGCGCTGCCCCGGTATCGGGATGATAGTACTCATTCAACGAACCGTTTGTCTTAAGATCCTTGGATAAAAGCAGGATGGTCTTGTCGGCGAGTTCGTCTGCTTCTTTCTTGTATCCGTATCGCAGCAAAGATTTCCATACGAAATAGTTCACGATGATCCATACCGGCCCAAGCCAGTTGCTCGGGTTGGAACTAAACTCCAGAGAGTACATGGTCTCGCGGGACGAAAGGGACCTGGCACCCCATTGGGCGCAGAGACGGTCGTCCGCGAGATAGTTTGTGCTAATGAGTTTGTCGGCGTTCTGTTGGGGCGCGATGCCGCACCAGAGCGGCAAAAAGCCAGTAAACATCTGGATTCTGGTCGGCAGGCATTTCCAGGACATTCCCATTCCCCGCGGTACGGTAGGAATGAGCTCTGCTCGCCGATCGACACATTGAACATCGACGGTGTAGTAGTAACTATCTCTGGGATCCCAGCAACACGTTTGAATTCTTTGCGCCAACTCTCCCGCCTGGCTTGAAAGACGATCATGATCCCCTGATCGTCCAAGTCGTCGTGCTAATTCTGCCGACGCTAAAAGATCCTGATAGAAAAGACAATTGAGAAGTAGGTTTGCGGACGAGAAGAATGGGCGGCCGAATGTAGTTGGGTCGTTATCATCGCCGATTGCGACATCGTCGCCCCATACCAGCAAGCCAATCGGCGAGGAGTTGTGCTTCACCCACGAATCATAGAAGCGCAGAATCGAATCAAAGTGCGGCTCCAACCAATTCGCATCTCCGCGTTGATCGCAGGCAAGCAGTCCAAGTTGACCGAAAACAGGTTTAGCCTGGTTTCTCGACATCTCGTTCCTGGCCACGATTCGGAAGGCGTCCGCATTGTCGGCGGTCATCATGATTGGAATCTGCCCGTCCGGTGAAGCGTGCTCGAGAAAGTTCAGGAGACTTCCGGAAACGTGCTCACACAGCTTTTGCTTCAGCGACTCATCGTGTTGCAGCTCCGCAACGCGAAAAAGCCCCTGGCTGGTCCAAAGTGTATCCCAATCCCAGAGTTGAGTTGAATAGGTTTTGCCGGGCACACTCTGTGAAATGCTGGAATGTTTCAGAATTCCTTCGGGTGCCCGTAGCAGCTGCGGCGCACTCTCCGCAAAGTGGTGCAGCAATGCATCGGCAAGTTGACTGCGCTCATCGCCGGTAAGGAGCCCAGCGCTATTGGAGACGGAGGTTTGGCGCTGTTCGCCGTGGGCAATCAGGATAGATGCCGCACTTGAAGCGGCCAATCCAGCTAAGACATCACGTCTTGAAAAATGGGGCATTCCGTTTCTCTTCCTCTTGGGCTCTTGCTCAGACTTGGCGGTTGCGCCGGGATGGTGAGATTGCGTTTAGTCACTTACTCTTTCAATGGTTTTGTTTCTCCGCCTTAACCACGGTCAAAGTGCCGAACTCTTTGAACCACCGGTAGTAGGTTGGCTCAGTTATTCCTGCCTCGTAACATGCTTTGGCTGTTTTCTTCCCACTCGCCGTGTCAGCATCGATTTGGCGGAGCAGTTGCACAATCTGCTCGGACGTATGCCTCCTCCCTCTGGCCATCTCATCCTCCTCCCTAGTTATCGCGCCTGTTGAGCCTTGTAAACGTCGCGGTGCTTTTCGGATATGCAGTACCCAGACCTCACTTCTCTTCGTCCGCGAACTGCGCCACCTGCATTGCTGCGTGTAGCGGATACTCTTCCTCAATTGGTACGGTTCGGATTCGCAAACGATGCCTATCCTGGTTGGCTCTTAAACCATTTCGCCTCGGCAGTGGCCTTCGCCGTTTCGCCGGTGCTGCGATAGAGATGGAGCAGGCGAAAGTGCACGGCCTTGCTGGATGGATACTCCGCCTCCGCATTTGAAAGAAGAGAAATCGCCTGACGCATTTCTCCCAATTGTTCATGCGCTTCCGCAAGATCCAGTACCGCCCAAAGCGGTGTTTCACCTTGCTGCACGCGGGGCGCAAGGAAGTCACGAAGCTCTGTCCACTGCATCAATTGATCCAGAGCTTCACTCACTCGTGCTGCTGCGCGCTCATCCTTCGGATTGGCGGAAAGCTCATCGCGAAAAACCGCGAGAGCCTTGTCCCACTGACGCTGCCTTCTGTAGAGCATGCCAAGGTCGTGGCGCAAGTCCGGCAGTTCGGGGTGCGAATGGAGTAATCCTTCGAATCCACTGACCGCTTCATCTTCTCTTCCCTGATCCGCGAGCATTTCAAACTTGAGCTGCGCAAGATAGGGAGAGTCCGGATACTGCTGGCTGCAAAGTTCAAATTGTCGCATGCTCTGTTCCCCGCTAATGACCGCCAATTGATAGAGCAGTGCCGAATCGTCCTGATGCTGATTCCAGATCCTGAGAACTGTATCGAATCCCAAATCGGCGTGAAAATTCGGAGACGTCTGTTGCGCAATGGCGAATGCGCTGCGCGGATCGCCGGAAGTACTTGCCTGGCTGAGCGCCGTGACATACGCTTTACTGTCATCGCGTTCCTTCAGCTTCCCAACGAAGTACTGCGCAGCCGCGAGGTACGACTTGGACAATTGGATCAACGCCAGGTCATGTGGATAAGCATCGTCGCGCAGCAGGGCAGTGTAGGCTTTTACGGAATCGACTGGCTCATCGAGATCGAGATAGCACGGAGCAACGATAGCGACGGTTTTGGCGTCTCCGGAGTAGTCGCGAATGATCTTTTTCAACATGGGCCGCGCGCCATCCAAGTCTCGGATCCTACATTTCTGTTCGGCGAGCAGTGCATAAGTGCGTGGCAAGTTCTTCAGCTTCAAAGCATGTTCGAAGACATGGATTGCGTCGGTAGATCGCCCTTGAATTTGAAGGGCAATACCAAGATCGGTGAGCAATTCCGGAGAGCCCGGATTTTGACGCAGTGCTTGGCGATAGAGTGTCTCAGCGGACAGATAGTCTCCATGCTGGAGTGCTGTCTGGCCCGGGTCAATCGGTTCTTTCGACTGGCCATTGGCGTAGCGGGCAAGCGAAGAAAGAACGGCCAAAAGGCACAGAATCATGCAGCTCAATTGTCTTGGCGAATTCATTGAGAGACTCTTAATGACCGAGGTGGAGATTGATTGCAAGACCGCTTTGAAGATGCTTGCATGTCCAGTACAAGCAGAGGGGCGCGAAGCGTCCCTCTGCTTATGTTTGAATTGGTAAAGGCTTCACCCTGTTAGAAGTTGAAGCGCCCTGACAGCTGAAGAATGCGTGCGCTGCCTTGGTAGTTGTTGGGTAAGATATTTGCCACCGTTGGATACCCGTTGGGCTGGAGGGCTGTATCGGTCATCGTGTCATCGGGTTGTCCTGGATTCCAATGGTTGAAGGCATTGAATGCGTCGAACCGCAGCTCAAAGGCCGACTTTTCCACGACGGCAAAGCTCTTGGACAGCGATAGATCTGCAAGGATCAGCCCAGGCCCGCGTATGGCGTTGCGCGACGAGTTGCCAAAGTCACCCCACACCGGCTGCGTGAAAGTCTTATCGGTTGAACCGGAGACATCGTCGGAGCAGAACCATTGCTGGTGCGATTTAGGGCACTTGGGCGCACCGGGATTGAAGTTGGCCCTCTCCGAATAGGTGTTGTTATTGCCATTATCGGCCCCAACGATGGTGAAGGGAATTCCTCCCTGGAAGGACGAGAGGACGCCGAACCTCCAACCCCCGATGGCCTCATCGACCACCTTCGAAGAGTTACCAAGGAGCGCCTTGCCCGTGCCAATCGGCAGGGCGTAGACGATGGTGACCGCCAAGCGGTTTCCCACATCGTAGCCGCCTCGAGCATAGTCCGAGGCTATGTTGTGTCCATCCTGAGGCCCAGCCCATCCTGCATTGTCCGTGACGCCGCCGCCGGCCAGTCCGGCAACGCTGGACTTGGTGTCGAGCGCCTTGGACCAAGTGTAAGCCGCCACTAGGTCGAGATCGCGTGCCCTATGCTCGACTTTGACGTCCAGCGCGTTGTAGTTCGCAAAGTCGTCAAAAATGGCATTCACGAGAGTCCCCAGGTTTTGGTAAGGCACACGTGCAGCTACCGGCACGGAGGGGCCTGTCGACGATGCAATGCAACCGTTGATCGCGATGCACTGCGAGGGTGCGTTGGGGTTGGAACGCCCAAACAGGTTCGTGCCATGGTTGCCGATGTAATCGACTTCAAGCTTGTTTGAACCAGGCATTTCCCGCTCAACGCCAAGGTTCCATGCAAGGTAGTACGGGTTTTTGTAATGGTCGTCTTGCCAAACCCCGAAACCCAAATTGCCCGTGGTTAATTGTCCGTTCGGTGAAGCAGTGGGCAAGCTGTTGGTGTTGCGCAAGGCAGGATAGGAGAGTGCTGCATCCGGGCCATCGGCGAAGCCAGATGAACTCGGATAAGGGTTGACGTTACCCTGATCCAGTTCGTTGTCTTCAATGGAGTCGAAGTATTTCCCAAAGCCCCCGCGAAGGACTGTCTTATCGTCTCCGAAGACTCGATA
>JBEKRU010000161.1:0-10428 GCA_049518435.1 Occallatibacter sp. | reverse complement strand
AATACTATACACAACGTGCCGGTGCGGGCCTGATCATCTCCGAGGGCATACCGGTTATGCCACAGGGTGTTGGCTACGCGAGTGTGCCGGGAATTTGGTCGCCGCAGCAAATCGAAGGCTGGAAGTTGGTTACCAAGTCTGTGTACCGGGCAGGCGGCCGCATCTTTGCACAATTGTGGCATGTAGGCCGCATCTCAGACCCCTGCTTTCTGGAAGGCAAACTTCCGGTTGCCCCAGCCCGCTCCAACCTGCCGGTCACGTGAGCCTGGTGCGCCCGGTAACCGACTATGTGACGTGCGCAGGGACTCACGATGAACTCGTCCTAAGAGCAGGTGGTGGATCGAAGCCTTTGCACCTTCCTCGATCAGTCGCTGAAGCGGTCCGAATCCGGTCTTCAAATTGACGAAGACGATAGTTGCCACGAGGGCTAAGCACTCATTGACCTTTTGAGATCGTTCAGGTTCTTCGGCAACTTGCTGTATAACCAGTCGTGCGGCGATTAAAATCCAGATCCATTCAAACAGGTTCCGCTCCTCAGGTGACTGTCCAATAAACGGCAAAGCGTTCCCAGCTCTGATTCAGTGGCTTCAGAGTTACATCCTGAGACTGGCCTCTGGTACGAAAATGAAGCGGCTTCCCGGCTACCGGCTGAATCCAGTCTTCCGGCTTCTCTCCGCGCGCTTTGAAGTCCGGCGCTTTGAAAGGCATGAATTCGCCCAGTTCCGGTGCCTGAGTATGCTCGAATTCGAATGGTATTTCTCCGCGCGGGAATTGGCCGGCCAGAACGATCGGCCCGTAGAGAAACGCCTGCTTCGTTGGATCGTCGCACATTGGCTCGACGGTAAGACGCATCGGCACGATGAACTCCACGCGATCGCCTGTCTTCCAGACACGGTGCAACGCGAGATAAGAGCCCGGTGAGCAGGAAACGGAAACCTGTTTTCCATTGATGGAGACTGCGTAGTCTGGCGCGGTCCAAGCAGGCACCCTCAAGTGGAGTGTCCATGCTTTCTCTGGCGTCGATCGCACGGTCAGAAGCGTACGATCGGACTCGGGGAAACCGGTCGATTGTTGCAACTCAATCCCTTCCTCTTTCCAATGAAGGCTCGAAGATACGAACAAGTTGACGTAAACTCCGTCGACGTCATGAAAGTAGATGGTGTCATTGAGCTTTGCAAATTCTTCCAGGGCCGATCCGGTGCAACACCAGAACGTTTCATCCTCTGTGCAGAGAGTCTTCCATGCGCCGGGAGACATCGATAAAAAATAGCTGGTCAAACCGGTATCTGGCTGAATCATTCCCAAGCGATGATTGAACAGATTGCGCTCGTAATAATCCAGGTAGCGAGGATTGCCGGTCCACCCGTAGATATGGCGCGTAAGCTTCATCATGTTATAGGCGCAGCAGCACTCCTGGTGATGCGAGCTGGCCGCCATTTCAAGAGCAAGATGGTTGGCGTTAGTAAGCCAGCTCTCGGTATTGCCTGAGCCACCTGTGGCATAGGTGCGCGATTCGGCAATGGTCTCCCAGAAGAAGCTTGCGACACTCCCAAAGCGGGCGTCGGAGCTGAGCTCGTAGCGGCGAGCGGCTCCGATCACCTGGGGCATATGAGTATTGGCATGCAGGCCCTTGAGCTGATCCTGGCGAAGAGCCAGCGGAGTGAAGAACACCTTTTTTGTAAAACGATCTCCTGCCTGCGCCCAGCGGTCATCTCCTGTTACCACTGCAAGGTTGTAGAGCACCTCGTTCATCCCACCAAACTCGGTTCGCAGGATGTCCTGCATGTGCTCCTCGGTCCGGGCTGCGGTCCACGTATCAACCCATGCGGCGAGCTGCACCAGGATATCGAGCGCTTGGTCGTTGTCGCCATACTGCTTCATATCCAGCAAGCCGGCCATGATCTTATGCAAGGTGTAGAAGGGCGCCCAGACCTTCTCGCGCTTATCGAGCCGGATGAAGAGCTCTTCCGGGAATGCGCTGACGTAGCCATTCGCGTTGAGCGCCTTCTGACACTCAAAGATCCCGGTAATCAGGCCATCGGCTTTGGCCTTGATTTCCTCATCTCTTGTGGCGGCATACGACAGCGCACACGCTGAAAGATAGTGGCCGACAAAGTGTCCGCGAAGCTCAGCGCCCGGCGCCTCCCAACCCCCTAACGGTTGAGCTTTGGATGGCAATCCGGCAGTTACTCGAAAGTTATACAGCAGGCGGTCGTTGGGCAGGCGCAGCATGTAAGCTCGGTTCCAGTCCCGCGCATCCCGGAGAGGTCCCGCTTCGAGCTGGACCTGCTGAAGCTTGAATGGTTGGAGCAGCTGTTCCAGTTCCCTCCGTTGGAAGACCAGCTTGTCTGCAAATGGCTCTGGTTCGTTGATGAGTGGATGTCGGTTATACTCCGCCGCGGTCTTAGGCTTACGTACCTCCTGCCCTTTCGGAATAGCAGCTCCGTTCTGTTGCTGCGATGAGTCCTGCTGGCTAAACGCCCCCGATTCAAGCAACATCATGAGCGGCGTCAGGATTGCACTCTTAGTAAAATGCCTGCGATTCATGGAATCCATTCCTGACATCTGTGTTGACTCGGTAGGTATCAAGGGGCATCCGAAGTTCAATTTGCTGTAGCGAACTGGACGCGACTACAGACGCACTTTTGTTGCGCGCAAGAAGCGAAAGATCACCGATCGTCGAGAGCCTTAACTTTCTTAAACCTGGATCGAGCGGAATAGAATTCTCCGCTTGTTCCGCTCGACCCTGTTTCATCATGTGCTTGGGGTGTTAGAAGGTTAGCCGAGCGCCAACCTGAATCAGCCTTGGGCTGGCGGCGCCAGTGATTTTCCCGAAGGTCGAAGAAGCATTGGCTGCTCCCACTGTTTTGGGAGGGCCGCTCGATCCAGGCGCATTCAGACTCACAAGATTGAAGGCATTGGTCGCCTCGCCTCGAAGTTGAAAAGTCATCCTCTCGAAATGGATGTCACGGAAGACTCCCATGTCGATGTCGCGATATCCCGGCGCGCGCAGGAAATTCCGTGGCGCGTCGCCGTCGGCTCCGCCGGGGCCAATGCCGCCTGCCACGCCGGGGCCGTTGTATACGAAGGCAGCCGTGTTGAACCACTCGGAAGCCGCGCCTCCCGCGCAGATGCGGCATCTGTGCGGATTGAGGACGGTAGGCACGCCGGCAACAATGTCCGGGCGGTTGGCGTTGGCGCTGTCAAAGTTCTGGTCCGCGCCGGTTGAGACAGTGAATGGCAAACCGCTTTGCAACGAGACGATCGGCGAGATCGACCAGCCGTTGACAATGCTCTTCAGCAGCAGGTTGGATCCCTGGTAGTAATCAGGCTTCCAAATGCCTGAGATGCTTGCCACGTGCCGCTGGTCCTGGGTCGCTACTCCCCTTTCCTCCCACAGGTTGGCGAAGTCCTGCGCCGATGACTGCCCATCCCCACCAGGATTCACGCCATCGAAGCTGTGGCTGAGGACATAGAACCCATTGAGCATCAGGTTGCGGGTTAGAGGCCTGCTGGCCGTGATTTGAAGCGAGTGATACGATGCCGTTTCCTGCGTTTCGATGTAAGTGACCTGGCCGAGAACGCCCGGATCGTATGGGCGGCGGGCATTGATGCTGGCCTGCGATGTGCTCGCTCCCGGCGCATAGGGCGCATAGTTCGCATCCGTTGCAAACGGTATATGGTTCGTCAATACTCCCACATAGGCAAAGGTTGCCGACAGATGCTGTGGAAACTGGTGTTGCACAGCTGCATTGATCTGGTATGAAAGTGGCCACTTGTAGCCCTCTGCGATAGTCTCAACGGTCGCTGCCGGCAAGAAGCGGGGGGTCGAGGGATTGTAGATATAGGGGAACGGGTCACCATTCGGGAATGAGGCTGAGTTCCCATATACATTGCTGAACGAGGTGATGGAGTTGAATGTTTGCCGCACAGCGAAAGGCTGCGCATTGGCCGGCTGGTTCCATTCGTTGGCGCTCACACTCCCGAAGAAGACGCCAGCGCCAGCGCGAACCGCAGTCTTTCCATCGCCGAATGGATCCCACGCAATGCCCACGCGCGGAGAGATATGATGCCATTGGTTGGGTGCAATGCCGCGCGGCACTCCTGAATCTCCGGGGAATAACATCCCATCTGGCGCGCTAGCAACCATCGTGGACTGGACTCCGGGAACAAATGTAGCAGTCAGGTTTTGACGTTCCACCGGCGAGGTCTGCACGTCATAGCGCAGCCCCAGGTTTAAGGTAAGTCTGGGCAGAACCCGGTAAGTGTCCTGCAAGAAGAATGCGAAGTACCAGTCGCTGGTCAACGAGTGGTAGGGCGTGTCCTGTTCCATCGAGGCGACTTGTCCGGTCACGAAATCGGCCAAAGCATAGCCCGTAGTCGTTGGAGCCGATGTGGCGAAACTGAAGGCGCCAAAGTTCTCAAGATTACCGGCGATCGGATCCTTTTCGAGAGAGATTTCGCCACCGAGATCGAGGGAATGCTTGCCTTTGGTTGCGCTCGCTACATCGCGCAGAGACACAAAATTCGTATCGCTCACCGGTCCGGCCAGGCCGTTGCTGGTGCTGAAGCCTCCAGAAATCGATATGAATGGGAGCGCCTTCGGTCCCTGGGTCGTAAAGGTCGATCCCAAACTGCCCAGGTCCACCCCGGTTGGGAGGTTTACGCGACCGCCCGCCACATGGGTAAACGTGAACCATGTCTGGTTTGCCAATGTCGGGCTGAACGTGTGAGCATCGCTCATATTCAGCACCTGCTGCTTCGAATACGATTGGGTGGTCCCGTAAGGGATGCTGCCGCCACCAAAAGCGTTCTGCACAGTGTTGACATAGAAGTAACTGGCAGCAGCGTGGTCCTTGCTCCCGATCGATTCATCGTATTTACCCAAATACTCATCCTCGTTTGTGGGACCGGTAAAGTAGCCTAGATAGCCGTTGGTGCCGGAGTTTGGCAACGGGACATACCTTGTCATAAGGTTGGCTGCTGCCTGATCCAATAGGCTGGATGGTATGCAATTTAAGGTGGGCGTACCGCAATTGGGGGAACTATTCGTTCCCTGTACCTGGGTCTTTGTCCCCGGCATGTAAACCTTGGTTACCGGGCTGGTATCCGCCGTAAAGTCGCCATCGCGCTCAAGGGCCGTCGGCACAACACCGCCAGACAGGAGCTGACCAACATCCTGGCGCAGCGCTGCAGCGCTGAAGAAGAAGAAGGCCTTTTCGTGCTTGACCGGGCCGCCAACAGTCCCACCAAACTGGTTGCGATGATAGGGGGCGTTGATATAGGCACCCGTCACGGGGTTCTTTGGCGCATTCCAGGGAAACGCATTCAGGTCTGTATTGCGGTTGAATTCGAACAACGAGCCATGGAATTTATTCGTTCCCGACTTTGTGACCGCCGTGACCACAGCGCCCGACATCCGGCCGTACTGTGCCGCGAATGCGCTCGTTTCTACCCGGAACTCTTCAAGCGCATCAGGATTGGGCAGCGCGTTACCGTAATTGCGCAGCCCGGTCATATTGATGCCGCCGTCCAGGTAATAGCTGACCATCGGCACACCGCCATCAATACCACCGTTGATGATCACGTCGATAGCCGGTTCGCCGATTTGGAAGTTCGGCGTGCCGCTGGGATTGCTCTGCGCGCTCGCGCTATTCGACTGTACGCCCGCCGTCAACGAAAGCTCTGCATACGCATTCCGGTTGACCAGTGGCAGACCCACTATCTCGTCAGGCGACACGGTCCTGCCCAGTACCGCTGTGGAGGTGTCCACCAGGGGCGGCGCAGAGCTGACCGTGACCGTCTCCTGAGTTTCACCCACTACGAGCGAAGCATCCAAGCGCTGGGTCTCGTCGACTCGCAGAACCACGCCCTTCTGAAGGAATCCCTTGAAGTTCTTCGCATTCACTTCCAGGGTGTAGTTTCCAACCGCCAGCCGATCGATCCGGTATTCGCCCTGTGCATTGGAGGTCACCTTCCGGGTGTCTCCTGTTTCCGGACTGGTGGCCGTCACAGTGGCTGACGGAACTACCGCACCCTGTTGGTCGGTCACGGTACCAACTAAGGTTCCGGTAATGCTCTGTCCATGGGCGAACATGCCGGTGCCAAAAACGAGAACCAGCATGGCCATCAAGCAAGCACTTAGACTTGCTGGAACGCATCGTTGCAAACTAGGCGTTTTCATACCGCCTCCGTAATTACTCATGCCGCAACCTCTCATAATGCCTCCAGGAATCCCTTGCGTCGATCCGACAAACCGGCGTTCGCAACTTTCTTCCTCCCGTATTGAAACCGGCACCAAGTCTTAGCGACTGCAGCGACTTTGTCGCCGTTCAGTGGGGTTCGGGAAGGTTCGGAACCTTTACGTCTATTGTTTTCTGCAGTTTGAAAGGGACGTTACGAGGGGGTTAAGGCAGATGCTACAATTCAGCCGTTGAAGAAGGCCTTGTGACGACCAAAAACACAACTGCGCGAATCGCCTTTACTGCGGAGGAAGTGGAGACAGTGCGGTTTGAATTGCAGAGAGTACTGGCAAGCCCGCTGTTCCAGGGAAGCAGACGATGCAATGACTTCCTCCAGTACATCGTCACCCGCACGCTTGATGGCGATCTCGACGGTTTGACAGAGAGGTTCCTTGGCGCCGAACTGTTCGACCGAGCCCTCGATTACGACACCAAATCTGATTCGATTGTCAGAGTGAGAGCCAACGACGTTCGCCGCAGGCTTACGGAATATTATGCGGATCAGCGCGCGACTCCGAAAGTCGTCATTTCCCTCGGAGCGGGGAGCTACGTACCTGACTTTCGATGGCCTCATAAGGAGGACTCTCAACCGGGCGGAGTCCCTTCTCTCAACCAAGCGCCTTCCGTGCCTTCAACGGCAACCCAGAAGCGGAATGAATCACTTGCCGGCGATCTCCATGCGGGGAGCTTTCCTTCCGGGGTTGGGGTCGAATTAACTGCCAGACCGGCCACGCCGGGCGAGAGCGCGGTCCCCGAAACTGACAACGCGTTGGTTTCGAGCTTAAGTCTGAAGAAGCCGCCAAGGGGAGTTTCGCGCTGGCTGGTCGTCGTGGGTTCCGTCGTAGCCGGGGTTTTAATTCTTGGTTTTGCGATTTGCAGCTTCACTCTTTGGCAGGAACTTCGCGCCTCACGACGGTCTCTGAGCGCCTGGCAGAATTCGCCTGCTGTTGCTGGTTTGTGGGGGACGTTTTTTGGCGACAAGAGAGATACAGATCTCGTCCTAACCGACTCATCATTCTCGCTAGTTGAAGCTCTGACCAATAAGTCATTCAGCCTTAATGAGTATCTGGGCCACTCCTATATGAGCCAACTTCAGGATCAGGATCCCAAAATGGCTGCGGCATTGAGCAGAATTTCGAATTGGGGGCTGGGAAGTTCTGGCGAATTTGAAGCGGCGCAGAGAATTTTGGCGCTTGATCCGGCTCGACAGAAGCTTCATTTCTTTCTCGCGCGCAAGTATCAGCCGGACCTAATTCGAAAAGACAACGTCGTCCTGATTGGAAGTCGATACGGTAACCCCTGGGCAGAGTTGTTCCAAAACCGCATGAACTTCACTTTTGATCTCAAGAATCAATATGAAATCTTGAACCTTGCACCGAAAACCGGCGAGCCGTCCGCATACGATTTCAATGCTGCCAGTTCCGTCGGCTTCTGCATCATCGCCTATCTGCCCAATCCCGACAACAATGGCAGCGCGCTCCTCATCCAGGGGACAAGCGGCGAGCCTACTCAGGCTGGTGTCGACTTCCTATTATCTGAAGAGAAACTGTCGGGTTTAGAGAAAACACTCGGCGCATCCAAACTTCCCTACTTTGAGCTACTCCTGAAAACGTCGTGGGTTAAGGGCACGCCGATCGATTCTAGTGTCGTAGCCTACCGAACATATCCTGGACCACATTAGGAGACTCTGCAGGTCGGTCTCGGGATATCGGCGAAGGTCTGCCGATTCGAATCCGTATTGTCCTCGATTGACGACAACGGTCCAAAGTACGCTCTGAGCGGAGGCCAATCTAAATCTGCCCTCTTAAAGGCCATTGCCACACGCAGTGCCACTGGGTTCCAGTCAAAACTCCGATAATCACCTCGGGGTTCGCTGCACCGTTGCGACATTCGATCCTCGGAGGCTTGGCTGCTCCTTGGCCCAGGAGATCGGTAACCTGGCGAGCGCGGAATGTTCTGAGAACGGCTGCTTAGCGTGTGGCGACGTGTTCCCTGCCGTCGGAGCCAAAGCCGTGGGGTGACGTGGGAACCCATGATCGCGATTGCAAGCGGTGGCTTCTTCTCCACGCGTGCTCCACCCTTATCCTGCGCAACGCATCGTCGCCAATCATCCGGGATAGGAGGCGCATACCATCGCCCGATAGATTCGTTCCAACTGTGCTGGTGTGATTGCAGCTGTGTAACCCACCCGACCTAACCGCATGGAGTCTTCGCTATTCGGTGGCCTCGTCCTTCAGTGCCCCGCAAAAAAACAACATCATGCCAGGTGAAACCATGACAGTGAACCAAAAACAACTTGCAAGCCGCAACCTGTTAACGGCCAGTTTCAGGTCGCAATTCTCGGCCTTATTCGACCGCCTGAACCCGTTAATTCCTTTATCGAAGTATCACGATGGCAACGATCGCCAGGGCGACTGCGAGAATGTCTTCGAGCAAGGCAGCGGGCAAATCGCGTCCGAACAGTTTCGCGACAAAGGCTCTTGCTTTGGCACCTGCAAGAGTTCCGACAACACTGCCGATGATTCCTGACAGAGCACCGATGATAAGGTGCCCTTGCGAGAGTCCGATAGCTGATCCCGTGAGCGCGCCCATCACTACACGACCGCCGAATTGCGAAGGCACAAGGCGGCTGGGAGTCTTGGGCAACTTATCGTTAATCACTTCACCGACAGCCAGCAGGCTTGTGATGTAGGGGGTGAAGCGAAATCCGAGGAATGAGAGCCAGGTCCCCTCAAGCGGAATCTGCTGTCGGTTAGCCGCCCAACTCGCAGCGGCAAGACCAACCATGGAGCGGAGACCACACACAACACCCAACACCAAAGCAGAGATTACGACAGACATATCATTCTCCATGGAAATGCGATTCTTTGAATCGCTAGGTTGAGGGCGATTGCCGATGAGGTTTAGCTATCCAATCGTGGTGAATAGCGTTGGGTGGTGACCAAGCAACAAATGGCTTGAACCAGATAACTTCAATTCAAAGGCTCTAGATGCCCAAGAGCCCTTTTGATCGAGCCTTTCCTAATATCAGATACCATTGCGAGTTTCCCGTCGCTGCCAACCTCGTTAATCCATCAGGAATTGCCAAGTCTCATTGCTTTTTGCAAAGCTGGCTGATTCCAGGAAGGCCAACGCTCGGGAGAATGAGCCGACATCGGTTCACCCCTTACGGCGCGGAGAGCTGTAATCGATCGCGACAGTGGTAAGCAGAGCACTGCGATCACCACAACAAGGGGCCAACCCGAGCAGCAAATGGATCCCAAAAACAGAGAACTCCACAGCTTGATCAGAAATAGCCAAGTCGCGTCGCTTCTTGCAAAGAATGTCGATCCCGATGAGATTAACGTGAAAACGAATGAGCCTGCCAACGTCCGTTGAACGGGACGCAATACTGACTCCAAGCCTGCAACCGATTTGTAAGAGACGACCCACAACGCATTCCGAACTGCATGCGCTCTCTTACATCACACTTGAACACGTCCGCTTTATGCGGTGACATATAGGGAGAAAGCACAATGAATAGCTTCACAACCACGGATGGGACATCGATTTACTTTAAGGACTGGGGAACCGGATCTACTGTTACGTTTTCACATGGTTGGCCGCTTAGCGCCGATGCCTGGGACGCTCAAATGCTGTACCTCGTCCAGAGAGGATACAGGGTCATTGCACATGACAGACGAGGACATGGTCGCTCAAGCCAGACTTGGACCGGCAACAACATGGACACCTATGCTGACGACCTTGCCGAGCTTGTGGAGAAACTCGACCTGAAGGAAATAACAATGGTGGGCCACTCGACAGGCGGAGGTGAAGTCGCACGATACATTGGGCGGCACGGATCCGAGCGGGTGTCCAAAGCGGTTCTGATCGCGTCTGTGCCCCCGATCATGGTGAAGACCGAGAACAATCCTGGCGGCTTGCCAAAATCTGTGTTTGATGACATTCGCGCCGGAGTGCGCAACAATCGTGCGCAGTTCTTCAGGGACCTAAGCCTCCCCTTTTACGGGTATAACAAAGCGGACGCAAAAGCGTCTGAAGGAGTTCGGGACTCATTCTGGCAGCAGGGAATGCAGTCTTCTATCGTCGCGTCGTATGACTGCATCGAGGCCTTTTCGGAGACAGACTTCACAGAAGACCTCAAGAAAATGAACATCCCGACATTGATCCTGCAAGGCGATGCCGA
>JBEKRU010000160.1:0-11199 GCA_049518435.1 Occallatibacter sp. | reverse complement strand
TACATTCTTGAGGCGCATCCGACCGACGTGTGGCAGATGCAATCCAATGTGCGCGATAACGTCCTCTTCCGCAGCCCAAAAGATGAGACAGAGCGCGCTTACGTTGCTGGCGCGTGCGTGCGCAAGCTGGGCATCAAGTTTCCGGCGATGATTGATGGTTTCGATAATCAGGCCGAGTCTGCGTTCACCGGCTGGCCCGATCGACTTTACCTGATTGGAAAGGGCGGCCGAGTCTTATACAAGAGCAAGCCCGGTCCATTCGGCTTTCACCCAAAAGAACTGGCAGAGGCAATCAAGGCGTCGGTTGCTCCAAACTGACTGTCGGGTCGCTCTGAAATATTTACGTTCCATGAAACCGCGCCTCTCCGCCATTCCGTAGACATCCGAATTTCCATCTTTCGATGAACTGTTAAATTTTGTTAAGAGGCGATGCCACCCAAGGAACAAATCCTGTCCCATTTCATCTTTTCTGGCCAAGGCCTGTTGCACGCTTTCCAATACTGCCGACACAAATGAAGAATCGCCCATTTCCAGCCATTGCAGAGGGAACTGATGTATAGAGGTCAGAGAATACTTCAGATCGTCCGCGGAATGGATCGGAAGATGCAACTGTTTTCTGGGAGTTCCTGAAATTCTTTGTACGCGATTTGTACGCAAACCTGGCAATCGTGGAATTCGGCGAATTTCAGGCATTCTCAGTATCAGTAACTTGAGTGTTTTCAGTGCCGATGTCGGGCTCGACTCCCGCCACCTCCACCAAATTTGTTTCTTGGAAGTCTATATTCTCTAATGCATTGAAAATAGATGACTTAGAGTGGTTCAAAAAGCCGGATTCCCGCGAGTACTCCAAACCACCTTCGAACATCAAATTTTGAACTCGCACGCGTTGCTCGGGGCTAGCCATTTGCCAGACGTGCGCCATGTCCATAACCTGCAACTCGGCGAATTGAACGAAGGAGTCGGCCGTAGCGCGGGTCGCAGCAAGTGCGTGGATTTTGTCCTGAACGTCTTGGATCTTGTCGCGAATCTCTGCGTGTCCTCCTCAAAGTCTTCTCGGGAGATTTCCCCAGCTCCCCTCAAGGCACGCAGATTAGTTCCGAGCCTTTTCAGCTCTTCTAGTTGAGACGTACACCTCTTCAACTCTCGCTCAGAGCTTCCCTTCTTTTCTTCCCAGACCCGTGCCGCGATCTTGAGGAGGTCTGCGGCCACCCTCTGGTCTGGCCGCAACCTTCCCAGGAATACCTCGAACTCTGATTCTAGGCGGGCTTTTGGTATGGAGACCGAACGGCAGCCTTTCTTACGGCACCAGTAACGAGGGTACCGGCCACCGTTCCCCCTGCAGACGGCACCAGTCAAAGGCGTATGACATACGGCGCATCGCACGATGCGTCGCAACGGAAAAAACGGATTTGACTTGCGCCTGAGCGTTGGTAGTGGCTTCCTGCCGGCGAGAACCGCCTGCACTCGGTCAAACGTTTCCTGAGTGACAAGAGGTTCGTGCAGGCCACGCACAGCCTGAAGGCCGGATCACTGGGGAGCGTAATCCACCCAGCGTAGATGGGGTTTCTCAGCAAGTGATCGAACGTCTGATTAGAAAGCGGCTTCCCCTTCAGCGTCCTGAAGCCTTCCAGCGTAACTATCTCCAACACTTCGTACTTTTTATGAAGGCCCGTCTCCATCAGTTGGAACGACCGGCGAACATGTGGAGCATACCGCTCGTCATGCTCGATGTTTGGGCCTTCCTTCGCGTTAATGTTCCGGTAACCAATTGGCGCATGCCAAGGAACCCGCCCTGCGGCAACGGCCAAGCGCTTCATGTAACGCTGCTTCTTGGAGTAGGAATCCGAGAAGAACTGATTGAATCCGCCGAAGAGGTTTACCACCTGCATGCCCGCCGCCGTGACATCGATGTTGCTTTCGTAGCCAGTCTGCACGCAGTGGAGGCTGACACCGTTGCGCGTCAGGGCGTCTAGAATCGCACCCGCGATGGTCCAGTTTCGGGCCAGTCTGTCGGTTGAATCACACACGAGGACGTCGAACGGGCGCGGTTTGTTAGCGGTGAGTGCCATCAGTTCTTTGAGGCCACTCAGCAACTGCATTGACGTGCCACTCTTGCCCGCATCAGCGCGGATGCAGTCTTCAACTACACTCCAGCCGTTCTCTTGGGCTGCTTTCTTGCACCGTTCGATCTGGTGTAAAACGGATGTGCTGTCTGCTTCTCCTGTGGCTGAACGCGCATAGATTGCGCTACGCTTCGCCCCGGCTGGCGGCATATAAGAGTTTTCGGTTGTCATTCCATTCTCCAAGTCTCTTGTGACGGTTAAGGTGCGTTATTTGTGCGGGGCTGCCCACTGAGACAATCGGAGTAGCATCGATTATCGCCTAACATGCAGATAACTTATAATGACACAACCTATAACAAACGCACGTCAGGCATTGATCTCCGATAACTTATGTAACATCGGTATTTATCGCTATAAGTCCTCCTTCGTAGGTCTACATCGCCCAAACTTGTTTCGGGACAATTTCTGTGAAGTTATTCTCAAGACATCGATTTCATAACTACCGGCTACGTACATCTACGTCGACCAATCTATTGTCGGGACAATTTTGAAAGTTTATTTTTGAGGACATCGAGTAATTAACTTCCTGCTACTGTCATCTACCGAGACCAACGGAGATCGGGGACAATTTTCACGCATTCATTTTTGCGATTGTTTGTACAGGTGATTTCCACAGCACATCGGGCGAATAGGCTGGATGCCGCATCATCCTGAGCATGCTGAATCAAATTGATGAGGGCGCTATATCGGCTATATGCGGAGGAGGGGTTGGCGGTGCGGCGGCGCAAGCGCAAGCGGCTGGTGCGGGACTGGGCGCTGGAGACGCGTTTGATCCGTCCTAACCAGGAGTGGGGGATGGACTTCATCATCGACGGCCTGGAACCGGAAGGCTGGTCCGCATCCTAAGCGTCGTCGATGCCTACACGCGTGGGAGTCTGGCGCTGGAGGCTGACACCAGCTTTGGTTCGGAACGTGTGACCACGGTGTTGGAGCGGCTGATCTAAGAATGCAGGAGGCCGGAGAAGGTGCGCTCGAACAACGGCCCGGAGTTCATCTCGCGGCGAATGCTGGGCTGGGAAACGTCCAGCCCGGCAAGCCGATGCAGAGCGGACATGTCGAAGGCTTCCACGCACGGCTGCGCGACGAGTGCCTCAACGCAAGCTGGTTCAGAACGTTGAATGACGCACGAACCACTCTGGCGAGCTGGCGGCGCGAGTTCCACTGCGGACGCCCGCATAGCTCGCTCGACTTTGGAACGCCAGAGGAGTTCCGACCGAAGGCAGCCGATGCAGATGTGGAGAGCAACACACACTTCCGACATCCGCACAGCCACGACTACGACGGCTGCGAGATAATCTCAAAGCGAGACCAAAACCGAGAAACTCCAGCTATCAGTGGAGGAGAAATCGGGGACAAGTCAACTCGCACCCGATCTTCCGGGCAAAATTTTCTAGAATGAGGATAATGCCCTCGCGGTTGCATCTCACGCCGTCCTCGGAAGTAGCCAAGATAAATGGTTGATCGTGAGGCATGCTCCTCGCGCAAGTCGAGTCCTGCAAGAAACCAGACCAACATACCTTCTCGACGGTCTTTATGCCGCAATGTTCGCAAGCACATGAGGGCTTGTTTCCGTCATTCGCCATGGCGGGCACGCAACTCCGTGACTTGCGAGGCTCGGCGTCGTAATGCGAGACAAGGTAGTTGCCGGTGTCGCAGTAGAGGTCCATGTAGAATGAGTCCGGTTCTTCCTGGGCGGCAGCGACGACAGGGAGGTTAGGGATTTCAGTCAACGCGCTATTTTTCGGCGCGATCTTCTTTGCTGCTATCGACTTCGTCATGCGATTGGCCCTCTGCAGATCCGTCAGGGTTATAGATGACCGGCTAAATTTCCGATGATCGATACTCTGTGCATCCACAGAGGGACATACCAAGTCCAGAGGCACAATCGCAGACTTATTTTCAAACTATTTTGAGTTCCGCCGGTAGGGTGCTGAAGTTGGGCAGGTCCACACCTCTACAGGACAGCAAATAATCAGCCGCACTACCGCCGATGAGACGGATGGGAGCGTGGTGTGCCGGACTACGAAATACCCAGCCATTACTCGTCTTCTTCCAATCGGCGCCGGCATCCTCGGCAGAAATAACGGGAATCGCCGCTGAACTCACTTGCTGGGGCCGGCAGCAGGTGCATCGCCGCCAATGTCTTGGAGCTGCATCCGGGAGGTCGCTGATGCGCCGATCAACGAGAACGTAGAGGAGTCTCTTTGCGCGTGTCGATGTCACCCGACGCCAAGCATGTTGGAGAGGAAATTGCACGCTGGGAAGTGTCTGTTGAAATCTTCGCCATATATTCGCCTATAATCCCTCCATGGGCGAGATGAAGCGGGCGAATGCCTACGAGGAAGAGCGCCGGATTAAGGACCGGTTTGCATCCACACTCACGATCTCGGCTTCGATCATCGCGGCCGTCCGCCTTGCTCATGACGACATCAGCCGACCGTCGCCGCGACTCACATCTGTCGTTGCCGATTCCGTCGGGCTGGCGAAGATGATCCTGGAGCGGATTTTGCGGTGATTGACCGTGGCAACACGGCCCTGGCAGTGCGGCTCTAGGTGCCGCTCTTTTCAGGGCAATTGACGAGTCGTTCGAGCTTCAAAGGTAGGGCGCACAAAATGGGGGGTAAGAGATCCGCCAAAAGGAGAGCGAAAAAGGCGCTGCGAGCGATTGCCAAGAAGCGGGAACTGGGTTATTGCGTTCCGTGCTCGAAGCTGCTCTGGGTCACACGAGAGGTTGCGGACAAGAGGGTCGAAGACATGAAAGCGAAGCCTGACGTGCGCAAGCCCCACCTGCTCGACTCGTATCGCTGCCCTCATGGAGGCGGCTTTCACATAGGCCACAATTACTTGTTGAAGTGGATGTCTCTCTGCATCGGTGAGCACAAATGAGGAACGGGACTTCAAACCTGATTGAGAATATCGTCATCATTCTGGCCGGAGGGATCTTGCTCCTGGGACAGTTGATCGCCGTGTCCATTGTTTTCATCTACGCCTTCGCCGTGGCCATGCTGCGCAGGCTCAGCAGGTGGGTGGCCGGGCGATCCGGTAGAATCGAGATTGCAGATAGCGTCCAGTACCACGAAAGCTCACCGGGCTGATTACCTGGTGGGTTTTCGTTCACGGGCTTGGCCATCGGGTAGAATTCACACAGCTTCGCGGGTGATGTCCAGTACGGTAGGATGTAGTTCTCGGGCGGCGCCAGTAGCACAAAGCGAAAATCCCCCAGCTTGATAACCTGGGGGATTTCGTGCGTCTGGGGGAAGATCCATTCGCTACCACGACTCAGGAACTTCGCGGCGGGCTCGATTGAGACTGCCGGGTTAATGCCGGGCGCCCTGCGTCTAGGTCACCCCATCCTCTGCCGCCGAACCTGCTCCAGGTCGGGCATGGTGCCGCCCAGCTTAGCGAGGTAGTCTGCGGCTTCCCGCGCTTCCTGCTCGGTGTGTTCCGGGTCCGGCGGCTCGATGGGCGAGCCCCAAACTCTGCAGCGGTCGCGCACATACGCCTCGGCCATGCCCAGCTCCCGGTCCGAGGTCCAAAGGGCATTGTCCATGAGCTGGCAGATCTCAGGCTCCCTGCCATCGATCATCACCCAGTACCACGCGGGCTTCACCGGGATGGAGTTGGTCCACATCACAATCCATCCCACAAATCCTCAGGCGATGGAGGCTGCCCGCCCTCGCGATTAAGGATACTGCGGAAGGCTGTGCGCCGTTCACCCTCCGGCTCTGCCGCCGCTCGTTCGACTATCTGCATTCTCAGTCGCTTGAAGACAATCTCGCCATCCTCGGACGGGCCGGCCAAGCCTTCCGCGATCGCCGCCTTGAGCGTTTCCAGCTTGGCCAGGTTCTCTTGCTCTTCGTCGACCGTGTTGTTGTGGGGATCATCGGGCATGGGTCTCACGACTTCCTCTCGTTCATCTCGTCCCGAGTATACGGCCCGCCTGATTTGATGTACCCCAGCTTGGCCATCAGCGCTTCATACCTTTTCACCCGCTCCTCGCCGCTCAGGCCAGAGTAGACACCCTCGTCGATCTGCCACAGCATGCTTTCGACGAGTCGACCGCCGGATTCGGTAACGAGCATGTCCAAAGGGGTGCGATCGTCGATGCGTTCATCGGGGGTGCTCAGCCATAGCAGGGCTTTGTCCCGCGATCCGAAGATCTGCTAGGCTTGAGCCAGGATGCGGGCAACGCGTTCAGTCCTGTCCATCTCATCTTGGGGATGGTTATCATGGGCCATCGGTCTTACCCTCCTGCTCTCTTGCCGCAAGTTCCCGAATATACCGTTGAACCCGCTCCCGCGAACTGTCCGGTGCGATGCCGCTTGCCAAGCCTTCCGCGATCGCCGCCTTGAGTATTTCCAGCTTGGCCAGATTCTCTTGTTCCTCATCGACCGTGTTGTTGTGGGGTTCACTGGCCATGGTATCGGTCACCTTTCGTTCATCTCATCCCGAGTATAAGGGCCACCTGAGTTGAGGTGAATCAACTTGCGCATCAGCGCGTGATGCCGCTCAAGAGCGGTGGGGTCAGCCATCTGCTCCCGGAAGCTGGGCGGAGCGGGTACCCCCGCAGCCGCACGCTCCTCGTCCAATATGCCATCCTCGGTGGCCAGGATGTCCTTGATGCTGGAAAAGCTTTCCCCCGCCAGCAGGGCGGCGCGAATCGCGGCGCGGAGCGCGACGACCTCGGGAGAATCGAAGTCGTCCAGATCCATCTCCGCCTGCAACTCGCCGAGGGTTACTTCGGACGTCTCTCCGGCGCGTGCAGCCCTCATGGCGTCCACGGTTTCAGAATTGGGGTCGAGATCGTCCATATCGGCATGATGGCGCAGCCGCTGGCTGGTGTCAAACGGTTGGTTTGCGCCGTTGCGAAGCGTGGAGCACGCAATAATCGTAGACGACCTGGACCTGCCGGGCGTCGAGTACAAAGCATTCCAGAATGTGCTCGACCGAGTGTCCCTGCACGTAGTGATCCAGGATCGAGTCAGCGGGAAAGCGCGTGTTCCTCAGGATGGGCGTGCCGCTCACCTTGCCCGGTACCACTTCCACCTCGCTGCATCCACTCCAGTCAAGAGTGCCGCTTCCCCAATCCTGGGGTGTAACGACGTCCGGTTCGGGCATATCGGCATGATGGCGCAGGTGGGGGCTGGTGTCAAACGGCGGGGGGCCTCTGCGCCACCAACTGGTTCATATACTCGTCCAACTCCGCAAACACAACTTCGGAGTCTTCGGATCCGGAGGCGATCCCCTCAGCGATCAGTCCACGCAGTGCCTCCAGCTTCGCATCCTGCAACTCGTCCAGATCATCCATATCGGGATGATGGCGCAGACCGGGACTGGTGTCAATGAACCACGCTATATCTCAGGTCATGATGTGGACAACGCGCTGGTGCAGGCGAGTCAACTCTTCTTCGCTACCTTTTATCCGCCAGCTCGCAACGGCCTGATCCCAGATATCGTCGACAACGGTTCGAACTAGATCGAACTCTCCATTGTCGTCCATGTGTTTCCAGGAGTTCAGTGGGCTGAAATCGCCCTCGACGACACGCTGGACAACAGCATCCTCTATTCCCTCTTCCCACCACTCGTAGTCATCCTCCCACGACGTGGGCCGATCCGCCCACCGTTGCATCACGCGGCGGAGCACGTCCTGGCAGAGATAGTACACGAAGCGGCGTGAGGCGCTCTCGATCCTTTCCCTGTCGCCAATCTCGATCGCGGCCTGCAGCGCCGCGGCCAAGCGGGCGCCTTTGCTGATTTCGGTCATCTGTTGCGTACTCATCGATGACATCATACCCCGGTTTCTGTGTAGCCGGGCTCCGCGGCAATCTTTTTCATACGTGCATCAATTTCCGCCTCCAGCCACTCAGCGGTGTGAAGATGCACTCGCGGCGTGAAGATAAATTCCGGGGGTGGGGTCTCGCCACGGCGTTCATGCCATTGGTTCCAATGGGACGCTGAACGCTCAGCGTCGGCGGCATTTGTAGCGTCCGTGGGGGGCTCCTCCTCGCCGCTGCAAACGCGGCAATTCCTGATGAGGTTGTTGGTAATGCGCTCGCGCATAGCATCACGGAGAGACATATTGGGGTAAATCTGGGCGGAATTGTTTGTGGATCTGCGCAGGCTGACAACCTCTTCACCATCGTGGAGATAAAGATGCACCCACTGCGCGTCGACTTTGATGCCGATGCCATCGGCATGCCTTGTGCGCTGTTCGATACCGTGGCCTGACTCCCAAATAGCGGCGCCCTGGTAGGTCCCGACTTCGAGCGCCTTTGGCAGTCTAGAGTGCCCCATACCGTCCCCCTTTCATGCGGCAGTATAACAACCCCACCCATGCACACTGAGCGATACAGCACACTATCGCCCTGAGGCACACACCCGCCCGGAGGCGCAGTCGATCTGGACGGGGCCCAGGTCCACCGGGGCCGCTGCGATCGCGTGTAGCCCCCCAGGGCGAGGGGTTGTTTTCAGACTGCGGACGGTTTACGCTGTGCCCATGGGCAAACTGATCGGAAACGCAGTCATCGTGGTAGCCGGCGGATTCCTGTTTGCAGGCGGGTTGATCGCGGTCGGCATTGTGCTGCTCTATGCCACAAGCGTGGTGCTGGTTAGACGGCTCGGGGGCGGTAGGCCGCCGGCGCCGCCCAGGGGTCTCTTCCCCGCAGAGGTCGACCGCGAGGTGGCGCGGGAACGCGATCTCTGGCTGCCCCCGTCGAAGATGAGGAAACCCATTTCCCTGGCGAAGGTGGAGGCGGCCTGGCATAAGCGACCGGCGCGGTAAATGAGGGGCAATATGGAGATGTTCAATCCGGCTCACGTTGCCTATGAGGAAGCTCTTGCCGACTATCAAGAGGCTCTTGCCGCTGAACAGGAAGTACTTGCCAAACTGAGATGCGGGAGGACCGACGACGAAGTTGAGGCCGATCTGTTCTGCTCGGAGGAAGAAGACGATCGAGCGATCCAGGCTATGCTGGAGGATGACCCTGAAGGCGAGGAAGACATTCCCTGGGAACAGGTGAAGGCCGAAGGGGACAGGCTGCTTGCCGAGTTGGAGGCAGCATCCAAGCGACGTCTTGCGGCTCAGAAGCGATTGGCGTCTTGACCTTCAACAGAACCTTTGGCAAACTGCCTGCAGGCGACCTTTATGCCCGCCCTGTACAGCCAGGGCCAGTGAAGCATGCAGCAACAGAAAAGGCCCGTTATGAGCGGGGCCTTTTCTGCGTTGTAGTGAAGTTCCCTGCCCTGCTCAGTCTGCATGTAGAACATCGCTGGACGGATGTGACGATGTGTCAATCTCCAAGTCGGTGCCGTTCCGAGGCGTGAAGCCGACAGTAGTGGAATACGACCTGGACCTGCCTGCCGTCCAGATCAAAGCAGTCCAGAATGTACTCGACCGAATGCCCATTCACGTAGTGATCCAGGATCGAGTCAGCCGGAAAGCGCGTGTTCTTCAGGAGCGACGTCCCACTCACCTTGCCAGGGATGATTTCGACCTCGGCGCATCCACTCCAATCGATGGTGCCAGAGCCCCAATCCTGAGGTGTAACCACGTCTTGTTTGGGCATGTCGGCGTGATCGAACAGGTGGGGCCAGGTGTCAATCAACCCGACAAGCGGGCTCCGCTCTGTCCTAAGTCATAGGGTTCTACAGAGCCGACTACTCCGCCGACTGCTTGCTAATCACGGGGCCACGGTCATGAAAGGACACCAGCCCCGCCTTCGTTCTTGGCGCGGATCAAACGCAGCGCTTTATGCAGCCTATTCCGGGCGGCCACTATCTTAGGGACTTCTCGTTTTGAGACAAGATCGGTAACGTACATCGCATATTGCGTGACTCGCTTTCCTGAGCGCACGTCCTCGCGAATCGATGCAAGCAATCGCTCGATCAGAATGTTCCAGGCTCTGTCCTCGCTGTCCGCACGGACCGTCCCACTGCGAAGGCGTTCAGCTGTTCCAAGCCATTTCCCGTTGGGCGTTTTCTCCAACGATACGGGGTATCCCTGGAAATGCATATGTCGCGTCGCAGGCTGAAGTCCGAGGCTACAGATGAAACTGTAGCCGTTCCGAATCTTGCAATAGGGGTTTCGAAAAGCCAGTTTCAGCTCCCGCTTGGCTCCAAGGGGCAAGCTGGAGGTCTCAATGTCCCAGCGACCTTCAATCCGCCGCGTATCGACGCGCCCGCGGTGCGCTATCAATTGCAGTTCGATTTCTTGTTTGAGGGTTAGGGATAGGAAGGGGTTCTCACTCGTGATACTGTCTCGTTTGCTCAATTTCGTTCGCGGGCCGAGGGATCGCTCATGCAAAGCCACTCATGTCCTGCGCACAGCTATGATGTCCCCAACCATAGCAGTTTGTAAAGTGGACAGACACTGGCGAGGTTGAATCCTAGTTTCGAGGGCGATCCCGGCGCAGAACGTGACGAGCGCGTCACATTCTGCGCAATGTGGGCGACTGTGTATTCCCGTATACCACCACGCCGGATCAGCTCACGACCGATCCGATTCAGACAGCCCGGCGCTTGGCGCCAGCGATCAAAGCGGTGATGGAACAGGAGCCTGATCGGCTCTACACGTTCAAGCGGTAATTAACGCGACGAGTCGTGCCGTATTTTCCTTTTCCAACCGGCGATCGTAATTCAGGAAGCTCGTGTTCATCACGCGGGCGATCCGCTAAGCGATGGTGTCAAATCTCCTCCACAAAGGTGATGGGTTGCGAAGGTTAGATCTGCGCCACAAGAGATCGTACCCTCTCTCGAATTCGCGATCCACAGCGGCGGCTATCTGTCTGCCTTCCTCGGTGGACAAAGGCACCCCGTTCAATTTTTGCTGTCTCCACCATCCTCGTGACCCAAGGTAAATCTCCATTTGCGTTTGAGGATCAGCGCTCGCCAACTCAGTTGCGTCCAGGAGTGATGCGGCTTCTCCGCTCAGGAGAAGGCTCTGCAACTCGTCCCTCAGGGCTCGGTATTCCGCTACCTTGCCTGCCGCAGCGGCTCGAATTGGGGCATCGTCCTGATATTTGCGCTCAACGCAAGTTGCGCTCAGATTGCGGCATGCATCTCCGATCATCCCGACCCA
>JBEKRU010000159.1:0-10841 GCA_049518435.1 Occallatibacter sp. | reverse complement strand
CGACTACCCCGCCGAACAGGCTGGCGTCATCTCCATTCCTGTGCGCGATCCCCACGAAACCAAGCGCGTAATCGAGACAATCCTCGCCTGCCTGGATCCCAATCAACAATTCCGAGCCTTCAAAGTGGAATGAGTCCAGTTCCCGGAATTCGCGGAACCATCAATCATCTCTGTCACAAAATCCTCCCGCATGCCACTACACACTGTGCCACGACTGCGAGGGGCAGGTCCTGGCCATTTTCCAGTGCGTCCGCGCAAGGACCGGAACTCCGGCGACCCGCACAGGAAGATATCCATCCATTGAATTGAAATTCGCTTCCCCCGATTGCGGGGCACCCCCCACCCTGCAATGGCCTCCGGCTCGCCGCGCCCAACCCTGGCCCGGCGAGCCGGTATCCCTGTTTATCGCATGATGATCGGAGGAGTCACCGCACTGCGCTTCGCCTGTCCGCACTGCGCTTCGCCTGTCCGCACTGCGCTTTGCCTGTCCGCACCGCGCTTGGCCTGTCCGCCCGCCGAAGAATGCAGCGCTCCATTAACCCTTCGCTCCACGGAGTTCTGATGTGAAGCCAGCTAGTCTGACGAGGATCCTTCCATTTGACTAGCTCTACAGAATCAGTAAACCCGCGCCGGATGTATGCTGGGAGTGTTTAACCTACCCTCTAAACCGGCTCACAGTTGATAACCGGGCAAAACTCGCCCGAACGAGAGGTCTGATGCGCGAACAAGATCGATCCTTCCACGGCTTCCGGATGAACTTGGGATTGGCTTTGGCGGCCATTCTCATATCAAGCTGCGTTATTTGCTCCGCGTCGGGGCAGGCACAGCAAACGCAGTCCCCGGCCACTTCCCCGGCATCACCCACGCCGCCCGCTCCAGCCGCCCCGCCCGCCACCGCTACGCCGGCTACTCCAACCGCACCGCCTGCGCCAGCGTTCTCTGAGGCCGAAATGAGCTTTGCCAAGCAGCTCGTTGCCATGCGCCAGGAGGATGCATTGAAAGCCATTCAGGAAGCGGATGCCCCGCGCATCACCGAAGGGCTCTTTCGTGCAGTAAGGCAAATTGGGGTTAAGGCTGCGGAGAATGATCCGCACACCGCGCGATCCATATTCATGGAAGCGGAGGCCATTGCCACGCGTGCGAAATTGCAGATTCTCGCCGCGGATTCGCATGTCAACCTGGCCCGGCAGATTTCCCTCGATGGCGATCCCTATGAGGCCATCACCGTTTACAACCAGGCCTTGGCCATGTATCAGGCTGCCAATGCTCCGCCGCAGAAACGCGCCGCGACTCTTCTTAATCGCGCCATGTCTTACCTGGATATGGGAGATTTCCAGTCAACGATCGACGACGACAATGAAGCGCTGCAGATCAACCGCCAGCTGGGAGACGAAGTCGCTGTCGCTCGCGCAGAGAACGGCCTCGGCAATGCATTGCGCGACCTCGGCAGGTTCACTGAGGCGGAAGCCGCTTTCTCTGATGCTCTCCGCATCGCGCGCGCCAACAATCAAAGGCTGGGCGAGGCCTTCGTGCTCAATAACATGTCCATGCTGCACGAAATTGAAGGCGATTATCCCACCGCGATCAAGTTCTGCGAACAGAGCCTGGCCATCAAACGCGAAGTCGGCACCAAATTCAATGTGGCCACCTCCCTCATCAACCTGGCCAACTATTACGACCTCGAAAAGCGCGATAAAGACGCCAATCGCATGCTGATGGAAGCAGCGCAAATCGGGCGCGAAATCAAAATGAAAGAGATCACCGCCAAGGCCACAGCGGAGATGGGCGTCATTGAACTCGAGCACCATCACCCCGCGGCTGCTCTCAAGCTGCTTCAGGAGGGCCGCTATGTCGGGGCCGACGTAGAGGACAAGGAAGGCCTTGCCCAGACCGTCCGCATTATGGCCGAAGCCGATTACGACCTCAAGAACTATGAGGAGAGCTTGAGGCACAGCAAGTTTGCTGCGGACTTCTGCCGGCGCTGGGGAATGCTTGAGCAGTTGTACAACGCCGATTACGTGGAAGCTCGCGCCTACCTGGCAATGAAGCAATTGAAGGAGGCCCGAGCCGCCCTCGAAGAATCCATCGCCACCATCGAGCGCATGCGCGATAACGTCAGCGGCGGAGCCGCCGCGCGCCAGCGCTTTATGGAGAAGAGAACGGAACCCTATCGCCTGTTGGCCCTCGTGGCGTCTTTGCAGAAGGATTGGCCGGTTGCGCTCAATAGTTCTGAGCGCGGCAAGGGTCGCATTCTTCTCGATGTATACACCGGCAACGGGCTCAATTCAGACGCTGCTTTGTCCGATGCCGAGCGCGCCGAGGAATCGCGCATGCGCAGCCGTTTTGTCTCGCTCGACATGCAGGCTGACCGGCAGGCGAACATGCCGCAAGCCGATCCCTCCCAGAAAATTGCGCTGGATGCTGCTGTCGACCGGGCCAGGGCTGAGCTTGCCGGCTATCGCAATCAGCTCTATGCGCAGCATCCGGAGTTGCGCATTCGGCGGGCGGACTTTACCGCCCTCACGCTGAATGACATGCAGGCCCTGATTCCGGACCGCACAACGGTGCTGCTCGAGTACGAATTGACCGACAATGACAACTACCTTTATGTCGTAACCCACGGCGATGGAGATGCCGCTGCGATTCACGGTTACAGACTGGCGGTCACCACCAATGAACTGGACCGGCGCGTCCGGCAGTATCACGATCAGCTTGCCAGCCGCGACCCGGAGTTCGCCGCCAACGCGCGCTGGCTTTACAACGTCCTGATCGCCCCGGCACAGGCACAATTGCGCAATGCAAAGTCTCTCGTAGTCGTGCCCGACGGTGTCCTCTGGCAGGCGCCCTTTCAAACCCTTCAGCGCCCCGATGGGCACTACTTTCTTGAGCAGACAGCCATCGATTACGTGCCCTCCCTGGCCGTTCTTCAGGCGCTTAAAGCCTCGGTCCCACACCAGCATCCTGCATTTACCGTGCTCGCCATGGGAGATCCAGGCGGCCAAACGCAGGAGCAGGCCAACGAAACCCTCGCCGTCGCCAAACTCTACGGCCCCAAAAACGCGCGCACGCTCATCGGCAAGGCCGCCACGCTCGATGAATTCCTGAAGACCTCCCCGGGATACGACGTGGTGCACATCGCTGCCCATGGAGTCTTCGATGACCGCGAACCCATGTCCTCGCACATGCTGCTTGCTTCGGCCAGTGGTACGCCCCAGGCGGGCTGGTTGCGCGCGCGCGAAATTCAGGCCATGCAGCTCGAGGCCCAATTGGTCGTCCTCTCCGGTTGCGAAACCGGCAAGGGCTCGTTTGAAGACGGGGAAGGGTTGGTCGGGATGAGCTGGGCAACCCTCGCTGCCGGCGCGCACGGGTCACTGGCAAGCGCGTGGAGAGTCGAGGCGTCCAGCACCACCGAACTGATGATCGCCTTCCACCGCAACATGCTGCACGGGCTCAGCAAAGCGGAATCGCTGCGCATGGCCGAGCTACAGGTCATGCACAGCGATAAGTATGCGCACCCCTTCTACTGGGCGGCGTTTGTCTTGATGGGGGATGGCGTCGCCTGATCCAGCGACGCTTTCATCTGGGCCACAACCGGGCTGTTGGGATTCTCTGCCGCCAGCAGATCCAACTGCGTCCGCGCTTCTTCCACGGCGCCCGCTTTGGCATAAAGCACCGCAAGCAGAAGATGGCCGTTTGCCGGCCCGCGCAGGGCGCTTTCAATTCCCGCAGCAGCACCGGAGTCCATCACCCGGAACACTGCCTCGGGTTGAGGGGGCGCTGGCGTCCTGACCTCGCCGGCTGTGCTGGATGCCGTCACCGTCCAGGTGTAATTCTCACCGCGCGCCAGGGCGACAGGGCACTGCCAACTTAGCCCATGCAGCAGCGGGCTCTCAGCCACTTTGCTATATCCCCCTGCATAAACGCGAACCCGGTACCCGCTGGTCCCGGCCATCGATTCCCACGCGAAAGTTGGCCGGTCATCGCTCACCACCCGGTCCACCGGCGAAACAACTTTAAACTTCGGCGCCGCAGCCGTATCGCCGAGCATGGTCTCCGCTTTGCTTGCCACCAGGTTGGAAGGCACACTCGCCTCAAGGCGTCCCGTCGCCAGCGCCGCCTGAAGCGCATCGCGATCCTTTTGCGGAATACCATCCGCCCCATGCAGCTGCCCAGCCTTGTCGATCGAAAGTCTCAGGTTCCCGTCGTGCAGCTCGGCTCCATTCGCCTGCTCCACAGGCCTGTGCGCCGGGTGGTAGCCGATGTACGCAAGCGCCAGCCCCGCGGCAAGAGCTGCGGGCACAGCGATGCGGACAGGCCATGGAATCGGGGCTCGTCGGAACTCGCGTGGCCGGCCGCCAAGTTGCTGCGTAACCGCCTGCAGTGCCTCCACCTGGGCCAGGCAGGCGGGACAGTCAAAATAATGCTCTTCAAATCTCTGAGCTTCAGATTCAGGAAGCGTTCCCTGGATGTAGCGCTCAAGGTATCGATCAATCAGTGTTGCAGAGCATTCGGTCATGTTACTTTTCCTACAATACTGTGGTGGGAATCTTCACTTTGTGACTGACGCCGCACAAAATCAATGACCCGCCGCGTCGCCCGCAGCTTCCGTTGCCGCACCACGTCCGGGTTCAAGCTCAGCCGCTGGGCAATCACTCCCGGCTTAAGCCCATCCACAAGAGTCATTTGCAGAATAGTCTTGTCCAGCGGTTCAAGGCTGGCAATGGCGTCCATCGCCAAAGTCTCCCGCTCCTGCGCCTCCGTTTTTTCCACATTGAACGACAAATCCGGCAGCATGTCGGGAAATTCCAGCGATTCCGGCTGCCGAACCGAGCTTCGATAGTGGTTGTTGAGCCGGTTGCGTGCGATGCCAATCACAAATGGCGTCAATTTCGTGGCATCCCGCAGTTGTCCCCTGCGCAGAGCGCTGATTGCATCCATCATCACGTCCTGCAGCAGGTCGGCAGCCAAGTCAGGGTTGCGCGAGCGAGCCAGCAGCATGGCCTTCACGGGCCGCAAAAAGCGCCCCACAAAAGCGTGCTCAGCTTCGCGGTCCCCTGCTTCAATGGCCCGGACCAGACGGTCGTTTTCCCTCGCTGTCTCCGGGGTCCACGATCCAGGAACATCACTGCAATTAACGCTCATTGGCACTTTGCTCGATACAACAGCAAGTGAGAGCATTGTCTCATGGAGCATCAAAGGAAAGCTCGTAGCGTTCTGGATGCCCACCCGTCGCGGCAAACGACACTTCCCGCGGGCGCAGGTTGACCCTGTTTTTTTCCGCAAGATGAGGGCCAATCAAGTTCTGCGCCAAGGGGCACGACTTCACAGCTTGGCGAAGAACGGCATCCGGAAATAGGCGCGTGAAGGGCCACAACTTCAGTTGTGCCATAAGACCAATAAAATCATCTCCGGGCTTTGGCCCGAGGCATGCATCTGCAATTCTGAAGAGAAAAGAGCCCGCAGCTAACCTGCCGGCCCTTCCATTGATATCGGAAATTCGACCTTGACTCAGCCCGAGCCCCAGATGCCGCACTTCCCGCAATCTGGTGTGATTTAAATCACTGCCAAAATATCGGACCTAATTTGTCGTATATTTAACGAAGACCAAATCGGTCGCATATTACATTTGTGGCCTGGGAGCCCTGAAACTGACCCTTCCCCCAGCCACAAATTCAAAAAAGGAATCCGAATTGAGTTCGTCAAAGCGCAGTTTTCGATTTGCAGTCAGTCTCGCCTGCTCGCTCCTGTTTGTGGCCGCTTCGGCCTGGGCAGCCGTCGCCGGAAGCATCTCTGGCACCGTCAATGATCCTTCGGGAAGCGTAGTTCCCAGCGCCGAAGTCACCGTCCAGCAGGTCAGTACGGGCCTCATCTATCGGACCCGCACCGACAATAACGGGTTTTTCACACTGCCGGTTCTTCCCGTCGGCCGCTACGACCTTGAAGTGCGTGCGCAGGGATTCCGCGCGTACCGTCGCACCGGCATTGCGCTCGATACAAATGCGGCGCTTTCGCTTGATGCCTCGCTCAAAGTGGGCAGCGCCAGCGAGACTGTGAGCGTCAACGACAATGCTTTGCACGTGGAGACCGTCGAGACGCAATTGGGCCAGGTGATTACCGGCCGGCAGATGGAAGCCGTACCACTGGACGGACGCAGTTTTACTGATCTGCTCTCACTCCAGGCGGGCGTCGCTCCGGCCAGCACCATCACTTCCAGCACGGTTCAGGACGTAGGCGCAACCACACTCGCTCCCTCCGGAACCCTGAATCCCGGTACCATCTCCGTCAATGGGCAGCGGGAATTCGCCAACTACTTCGGCGTCAACGGCAGCGATGTCGAGGAGGACGTGAACGCCGGCACCGCGATCATTCCCAACCTCGATGCAATTGCCGAGTTCCGCATTATCACCAGCAACTTCGATGCCGAGTATGGAGAGTTTTCCGGCGGACAAATCAGCGTCATCACCAAGTCCGGCACCAATGCGTTCCACGGCAGTGCGTTCGATTTTCTGCGCAACACGGATCTCGATGCGCGCAACTACTTTTCGCCCACCCGCGGCGCATTCCGCCAAAACCAGTACGGCGGCACTTTCGGCGGACCGCTGCGGCAAAATAAGGTCTTCTTCTTTGCCGATTACCAGGGAACCCGCCAGACGCAGGGCATCGATACCGGAGAAATCAGCGTGCCCTCCAGTGAGGATCGCACCGGAGATCTCTCTGACCTTGCCCCCGGGAACTTCTACAATCCGGCCACCAATGCCCCTCTCAGTTTCGTCAGCGGCCCTTATCTAGCCGGCCTTCTCACGCAGAGGCTCGGTTATACGGTTAGCCAGGGCGAACCATATTACTTCCCTGGTTGCAGCGCCGGCGGCGCACAAGTCTGCGTTCTGCCGAATGCCCTGATCCCGGCCAATGCCTGGTCCATTCCGGCGCAGAAGCTGCTGCAATACATCCCTGCTCCTAACTCCGCCAACGGATTCGCCACCTCCGCCTTCAACCAAACCGTTCGCGACGACAAGGAAGCTCTGCGCCTTGACGCGAACACGCACCTGGGATTGCTCTCCGCCTATTACTTCAACGACGGATTCACTTTGGACAATCCGTATCCAGTGGCTCAGAGCGGCGCCACCGTCCCCGGCTTTGACGCCCTCACCACCGGCCGTGCCCAACTCATCGCCCTCGGCGATACCAAGACCCTGAGTGCAACCGCCGTCAACGAGCTGCACCTTAGCTATCTCCGCGACCTCACCAATCTCGGCCAGCCCGTGGGAGGCCGCAACGTGAGCCTGCTTTCGCAGGGCTTCGCAAATGCGGACGGCGGTCCCAGCATCGTCGCCCTCGACCCCAATGGACAAAGTGTCGAGAACCTCAATTTCAATGGCTACTCCACCGGCGCAGCGGCAAATCAACTCATCCAGACCAACAACACCTATCAAATCACCGACACGTTCTCCAAGGTGCTCGGCAATCACACCCTCAAGGCCGGCGCGGAGTTTCATGCCGACCAGGTCAACGCTCACGCCATCGCACAGTTCAACGGCAGCTTCGTCTTTTCCGGTTCGGAGACTGGCGTTGACTTCGCCGACTTCCTCATCGGAACTCCAAGCCAATACAACCAGAGCCAGCTCAACCCCTTTTACGCGCGCAATAAATACATCGGAGCGTTCGCCCAGGACAGTTGGCGCCTTCGCCCCAACCTGACCCTCAACTACGGCCTTCGTTGGGATCGAGTCGCGCCCTGGTCGGAAAAATACAACCAGATTTCGACCTTCGTAGCCGGCCAGCAGTCTCAAGTCTTTCCCGGTGCGCCCGCCGGCATTCTCTATCCCGGTGACCCCGGCGTTCCCAACACACTCGCCCCCATCGGCGAACTAAGCATCGCGCCCCGCCTGGGCATTGCCTGGTCTCCACACGCGTCTGGCAGTTTCGCCCAGAAGCTTCTCGGCGCGCCCGGAACCACCAGCATCCGCGCCAGCTTTGGCAATTTCTATACCTCCATCGACGCATTGTCCATCGGCGTACTTGCCGCGAATGCGCCCTATGGAACTACATACACAAGCCCCGCTCCGCCGCTCTTTGCAACCCCATTCGTCTCCGCTGCCAGCGGCCAAAGCTTTGGCCAGCCATTCCCATACACCTTCGCTCCCTTGAACTCCTCGCGCAGCCATCCCGACGGCAGTTTCGACTGGAGCAACTTTGTGCCCATCAGCGGCATTCCGGGGTATGACGTTCATAATCGCGTGCCCTATACGGAAGAGTGGATGCTCTCCATCGAGCGCCAGGCCGGCCCCAATACCGTCCTCAGCGCCAGCTATGTCGGCACTTCAAGTCACCGCCAGCGCGTTCTGGTCGAGTCGAACGCGGGAAACCCGGCGCTCTGCCTCAGTCTTAGCCAAGCGGACGAAGTGCAGCCGGGAACGCTTACTTGCGGACCCTTCGGCGAGGACACAGTCTATTACCCAATCTCTGGCGGCCAGGTCAACGGAACCCGTGGTCCGCTCGGTTCCGGCTTCGGCAGCAACGCGCTGCAGTCGAACTTCGGGTACGCCAACTACAACGCTCTCGAGCTCAGTGCCCGCCACACCAGCGGACGCCTTGAATTCTCCGCCGCATATACCTACGGGAAATCCCTCGATCAGTCTTCAAACGTTGGCGAAGAAGTGAATCCGTTCAACCACGCCCTCAGTTACGCTGTCTCATCGTTCGATGTGAGACAAAACTTCGTCTTCAGCTACGAGTACCAGCTTCCCATCGACCGCTTCCTGCATCCGAATCGGCTTAGCAGCGGCTGGTCGGTCTCCGGCATCACCCGCTTCGCCACCGGCTTCCCCATCACCATGATCAACAATGGCGACAACTCGCTCATTGGGACAAATCCGAATGGCGTCAACAACAGCAGCATTGACGAGCCGGATTACAGCGGCGGTCCGCTTCGCCTGAATCGCAACCCGCGCACCAATGGGAACAATTATTTCAATGCCGCGGCCTTCAGCATGAATGCGCTCGGTGATCCCGGCACAGCGAAGCGGCGCTTCTTCTACGGCCCCGGAGCGGAGAACTACGATACGGCACTCGCCAAGAAGCTGTCGCTCACTGACTCCAAGTCGCTGCTGTTCCGTGTCGAGGCATTCAATGTCTTCAACCACACGCAGTTCAACGGACCCAGCTCGGTTGACGGCAACATCGGCAGCGCAACCTTCGGCAACACAATCAGCGCCGCGCCGCCCCGTATTCTGCAGGGAGCTCTCAAGTTCAATTTTTGAGTGCACACAGAACGTGGGTCGTAGCGTCATGCTTCCCGGCCCACATTTCGACAAATTCCCACCAAATCCAATGCTGACGGCTTATGCCTTTTGATGGGTATCAAGAGCAGCGAATCGATAAACACACAGCGTCTATTTATGCCAACAGACCAAACCGCTCATTGACACTGTTCCGGTTGGGGTTGTCCCCAAACCGGAAGTTGTTGCTCTCACAACCGGCGAATCGAATCCGCCCTAATCCGGCTTCCCCGTGTAGTGCAGGTGGTGATGCACCGCAGCGTGGTCCTCCAGCGACTCCAGATGCGTCGTCACCTCGGCCGGCATTCCCAGTTCAACCGGCAAACGCTCCTCCAGAATGGTCGCCAGTCTGTGCGCCTCGCTGACCAGGGTCGCTTCCGGAAACAGCAAATGCACTTCGATAATCTGCCGATACCCCGTCGTCCGGAAACGCACCCCATGATACTGAATATTCAGTTCATTACAAATCATGTCCAGCGTCTCGCGAATCCTCCGCCCGGTCTCAGGATCGGAGTAGTCCATGAGCCCCACCGCCGACTGCCACACCAGCCGCCCGCCTGACCACAGAATGTTCACAGCCACAGCAATGGCCACCAGGGGATCGAAGGGCTTCCAGTGCGTCAGCATCACCAGTCCCAGTCCGCCCACTACCCCAAAACTGGTCCAGCTATCGGTCATCACGTGTTTTCCGTCGGCTATCAGGATCAACGAGTTCGTTCTGCGCCCCGTGCGGATCAGGTAAGAGCCCAGCCCGAAATTCAAAATCCCCGCCATCAGGATCAGCCCAACACCCCACCCCAGATGCTGCAATTGCAGTCCCGAAATCCATTCATGGATTGACTCGAACAGAATCGCAATCGCGGCCACCACAATCAGCGCGCCTTCAAAGCCCGCCGAAAAGAAAGTGATCCGCTCATACCCATAGTGAAACTCAGACGAAGCCGGCTTGGCGCTCAGGCGCAGGCTGAAGCTGGCAAACCCTACCGCGATCACATGAATCACAGACTCGGCCGCATCGGAGAACACAGCCGCCGAGTGGGTCATCAAATACGCTGTCGTCTTGCCCAGCAGCATCGCAATGCCAAAGATCAAAGAGAGCCGCATCGCAAAGTACGCGTCCCTCATCTCCTCTGTGTTCCGAACGCTGGCCTTCGTGTTTCGTACGCTGGCCGAGTCGTGCATGTCGTGCCTCGCCTCGTGCATGTCGTGTCTCGCCTCGTGCATGTCGTGCCTCGCCATGCCGGTTCCATCCGAACAGAACCCAACGCATGATGGTATGCCTTTTGCCCAGCCCTGAAACATCGAACTGGTAAATCTCAATCGCAAATCGGCGCGCCATTCGCAAGCACAACTGCACAGGCAACAATGTCCGAATAAATCATTAACCTTCAATGCTTTACGCCACTATCTCCTGCCCAATCAGCGCTCTTTTCAGCAAAACACCCTGGGGTGACCCCCTAAGTTGAGACAGTTTAAAATCGGCGCATTTGCCGTTTGCTGTTTTTGGTTATGCCGAGAGCCAGGATCTGGTCGATTCTGGCTTCGGCCGGTGAAGCGGAGTCG
>JBEKRU010000158.1:0-11179 GCA_049518435.1 Occallatibacter sp. | reverse complement strand
TTCTGCCGCAGAGGCTCGCGACCCTGGTCGAGTATCTGCCACATGTAATACGACGGCCCTTCATTCGTGAGCTGGTTATAACGTTCCACAGCCTGCTGCACAACAATAGGCGAAGGCGAGACACCGCCATTGTTCAGGTTGATGATATCCGGATTCACGGAGTAGGAGCGTTGAATGACGCTCCAGAAATCTTCGTTCTGCGCAGCCTCATCCGCAGTCAGGTGATCGATCGCGGCTGAAGCGGCAGCAAAGTCGGCGCCATGCGTCTGCTGGAATTGGCTGGTCGCTGAAAATGCGTTCGCCACCGGAAATGCGCCGGCAAGTGCGGCAGCGCTGCGAAGGAAGGTGCGGCGGTCGCTAAGATGCATACCAACGAATGTAGGCGCTTATGCGTTGGGATTCAACGGGAAAATGAAGACTGCGTGGGGGAGATGCCTCGACCCGTCGTCAGGTCGAGTGCGAATGGAATTTCTTTGTCGGTCATTAAGTCCCACCCCATCCCGTGGAGGATGGGGCCGCTAACTTCTTCGAGCGTGAGCCCTTCCGAAGATAGCTTCTCCGATTCCCAGGCTTGCCCTTCCGAGCCCCACGCAATGATGGAATAATGTCCGACGAAGAGAAGCAGATTCTGTTCCAGTGCCGCGCGCACATCGAGAACAGGCCGAAAAGAAATCATCGTGAACCGTTCCGGATTGTTCGTCGAAACGATGTACGCATACCCCCCCGATACCGCGCAAATCTCCTCCGGATTCGGGCATGACCAAAGTCCCGTAGGTACAGCAGGATCCCGAAATCCAAGCGCGCAGGTAGCCAGAAACTCCTGCGACGAAGTTAGTGAATCGGGCGCACCCGGACGCACCAAAACTTCGAGTGCCCCACGCTCCACTTCCTCAGCCTGCGCGGGGTAAACAAAGTGCCGCGTCGGCAGAATGAGCGGACGCGCCGGAAGGATTTCCGCCTCCCAATGGTGAGGGAAGGGGGCGATGAAGAATGGAGCAATCACGTGAGAAGTTAGACTCCTACAAATTGTTCGATGCGCTCACGGACGCTGGGAATGCCCAGGTCCAAAACTGCGCCCTCTTCGATAAGCGGGATGACCTTGTCAAATTCAGGGCCGGAGGCTACGCCGGTGAGCGCGATGCGGACAGGATGAAAAAGCTCTTTACCCTTGATACCGCTGGCAGCCTTGATCTCATCTAGCCATAACTTGAAATCTGCGGCGGTGACAATGTCGCTGTGGGCGCGCGCGCGGTGGGCTAGCTCTCCTAGAACGGTTCGCGTTGAATCCGCGGAAAGTATGGCTGAGTTCTCCGGGTTGGCGCGGGCAGTGTCCGGGTCGAAGTCAAGGATGAACGCGGCTTTGGCCGGGAGCTGGTCGAGATGATCGACGTATGGAAGCAGCAGAGCGAGAAGCCGCGCGAACCAGTCCTTCCTCAAGACGACCAGTGCATCAAATGGCGGCTCGATAAGCACGGGAGGGTTTTCGTTGGCCAGCAGAGCAAGCGTCTCCGATGTATAAAAAGGCGAAGCAGGCCACAATGGAAAGATGTCTGGACGCTGGCGGCAGAATTGTTCTTCCGCTAATTTCGCGACCCGTTCTTTGTCGGCCAGCTTGAGGTAATGGCGATTGAGCCAATTGAGTTTTTCGAAATCGAAGATAGCCGGCGATGGGGTGACGCGTTCCAGCGAGAAAGCTCGAGTTAGCTCGGGAAGAGTGAATGTTTCAGTCCTGCCATCCTCCGCGCCCCATCCGAGGAGGGCGAGATAGTTGACGAGAGCCTCGGGAAGATAACCCATCTCACGAAACGTCGAGATAGAGGTTGCTCCATGTCGCTTGGAGAGGCGTTCGCGGTCCGCACCGAGAATGGTAGATAAGTGTGCGAATTCAGGAACGGGCCAGCCGAAGGCCTGGTAGATAGCCACTTGCTTGGGTGTGTTGGAGATATGATCGTCGCCGCGGATAACATGAGTTATGCCCATCAGTGCGTCGTCGATAGTCACAACGTAGTTATAGACCGGCACTCCGGCGGAAGTCCCTGATGCTGATCGCACCAGGATTGGATCAGAGACTGCCTCAGCCGCAAACTCAACCGGACCGCGCACAATATCGTGAAAGCGCAGTGGATGATCTTCAATCCGAAGCCGGACAGCAAAAGGCTTACCGGCCGCGAGATATTCTTTGATTGTAACTTCAGTGAGTGACCGACAGCGGCCCGAGTAGATCTGCGGTCCTTGCACCGCGACTGCTTGCGCGCGCTCGGCTTCTAACTCTTCCGGAGTGCAGAAACACCGGTAAGCTTTGCCTTCCGCGAGCAAGCGTTCCGAGTGCTCGGCGTAGATCGCCAAGCGCTCAGATTGTCGATAAGGGCCGAGTGTGCCTTTGTCCGGAGCACCGGCGGGCTCGCCTGGACCCTCATCCCATTCGAGGCCGAGCCAATTCAGGTCTTCAATAAGCTGATCTTCGTAGCGTGCCTCGCTGCGCTCAAGGTCAGTATCTTCGATGCGGAGGATGAACTGGCCGCCGGTGCGCCGTGCGAAGAGCCAGTTATAAAGTGCCGTGCGCGCGTTGCCCACGTGGAGCAGGCCGGTGGGAGACGGAGCGAACCGGACGCGGGATTTGGCGGGGATCATGACAACACACATAATAGACGGTGAAATCGAAAGGTGTCAGGCGGTAATTGCCAGGAAAAGCACCATGCCTGCACCCGGTAGATCAGGAGACCAAATTGAGATACAGATTGACTTGGATGGTGCTGATGGCGGCAGGCGCCGGGATGGCCTGCGGAGTGACTTTGGCTGCGCAAGTGGCCGCAGTAGACGACGATGCTGCGAAGGCGCAAATTCGACGGGATGTGGACACCTATATGCAGTCCGTTGACGATGCGGATCCCAAGCTCGCGGCAACCATCTGGCTAACAACACCCGCCGCATCGTTCATTGAGCCGCTGGGCCACGGGCGGGGGTGGGACGCAATTGTCTCGGTGGTCTACGTGAAGCTTATGGGGCAGACTTTCAGTAAGCGCACGCTGAAAAATGTAAACGACGTGACTATCCATCTCTACGGCGATGCGGCGGTGGTGGAGTTTGACTGGGACTTTTTGGCCACGCTGCATAGCGACGGAAGGACGCAGATTCATACCAGTCGCCGCGAGAGCCAGATGTATGTGAAGTTTCCAGACAAGGGATGGAGACTCGTGCGCGTGCACTATTCGGGTCCGCCGGTGAAAGGTCCGGGCGAGGGGTTCTGAATTGCTTGCACTCAGCTCAGGAGAAATGCTGCCAGCCTTGCGGTTCCAGAGGACGGGGGCCTTGCGGGGTGAGCAAGACGACTGCGGGGGTTCTCCCGCGTACCTTTATCATGTGGCCGATACAGGTGATGGGGATGCCCGCAATCGTTCTGGGGATGCGGGTCGCGGCGGGAGCGGTAAAAAGCAGCTCATAGTCCTCACCGCCATCAAGCGCCAGGGCTAAGTTCGCGCCGGGATGGATCGGCAGCAGGTCAGCGTCAACTTCAGCGCCTACGCAAGACTCTTCGCAAATATGGGCGAGATCTGTGGATAGGCCATCGCTGAGATCAATGGCGGCGGAGGCAATGTTGCGCCGCTGGAGAAGCAGCCCCTGAGCGATCCGGGGTTGGGGGAAAAGGTGGGGAGCTAGTTGGGCTGCGAGGCTTTTGGGGACGCGAGGAGGCCCTGATCCACGGGCTCGGGCGCCGCTGGATTTGGCAAGATCGGCGAGCCGCGCGAGGCCCGCAGCGGCTCTGCCGAGGCTGCCGGTGACGTAGATCAGGTGGCCAGGGCGGGCACCTGAACGAAGCAAGGCTCTACCGCGGGGGACGGCGCCGGTGAGGACGATGTCGGCGATAGGAATTGGCGATTCGGAAAGGTCGCCGCCGGCGAGCGGGATCTTGTTGGCCAGGCCGAGAGCGAGAAGGCCGTCGAGGAAGCGCTGGACCCAAGGGAGGCGTCCGTTGGAAGACTGGGCAAGTTCGCGTGGCAGTCCGAGGGAGAGAAAAGCAGCGATCGGGCGCGCGCCCATGGCGGCCAGATCGCTTAGACCCCGGGCGAGGGCGCGGTGGCCGATGGATTCGGGCTGGTGCCAATCCCGGCGGAAGTGGCGGCCCTCGATGGAGAGGTCGGTGGTGATGGCCAGTTCCTCGCCCGGACGGAGACTTAGAAGTGCGCAATCGTCGCCGATGCCGAGCCGGAGGGATTGTGTCGTAATTTGGCTGGCACGCTCGCGAATACGACGCAGCAGCGCCAGTTCTCCCTGGCCGGTTCCTGAGTTGAGGTATTTCCGCGGCATGTCTTGAGGATAGGGCAAGATGGCTACAGTCGTGGTTTTTCGGTTGCTGGGATTGGCCGCAATGTCCCGGAGAGCGAGGTGGTCGGGATGGCCGATTTTCGCGGTTTATAATGAGACACGAAGTGAGCGAAATTACACACAAAACCCAAAAGGATTTTTCCTGCGGATTTCGTTGACCCCGCACGGGACATTTGGTAGGCTGAACAAACATTCCAGGTAAGTGCCCAAAGTAACCGCTGTTTTTTCCAATGGGTTCAGAAACCCGAATGCCTTGCGCTTTTATTGAGTACTCGGCGAATTGCGGCCCTGCATGGCAGGGTTGAGAGGCAAGAATGCTACGCAAGCGCTATTACATACTTTTTGTTTCAAGGGACGAAGACGGACGAGTCAGGAAGATTCCCATTCCTCTGCAGTATGCCTATGGCTTTGTGGCTGCGGCGCTTGTGGGGGCGTTTACGATCGTCGGTCTGGCGGGTTCGTACTCTCGGATGTTATTGAAGACAGAGAGCTTCAACCAGATGCGTGCCGAACGAGAAACACTTCGCAAAGACTATAAGCAGATGGCGCAGGTGGCGCACGACCGAGATGTGCAGGTGGCATCGTTGGGCGCACTGGCGAACGAAGTTACCGCGCTCTATGGGCTGAAGCAGAACAAAATGATCTCGGCCGCTCCCAAGGCAGCGGCCAGCGCTGCCGCAGCTCCCACCCCCGTCAGCCTGGCTCTTAGCGATGACGTCAACCAGCAGCAGGTGACGCAATCCATCGACCAGTTTTATGCGCTCCGGACGCAGGCGCTCTCCGGCCGGGTATCGCGCGCATTGGAGGGTGGGCTGACCCCCAATTTTACCGGCGACTGGACGTTGTTTGCGGACGCGCCTTCCATCTGGCCAGTCGAGGGGCGAGTGGGTTCCAGCTTTGGCGAACGCGAAGATCCCTTTAATGGAGAAGGCAAGTTCCACTCCGGTGTCGACATCGAAGCTCCTTATGGCACCCCGGTGCGTGCAACTGCAGATGGGGAAGCAACGGGCGAGTCGATGGGCGCTGGATATGGCAAGCAGGTGGTTCTCAACCACGGCCATGATCTTTTGACGGTTTATGGACACCTATCCGCAATTGCGGTGTTGCCAGGCCAGCATGTGACCCGCGGACAGGTGATTGGTTACGTGGGTCAGTCAGGGCACGCTACCGGGCCGCATCTGCACTACGAGGTGCGCGTACATAACGTCCCCGTAAATCCGCACAAGTATCTGCGCAGCACCTATGAGCAGGTCGCGGGCACCGATGCCAGCAATGGAACGAGCGCATCAGATAAATGGGCGAACTAAAGCGTCTTTTTTGATTGCAGGAAGGGCCCCAATGAAATTGGGGCCTTTTTTGTTTTTGGCGAGTGGCTGCCTCCCTGCTCGCCAATGCGGTAGCATTGGGGGTTCGCTCGGAAGAGGTTCGAAGCTTGATCGATCGCCTGAGCGAATGACAGGAGTGTTCGCATGCTTCGTTTGTGCCGTTACACTGCCGCTCTATTCCTTGGTTCCCTCGCCGTAATTGCGCCAGATTACGCGCGAGCCGCCGAACGAGCCACGGAATTGAAAACTGCCTTCGCTCGCGTGCGCCATTTGCAACACGGAATCAATGCGTCAGAGTGGTTCGCCCAGAGCTCAAACGACTACTCGGCGGTGCGGACTGGGCGGTACACCGATGCCGCGGACATCGCGCTGATGGCAAAGCTGGGCTTCGACAATGTGCGGCTCAGCATTGACGCAACTCCGCTGGAGCAGTGGCCGCGCGGGAGCGATGGTCTGAACGCGGAGTTCGTCGCACGGCTGGACAAGGCCGTCGACACGATGCTCGCGGATGGGTTGGCGGTTCAGATCGATTTACATCCAGAGGACAGCTACAAGCTGCGGATCAAGGCCGGCGATGACGGCGTTGACCGCATGGTGATGCTGTGGCGGCGGCTTGCGGCGCACTATGCAACGCGGGATCCGGAGAAGGTCTTCTTCGAAATCATGAATGAGCCGGCGGTGAGCGACCCGTACCGCTGGGCGGGGATCGAGGCACGAGTGGTGACGGCGATACGGGAGGCGGCGCCACGCAATACCATAATTGCGACGGGGCCGAACTACTCGGGTATTGCGGACCTCCTGACGCAACATCCACTGGCTGACGGAAACGTGATCTATAACTTCCATTTCTATGATCCGATCGAGTTCACGCATCAGGGAGCGGGATGGGGAGCGGCGTGGTGGACGTATACGCATGACATCCCATATCCGGTGGATGACAGCTTGATGGCGGAATCACTGAAGGAGGTTCCCGAGCCGGCGAACCGGTTTGCCCTGGAACGTTATTGGCTTGACCATTGGGATGTGCATCGGGTTCGGCTGACGATTGACGAAGCCGCAGCCTGGGCCAAGGCGAATGACGTGCCACTGATCTGCAATGAATTTGGTGTCTACCGCGAGCATTCAAACCCGCAGTCGCGGTTCAACTGGATCCGCGATGTCCGCACGGCGTTTGAGGCGGACGGGATTGGTTGGACGATGTGGGATTACCGCGGCGGGTTCGGCGTGGTGTGGAAAGAAGATGGGCTACCAGCGAAGGTCGACGAAAAGGTAGTTGAGGCGTTGGGGTTGGCGAAGTGATGAGAAGCAAAGTTGGCCTCGCGGGGGCGGGTGTTCGTGGGTCGTTGGATCTGTTGCGCATCTATCTGATCTCGGAGCCCAGCCCCCAGAGATCCAGGCTCCCCGTCTTATGCGTTTGCGAGTGGATGCGATTCATCAACGAAGTGTCTGAGGCGTAAATGGAAGCGGAGAGAATCTCAAGCGGCGCAGCCACAACAAGTGACGACGACGCGCTGAACAATTGCGGTCTGCTGAAGATTCCCTATCTTTACCGGTATTGGGAACGGAAAGGGTCGCTAAGCAGGGGGGAGACATCAAAGCCTGATGTCGACAACGGGGAGTGGGATCTGGAGAACACGCTCCTTTCCGGGCTGGGATTGAACCTCCTGGAAACTGCGCGATTTCTGCACGGGCAGGATCGGCCGGGATTCGCTGCGTTTGAAGAATGGATTCTCGAAACCAATGGCGGTGCAATTGAAGAAGAACGGTTGACTCGGTTGCGGGATGCTCTGGCGGGCAAGCCTGTGGCATCGCCTGCTGGTTGCCTCGACGACGTGCAGGGCCTGACAGAGGAAGAGCTATCGTTCTGGGATGAGAATGGGTATTTGGTGGTGCATGACGCGGTTGCGCCCAGTGATCGCGACGCGGCGGCCGCGGCAATTTACAGGTTCCTCGATGCGGACCCGGCTGATCCGGAAACCTGGTATAGAAACAAATATGGCAAGACAATATGGGTTCCTTTGTTGCGGCATCCAGCGTTTCTGGCGAATCGGAGGGCTCCGCGCCTAGTCAAGGCATTTGCCCAGTTGTGGGGCAGGGAAGACCTATGGTCGACCGTGGATCAGGGGGGGGTTAACCCGCCTGAGCGCCAGGGCTGGGGTTTTCCTGGGCCTTATGTTCACTGGGATATGACGCTTGCTCCTCCGCATCACTTTGGGGTGCATGGCATTCTCTACTTGACCGATACTGCGGCCGAGCAGGGAGCCTTCAGTTGCATCCCTGGATTTCAGCGCACATTGGAGAACTGGCTGAAAGAATTGCCGCCAGGTACGGATCCGCGGAAGACGGTCCTGAACCATCCAGGCTTCACGCCAATTGCGGGAAGAGCCGGCGACCTGGTGCTCTGGCATCAGGCGCTTCCGCATGGAAGCAGGCCCAATCTCACCGAGAAACCACGCGTCGTGCAATACATCACTTTGCGACCGACCCGATGGGCCTATACGGCAGAGTGGAAGTGATCCAGGGGGCCGGGAAGTTGGTCGAGCAGGGTTTTGCGGGTGGATATGGCTACTTGGTACGAGGTAGACCGGATTCGGTCTCGGAACTCTGCGCCGAGCTTTCGCTCTGAACAAGCCCGGTGAGCAGGGAGGGCGAGAGCGTGGCCGTGATCACTACTCTGTTGCGGCGCTGGCTTACGTCTGCGGTCTTCAGCAGTTCTTTCAGGCCGTTGTTGGCGGCGTTTTGCGAGAGCGGATCAGTGAACGAGCGGGCGAAGGTGACGAGGGTTGCGATGGAGCCGGCCTGGCTGAGAGCAACCTGATCAGTGGGCGCAATCTCCTCTACTTTGACGTGCAGCGAGCCCCCCAACGACAAGGCGGGAGATACGCTGGCAACGATGGTGGAGTCCGGGGCGAGGGGCAGCGATAGGCCAAGCACACTGATGGAGCCGCTCTCGGAAAATGGCAGGCCGATTTGTCCGACGCCCCATGCAAGAGAAAGCAGCGGGACCTCATGGTAATGCTCTGCGAGCAGAGTTGAACCGGCGAAGGGTAGCGCGGCGGAGCGGTGACGGTCGAGCATGGAATGGATCTGCTCGGGGGTGGGGGTGTTGGAGACGGCCAGCATGTCATAGCCGATTTGAGCGACGCGGACGGTGCGGCTTTCCGATGGGATGTTGTAGATGGTGTGGCCAGCGTAGGTCTCACGGCTGGTTGCATGGGTGTCGAGCCAGGTGTTCAGGCGCTGCCCGGTGAGCTTGCCGACCAGGACCATGGAGTACGCGACGGGGCCGTTGGGGCCGTTGGGGTCGGGCATGCGATGCAGGGCGATGGCGGCCTGATCCAGGTCGCGCTCCCAGTCAATGCCGGTGGCGTCGACAAACTGCTGGTATTCGGGGACGCGCTTCGGCGGCTTCAGGCCCTTGTGCAGGAATGAGCGGACGGGCTTGAGGTTGATGAAGAGGATGCCATCGGACTCGGGAAGGAGACGTGCGGCCTCTGGAGGGGCCTTGGAGCGCAGAAAGATAGCCAGGGCGAGCAGGAGCAGGACTGCGAGCACGATCCAGAGCGTTCTGCGGGTGCGTCGATGCATTTGGGCCGTCAGAGATACGGTATCACTCCCTGCTGTGGGGCACGGGGTCGCTGGAGGCTAGGACGGGTTTTCCGTGCTTAGCCATGCGGCACAGTTTCACAGGATCACAGGGGCTGCGTTTCTGTGAGTTTCTAGCTGATAAATCATTTATTTTGAATGGATTATTGAGTCTCACAGTTTCACAGCCCGAAAAAGGGGGGGTGGGCTGTTTTGCGACTCAATTTTGACTAAGAAGCTTATTTTCAGACACTTACTTTGCGAAGAAGCCGTTAAACCTCACCTTGGAGGGTGAGGGGATGTGCAGAAATTCACCTTGGAGGGTTAGGAAACTTCGAGAATTTCACCCTGGAAGGCCAGGGAATCCGATGAAAATTCACCCTGGAACTACCCGGTACATGTAATCGTGCGAAAGTTTGACGCGAAAGTTCTTGTTGCAGAACGAGTTATGTTTGATTTTTGCGAATGAGAAACGGGTTGTTTGCAGGCTTTTTCAGCGCAAAGGTCCGCAAAGGCTGCTTTGTGTTCTTGCTCATGGATATGGGGTGTTTGCTCATCGGTTCACTGTTTCTATTGTGCGCCGGGGGAGGGTAATTATCTGCAGACCGCCGGCGATGGGGCAGGCACCTGTGTGCGGGCAGATGCTCGCTCGCACGGGCTTTGTGCTCTCGCTGTTCCCGGGTGTGAGGGAGCGGGGCACCCGGCGATTGATAAGTAAGTACGGCACAGGGCTAATTGAGGCCGAAATCGAAGACCCTGCTGCCTGACGTCGCTGCTGCAACATAGGGGCCAGCCCCGACAAACCCGCTCCCGGAGATGAATCCGTATTCTCCGTGTTTTAGGGGAGCGCTTAGCGTTACTTTGTAGACGCCAGGGCCGAGCTTTGCGTAGGTGAAATTGATTATTGCCTTGTCGTCGGTTCCACCGGATCCTCCGTACGCATTGAATTTTCCAACGACAGTTTCTCTCGTATCTCCTTTCACTTCAAACTTGAGCAGTGTGTATTCATTAGGAGTACTCGTGCCGCCAAACGACATTGAGGCATGGCTCAAACCTGCCCCCTGGGTTTCAAAATAGAAATAAAAAACAGGCTCAGAATCGGAGATCTGCGCATTCGAGCGAGCACCTCGAAGAACTGCCTTGGTCTTGACCTTAGCGATTCCATAGGTCATAGCCGACGTGAAGACACCCCCCATTTTGCCTTGAGTGTAGATTGAAGGCTCAAGCATCACCATCTTCGAACCCCTCGGCGCCTTATCGCTGAAGATGTAGATGCCAGCTTCATGTGGGGAGGCGGGATCGTCAGGGTCGGTTGTGGCTTGTTGTGTCACTGCAGGCATGGGAGGCAAAGGGGGTATCGGCGCGGCGGCCTTTGCCACAAGCGCCGCGACCACCTTATCGCTGACGCCGGCAGACTTGAGAGCGATCAAGCCATTGGTCGAGGTATCGTAGGTCCCGCCCTGAGAGTTGATTGTGCTGACGATCAAATCTTCCGACAGACCGGCCTTGGTCAGCTTGATGACGGCATCGTTGTCGAGGGCTTGTTGAGCAATGAGCAGGGGGCAAAATGCCAAGAATAAAAACGCGAGAAAGCGCATGCGCATGGGAGTTCTCCGTACATCTGAAAACTACGAAAAGTCCATCGTGGAGACAATCGAATCATCTGCTCAATTGCCGATTTCTGCAAGTCGCTCTGGTTTGAGAAATTGGGCTGGAGTCGGAAATGAAGAAACAGGTAGTCTGGTTTGCTCCGTTGGCAGCGGTGTGCTAACCTTGATTTCTGTGCCGTGGTGTGCGGAGCGGGAGTGTGCCTGTGCATTCAAGCGGTTCAGGTTTCAGGCTATCGGAAGTGGTTTCCGGTGGATTGAGCTGGCGTAGCTCAGCTGGTAGAGCATCTGATTTGTAATCAGAGGGTCGGGGGTTCAAATCCCTTCGCCAGCTCCACT
>JBEKRU010000157.1:0-11313 GCA_049518435.1 Occallatibacter sp. | reverse complement strand
ATGGTGTGCTGGCCGGGCGGAGCTACGGAGTTATCGTGGGCACTTTGGAAATATAACTCGCACCATAAGTGCTCAGGTAACTCACCGCGACGGGCGGCGGCGAAAGCGGCATGCCATTCATCCTTAGTTAGCGGAGCGTTGATCTGGCCGTAGTGATGGGGATCGCTGGTCCCTGGGCGAGCGGCGAAGTTGGGTAACTCGCTGAGCAGAACGTTGAGCTTGACGGTGCAGCCTGAAATGGGGATGGTTTGGACGCGGGCGCTCCAGTCGGGGTCGGCGTTGGGGCCGAGGAGGCGCAAGGTTTGAACGGGATCAGCGTTGGAGACAATGGTGCGGGCAGAGATGCGCTCGCCTGACTCGAGGAGGACGGCTTCACCGGGAAGGATCTGGGCGACGGGGACGCCGGAAATGACCGTGGCTCCGGCTTCGCGGGCGGCATCGCAGAAGTAGAAGGAGACCATGCCCATGCCGCCGCGCACGTAGCCCCACATACCGGGGATTCCGCCTAATCGACCAGAGGAATGATGGAAGCGAATGGAGGCGGTGCCTGCGTCGAAGGGGCTGGCGTTGGTGCCGATGACGCCCTGGCCGAGGTACGCGATTTGCAGGCGCTCGTCTTCAAGGTAGCGCTCGACGAACTCAGCCATGGACCAATCGAAGAGAACGGAGCGGGCTTCAGCGTCGTTGGCAAGACGGTCTTCAATTTGTTCGCGAGTAGGCGGTTCGCCGAGCCACATGTCATTGGACCATGCGGGTGCGCCTTTGAGGTGCGGGTTAGGCGCGGGACGGAGGGCGTCGCGAAGGCGACGAATGACATCGCCCATGGCGCGCCAACCTTCAACATCGCCGGGTGCGAGGGCACGGACCTCGGCGGCGCAGCGCTCATCGTCGTCCCAGAGCTGGATGCTGCTGCCATCGAGAAAGGGGACGAAGAGGCCATTGACGGCCGGGGTCCAGTTGAATCCGCGGCGGGGTAGGTCGAGCTCTTCAACCACGAGCGGATGAAGCAGGCCGGCGAGATAGGCGCAGGGGGACATGCGGACACCGGGGAATGGCTCCTCGATGGTGCAGGCTCCGCCAACGCGGGCACGGCTCTCAATGACGAGGACGCGCTGGCCGGCACGGGCAAGATAGGCGGCGCAGGCAAGGCCGTTGTGGCCGGCGCCGACGATGATGGTATCCCAGGTTTGGGCAGCGAGGGTGGCGATGGGGATGGGCAGGCCGATTTCGCCGAGCACGGCTGCGGTAGGAGAACTCATGTTCGATCAACACTCTCGATTTCGGGGCTGACAGTTTCGGCGTGGGGTGAGGGTTGCTCGGCCTTCGGTTTTCTTACGTCGATCACGATTGTCTCGGCCAGGCGATCCTGGGCGCACATGCGATTCGGATCCCAGAAGAATTGCAGGAATCCCAGACCCAGTTCCAGCACCGCCGAGCCGTATCCCAAACCGCGCTCAATGGATTGCCAGAGCCCCAGCCGTTCGCTGGTGAGCGACACCGCCATGGTGCGCGCGACCCACTTGCCGACTGTTCGTCCATTGCCGAAGTAATTGGCCAATCCGAAATAGAGAACCATCACGATAATGTTCCCGGCTTCGTGAAAATCCCAGGACATTTCGATCTTCCTTTCGTGAAGAACGAAGAAACGCCACGAGAATTCGAGCGGCCACCAGACCATAACGGCGACGAACAGATCAACCAGGTATCCGAGAAGCCGTTGCGGGAAAGTCGCGAGCAGCAGGCCGTTGAGCGCATCGGCGTGCGACGCCCCGTGCGCATGAAAGCGGCGTCGCTCCTTCCTTGGCTTTGGTGTCATGGGGACAGTCTAGCGCATGGTGCAGGCCGGTTGTCGCGCTCAGTTTTCAGTCGGAGTTTTTGCAGCGTCATCTATCACCATGACGGGGACATTCCCCTTGCGGCTTTCGATTCTGAGCCCTAGCTGATCCTGCAGTGTTCTCTGCCATTGGGCGAACATATCCGTACCTAACTCAGGATGAATGTCTACGCTGAAATCAAATATGCCCCCGAGTCCCGTTTTATCGATCACCGGAATCGGAGAAGTACTTGCGCGAACCGGTTCGGCCGGATTGTCTGACGCCGGTATGGATAGCTGGACAGCGAGTAGGTCCGCGAACTGGCGCAAATTCCCATGGAAATGAAACCCGGCTGCTGGCGTGGGAGTTCCGCCGCTGTCGACCGGATGGATTTTGGGACCCGCCTTGTCGACGACCAATTCGTACACGCGCATCTCGCGCGACTCGGTGTGCTGCTTCACGTTGAATCGCGCGGCAACAAGTCTTTGCAGCATGACTGCCATCTGCTCCCTGGTGGCGGGGCCTCCCACGTTTGCCTCGATGTCATATTCGTCCTGATCAATCCAGCGCGGGCCCGCTACCTGCCTGAGTTGCAGGTGATACGCCTCCGCACACAAGCGCTGCAGGGTGACATTTCTTGCCGTAAGCCCGGCAGACGACCAGGTCAGTTGATTGTTGTAGTCGGGGCCGACCTGGTGTTGGCTTGGCCTTACCGATGCAACGTCAAAAGCCGGCGGTGTTGTGGACTGACCGAAGGCCAGTGACCCGAAAAACGTGAGCGAGACGAGGAGGCGCGGCACATCCATGGGCACAAGCGTATTCTCCGGCGTATGAATCGGCAATTCAGAATTGAACAGCCGATGCTGCATGGGTCGAATGGCTGCGGCCCCGACGTATGATGGGGCGAGGAGCGGGTTGCGATGAGCGCGCGCATCGACAAACGTGAAGGGGACATGGGAGCCGCGTCGTCGCGAATTTTTACCGCGAACGAACGCATGAACCAGCTTCTGATCGCGGCGCTTGATCCTGCTGTGTGGACGGCCAAGCCGGCGGGCGGGGTCCGGACGATTGCGGCGATTTTTACGCATATGCATAACGTGCGCTGCAAGTGGATTCGGCTGACTGCGCCGCACCTCAAGGTTCCGGCGCTGTTGAGTCGGGCGCGATGCACGCCCGACGAGGCGCGGGCTGGATTGGCCAGGAGCGGGGCTCGATGCGTGGAGATGCTGACGGAGGCGCTGGGCGGCGATGGGCGCGTGACAGAGTTTTTGCGGGACGGGCTGGCGCAGCCTTGGCCGGTGGGGCTGGAGATGGTGGCCTACATGGTCGCGCATGAGGCGCACCATCGCGGGCAGGTTTGCATGCTGGCGCATCAGCTTGGATATCCGGTGGCGGGAAAGGTGACCGGCGCGATGTGGAATTGGGAGAGGGCTTGGAGGGACTGAGTTTAGAGTCCCATTTTCCGAAGGCGGCCCATCCACCCCAGCAACGAAGACCTGTCGCCGGGGGCCCCGGACATCCACCCCAGCAACGAAGACCTGTCGCCGGGGGCCCCGGACATCCACCCCAGCAACGAAGACCTGTCGCCGGGGGCCCCGTTACATGCGGAGGACGCGGCCGCCGGGACAGCTATGCGCCGCTGTCCAGCACCTTGGGCACGTCGATGCCGAGTGCCGTAGCCAGGTCGTGCTGGTGGTTCTGCTCCTGGACGATGATTGTGCGGAGCAGCTCCGAGAGGGCGTAGTGGCCCAGCGCTTCGGCTTGCTTCACGCGCTGGCGATAGTTGCGGATGGTTTCTGTTTCATTGTCGAGGTCGAAGCGCAGCATATCTTCGGCCTTCTTTGAGAGCTTTACCGGCTTCGGCGTGGCGGTCGGTGAGCCGCCCAGGTAGTCGATCTGGTCGGCCAGGATGAGGGCGTGTTGCAGCTCCTCCGCGGCGTGCAGCTTGAGTTCGGCGGCGATGTTCATCCACTTCGCGCCCGACAGGACGCTGCTATAGACGGTGTAGGCGATGATGGCCTGGTATTCGCGGGAGAGGTCTTCATTCAGCGCATCGATCAGGCCCGCAACGCTGATCGTCGTGGTGGCGGCGGTCTTGTTTTTAGCCATTGTGTCTTCCTTCTTTCTGTTGCCTGGGATTGTTCCTTGAGCGATTGTTCCTTGAGCTTGGATGCGCGGATTGCGGTGGGCGTTGGCGCCTGCTGCTGTGCGGCAAACGCCACCTGCGCCAGCTGAGCCACCTGAGCCACATTAGATCGACCAGACGCTCGCGGCACGCTCGCACCGGCGTACAGCTTCCCTCCCCTTTTCGACCAGAAAAGACTCGCACCCTGGCCCTGCGTGTACCCCGCGATCTGACGGGCACGGGGCCTCTCCAACTAGTCGAACGCGGGTGTACAAGAGACCTTCGACGAGTGGAGCTTTCCCGCTCATCGCGATAATAATACGCCGCGATGAATCGGGCACAACTTTACTTATTTGCGAAGCCCAGCCGTGTGGCTGGCTCGGTGAGTGGGCCACCTGCCGTTTTCAAACCCCGGAGGGAGCAGTGGGTTTCAGCCCCCTGAAAGGCCCCACCATGCACGCGCTTTGTATCAGAGCATGACTTCAGAGCCTGCCCTAAGCGGAGTCGAACGGGTGCCGCAAACCCACCCCAACGAATGTTTTGTGTAAGCGACGGGTAGGCCGGGGATCTATCCCCGCCCTAAACCCAGCCACAAAGAATAGAAAGATCATGCACGCGGCGCGACCCGCGTGCATGATCCAGCTCCCGGCTGATCAATCCCACATGCCGGCTTGCCGTTACAAATCCGGAGTTGGTTGTATGTGTTGGCGGATAATGCGTCAAGTAAAAACCGAACCTGGGAGGGCGTCGAACTTGAGATCGCCGTCCTCCCGGACCCGGGCCATCTCTCCTCAAAGCAGAGCGCTGAAAGGAGTATCCGGGGTGATGCGTTTCGCTGAGAGTGTGCCTGTAAACCAAACGTAGACGTTCCCGGATGGGTCGTACGCATGCAGGGTGAAGGTCCCGGAATAGGAGTTCCCGTCCGGGCTCAAGGTGATCTTCTCGATGATCTGTGCTCCCGCCTGGGGCAAGCCAATCGTGTCCGGTGGCACCGTAGGGTCAAACACATTCCCCTGCCAGGGAATGTGATTTAGAAGATAGCTGCGTTCGCCGGTGCGCTTCCACACGCCCAGGCAGAAGTTTCCGTCCTGTGCCGAGCGTGCGGAATTCATGATTTCCGTTCCATCGGGGTGCCATACCACCACAGAGTTGTCGATTACCACTCCACCGGGGACGGGAATGGTTTCTCCATCCTGCGTTTGCGCAGTAAAGACGGCGTGCCACATTCCGACGATGGGCTCGTGATCCTCGAAGCCGTCGAGCCCGGCCAATAGGAGTTGCGGCGTTGTCGCGCCATACTGAGGGCGCCAGTTGGAGTGCTTGATCGGCTTGTTTGGCAGACCGCATTGGGCCATAGCAGCAGGAGCTATGGAGAAGACAAGCGCCAGCGCGCCCATGCCTGAGATCGATTTCCAGATTCGTAGATTCATTGATTTCTCCTCCTCGGCCGGGGATGGCCGTCTGGGGAGGAAGCTAGCCGGAAGAGACCGCAGGAGGCAATGAAGAGGGGGTAAAGGCCGAGGTGAAGTTTTGGTGAAGCACTAAAGTCTCTGAAATCGGACTTTTCCCTGAGACTCCGTGCAATACTTGCGGTGACGGAGGAGCCGTGCCGAATTCCGTGCCCAGTACAGAGCCAGGATTGGTGTACGAATTTCGAGAGTTCCGCCTGGATTGCGGGCGGTTCGAACTGCTGCGCAACAGCCACGAACTGCGCGTGGAACGCAAGCCGATGGAGTTGCTCATCCTGCTGGCCTCCCGGGAGGGGCAACTGGTGACGCGGCAGGAGATCGCGGAGCGCCTCTGGTCAAGCGAAATCTTCGTCGACACCGAGCACGGCATTAACACCGCCATCCGGAAGATCCGGCAGGTCCTTCGCGACGATCCTGAGAAGCCCCGCTTCGTGCAAACCGTAACTGGCAAAGGTTATCGATTTATAGCTCCCATCACCGTCGGCCAGTCGCGGATGGATGACGAAGCGCGACCCTCACAAATCAACAGCACGGATTTTGACAATATGCCGCCAGTTCTTGCGGCGCCGTCCGAGGCTTCGGCGCGGACGCCAGCAGCCACGGGCACAGAGCCGCCTGTAGATCGAATAACACGAAAGCCTGCCAGAACGCGCTTGGCCGTTTGGCTCGCAGCCGGAGTCTTGGCTGCAATCGCCATCCTCGTTGTGGCCGTCGCCTTATACCAACGCTCATTCGCAGGCCGCATGCTGCACCGCACCGCCAAACCCGCCATCAGTTCCCTCGCCGTGTTGCCGCTCGATAACCTTTCCGGCGACCCGGCTCAGGATTACTTCGCCGATGGCATGACCGATGAGCTGATCACCATGCTGGCCAAGAGCTCGACTCTCCGCGTCGTCTCCCGAACTTCCGTCATGCAATACAAGGGAGCTCACCGCCCGTTGCCGGAGATTGCGCGAGCGCTTGGCGTCGACGGCATCCTCGAAGGATCGATCGCCCGTTCCGGGGACAAAGTCCACATGACCATCCAGCTCATCCAGGCGCCCAGCGACACGCACGTATGGGCGGAAAGCTATGACCGGGACGCGAGCGATATCGTTTCGCTGCCCAGTGAAGCAGCGCAAACCATCGCCAGGCGACTTGACAGTGCGATTCCTCAAGCTCCACTCCCGCGCTATGTCAATCCCCAGGCGCACGACGCCTACTTGCGGGGTCGCTATCTTTGGTATGTCGGCCAGCTCGATAAATCCTTCGAATATTTCAAGAAAGCCACGGAACTGCAGCCGGACTATGCACCCGGATGGAGCGGCTTGGCGATGTACTACACCGCTAGCGCCGTCGATGGTGAGAAGAGCCCGGCGGAAACTCTGGCTGTCGGCGAAGAAGCTGCCAGAAAGGCTGGTCAACTCGACGACACGCTTCCTGTGGCCCACCTCACCCTGTGTGCGTCCATCCTTCTAAATCGCTGGGATTTTACGCGCTCAGATCAGGAATGTAAGAAGGCGATCGAGCTTGACCCGGGGTTCGCGGAGGCATATCACTTTCGCGCCAAGATTCTTGCAGCGCTCAACCGCAACCAGGAAGCCATCGAAGTGCAGAAGAAAGCAACCGAACTCGATCCCTTCGCCCGTCCCTGGGCATTGGCTTATTCCTACCGGCTTGCGCGCCAATACGACGCGGCTCTGACCGACGCGTTCCAGCGACTCGAATCGGTCCCCAACGACATCATTCTTCACTGGATTCTTTATGACATTTACAGGTGCAAAGGCATGTACAAAGAGGCCTATGGGGAAATGGAAAAGGCGATGACATTGCAAAAAGACGAGGCATCCGCCGCGATTGTAAGGCGTGTCTTCCTGCAGGGGGGATACAAGGCCGTGGTCCGCTGGCAGTTGGGCGGCCTCAAAAAGAAATCCTCATCGCAGTATGTCTCGCCCGTCGATCTGTCTCTCCTTTATGCGCAGCTCGGCGACCGCGAGAAGACCCTCTCTCTTCTGGAACAAGGCTATCAGGAGCATTCTCCGCTTCTGCTCTGGGTGCAGAACGACCCGGCGTATGACTTTCTCCACTCAGACGAGCGCTACCGCTCCATCATCAAGAGGGTAGGGCTTCCCCCAGCGTATTGAGCCTGAGCCGTTGCGAATCCCCCGTACAGCCCAATAATTCAGACTGCCGAAACATCCCGCAGATTGCAGTTAACTCAGAAGCGGGAACTCGCCTGGCGACAACAGGCCCTCACTCATCGAGGGCCGCTTGCACGCGATCTTCTGGGTGACTCCCCTGAAACGCCGCAGCATGCGCACAAGCTCTGCCCTCTACTGGAAACCTGGCGTAATGCCGACATTCCGGTACTGATTTCTGATCAACGAGTGATTGGCGATTATGCATCATTTCAGAAACCTCTCGACGACGGCGCGTCGATTCTGTCGCAATAGATCCGCAGCGAGGAATAGAAAAACTAGCCTAGTGCTTCGAAGCGCTATCTTCGAGCTTCACTGCGCCGGGCCCTCTGTTTGCGGGAGGTGGCAGCTCGAGCGTCAACAGAAACTCGACGACATCGTCCTGGGTGTACCCGTCGCTCGCCTTCAATTTCTCGAATGCGTCGATGATTGTGTTGGCTTCGCTCCCCGGACAGGAAGCCGTGTCGCCGTGCATAAGAATTGCGTCTTTGAGCGTCAGCGCACGACCATCGTGCAGCCAGGGGCCGGTGTCTGCCACACCCCATAACGGCCGGGTAAGGTATTCTCGGGGAGCAGTCGTGATGTGCATGACATCCGTGCCCTGAGAATATACTGCATCAACGTTCTGGAAAGAGGGATCTGTCAAACACGGACCCATATCATGACGTTTAAGATCGCTCATTAGGGGCACATAGATTGATCCGTCCCGCTCGGGAAGCCTCGGCAGCTGAACGTCGGAAACTTCGCTGTCCTTGGGGGTCAGGTCCAGCACGTAGTCAGTGCCAACGACGCTGCCTGCCTGAGGCATGGCGAAAGGCAGCGCAATGTTGGGCTGAATGCGCATGGAACTCGGAGTGATTGGCGCGTCCAGCATCTCGATTGCAGAACGAAGATCGCTCTCACTGAATTGAGGCTGAACTGCCAATTCCGGGGCGGCAATTTGAGCGCCCTGCGGCTGCGCTTGCCGCATCTCTGCTTGCATGATCTCATCCAACTGAGAACTGTGGATGGCACGGTTGAAATTCTCATGGAACACCACTGCCAAATGCGTCGAAGCAGCGACAGGCTGAACTAGAGAGCCGGGATTTCGTGCAAACATGGCGGCTTCGTTCGCGCTGAGTTGGAAAGCTCCGGTCTTGCCGTTAAGTTGCAGCGGACCGCCGGGGATAAACTCCCCAGGGCAAAAGTTGTTTCCTGCAGGAGGTATTCCTTTAGGGCATTGGGCATGCGTGATCGGCCAGGTCGAGTCGTTGTCAGGATCAATCCAGCTGATATTGTCGGCGGGATTGATCGGCCACTCGATCTTCGTTTGCTTCAGATAGAGCTTGAACTCTTTGCGGTGGCACATGGCGCAATTGCTTTTGCCGTCCGCTCCAAAGAAGAATTTGCTACCACGGATGGCGGATTCGGACATCTGAGCCTGCACCGGGGGGCGCATCATCGCGACGAATGTGGCCATCGCGGTAATTTGGCCCATCTTAATTTCCGGCCCTTGGTCATCCAGAGTTACTTTTTCAGGAGGTTTGCCCGGAACAGGGATACCTTTGCCATCTCGGTCACAGTCGCATTCCCCGACCTTCTCAAATGCCTGCATACTGAAATGAAACTCCAGCGCATCACGGACGAAGTGGCGCAGTCCAGAAGCGATGCCCTTCCATTGAAATGGGCGCACCACCAAGTCGCAGGAGACTCCGACGACCTGGGTGAGGTCATCCTGGAATCCCACCTCCCCCCCAATCATTGTGGGCGTCAAGCTTCCAACGGGCGGATTAGCATCGTTGTCGACTGGACACAGTCCATCGTTCTTCGTGATCACCTTGGCCTGAGCTCCACCAATGTAGGTAGTGGTAAATTTGCCGAAGTCAATGTCTTTCGCAGTCAGCTCGATAGTGACGGTCTTATGTCCCATCAGCGCCATCTTGCGAGCCGTCCGCCTTTTCCAATCCAGCTCATGGGTCATCTCCGCACCTACCTGCTGCGTATAACCGGCGCCGAAGACCGCTGGAGGGTTACGAATAAACAGTGACTCGACACGGGAATAAACCAGGGGTTTGGAGTCAGAGACGGTTACCGTCGTGCGCGAGTAAAGCGGATTGATGAACGCATTGCTGTTGCTGCCCGCCGATCCCGCCACTGTATACGGTTTGCGAATCAATGCGCCCGATTTATCCTTCGGGTCGACTTCATAACTCCCCGTGGAATTGTGGCATTCGAAACAACTCTGCGAATCGAGGCCGTTCAGTCGCAGAAAACGATAGTTCTTGTTATTCGGGTTGAAATACGCGCGTTGAGTTTGTCGGGGGCCATCCGAACCTTCCCCATAGCCGTCCCCGGTATGAGTCAACGGATCGTAGGGCTGAAATGGTGTTGTCCAGAGGTGTCCCCCGGAATTGAGAACGCGGAGAAGTCGGTAGATACGGCAATTCGGGTCGGTAGCGTGTGCGCAGTCGGTCATCAGTTTGGTCTGATCGATGCTCACTTCTGGCGTGATCGCGGGGGTCTGACCCGCCGCGACACGTTGGAAACAGAGGAAGAGAAAGAAGGACAACGCAAATATCGCAAGCCGAGACTGCCCAATATCTTTCATGACGGCGCCTCCAAATCCGAGAGAGCCCGATTGGAGCGGTCTTTTGCTGTCAGCGCTCTGTCTCATCGTGCCTGCAGAGACCGCAGCTTATGAGCCCAGATAGAACACTGCAGGTGGAATGCGGAGGGACCGGTTCGAGGTAACTCGGAAGTCTGCGTGGATTGTGCAAGAGTTCTTTTTGTCTGTCAAGAGGATTCGCGTGTTTACTAACTATCAACTATGCCTACATACCTCGAAACCCGCTGTTTGTACCACGATGAATTTCACGATCAGGGGGCATGTGGCGCCGGAGTGGCCTGAGCATCATTCCAGTACCGTTTCAACACCCTCAACCGCCATAACTGACGGATTTCTGCGCCCGATCCCTGCTGCGCAAAAGCAAGGATCAGATTAATTTGTACTGATATATCGGCCAGTGTTCGTTGAATTACCGATATGCAGTCTTCGGTTAATGACTCCAGGCCAAATCGCTCATCAAGAACAATCTCCGCGAGATGCGCAAGATCGGTACCGGCAAAAGCCCTAGGGTCCGATTTTCTAGCTTCGAAGCGGGCGTGAGATTGCCCTACACTGGCCGACTTACAAGGACCGACCTTCAGCGACCTCATCATAGACCCAGTTATCCAAACGAAGCACTCGAGGTCCCCGCCGCCGCTCACGCCAACAGGAGCACCTTCCCAACGCCGCCCTTCTCCGCTTCCGCGTGCGCCTTCGCCGCATCGGCAAGCGGAAATGTGCGATCGACGGCAATCTTGAACTTGCCGCTTGCAATGTCTTCCGCAAGCGACCGCATGGCCGCCCCGTCAGGATGGGAGCCAAACGCCTCCACCTTCACGTTCGGGTGAAGGTTGGCATTCGGCGGAGGCCCGACAACGGAAGCGTAGACTCCGCCCGGCTTCACTTTACCCAGCAGCGCGTCGCTGACCGCGCCGCCAATCGTATCCGCCACCACATCGACCAGGCCGAGGGCGTCCACCTCCGCGCGGCTGTCGAGCGCCAGCAGGGCATCGGCCCCCAGCTCCTCTGCCGCCTTCTTCTGGGAACCGCGAACCCCGGCGATCACGTGCGCACCAAGCTTCTTCGCCACCCACACGGCGGTGCGGCCCACGCTTCCCAGCGCGCCTGTGATCACCACAGTCTG
>JBEKRU010000156.1:0-11362 GCA_049518435.1 Occallatibacter sp. | reverse complement strand
GGCGCGGGTACGATCAGCGAAATTGTGAAGTAATTTCGCAGTTCACAGTTCTTAGTTCAGAGTTCGCAGTTAGAGGCGGCTCGGTCATCGACTAAGGACTGTGAGCTACGAACTAAGAACTGTTTTCGGAAGGATATTAAGATGCGGGAAATTGTGACATTGCAGTGCACTGAGTGCAAGGAACGGAATTACTCGACGACGAAGAACAAGAAGACGACCACGGGGCGTCTCGAGTTCAAGAAGTTTTGTAACCGCTGCCGCAAGCACCAGGCGCACAAGGAAACGAAGTAAGGCAGTTCCTAGAACTGTTTCACAGGGGCGTAAGCTCAACGGCTAAACTGTCGGTCTCCAAAACCGAACTTGGGGGTTCGAATCCCTCCGCCCCTGCCAGATTCGAGTTGGGATGCGCGCGGCATGACGCCGGGCGCGAAGGAATGGATGCATGGCAACAAAAGCAGCGTTAGCAAACACGGGAGATCGACCCAAGATGCCGGGCTTTGTGGGAAAAATAGTCGACACATGGCAGGACTTCAGGCACTTTCTGAGCGATGTCCGTGGAGAGATGCGTAAGGTGGTTACGCCATCGCGCAACGAAGTTAAATCGACGACGACAGTGGTGATCATTGCGGTCTTCCTGTTCGGTTTGTATTTCTTCGTTGTGGACGCAACCTTCCAGTTCGGCCTGAATTCCCTATTGAGCAAGCTGGGCGGGTTGCAAAAGTAAATGCAGCCTGGAAACGAGAGCATGATGGCAGATGAGTTAGAACAACCCGCCGAGCAGCCAGAGCCCCAGCCAGAGCGGAATGAGCGCTTCAAGTGGTATATTCTGCACGCCTATTCCGGGTTTGAGCGCAAGGTGCGGGAGTCGATTGAGAGCCGGATTCAGGCCTTCGGGCTGAAGGACCGGGTGGGCCGTGTGATGATTCCCACCGAGCCTGTGACTGAGATTGTGAACGGGAAGAAGCGGACCGTAGACCGTGTCTTCCTGCCGGGCTATGTGCTGGTTGAGATGGAACTGGACAACCATCTTTGGCATGTGTTGAAGGACACGCCGAAGGTGACCGGCTTCCTGGGCACGGGCGACAAGCCTGTTGCGCTCAGCGAAGAAGAAGTCAGTTCGATCCTGTTCCGCAGCGAAACGGCCAAAGACAAGCCGCGGATGAAGATCAAGTTTGAAAAGAACGAGCAGGTCCGGATTACAGACGGGCCGTTTGCGAACTTCAATGGCGTGGTGGATGAGATTAACGAAGATCGCGAGACCATGAAGGTCATGGTGACGATCTTTGGGCGCTCCACCCCGGTTGAACTGGAGTTCAGCAAGGTCGAAAAGATTGAGTAGTTGCGGTTTCCAGCTAGTAGCTTCCAGCTTCTAGCCGGTTATGCCTGTCTGGCGGGCGCCGGTTGAAAGCGAACACTGGGACGGCAACTCCAAAAATTGAATAGGAAATGACCGGCTGAAGGCGAGAGCCAGGAGCTGAAAACCGGTTGCAAAGGAACTGAAACATGGCACCTCCGAAGAAAATTACCGGGTATGTGAAGTTGCAGATCGAAGCGGGCAAGGCTACTCCTGCACCGCCGGTGGGCCCCGCGCTTGGACAGGCGCAGGTCAACATCATGGAATTCTGCAAGCAGTTCAACGCGCGCACGCAGACCAAGGAAATGGCCGGGTTGATTATCCCGATCGTGATCACGGTTTATGCGGACCGCAGCTTTACGTTCATCACCAAGACGCCTCCGGCAGCGATTTTGCTGAAGAAGGCGGCTGGGATCGCGAAGGGCTCAGGCACGCCGAACAAGGAAAAGCTGGGCAAGGTTACCGAAGCCCAGGTGCGCGAAATTGCTACGCAGAAGATGCCCGATCTGAATGCTTCCACGGTGGATGCAGCGGTGAAGAGCATCAAGGGCACGGCACGGTCGATGGGTATCGAAGTAGTCGCCTAAGCAATCAATTTCGTTTCGCACACAGGCTCTCCGTTTCGGAGGGCCTGTGTGTTTCTTGAATGCTCCGATGCAAAGCGGATGAAGCGATGCCACTAATCGGTCCGAAGAGCTGTCAGTGGGTTGACACTGGCGGCGCGGCCGGCGGGGATCGCGCTTGCAGCCAGTGCGACTAACGACACGCCTATAACTGCCAGCGCGTAACTCATCGCATCCAGCGGTTTCACTCCGTAGAGTGATGCGGCCAGCGCGTGCCCTACGAGCATGGCAAGAGGGACGCCTATGGCCACGCCAATGGCTGTGAGCAGCAAACTCTCCCGCAGGATCATCCAGACCACCTGACCGCGCTTTGCGCCCACGGCCATGCGGACGCCGATTTCCGCGGTGCGCATGCTCACGCGATAGGCGAGGGTGCCGTAGAGGCCGGTGGCGACCAGCACCACGGCGAGAATACCGAAGCAGCCGGCGAGCCGCGCAAACAGGATCTGTTGGGATATGGTGGTGTCGAACTGATCGCGCTGGGTCATGGGTTTGATCAGCGGCAGGTTGGGATCGAGCTGCTGCACGACCTTACGCGTTGCGGGCAGAATAGCAAGCGGATTCCCGTGGACGCGCATCTCAACATTCATCGAGCCGATGACCGGAATCTGCGCATACATATACCAGGCCATGGGGATGGGCTTTTCGTCGATGCTGCGATACTTATGATCCTTGACGACGCCGACGATGGTCATGTTGATCTTGCCCTGATCGAATTCGGGGCCGAAGGTGTGGCCGAGAGGATTTAAATTGGGCAGGAATTGTTTTGCGAATTCCTCATTGACGATGCCGACCAGGGGCGACGAGGCAGTGTCGCTGTCAGCGAAGTCGCGGCCGGATAGCACGGGGACGCCAAGGGTGCGGAAGAAGTCGGGGCCGGCGATGTTCCAACGGACGGTTCGGGATGCGCCATTGGCGACGTCGGGCAGGCGCCCGTCAACGCGCATATCGCTATTGTTGGACCACCACGATCCAAGGCGCTCGTTCATAATCGTGACCGATTCCACGCCGGGCAGATCGCGCAGCTTGTTAATCAGGTTCACGTAGAAAATTCGGCCCTCGGGAACGGAGGGGATTCTGGGGCTTACGCCGAACACAACCAGCCCGTCGACCTTCATTCCCAGCGGAGTGTTTTCGAGGTTGCGCATGGTGCGGATGAGCAGGCCCCCGCCAACCAGCAGAACCACGCACATGGCAAGTTGCAGGGTAACCAGGAAGCGGCCGGTGCGTGAATTGCCCGCATTGGAATTGGATGTGGCGGCCGATGTTCTGAGGGCGAGTTCGGCCTTTCCGGCGAAGGCCACGCGCATGGGAGCGAGGGCAAAAAGCACACCGGCAAGCACCAATGCGCCGAGCGTGAAGAGCAGCACTGTCCGATCCGGCGCCAGGCTCGACTCAATCTGCGCCCATTGACCAAGAATGCGCGTGGCTGCCACGGCAAACGCCCATGCCAGCGCACCGCCCGCGGTAACCAACAGAAGGCTTTCCATAAGCAGCAGGCGCAACAAGGTGCCGCGGCCTGCCCCGAGAGCAAGGCGCAGGCTGAACTCGCGCTGCCGGGTTGCGTTGCGTGCCATCAACAGCATCACTACGTTGGTGAGCGCGATCAGCAGCACAAGACCCACCAGGCCCATCAGCACTCTTAGTGGCTTGGCATACATGTCTTCGAAGCCGTAGAAATTTTTGGCATCCGCAAAGCTCAGCACCGGGGGCTTTTCGTCTTCCATCTTCATGCCAAGACCAATGAAGGCCGCCTGCTGGAAGACAGGCTGCAGTTGAGCCAAGGCCTGCTCGCGGCTCAGGCCCGGCGCCACGCGCGCAATGAGCCGCATGCACCACCACGTCGGGTCGGTTGTGTAGATCTTGCCGTCGTCCGGAGGATTGCCCCAGGCGTTCAGTTCCGGGCGGTTTTGCAAGGGCAGCCAGAAGTCGGTGGAGCGCCCGCCGTCCACACCCTCGAATCCTTCCGCGGAGATGCCAATGATGGTCATCGGCACACCGTTCACGAACAGTGTCTTTCCCAGAACTGCGGGATCGCGAGCAAAACGGCGCGTCCAATAGTTGTAGCTGAGTACGGCCAGGGGCGCGTGATCGGTCTCATCCTTTTGGCTGAATCCGCGGCCTAGCGGAAGGTCAACGCCGAGGCCGGAGAAAAACGTGCCACTGACCATCTCTCCTTCCGCCTCTTCCGGCTCAGCGCCGTAACGCACCGCAACTTTGCCGGCGGAGAGAGGAACGTAGGCAATCAGAGGCGAGAGCCCGCGGCTCTGATTCCGCAACGCCTCATAAACGGGATAGGAAAACGTCAGATGAGTGTCGATGGTCCCGGTTCCGCGCGGTGGATTTGAAGTTTCAAGGTAAACGAGACGCTCAGGATGGCTGACCGGCAGCGACTTCAACAGTACGGCATTCATCACGCTGAAAACCGCTGTGTTGGCGCCCATGCCGAGAGCCAGCGTCAAAATGGCCGTGGCCGCAAATCCAGGGCTCTGACGCAGCGAGCGAAAGGCGAAGCGCAAATCGCGAAGCGCCTTATCCAGGAACGCCCAACGGTCCTTCAGATAGAAGCGCTCCTGCGCGAGGCGCACGTTGCCGAACGTACGACGGGCTTGCCAGCGCGCTGCTTCATCGCTCAGTCCTTCGCTCTTCAACTCGTCTGCTTCGAGTTCGAGATGCGCTTTGATCTCTTCCGCAAAATCCTGTGCACTCCGTTTGCGCTTCAACATCCTCACGCCTCCTCGCCGATGGGCTCAACGGTGCTGTTCAGAATCAATCCCATGGCCCGCGAGAGGCGCTGCCACTCCCCAACCTTCTCGACAAGCTGTTCCCGCCCCGCCGGGGTCAACGAGTAAAACCGCGCCTTGCGATTGTTCTCACTCACGCCCCATTGGGCGCTGATCCATTTTTTGTCTTCCAGCCGCTGGAGTGCCAGGTAAAGCGAGCCGTGGTCGACAAAAAATGCTTCCTCTGAGTTGCGTTGAATGAGGCGCGCCACGCCTTGCCCATGGCATGACCCGAGGGCAAGTGTTTTGAGAATGAGGAGGTCCAGTGTGCCTTGCAGTAGGGCGATGCGGTCGTCGTTACTCTCTTGGGTAGTCATCCGACCCAAGTATTCTCTTCTTTGGGTCGGATGTCAACCCAAAAGAAATCCTGGGCGGGCATTGAACGCAAAAAGGCCCTCCAATTGAGGAGGGCCCTTTGCATTAATGCACGCCGGGGGCGGGGATTGGCTGCCCTATTTCGGCGGGGCTGGGGCGAACCCTTCGCGTTTGCGGCCGGGCTCCGGTTTAGGCTTGGGCTTCGGGGCTTTCTTGACTTCTTTCTTGCCTTTATCTTTGCTTCCCATGCGTAGAAGTGTGCCACAAGAGGCTTGGAGCGGGAAAGAACTATGTAACGGGAAGTACCTTCGATGTTATATTTCAGCTGCCTTAAAAGCGGCTTACCGATGGTTGAGGGTGCCTCATGACAGGTTCGCGGGAAGGAACTTCCGGTCCGAATTCGTCGCGCGATGGCTTGCTGCTGGTGATCGCGATGCTGGCGATGATTGCGCTTCCTGCTGCGATAACACTGGTCACGATCAGGGTACCCGCAGGGGCAAATGGAATCGAGGGCAACCCGTCCCCTTACGGCTATACCGTGAGCCTGCTCCTCTTTATTGTTCCAATCGTGGCGATCGGGCTTTGGCTGGCGCCGCGAGAGAACGTGAGGATTTCGAAGAGAGCTTTCGGCCGAACGATATTGATCCTGGTTCCACTGGGATTCGCATTGGATTTCTGTTTCGGGCGTATGTTCTTTACGTTTCCGAATGTTGGCGCAACGATGGGCGTTACCGCGCCCGCACTGGGAGGTGGTGTTCCGATTGAAGAGTATGTTTTCTACCTGACGGGATTTGTGGCTGTTCTGCTGATGTATATTTGGCTCGACGAGTACTGGCTGGCGGCTTACAGCGTGCCTTCGGACGCGAAGGAGAGAGCGCAGTTTGACCGCCTGTTGCGGTTTCATTGGCAATCGATGGCGTGGGCCGTTGGACTGATTGGTGCGGCGATTGTGTATCGGAAGATTTTCGTCGCCGAGGCAGGTTTCCCGGGCTACTTTGTGTTTCTGGTCGCGGGGGCACTCGGGCCTTCCGCGGGGCTGCTGCCTTCTGCAATGCCCGTGATCAACTGGCGGGCGTTGAGCCTGACACTCTTTGTGATGTTGCTGACGAGCCTGCTGTGGGAGGCAACGCTCGGCGTGCCGTATGGATGGTGGGGATTTCAGGACGCGGAGACGATCGGGTTGCGCATCACGGCCTGGCATGGCCTGCCCGTGGAGGAGATTTGTGTGTGGATTGCGGTTACAAACACAACTGTAATTGTCTACGAAATTGTGCGGCGATGGCAGGCCTCAGGTAAAGCGCTCAGCCATGCGCTGACAGGCTGACGCGGATCAGGCAGAGTGCAGCAGGAAATGATTGCGAAGTATGCTGTAGGCTCCATTGATGGTTGTCATCTTTCGAGTCGAATAGCGGCGCACTTCCTCGGATTCGTTCTGATGCCGGTCAGGATGCCACTCAATCACCAATTGGCGATGCGCACTCTTGATCTGGTTCAGGGTACTGGCCGGCGTCACTCCTAAAATCCTGTATGCGTCATTGAGCGTCAGAGGAAGGGCTGCATCCTGGTTGCTGATGCTCTCTGCTGCGGATTGATCTTGCCTGAGGGGAGGCTGGTATGCGTGGGCTGGGTTGCTGGTTTCCGAGGCAACGGTGCGGTCGGATGTAAAGGCGGACCAATTGAGGGGAATCGCATTGAAGAAGTGATGGCTGGTCGAGAAAGCGGGGTCCGGATCACTGCTTTTCTGCGTGTAGTGATCAGCCTGCAAGGACTGGCGCAGTCTAAAGTTCTGAATGGCTGCGGGAGCCCCCAGGGTCCATGTTTCCACAAAAAAGAGGGGATCGGGCTCGGTGGCGTCGCCCAGCAACTGTTGAAATCCGTTTGCGAATTGCGAAATCTGTCCGGGCTGGTTTGAACCGGGGCGGTTGGAAGCGGGGAGGCTGGAAACGGGGAGGTTGGAAGCGGGCACGTCGACGGACTCGAAGTTCTGGGGAAGGGGTATGTCATCGCCGATATACCAACTGAATTGGCTTCCCATTGCAAACCCTCTATCCGAATGGCGCCGTCTGCGTTTACGGATGTGATTCGTTTATCGGCAGGGGAGGGGATTTCTTCTACTGCTGTTCGGGCTGGAGCGATACTGTTGAGCGCTGGCCGCTGGCAGAATGTCGCAATTTGCCGGAAGGGGCGCAGGGGAGGCAAGGGATTTTCTGGTTGCACCGCTCGAATTTGCGCCTCAAATTTGCGCCTCGGATTTGCATTTCGTGCGACCTTTCGCTATGATCGGTAGATGCGTCCGGGGGAAATCTCTGGACAGTCACAGGCACCACGGTTTTTGGATCCGTTCGAACCTCCGGTACATGATCGGGAGGGTCCGGATTCCCTGCAAAGCGGGGCTGGCAGAAGCGGTGGGAGACGAGGAAAACGTGGCAAGAAAAGAATCGAAGAATATTGTGAAGGCGCGCGCGGCTGTTCAAAGGCCGGCGTATGCACTGCCTGAGGCCGTTGGGCTGCTGAAGCAGGTAAAGTATGCCAAGTTCGACGAAACCGTCGATTTGACCATGCGCCTGGGAGTTGACACGCGGCACGCCGACCAGATGGTGCGCGGAACCGTGGTTCTGCCGCACGGGTTGGGCAAAACCAAGATTGTCGCCGTGATTGCGACGGGCGACCGCCAGAAAGACGCTACCGCAGCCGGTGCGGACTTTGTGGGCGGTGAAGAGATGGTCGAGAAGATCCAGAAGGAAAACTGGACCGCCTTCGACGCGCTGATCGCGACGCCCGACATGATGAAGGTTGTGGGTCGCCTGGGTAAGGTGCTTGGACCGAAGGGTCTGATGCCTAATCCGAAGACGGGTACGGTTACGCTGGATGTGGCTGCGGCGGTCAAGGAAATCAAGGCCGGTAAAGTTGAGTTCCGCGCGGACAAGACCAGCCTGGTGCATGTCCCGGTGGGCAAGCTGAGCTTTGATCCGCAGAAGCTGATCGACAACGCGACGACGGTGATCGGCGCGATTGTGCGCAGCAAGCCGTCGGCGGCCAAGGGCAAGTACATCAAGAGCGTGACATTGAGCTCGACGATGGGCCCCGGGGTTCCGCTGGATTCGGCAGTCGCGGATGCGGCAGGCAAGCACTAAGCCAGTTGTCAGTCATCAGTTTTAAGTTGTCAGTAAGTTCTGTGCGTAGACTGGCATAGTGTAGAACCGGGATTGGTTCGGGCAGGATTTGAAACGGTCGCCCTTTGAGGGCGAAGGAGCGGGAATCAGAGGTTGGTATCGGGTTGGACGGGAAACTGACAACTGATAACTGACAACTGATAACTGTCGAAGCGGAGCGAAGACATGGCGATTTCAAGGGCGAAGAAAAAAGAGAAGGTCGAGTTGCTAAGCAAGGAACTGGCGACCTCGACGACAGCGATCATCGGCACATTTGCCAAGCTGACAGTGGCACAGGATTTTGCGCTCCGGAAGGTGGTTCGCGAAGCGGGCGGCAAGTATCGCGTGGTGAAGAATAAGCTGGCTGCAATCTCCGGCGAAGGCACCAAGGTTGAGTCGGCGCTGAAGGGCCTGAAGGGCGTGAGCGCGGTTGCGTTTACCGCTGGCGATCCGGTCGTACTGGCCAAGGCGTTTTCGAAATGGGTTGGCGAGAACGCGGAATTCCAGTTCAAGCTGGGCATTGTTGACGGCAAGCTGATCAATGTGGAAGAAGTGAAGGCGCTGGCGACGATGCCGGGCAAGGAAGAGCTGTTCTCGAAGCTTCTCTTCCTGATCAATTCTCCTGCGCAGCGGCTGGCTACGGTGCTGAACGCGACAGGGCGCGACTTGGCGGTGGTTCTGGGCCAGGGCGTGGAGAAAGAAAAGTTTGCCGCGGAAGCTGCGGCGTAAATTGCAGATTTGGCCACGGAGCGGGTTGGAAGTGCGCGGGTCTGGCGCATCGGAAACTTCCAGTCAGTAACGGCGGCCGGGAAATATCAAAATCAACGATTCTGATTGGAGAAGAAAATGGCGGATCTAGCGCAGTTGGAAGAGCAAATTGTAAGCCTTAGCCTGCTGGAAGCGGCAGCTTTGGTCAAGAAGCTGGAAGAGCGGCTTGGAGTTTCGGCAGCAGCAGCGGCTCCGGTTGCAGTGGCGGCAGGCGGCGGCGCGGCAGCTCCTGTGGTTGAGGAGAAGACCGAGTTCCAGGTGATCCTGAAGGACTTTGGCGCAAACAAGATCAACACGATCAAGGCTGTTCGCGAAGTGACCTCTCTTGGTCTGAAGGAGGCGAAGGATCTGGTCGACGGTGCTCCCAAGGCGCTGAAGGAGTCTGCGACCAAGGAAGAAGCCGAAGCGATCAAGAAGAAGTTTGAGGGAATCGCGACCGTCGAAATCAAGTAGATCGACGAAGAATGGCACGGGACTTGCAAGGAAAGCCGGGACGCGCTACGATACTTGTTGCGCGTCTTTCCGGATCATTCCGCTTTTGTGGGGGTCGGACCGGCTGGGATCAGGAATCGGTAGAGTGGCACGGAAGCGTCTGTAGGTCAGAGGAGTGCCAAGCACTCTGGCTGCGGGTTGAACGCTTGGTTTAAGTGCCTTAGGGTCAATGGATTACCTGGGGAAGCCCCAGGGTAGCCTGGCGGCAGGCTTGAATCCCGTTGACGGGTGGCGAGCGAGCGGCAGAAGCGAGCTTTGGGATCGGCGAGAACAGGGTTAGAGAACTCGGTTGGGGCATAGGCAACAAGCCACGCTCGCGAGGCATTGCGTCCTTGCGGGCTTTTCGTGCCTCGTATCCGGCGTGGTGAGTGCCTTTCGGGCATTCTCCACCTGCGGCACACAAATTTCTTTGACGGGGTTTCCCGTTGTGCCTGTTCTTCCCTGATTGTGCGCAGTCTAGCGCACTTGCCGGATGTGCGGCAATGCCCCAAACGCTCTATTCACGCTTTTATCGCGCTACGCGCTTGGCATGAGCGAGGAGCGCGGTGTGCTTTCAGTTGACTTGAGAGCAAACCGAACTCCATGGGCGGGACTCGATTGGGGGCAGTTTCTCCAGCGGATCTCAATGTGTGGATAGCGATTTTTACCGTAATCAGTCGGCGCCGAAGAGACTCGGGCGCCGGCCCGAATCAGGCCTCAATCGTTGAGGTGGATTCGGTGAGAAGAGCCTCAGGAGTGAAGCATGCCCAACGAGAAGCGCGCGATTCGCAGCCGGCTCGATTTTTCAAAGATTCCAACCGCAACCCAGATTCCTAACCTGATCGAAGTGCAGCGGCGTTCGTATGAGCGCTTCCTGCAAATGGACAAGCTGCCCAACGAGCGCGATGATTCGGGCCTGCAGTCGGTTTTTGTCTCTGTATTTCCGATTACTGATTTTCGCGGCATCTCGCAGCTCGATTTCGTGGACTACGCTATCGGCAACTGGGAGTGCAAGTGTGGCCACCTCAAAGGGCTGCATCACCTGCGCACAGCCTGCGTGAATTGCGGGTCGATGGTGATTACGGATCCGTTTCTTCCCGGCGATGTGCTTTGCCAGAAGTGCGGCACCTATAACAAGAACACGCCTGACTTCTGCAACAAGTGCGGCGACCCGGTGGGTCTGCAATTGAAGTACGACCAGCAGGAGTGCGAAGAGCGCGGCATGACTTTCTCTGCTCCGCTCAAGGTGACCGTCCGCCTGACTATTTATGACAAGGACCCCGAGACCGGCAACAAGACCATTCGCGACATCAAGGAGCAGGAGGTCTTCTTCGGCGATATTCCGCTGATGACGCCGAACGGCACTTTTATCGTGAACGGCACGGAGCGCGTAATCGTCTCGCAGTTGCATCGTTCGCCCGGCGTCTTCTTTGAGACGGCGAACAATCGTACCTACTTCCTGGGCAAGATCATTCCGTATCGCGGATCGTGGGTGGAGTTCGAGTACGACCAGAAGAACACGCTCTACGTACGTATCGACCGCAAGCGCAAGTTCCTCGGCACCATCTTCCTGCGCGCGCTGGGACTACGTTCCGACGAGGAGATCCTCAAGACCTTCTATACCGTCGATCGCATTCACATTGCCGAGGGCAAGTTGCAGTGGGCCGTGGCGCCGGAAGGCAAGTCGACGCATCTTTTGGGTGCGAAGCCTGCGCATGCCGTTCTGCACAAGGGCGATGAGATTGCGCACTCCGGCCGCAAGGTCACGGCGCACACGCTCAAGGCGATTCGTGCCGCCGGCATCGAGAAGGTTGACATCGAGTCCGCAGAACTGGACGGCGCGCTCACTGCCTCCGATGTCGTCGATATGGCCACGGGCGAAGTGATCGTGGAAGC
>JBEKRU010000155.1:0-11746 GCA_049518435.1 Occallatibacter sp. | reverse complement strand
GCGCTGGTGAAGCCATTGCCTTATCCGGACCCGACGCGGCTGGTTGCGGTGGATGAAAGCTCAGCGGGTTTTCCGCGTAACAACTTGTCGTATCCGGATTACCTGGACTGGAAGCGGATGAATACGGTTTTCAGTTCGATGGAAGTGTTTAATCGAGCCGGTTGGGCACTGAAGACGCCGACGGGGACGGAGTCGGTGCCGGGAATTCGCGTGAGTGTGGGGTTCTTGAGCACGCTTGGAATTCGGCCGATGCTGGGTCGGGATTTTCGAACCGGGGAAGATGTGGCGGGTGCGGCGCCGGTGGTTTTGCTGAGTTATAGGACATGGCAGCGACGGTATGGCAGCCGGGCGGACGTAGTGGGCGAAGTGGTGAATTTGAGCGGGATTTCGCACACAGTTGTTGGCGTGCTGCCTGAGGAATTTCAATTTGCTTTGCGGGACGATGCGGAGTTTTGGGAGCCGTTGCAGCCGACGGACGGTTGCAACAAGAGGCGCAGTTGTCACAGTCTTGACGGCATTGGGAGATTGAAGGATGGGGTTACAGTCCCAACTGCGTTGGCGGAGATGAAGAGGATTGCGGCGCAGTTGGAGAAGCAGTATCCGGACTCGAATCGCGGGAACAGCGCGAGCGTGATTCTGTTGTCGGAAGCGATTGTTGGGGAGATTCGTCCGATTTTCCTGATCCTGCTGGGCGGTGCGGGGCTGCTGCTGTTGATTGCGTGCGTGAATGTTTCAAGTCTGCTGCTGGTACGGGCGGAGAGCCGCCGGCGCGAGATTGCGGTGCGTGGCGCGCTGGGGGCATCGCGCAAACGGCTGAGCCGGCAGTTTGTGACTGAAGGGCTGACGCTGGTGGCGGCGGGGACCGCGGTGGGGCTTGTGCTGGCGTATGGCGGCATGAAGGTGCTGAGCGGGCTGATCTCAAAACAGATGATGACGGGGATGCCGTTTTTGCGTGGGCTGAATTTGAACGCTCATGTGCTGGAGTTTGCGGGATGCCTGGCGGTGCTGGCGGGGATTCTGTTTTCGATTACGCCGATTCTGCATTTCAGATTTTCGAATATGCGGGATGGATTGACGGAGGGTGCACGCGGGTCGGCGGGGACGCTGTGGCGGCGGATGGGCGCGAACCTGGTGGTGATTGAACTGGCGACGGCGGTGGTGCTGCTGACTGGCGCGGGGCTGCTGGGGAAGAGCCTTTACATGCTGCTGCATGTGGATACCGGGTTCCCAACTGAGCACCTGGTTATGGTGAATGTGGGGCTGCCGGAAGCGGTGTTTTCAAAGGATGAACAGGTGGTTGGATTTGCGCGGTCGATGTTGCAGCGGGTGGAGAGTTTGCCTGGTGTTGAATCGGCGGCGATCACGAGCGTGCCGCCGGTGGCATGCAACTGCAATACAGACTGGGTGCGGTTTGTAGGCAAGCCGTACAACGGTATCCATAACGAAGTGAACGAGCGCGAAGTGAGTGCCGGATTCTTTACTACTCTGCATGCGAAACTGCTGCGCGGACGGTATTTCAATGACGCGGAAGATGGATCGAAGCCGATGGTGATTATTGTGAATGAGACGTTCGCGAAGAAGTATTTTCCCGGCGAGGATCCCATTGGCAAGAAGGTTGGCGACACGGAATTGACGCCGAAATCGATGCGCGAAATTGTGGGTGTTGTTGCGGATTTCAAGGATGCGGGACTGCAACAGGATCAATGGCCGGGAGAGTATTTTCACTTCAATCAAAACATAGATACGTACTTCACCGTGCTGGTTCGTACACGCGGGGATGAACGGACTGTGATGGCTGATTTGGCGCCTGCGATTCATGGAGTGAGCAAGGATGCGGCGGTGGAAGAAGGCATCACGATGACAGCGGCGATCAACGATTCGCAGACAGCTTATATTCATCGGTCGGCGGCGTACCTGGTGGGTGGGTTTGCGGGGATGGCGCTGGGGGCGCAGCGGAGCTCGGTGTATAAGCTGGTGCTGAGCGAGGCGGGGAAGCTGGTCGGGGTGGGCATTGCTCTAGGGTTGGGATCTGCTGTGGGCGCGGCGATGCTGATGCGGAGTTTGCTGTTTGGCGTGCAGGCGTGGGACGCAGGGACGTTGGTTGCGGTGGCGGGGGTGCTGGGGGCTTCGGCGATGGCGGCTAGTTTTATTCCGGCGAGACGGGCGGCTAGCGTAAATCCTACGGAGGCGTTGAGGGCGGAGTGAGAAGCAGGTTACAGGTTACAGATTACAGATGACAGCCAAGTGCCCGGGCCTGAAGGCCGCGTAAAGTCGGCCCTCTTTCAGGGGGTTGAAACCCCCTGCTCCCTCCGTTTGATCATGCTTTCTACTAGATGAGGCGGAGGAAGCTGTTGGGTTGAAGCTTGGCGCCGGGGAAGACTACTTCGAGGTTGTTGGCGCCTATGGTTTTGGCTACGGCTTCACCTAAGACCTGGCGGAAGTCGGTGGTCACGGTGAGGTCGCGGCCTTCGTTGAGCTGCTCGTTGGCGAGGCCGGGCCAGCGGCCGTAGACCTTGCCGCCTTTGACGTGGCCGCCGAGGACGAACATGGCGTTGGCGTGGCCGTGGTCGGTGCCGCCGGTGCCGTTCTGGCGGGCGGTGCGGCCGAACTCCGACATGGTGACGAGGGTGATGTTTTCGGCGGCCGGACCCATGTCGAGCCAGAAGGCGGCGATGGCGGAAGAGAACTCGCGCAGGCGATCGGCGAGCTGGCCGGTGACGCCGCCCTGGTTTTGATGGGTGTCCCAGCCGCTGACGTCGGTGAAGGCGGCTTCGACGCCGAGGTTGGCCTTGAGAAGCTGGGCAATCTGCTTCATGTTGTTGCCGAATTCGTTATTGGGATAGTTTGCGCCCGCGATGGGAGTGTACTGGCCGGGATTGGCGGCGCGAAGCATTTTGACGGCGTCAAAGGTTTCGTCGCCGGTGGCGTGGAGGATGCTGTCTCCGCTTTCGCCGTACATGGCCTGGAAGGCGTTGGCGGCGGGGGATGGTGCGGGACCTTTGCCGCCGACGGCGAAGCTGTTGACGTTGGCGAGTGCGATGGCGGGGACTTTGCCGGCGAGGGTGCGGGGGACTTGGGAGCCGAGGGCGAGGGCGCGGAAGGCGGTGTGTTCCTGGTGGTGGCGAAGGTCTTCAGCCTGAAGTGCGCGGTTGAGCCAGCCGTCCTCAGTGTCCTTGACGCCGGGAGTGCCGGATTCCATGAAGTCCTGGGCGTCGAAGTGGGAGCGGGACATGTCTGGCGAGCCGGCGGCGTGGATGATGGCGAGGTGGCCCTGGTCGTAGAGCGGCTTGAAGGGGGCGAGGGCGGGATGCAGACCGAAGAAGCCGTCGAGGTCGATGACCTGGTTGTCAGGGATGGCGATGCCGGGGCGCATGGCGTAGTAGTTCTTCTCGCGATAGGGAACGACGACGTTGAGGCCGTCGGCTGCGCCGCGCTGGAAGATTACGACCAGTTGGCGGCCGGGAGCCGTTGCGGCTGCGGCTTCGGCCATGACGGAACGGACGAGGAAGCTGGGGATGGCCGTGGTGCCTGCGATGGCTAGTGCGCCGTTGCGGAGGAAGAATCTGCGGCTGGTCTGCATGGGGTACCTCTTAAAAACAGTGGTCAGTGGTCAGTGATCAGTGGTCAGGGAACAGTGGTCAGTTCTTCTTGACGACTGCGAGATTTTGCATTCGTACAGAAACTGGATTACCGGCGTTGGAATTCTGGGGAGCCTAGCAGGAGGCCGGCGAGGAGTTGGTCTTGCTTCTCAAGCGCGGTTGCTGCTTGCGCCGCCTGCTTGGGGTTGAAGGGTTTTGTTGCCGTGGCGAGGATGGGTTGGGGCTGGTTGTCATTCCTGGCCGGGGTCGCATTGTTGGCGGAGTTGTTCTGCGCGGTCTGAGTCTGGAATTGTTCAAGGACGGCGGAGCGGGTGGAATCGCTGACGCCGCCGGCGACGAGGAGGGCCTCAAGACGCTGTTCCTCAACCGCGGGGGTGGGAAGCACGATGGAAGCGGTGCTGACGACAGGGGTGTGGGTGATGCCGTCGGTGCCTATGACGCCGTTGGCCTGGGTGGTGAAGGAGATGGCGGGCGCGGACCAGGTGATGGCGATGCCGGGGAGCTTGTTGGATGCGAGGGTGAGGGCGAAGTTCATGCGGTTGACGAGGGCTCCGGTGCTGACCCAGTCGGAGGCGTCCCACTTGTAGCCGGTGGGCGGGATGGCGCCGTAGAGGGGCATGCCCATGTCGTGGAGGGCGTTGACGAGGGGCTGGAGATTGTCGGTGTTCAGATTGCTGGCGCGGGCGGCGGAGACGACGAATTCGAGTGGCGTTTTGACTTTGGCGCGGTAGTCGCCTTCGGACCAGAACTCAGGGGACTTGAAGAGGGTTTTGAGAACCGCGGAGATGTCGCCGCCGCTGGACAGATAGGATTTGGCCATGCGATCGACGAGGGGCTTGGGTGGGTCGTCGCCCACGAAGCGAATGGCGAGTTTGCGGGAAAGGAACTGGGCGGTGGCGGGGCGAGTGGCGAGCATGTGGAGGAGCTCGCGGCCTTCCTGCTCGCCGTGTTCCTTGATCTTTTTGCCCATGACTTTTTTGGTGCCGGGCTCGTGGCGGTTTTCGTCGAATTTGAAACCACCGCCGCGCTGGGGTTTGTCGACGGTCCAGCCGGTGAGGACGCGGGCTACCTGGGTGACGTCGGCCTGGGTGTAGCCGCCGTTGACGCCGAGGGTGTGCAGCTCCATGAGTTCGCGGGCGTAGTTCTCGTTCAGGCCTTCAGGAGCTTTCTTCCTGGCGTTGGGATTGCGCGCGTCCTTCAGCTTGTTCTTTTCGGCGGCGGGGGAGTCGGGTCCCATGCTGCTGTTGTTGTCGAGATAGAGGAGCATGGCTGGGCTGTGGGCCGTGGCTTCCAGTAGATCCTCGAATTTGCCGAGGGCGCGGGGACGGATGACGTCGCGCTCATAACTGACGAGGTAGTAGGGAGTCGCCTCATCTTTGTGAAGGTAGACATTGAAGTGATTGAGCCAGAAGTCGGACATGACTTCTTCAAGCTGGGCGTTGGAATAGATGTCACGGACGAGGCGCTGGCTGGCGAGTTCCTCATTGACGACGCGCTGGGGATTTTCGAGGGCGGCGACGAACTCCTTTTGCGCGGGGTTGAAGCCTGCGACCAGCGCTGCGCGCTGTGGACCCTTGAGGGCTTTGCGGAAGGCGTCGAGCTCCGGCTGGGGCATGAAGGCGAGGCGGGAGACGCGTTGCTGGACGGGGAGGGCGAGGATTTCGGTGATGGTGGCCGGATCGATGACTGGATCGGATGTGGCGGGAGCGGCGGCCATGTTCATCTGGCCGTCCTGATGTTGGTCTGGAGCGGGCTTCGGCGGCTTGGTGTCGTCCATCATGGAGGGGGGCATTGAGCCGGACATACTCGGAGCGGGCAGGCTGGGAGAGGCAGGGCTGGAGCCGGACATATTGGGAGAGACGGGGGTTGCGGAGGCCATTGTGTTCGAGGCCCGGGAAGGTGGTGCGCCGGGTGCAGGCATTCCTGAAACGGGGCTTGCCATGGGCTGGTTGGAGGCTACGAGCTTGTTCTGCTGTTCCTTTTCCTGGCGCTTGACTTCGACGCGGGCGATCTCGTCCTCATAGATGGCGTGCAGCGCGGGGGGGCGGTCGGGGACGGGGGCTTTGCCGTCGATGGCTTGACGAATGACAGCGCCGCTGGGGAGGTAGTAGAGCAGGTCTTGCGGGTTGCGCTGCATGGCGGGGAACTGAGCGAGGCGGGCGGATAGCTCGGTCTGGTCGATGGCGTCGGGGTGGAGTTGCTGATTGAACCAGGCATCGAGGCCGATGGCTTTGACTGCTTCCAGGTCGCCGGGGCGAGGGCCGAAGGTAAAGCGGTTGAGGGCGTGGAGAATGCGCTCGTCGCCTTGCATCTGAGCGGATTTGTAGGCTGGGCGGGCGGGTGAGGGCTGACTCGCGGACTGCGACGTTTCCGCCGGCGCGGGCACGGAGGGAAGCAGGAGACTTGCGCACATGATTGCGACTATAGGTCCACTGAAGCGTTCCATCGATGGCTCACCTATGTTCTTAAGACTTCGCCGGGCAAGACCGGACTGGCTTGCGGGGTGCGGCCTGTCCGCTGATTGATGATTGAAACCCTAAACCGTGCTGAAAGTTGTGACAATCTGCTGAATGAACTGCGGTATGCTGGGGGCGCAGACAGTTCCCACATTGATAGACGTGAAGGTTGCTTGTTTTGGTCAAACCCGGGTCGGAAAGCTCCGCACAAGGGAAGCGGGGCCTTCCGTGATGTTTTGCAGGGGCTAAAGCCCTCTCGTTTTTACTGGCCTTATCGGCACGACTGAAGTCGTGCCCTGATACAAAGCCTTGAAGAATTGGCGACCTGCCGAGTTTTTACCAAGCTGGAAAGTCATGCTGTGTTACAGAGCAAGTTGTGCAACAGATCCCATATACGCATGAAGGAGAACGAATCGCCATGAAGTTTGATTCCGGCACATTGATGCTCTCAACCGTCATTCTCTGCCTTTCGGCTGGTTACACCGGAGTTGCCGCTTATGGGAACGATGTCCCCAAGGCGTCCGTTCAGGCTCCCGAGATCAGTTATGAACGATACAAACTGGGGAATGGTCTCGAGATTCTGTTACACGAAGATCATAAACTGCCGATTGTGGCGGTGGATATCTGGTATCACGTGGGGCCCATGAAGGAGCGCGCGGGGCGGACCGGGTTTGCGCACTTGTTTGAGCACATGATGTTCGAAGGGTCAAAGCACGTGGGCGAGAAGGCGCATATCAAGATACTGGAGGGGGTGGGGTCGTCGGAGTTCAACGGGACGACTTCATTTGACCGGACAAACTATTTTGAGACGGTTCCGGCGAACCAGTTGGAGACGGCGCTGTGGCTGGAGAGCGACCGGATGGGATTTCTGCTGGATACGCTGGACCGGGCGAAGCTGGCGAATCAGCGGGATGTGGTTCGCAATGAAAAGCGGCAGGGCGAGGGCAGGCCTTACGGCGTGGTGGATGAAGAGGTGTATCACCAGCTTTTTCCGAAGACGCATCCATATTATGCGGACGTGATTGGCTCGCATGCGGATGTGGAGGCGGTGCGGCTGGCGGATGTGCACGAGTTTTTTACGCAGTACTACGCGCCGAACAACGCAACGATGGCGATAGCGGGGGATTACGATCCGGCGACGATCAAGGCGCTGATTGAGAAGTACTTCGGGCCGCTGCCGAGAGGGCCGGAAGTGGCGGTTACGCCGGTGGTGACGCCGCCCATTACGGCGGAGCGGCGCACGGTGGTGACGGATACGGTGCAGCTGCCGAAGGTGATTCTGGCGTGGCTTTCAGCGCCTGCATTCACTTCGGGAGACGCGGATGCGGATATTGCGGCGGGGGCTCTGGGCGGAGGGAAGGCGAGCCGGCTTTATCGAGAGCTGGTTTACAAGCAGCAGATTGCGCAGTCGGTGGAATGCTATAACTTTTCTCTCACGCTGGCCTCGCCTTTCGAGTGCGACATGATTGCCAAGCCGGGTGTGACGCCGGAAAAGCTGGAAGCCGAGGCGGAGAAGATTATTGACGAGTTTGCGGCTCAGGGGCCTACGCAGGCGGAGGTGGAGCGAGGACGCAATAAGGAGGAGACGGGGCTGATATCGGGTTTGCAGCGGCTGGGAGGTTTTGGCGGTGTCGCCGACCAGCTTAACCGCTATAACCAGTACACCGGAGATCCGGGCTACCTGGCGAAGGACCTGGCGCGGTATGACGCGATTACTACGGCGAGCGTGCAGAAATATGTTCAGCAGACGTTGACGAAGGACAAACGCGTGGTGGTGTACGGGATTCCGGGGAAAAAGGTGCTGGACGATGTTCCGCGGAGCCCGGAAGATACGGATGCGAATGTGAAGGTTCCGCTGGCGCATTCGGCGGAGTTTGAGGCGGCACAGGCGTGGCGGGCGACGCCGCCCAAGGCGGGGCCGGAGCGGGCGCTGGTGCTGCCGAAGCCGGAAGTGTTTACGTTGGAGAACGGCCTGACGGTCTACGTGGTGGAGCGGCACGATCTGCCGATCGTTTCCGCGCAGTTGCTGATTCTGGCGGGAAACGAAGCGAATCCGCCGGATCGGCCGGGGCTGGCGGGGATTACGGCGGCGATGCTGACGGAGGGGACGGCGAGGCGATCGGCCGAAGAGATTGCCAACGAGGCGGCACTGCTGGGCGGGAGTCTTAATTCGAGCAGCGATCCGAATGGCGTGCGGATTACGATGTCGCTTTTGTCCAACCATATTGGCAAGGGGCTGGACCTGGTGGCGGATTCGGCCGAGCATGCATCGTTTCCTGCGGCGGATCTGGAGCGGGTGAGGACCAGTCGGCTGACCGGCCTGCTGCAGCAGCAGGATAACCCGGTGCAGTTGGCAATGCGCGCTGGGGCCTTGAACTTATATGGTCCGGGAAATCCCTATGGGTATGACGCGCTGGGGACTGCTGCATCGCTGCATGCGATTACGCGGGACGAGATCAGCGCGTTCTACGCAAGGCATTATGGGCCGAAGGCAAGCCTGTTGGAGCTGACCGGCGACGTGACGCCGGCGGAGGCGCGGAGGCTGGCGAAGGAGATTTTTGGGAACTGGTCATCGGCGGCTGCGCCGGCTGCACTACCTGCGGTACCGGCTGCGCCGGAGCGCAAGGTGCTGATTGTGGACAAGCCGGGATCGCCGCAGACGGCGTTGATTGCGTTCGGGGTGGGCGTGGCGAGGAATTCGCCGGATTACCCTGCGGTGACGGTGATGAACACGATGCTGGGCGGGCTGTTTTCGTCGCGCATCAATATGAACCTGCGCGAAGAACATGGCTACACATATGGCGCATTTTCAGTGTTTCGGGACTACCGCGGGACTGGGCCCTACATTACGGGAGCGCAGGTTCGGAGCGATGTGACTGCGCCGGCGGCTGAGCAGCTATTCAAGGAACTGGACGGGATCCACACCAAGCCGCTGACGGATGCGGAACTGCGGCAGGCGAAGGACTCGATTATTCGCAGCTTGCCGGGGACGTTCGAGAGCGACGCGAGCGTGAATGGGGAGTTGGCGAATCTTTGGCTTTTCGGGCTGCCGATTGACTACTTCACGGGGTTTCCGAAACAGATTGAGGGGGTGACGTCGGCGGATGCGCAGAGGGCGGCGGCGAAGTATATCCACCCGGAGAACCTGCTGGTGATTGCGGTGGGGGATAAGGGAAAGATTGAGACGGGGATGAAGGATTTGAAGCTGGGGCCGGTGGAGACGTGGAGTGATGCGCCGGTGGCGGCGGGGGGGACGAGGTAGGTGATTGGGTTAGAAGCCGGCCCAGCGGAGGTAGACGGCTATTAGCGGCTGGCCCCAGAGGGCGCTGATGATGCCGCCAATGCAGAGGAAGGTGCCGAGGGGGAGTTTGGTGGCGGACCATGCTTTGTTGGGGGCTGGTTTGGTGGAGCGGGTCAGGAGGAGGACTACGGCGACTAAGGATCCGAGGATGATGCCGAGGAAAAAGGCTAGCAGGGCGCCGGGAAGGCCTAGCCAGGCGGCTAAGAGGGCCATTAATTTGGCGTCGCCCAGGCCGATGCCTTCGCGGTGGCGGATTAGTTTGTAGAGCCAGCGGATTAGAAGGATTAGTAGGGCGGCGGCTAGGATGGCGAGCAGTTCACTCGGAACACGGAGTTCAATTTCGAACCCGATCGTAAATTTATGGGGTTGGTCGGGGACAAGGTTTCGCAACAGGGGTGTGAAACAGCTGAATGCAACGCCGAGTGCTATCCCTGGCAAAGTTATTAAGTCCGGGAGCCATAAGTATTCTGCGTCAAGCAGGGCAAGCGCCACGATTGACCAGTAGAAGATCATCATTCCAATAGAGAAGGCAATCGTGTTGTAGAGATAGAACGATGGGATCGTCGTCACATCCTCAAGTGACTGAAACATGGACCACGCCGTGGTCGCCCAGAGTGCTCCCACCGCTAATTCAACCAGTGGATAGCGCCAGCTGATTTTGGTGTGGCAGTTGCGGCAGCGGCCTCTTAGGGCTAGCCAGCTTATGAGCGGGATGTTTTCCCACCAGGAGAGTTGGTGATCGCAGTTGCGGCAGTGGGAGCGCGGGTGGACGATGCTCTCGCCTTGGGGCCAGCGGCTTAAGCAAACGTTGAGGAAGCTGCCGAAGGCGAGACCTAATAGGCCGGCAAAGATTGTGCCTAGGATGCGAATCATGCGCGTTGTTGAGTATACGCAGTGTAGACGCGGAAGCTGGTGCTGGAGTTCGTGGGCTTCCACGTGGCGGAAAGAATGCGGAACGAATAGGACACGGGGCTGCTTTGGTTGATGGAGGAAAGGATATAAAAGACTGTAAGAAACTAGATATAGATGGAGCTATCCCACCTTAACCGCGATAAAGCTGCGGTGAAGGTGGGGCACCCCTTCCATGGGTGGGCGCCCGCTGAACGTGGGAACCCGCTTTGTCCTGATATTAGGAGAGCGACGATTATTGCGAATTGCTCAGTTTTGTTCAGCGGTTAAACTGGGTCTAATGGAACTTCCTCCTGCTGGCTCTGCGGAAAAAACTGAGGCGACCTTGACTGCTACCGATCCGGCGCGGGCGGGGGAGTTGTTTGCTGAGTCGGTTGCGATTATGGCGCGGCTGCGGGGGCCGGATGGGTGCCCGTGGGACAGGGAACAGTCGTTCGACTCGATTCGCAAATATACGCTTGAGGAAACTTACGAGGTTTTCGACGCGATTGAGCGAAGGGATTTTCCGCACCTGGCGGAGGAGTTGGGCGATTTGCTGCTGCAGGTGCTGTTTTATGCGGAGATGGCGGCTAACGAGGGACACTTTACGATTGCCGACGTGCTGGGACACCTGAATAACAAATTGATTCGACGGCATCCTCATGTATTTGGGGATGAGGCGGCTGTTGCGGCGGGGAATCGGGCGTTGGTGGATTCGGCGGTGGAGGGGTCGTCGGCGGCGGTGCTGCGGAATTGGGAAGAGATTAAGAAGGCTGAGCCATTGCATGGAGCAGCCGCTTCTTCGGCTTCGCGATTGGACAGCGTGCAGAGGGCGATGCCGGCGTTGGCGGAGGCGGCGAAGCTGGGGTCGAAGGCGCAGAAGGCTGGATTCGATTGGCCGAGCTGGCGGGATTTGCTGCCGAAGCTGGCGGAGGAGACGGCGGAGCTGGAGGCTGAAGCGGCTTCCGAAGATCCGGCGCGAAAGCCGGCGGTGGAGGCGGAGTTGGGGGATTTGCTGTTTACCGTGGTGAACCTGGGGCGGCATTTGGGGGTGGATGCGGAGATGGCGCTGCGGGGATGCAATCGGCGGTTTCGGGAGCGGTTTCGGGCGATGGAAGTCGCTTCTGAGCGGCCCTTGGAGGAGTTGGGGCCGGAGGAGTTGGAGGCGTTGTGGGCGGGGGCGAAGCGGTTGTTGGCGGGGCAGGAGGGGTTAACTCGATGAGGTGCGTAAAATTTCCCGCAGGGGCTGAAGCCCAACCTTCTTATTGGGGCTTTTATGGCACGACTGAAGTCGTGCCCCTTCACACATCCACTTGCTGCCTCGTCATTTCCGAAGGTAGGCCTCTTCACACATCGCCCGAAGAACATCCCTCAGGGGCTAAAGCCCCTTTCTCCTCTGCGGTCTCTGTGGCACGACTGAAGTCGTGCTCTTTCAAAGCAAAAGCACAGGTACGGGAGGGGCGGGGATGATTGTTTTCCGGTCCTGCTCGGGGTTTGATGAG
>JBEKRU010000154.1:0-11773 GCA_049518435.1 Occallatibacter sp. | reverse complement strand
CCGAGGTCGATCCCGATAATTTTTGCCATGATTTGATTTTCCGCCTGTTCGATAAAATTCTGACATTCATAAGATGCATGATTGAGTGACTTAGTGTCAACTTTATTTGATTGTATTTGCATAAAGCATCCAATGCGGTCGCCGCCAGCCTGTGCCTCCGCCAGTTTGCTCCACCCCTCCGTCTTACGCCCGGCCAAGCCGCCGTCTTACAAATCTCAGCAGTCAGACGAATGTCTTACACATGTCTTACAGCCGTCTTGCAGTGTATGCCATTCATTCAGAATGCCTTACAAATTGTCTTACGGCCGATCCTGCAAACTCATCCGAAGCACCCCCGTAACCGCGCTCACACACAATTCCCCGCCAATCGGTTAATCTCGATTGTTCCGTTCCTCCATGCCCACCGCCGACGCACAAGCTCGCTACCCCCTCTCCCAAGGCGTCAACCCGTGGCTGGTGACCGTCTCTGTGATGCTCCCAACTTTCATGGAGGTGCTGGACACCGCGATCGCCTCGGTGGCGCTGCCGTACATTGCCGGCTCCCTTTCAGCCTCCAACTCTGAAGCCACCTGGGTGCTGACCAGCTACCTGGTGGCAAACGCAGTTATCCTGCCTGCTTCCAACTGGTTTGCCCGCCGCTTTGGCCGCAAGCGCTTTCTCCTCATATGCGTAATCATTTTCACCGTAGCCTCGTTTTTTTGCGGCGCGGCGCCCTCATTGGGGGTCATCCTACTAGCCCGGGTGATGCAGGGAGCCGGTGGCGGGGCCTTGCAGCCGCTTTCCCAATCGATACTTCTCGAAAGCTTTCCCATCCAGAAGCGTTCGATGGCGATGGCGGCCTACGGCCTGGGGATCGTGGTGGCTCCGGTCCTGGGTCCCACCCTTGGCGGCTGGCTAACCGACACGTTCAGTTGGCGTTACGCCTTTTACATCAACATTCCGGTCGGCATCCTGGCGGTCTTCATGATCGCCCGATTTATCCACGATCCGCCGTATATCAAGAACGCCAAGGTCGGCCCCTTTGACAATCTGGGCTTCGGCCTCCTCATCGTCTGGACGGGCTGCCTGCAGATTGTTCTGGACAAGGGTCAGGAGGACGACTGGTTGGGAGCACTCTGGGTGCGCTGGGCCGTCGCCGCGCTGGTCATCGCCCTCGTCGGATGGATCTGGCATTCCTGGACACATCCCAAAGGCCTGGTCGACCTGCACATCCTGCGCGACCGCAACTTCCGCACTGGCTGCTTCCTGATCGCGTTGCTCGGAATGTGTATCTATATCACCATCGCCATCCTGCCGCTCTACTACCAGGAAGTTCTCGGCTACACCGCCTTTTCCGCCGGCCTGGTTGTCGGTCCGCGTGGCGTCGGATCCTTTATTGGATCCCCCATGGTTGGCTTCCTCGGCTCCCGCATCGACAACCGCAAGCTCCTCTCTGCCGGATTTCTGGCTTTTGGCATCTGCGCCATGGTCTTCGGCACCGTCAATCTCGACATCGGCCCGTACACGCTGCTAATTCCCATCACCCTCACTGGTTTTGCACTCAGCTTTGTTTTTGTTCCGCTGGCCACGCTTTCTACCTCCACCATCAACCGCCAGGAGATGGGCAACGCCACCGGGCTGTTCAACATGCTACGGAACATTGGCGGATCGATCGGCATTGCGATGGCCACCACCGCGCTGATTCGCAGATCTGCCCTTCATCAGACGGAAATTGGAGCCGCCATTCCTCCGTACATGTTGCAGCAGAAATCGACCGCCATCGCCGGGTACCTCGCTCATCACGTGGGACAGGCGCAAGCCAGGCCGGGCTCTTTCGGCCTGCTTTACGGGCTGATGGAGCAGCAATCCGCTCTTATGTCGTATGTGGATGTCTTCCGCTGGACCGCGGTCCTGGCTTTCTTCTGTGCAGGAGCCGTGTGGCTTTTCAAGAAGCCAATCCAGCACGCCGCCCCGCCACCGGGCGTCCATTGATGTGTTCAGCGCGTGTGCCGGCCAGCCAGTGAGTCTTTCGCCTTGCGATCCCCCTCAAATCCGGTAAACTTGAATCGAGTCTGTGTAAAGAACTGAAAATAAATCTTCCATTTCAATACTTCGGGTGTGCACCTTGCCGAAAAATCGAGTTTGTTCGAGCCGATTCGCCGTGCTAAAGAGTAGGAATCGCCTCCCCGGAAATCCTCCCTCAAGCCGGCTTTTGCTTCTGACGGGCGTTTTTCTCTTTGCATCCGCTCCTGGGATCTGTCAGGGAGTTGCAACTCTTCAGGCTCCTGAGAACAACCCGGTGTCGGAGACTTCATCCCCAAAGGACGAAACAGCCACTCCCACCGATCTGGTGGCGGAGATCCCCGTTGCTCTGGATATTTCGGCCAAGGGAGACTCCGCGGCGAACTCCGCAATACGTGAGAATGACGGCTCGGGAGCCACCGCTGAGGTGAAAACAAAACAGCCAGTCGAGAGCGAAATCATCTGGGAGGGGACCGCCTCTTACGGAAATTACAATCTCTACGCCATCGACGACATGACCAAGATCTATACCAGCGGCGTGGAGTACGACCGCCACGTCTGGGGATACTTCATGAAGGCCCAGATGGATTATGTGGCGGAGGTTCTGCCATTGTTTCTTCTGGTTGAACCTGCCAAATCCGATTATTACGGCAACCCCCTGACCGGCAACCGGAAGATCCTTCCCGGTTTGGGGCTTACGCCGGTGGGTTTGCGCATGATGTGGCGAAGCAACAAGCAGCATTTCAAGCCCTACGTTCTGATCAAGGGCGGCATGGTTGGCTTTACCCAGAAGGCGCTGTCGCCCAACGCCAGCTATGAAAACTTCACCATGCAGTCAGGATTCGGCGTGCAGACCAGGCTGACGCAGCGAGTCGATCTGCGCATCGGCCTGTGGGGCGACTTTCATGTCTCAAACGCCATTGTCGTCCCAACCGATCCCGGCACCGATGTTATGAACGCGAATTGGGGCATCTGCTACCACCTGGGACAACCGCGCAAGTAAGCGCGGGCCTCCCGGGAATTGCGTGCGGAAGTCTTTGCGGTTTCTCCTTCTCCTGTCGAACTCCTTCTAGCCCGCAAGCCCCTTCGTCCTCTGCTATATGCGGGGCGTAGCAGTCCGCTTTTCATTTATCTGTTGTAACAAGTTTCTCTTTCTTTTCTGCACCTTCTCAGGGCCGCTCAACTCGTGCCCGGGACAACTTGCGCCCTGCCTGAGGCATCCATCTAAGTCTGTGCGACTGGAAGGCTGCGGTCTGGCGAGCGTTCCGGCTTCCGGGATTCCCCCGATCGCAAAGAAGGAGTTGAAACCCATGAACATTGGCATTCGAAAGTATCCTCCGCTTGTTCTACTTTTCGCGGCAGCCGGGTTGGCGTCCGCGCAGGAGCCTAATCCCACCGCGAACCCACAGAGCCCATCTACCGCCGTGCCGATGCAGGCCGCGGGAATGCGGGATGACGTTCCCCTCTACAAGATTGAGGTTGTGGGCCGCGATATCCCGGCGATCAACTATTTCCATCGCAATGGTTCCACGAAAATCGGCTTTCAGGGCACGGACTTGCTTCCCGCAGCCCACGGAACCGCCAAGGTGGACGCGCACCTTGGACGCACTTCGATCGATATAAGCATCGAAGGTCTGACGCCCGCGAACGGGTTCGGCAATGAGTACCTGACCTATGTCCTTTGGGCGATTACGCCTGAGGGCCGTCCTGTGAACCTGGGCGAAGTGCTTCCCACAGGAGGCAAGGACAAGGTCGACATGCAAGTCACCGCCAGCCTGCAATCCTTCGGCCTGATTGTGACTGCCGAACCCTACTACGCAGTGACCATGCCCAGCGACCTTGTCGTGATGCAGAACATTGTCGAAGACCGGACGCAGGGCGTAATTGAGCAGGTCAGCGCGCACTACTCTCTGCTGCCGCGCGGCGCATACGCTGAAACAGCCGGCCGCCACACGGTTCTTAATCCGATTCGCCGCGATGAACGCTCGCCGCTCGAACTCTACGAAGCGATGAACGCAGTGCAAATCGCGGATGCCGCCGGCGCGGATAAGTACGCGGCAGACACCATGACGACCGCAAAAACCAACCTCAAGAACGCGCAGGATTCCGACATGAACAAGCACGACCGCAAGGAGACCATCACCTTCGCGCGAGAGGCGGTTCAGTCGGCGGAAGATGCGCGCATCATCACCATTCGCAAGATCAAGGCTGAGGACGAGGCCGCCAACCAACAGGCGCGTGTGAATGCGGAACAGAATGCGCAACAGTCGCAATTGGCCGCACAGCAGGCGCAGGCAATTGCTCAGCAGCAGGCGGAAGCACGCCAAAAGGCTGACGCCGAACGGCAAAGAGCGGAAGAAGCCGCGGCCGCGGCTCGCGCGGCTCAGCAGCAGGCAGAGGCAAGCGCGCAGCAAGCCCAGCTGACCGCGCAGCAAGCTCAGCAGAATGCGGAACAGGTGCGTGAGCGCCTTCGCCAGCAGCTGAATGCGGTGCTGCAGACTACTGAAACCGCCCGCGGTCTGATCGTGAATATGTCCGATGTTCTCTTTGACTTCAACAAGTACACACTCAAGCCCGAGGCTCGCGAAAAGCTGGCCAAGGTCTCCGGCATCCTGGTCGCATATCCCGGCCTGAAGCTTCAGGTGGAAGGATATACGGATAACATCGGGTCAGAGGAATATAACCAGAAGTTATCTGAACAACGAGCGGACGGTGTTCGCGACTATCTCATCCAGCAAAGTGTAGCCGATGCCAATGTTACAGCACAAGGATACGGAAAGAGCCATCCGGTTGCCGATAACTCAACGAACGAAGGGCGCGCGCAGAACCGGCGGGTTGAGTTAGTTGTCTCCGGAGCAGCGATCGGCATCCAGCAAAGCGATCCCGGCGCCAGTTCTCAAGTTATCCCCGCACAACCGCAGCCTGCACCCGGAAGCGCCTCTGCGCAATACAATGGAGCGTCGGGTGTCTCAAATCCACCCAGCAACTAGCTCATTAACTTCGCAACCGGAAAATGGGCTAACTCCAAACCAGGAGTTAGCCCATTTTTCTTTTTGCATCCCCTTCTTAATGTAACTTCGGCGGCGCGGCTTATCATCAACTAAGAAGCAGTTCACTTACTCAACCAGCGGCAAGAACCGTCGCATCTGTTCGTCAAACTGTTCTATCCGTCCGCTTAGGATGTCGTAGTACCACCCATGCACCGTCAGCCGGCCTTCCTGAACCACTCGCGCCACCGCGGGTTGCGCCTTCAGATTCCATAGCTGCGCCACTACATTCCCGCGAATCAGAGATGCCAGCTCAGCCTGCTCTCCATCAGCCGGGTTCAGCGGTTGCCGGTGGCTCCACGCCCCCTCCACGTGGCTCAGCCAACGTTGCGCCTTGGGCAGCTTCTCCAGGTCTTTTCGATTCAGCGCCGCCTTCAGCGCCCCGCAATCGGAGTGTCCGCATAGGATCGCGCTCTTCACCCGCAGCACATCGATGGCATATTCAATTGTCGCGGTGCACCCGTCCACATCGTGACTGGTCATCGGCACCACGTTCCCCGCATTGCGCGTAATAAACAAGTCTCCCGGCCCCGTTCCCAAAATCAGATCCGGGACCACGCGCGAATCCGAGCATGTAATGAAAAGCCACTCCGGCGCCTGGCGATCTGAAAGCAGCTTGAACTGCGCTCGCTTGCCTGGAAACACCTCCGCCAAAAACCGCTTGTGCCCCGCTACCAGCCGATCCATCCTTGCTCCTATCCGCTTTCAGTGCTTGTAACCCGCGTGGTTACCTTCGAATAGCGTACCGCACCCATATGAATCCTCTGCGATAGAACTGGGCGAATCAATTAGCATGCAGACATGCGCAGGGAATTTGCAGGCTCCCTGCTTCCAGGAAACTATGCCCTACCACCGACGATCCTTTACCTTTGCCCTGACCGGCATCGTCCGGTTTCTCGTTCTCAGAGACCGGATCCTGGACCTTTTCGGCATTGGCCCGCGCGGAGGAATCTCCAACCAACCCATCTCCCGGCAATCCATTCCCAGCGGAAAGAACGTCCTTGACGCAGTCTTTGTTGACCCTGCCGCGGGTCCTGCGCGCGCATCCATCCTCATCTGCCACGGCATTGGCGAAACCGTCGGCCGCTGGCTCCCTGTCCAGCAGCTTCTGGCCGCAAACGGTGTCGCGTCTCTGGTTTTCGACTACTCCGGGTATGGCCGCAGTACCGGCCGCGTCGATTGGATCCAATGCGAACTGGACGCGGAGGCCGCCTTCCGGCAGCTCGAGCGCCTCACCTCCCCGCTCCCCATCGGGATTCTCGGCTTCTCTCTCGGCAGTGGTCCGGCCGCCGCCATTGCCAAGCGTGTCCAGGCTGATCACCTCATCCTGGGGGCGGCCTTTACGTCTTTCCGCGACGCGGCCCATACCGCTGGAATTCCCAGAGCGCTTTCCGCCCTCGTGCCGCCGATCTGGTCGGCAACGGAATCGCTGCGGGACTGCTCTGTCCCTGTCCTCATCCTCCACGGCGAAAAGGACCGTCTCTTTCCGGTACAGATGGCCCGCGAACTTGTCGCCTGCTGCCCAGGAAAGGTCGAGTTGCTGGTAGTGCCGGACCTGGCCCACAATCAGCCGTTTCGCAAGCCGGAACTGTCCTATTGGGGCCACATCATCGCGCGCCTGCTGGCGGAAGAACCCGCCCACCTTTCATCCTGAACCGGTGGCGAATCCCTGCCTACTTGGTCACAACGATTTCAACGCGGCGGTTCAGCTGACGCCCGGCCGGATTGTCCTGGCCATCGGGTTTCCTGTTGGGAGCAACGGGGCGAGCCGCCCCATATCCCTTCGAAACAAATGCGGAAACGGACATGCCCGCGTTCTGGATGAGCCATGTCTCAACCGCCTCGGCCCGCTTCTGCGACAGACGCAGGTTCAGTGCATCCGCACCTTTTGCATCCGTGTAGCCCTCAATCCGAATCGCACTGTGCGGCGTTGCCGCCTTCATTTTGGCAGCGGCCTGGCGCAGCGTCGAAACGGCATCGGGCCGCAGGTTGGCCTTATCAAAGTCAAAGAGCACATCGGCGGCCAGCAAAATGCGCAGCTCGGTGGGACTATCTCGCACTGTGAGCGCCTGTCCCGGATACACAAGCTGCACAGGCTTCCCCGATGTCAGACTTGTGGTTCCAGAAGTGAGGCTGACAGGACCGGAAGTGAGGCTTGCGGTCCCGGGAGTCAGGTTCACCGGACCGTTCTTTTCCGTGGTTGTCAAATGGGTGTCTTCCGGCTTCACATTCGCTGAACTGCCGCCCTTGCCCTCAAGCGTCGCCGCGCCGGTGACTGAAAACTCATAGTAGCCGCCCATGCGGTTGATGGCCTGTTGTGCGCTTATGGTCACCAGCACACGCGTGTGCTTTTTGAAGGTGCCATGGTTCGAAATCTCGGCCAGGTTACCCTGCGAGACAACGGGCTGGGTAAAGAAGGCCTTGCCCGTCTCGTCGCTGAGAGCGAAGGTGAGCGTCTGGCGCAGCGGGTTGCCGAAGAGCCCCATCTCATGAAAGGCCATGCGGAAGTCGATGCGGCCCGGTTCGCCATAAAAGTAGTAGTAAACAGGCCCGTTCGTCGTATCGACATTGCCCTTGTTGATGCCCGGCGCCAGAGGGGCGGGATGCTTCGGGTCATGCGACTGCGACCTCGCCGGAATCGACCAGGCAATACAGACGAGGATAAGCGGGATGACCTGCTTCAGCTTCATCAGACCTCCACAAAATCCGGGTCCGGCCGCTCCCGGCTTGACTCACGCAACCAGAGTTTATGGTATCCGGCCGGAATTGAACAGACTTCTGGTGGAACCAGCGCACACGGGCCGGGGGTCGTGTACTCCGGCTTCGGTTTTTTTGGACCAGGTGGCGATACACTAGGAAAGACGATATGTTTGAAAACCTCACAGACAAACTGCAGCGCGCCTTCAAAACCCTCCGCGGCCAGGGCACGCTTACTGAAGAAAACATCGCCGAAGCCCTGCGCGAAATCCGCGTGGCCCTGCTTGAAGCTGACGTCAACCTGAACGTAGCCCGCGACCTGATTGAGCAAATCCGTGTCAAGGCCGTCGGGACTGAAGTGCTTACCGCGCTTTCGCCGTCCGAGCAGGTCATCAAGATCGTCCGCGATGAGCTCATTGAGTTCCTCGGCAAGGACACGGCCCGTTTCAAATTCGCCTCCCAGCCGCCCACGGTCATCCTCATGGCCGGACTGCAGGGCTCGGGTAAAACGACTACCTCCGGCAAGCTGGCAGCGTGGCTCAAAAAGGGCGGCCATCGCCCCATGCTGGTCTCGGTCGACGTTTACCGTCCCGCCGCGCGCGAGCAGCTCAAGGTGGTTGCCAAATCCATTGAAGCCAAGCTTTACGAAGGTGATCAGAAAGGTGAGCACGCCGGTCCAGATCTCGTAGTACGTCTCGCCAAGGAAGCGCTTCGAGAAGCCCGCATCATGGGTTGCGACACGCTCATCGTTGACACCGCGGGACGCCTGCATATTGACGAAGACCTGATGGGCGAAATGGAGCGGCTGAAGAAGCTGCTCAACCCCAGCGAAATCCTCTTCATTGCCGACGCTATGACCGGCCAGGATGCCGTCAACTCCGCCCTCGACTTTCACAAGCGCCTCGGCCTGACCGGCGTCATCCTCACCAAGATGGATGGCGACGCACGCGGCGGCGCGGCGCTCTCCATCCGCCACGTCACTGGCCAGCCCATCAAGTTCATCGGCGTGGGCGAAAAGCCAGACGCCTTCGAGCCCTTCCATCCCGACCGCATTGTCGGCCGCATCCTCGGCATGGGCGACATGATGTCCCTCATCGAGAAGGCCGAATCCACCCTCGACCGCAAAAAGTCAGAAGAGTTTGCGAAAAAGGCTCTGCTCGGCGATGGCTTCACCCTCGAAGACTTCCGCGACCAGCTCAAGCAGATCAGGAAACTTGGGTCCATGGAGAGCATTCTCAAAATGCTCCCCTCCGTTGGGCCATTCGCCGGCATGCAGCAGGCCGCCGGCAACGTTGACGAAAAGCAGTTTACGCGTCTCGAAGCCATCATCAACTCCATGACTCCGTTAGAGCGGCGCAACCACGAGATCATCAGCGGCAGCCGGCGCAAACGCATCGCCAAAGGCTCCGGCACAGAGGTACAGGACGTCAACAATCTTCTCCGCCAATACGCGCAGATGGCCAAGATGTTCAAGCAGATGGGCAAGGGCGGCCTGGCCGCAAAAATGATGCGCGGCGGCCTCGGGGCCATGGGCATGGGCGGAAAACAGCGTTTCGGGCGATAATGAATCTTACAACCGGGTAAGATTCGCTCAGCGGCAGGACACATCAATGATCACCACGACCCTGCAGGACCAACTCGACGAGATCACCGCCAATACCCGCCAACTGGTGCAGGCGGAACGGCTTGCGATTGGCGAGCAGGCGGTCGCCGAGCTGTTTGCCACCGGCATCGAAGAGAAAATCCTGCCCGTGGGCGCGATGGCTCCGCAGTTTACGCTGAAGGACGCCACCGGCCGCATGGTCCGCTCGGCAGACCTGCTCGCCCTTGGTCCGCTGGTTATCAAATTCTTTCGCGGCCGCTGGTGCTCCTATTGCGTCACCGAGCTCGAGGCTTGGCGCGACCTCTATGGCACTCTTCGGGAACGCGATGCGCTTATGGTGGCCATCGGCCCTCAAATTGAGCGGCAGAGCGACTTTATGGCAGGCCAGCACGGCTTGCCCTTTCCCGTGCTCCACGACCCGGGCTGCGTCCTAGCTGAAAAATTTGGACTGGTCTACACCGTTCCCGAGTACCACCAGCACTACTACCGTTCCATCCTCGTCAACATTCCATTCGTCAACGGTGAGCAAAGCTGGCGACTACCCATCCCGGCAACATACGTTATCGCCAAAGATCGAAAGGTACTGTTTGCCGAGGCCCACGCCGATTTCCGCGTCCGGCCCGAGCCCGAAGAAGCGCTCGCCGCTACCTTCGCACACCACGGGCGATAAACTTCAGGTCTTCGATTGCCGTTCGGCGAGCAGCGATTCGGCGCGCCCGAGTGTAATGCCATGCAGCAAGAACACCTTGCTTCTGGATAACTCCCCGCTAACTATCTCTATTTGATTCTTAGCTAGTCCGAATAACTCGGCAAGAAACGCGACTAACGCTGAGTTAGCGCGGCCCTCCACCGGCGGCGCCTGCACCGCGATCTTCAGCTGCGCCGTAGCTCCCTCGCCGTAGACTCCGATAATCGCTGTCTTCCTTGCTCCAGGCTGCGCACGCACAGCGAGCGTTATACCCCCGGCAACCGCCCGAACAAAGCCTGCACTCATTCCTGCGAATCCGGCAAATCTTCGACATAGGGCGCGCGCTTGCCAAACAGCGCCGTCCCCACACGAATGCGCGTCGCGCCCTCTTCAATCGCCAGCGCAAAATCCCCGCTCATCCCCATGGACAACAGGTCCAAGTTCAGGCGCGAATGGGCCGCGGCCCACCGATCGCGCAGTTCGCGCAAGCTACGAAAGCACGCCCGCGTCACGTCCTCCGCGACGCCCCAGGGCGCAATCGTCATCAGCCCTTGCACATGTAAATGCGCCAGATCGGGCAGGCGCTCCAGCAATTGTGCAGCTTCGGCCGACTCCGGCTCGAGCCCCGCCTTGCTCTCTTCCGGGCTCAGCTTAACCTCGATAAGCACCGGCAGCCGCTTGCGCAACTTTCCCGCAGCTTCATTCAGCCGCTCTGCCAGCCGCAGCGAGTCCACCGAATCCACCGCATCAAACAGCTCCACAGCGCGTGCCGCCTTGTTGCTTTGCAGGTGCCCAATCAGGTGGACGAGGAGAGGCTCGTCGGCGGCTGCATTGCTCCCACCAGCGCGCCAGCCTTCCAACTCCGGCGACTTCGCAGCAAACTCCTGAACGCGGCTCTCGCCGAACATCCGCAGCCCCAGCTCCGCCGCTGCAATCACCGTCTCCGCTGGATAGGTCTTGGAAACAGCCATCAACTCCACTTCGCCGCGGCGCCGCCCGGCCCTGCGACAGGCGGTCGTAATCGCTTCTTCCACCCGCTCGAGATTCTCAGCTAACAAGATCATCGTTCGCCCACCGCAATAACACCGACCGCAGTGTTGCGCGGCGCCCACCAGCCCTTACAGTTTCCCGCTTGCATTCGATTGCTTATCCTTCTTTTGATTAATGCGAGAGCGCGCGTCGTCCAGGCGTCCGGTTACCGGGACATGACTCGCTGCGTTACCCAGCCCGAAGCGCGGCATGTTGGCATAGATGCTCTCGTATTGGCCGGGCGCAACCGTGTAAGTCTCATGCCAAATGCCCACCACCCCATTGTTGCCTATACTCCTGTTGAACTCTGCCCAGGCCGGAAGATGTTCCGCATCCCGCGCATGCGCATAAGCATGCAGCAGGTCGAAGCTGCGCCAGTACTGGATAACGCCCACGCCGCGCCAGTAAACGAAATACTGCGCGTGCAGCAGGCCGAGAGAGGGATCGCGCTTCAGCTCGGCGATCATGCGCGGCATGGCTGCTGCCATCCGCGTCCAACTGCGCAATGCCAGCCAGCGATTCACGCGGAAGCCGATGAGGAACACGACGAAGGGTTCGTCACTCTGCGCGGTGTAGCGGCCTGGAAAGATCGAAGGCATTGTATTTCCTCCCGACACCCATGCGAGAGATTAGCGAGCATCTGCCACACGGCGATTGGCTCAGTGCCCGTGCTCTTCCAGATATTTCTCAGCCTCAAGCGCGGCCATG
>JBEKRU010000153.1:0-11857 GCA_049518435.1 Occallatibacter sp. | reverse complement strand
ACAATCCCCGCCTGAAACTCCCGCGCAATCTCATCCGCCTCAAAACCCGGCTCAGCCCCAGCCTCCTCCCATTCCTGCGTAAACTCCTCCGCAAACTCCACCGCCGTCCGCCTTCGCGCCTCTCTTAACTCCACCCGCGGCAGAAGCTCCCGCTCAAACACCGCATCAAAATCCCGATACCCCTCCACCACCTTCGCCGCCCGCGTCTGAAAATCCGCCTCCGTCAACTTCGCCTCCACCAGCAACCCGCCCCAGCGCATATCCACCTCAGTCCGGTCGAACCGTCCAGAAGCCAGCGGCACCCGCGCCCTCCATCCAAACTCCGGCGGCCCATCCCCCTCCACTCCCAGCGCAAGTTTCAACCTGCCCACATCCCCCGCCCCAAAGCCAAGAAACACGTTCATCAGCAGCGCATCCGAACTCATCGACGAATCCAGTTCCCGCCACCTTCTCCCTGACTCCGCCTTGGGCAGCGCCCGTCCCTGCGCATGGATCTTGTCGAACCGCCGCATCCACTCCTTGTTCGCCACAATCGCCGCATACGATGCACCGAAGAAATTCCCATGCCCGCTATCCCCTTCGGGCTCATACACAATCACCGGCGAACTCCCATAGCTCTCCACATGCGGACGGACACGTCCCCCACCCTGCGCCCACTCGCGATTCCGCACCATCAGCTCCCGGCGCAATTCCCCCGCGTACCACCCCGATCCCGCCGCCATATCCAGTCAGACTACTCCAGTCCCACCCCCCGCAATTTCGCCCTTGCGCCGCATCCCAATCCGCGGCAAAATCCAAAAAGCAATCTCCATCTACTCCCGGAGCCCCGCCATGCCCAAGACCGCCGCCGATCCCCTCAAGTTCAAAGCCCAGCTTGTCAGCCGCGGCCCCAACGGCGCATGGACCTACCTCCAAATCCCCTTCAACATCCCAGAAGTCTACGGCCGCAAAGGCCAAATCCCCGTCCGCGCCACCATCAACGGATTCACCTTCCGCAACTCCCTCATGCCCCGCGCCGGAGTCCACATCCTCGGCGTCGGCAAAGACATTCTCGCCTCCGCCGCCGCATCTCCCGGCGACACCGTCCAGGTCGAACTAGCCCTCGACGACGCCCCGCGCACCGTCGCCATCCCCACTGACCTCGCGGCCGCCCTCGCCAAAACGCCCGCGCAGCAGCAATCCTTCGCCGCCCTCTCCTACTCCCATAAAAAGGAATACGTCGACTGGATCGAGAGCGCCAAAAAGCCCGAAACCCGCCAGAATCGCCTCGAGAAAATGGCGGAAATGCTAGCCGCCCGCAAAACCCCCAAAGGCTGAATCACCTACCCCCAAAAAATCCCAGCCCTACGTCCTACCAGGCCGCTCTGCGCGCCGCACCCCATCCTGCATCAAATCCCCTCACTTTTCCACCGCTTGTCATCGTTCCGAAACACTGCAGTAATCGAGCCTTCACATTGCGTTGTTAGTTTCGGTTGCAGTGCGGCAAAAAATCGAGGTCGACCGCCCGCACACAACCACTCTCTTACCCATTTCTGGAGGAACTTCGTGACACAAAGCCTCATGAGCGGACGCAGGCGTCTGTTCGCATTCGCCTTATCGGTTCTCACATTGCTATCCGGCGCCATGTTACACGGGCAGGCCACTGGCTCGAAGATCGAGGGCACCGTCGTCGATGTACAGGGCAAGGCCGTTCCCAACGCTTCGATCTCCGCAAAGAATGACGCCACGAACGCCGCCAAAACTACTCATTCCGACGGCAATGGCTACTATGCGATCGATGGACTTCCCGCCGGAACGTACTCAGTTGAAGCCATTGCAGCAGGATTCGCCGTCGAGTCTAAAACCAGCGTCACCCTCGCTGCGGGCCAATCGCTGCATGTACCCCTCACGCTGAACGTCAGCGCAGTTGCCGAGCAAATCATCGTCAATGCCGGCATCGATTCCATTGCCGCGCAAACCGCGCTCAGCGGCGGTTTCATTGAGGAGCGTTCGGCCCAGTCCATCGTCTCGAATACATATATTGAGAACTTCACTTCCCCCATCGCCGACTTCGGCGAAATCGTTCAGATCGTTCCCGGCACCTACACCGCCAGCACCAACGGCGTCGGTCTCGGCCAAAGCAAAACCTACTTCCGCGGCTTCCAGGACGGCGAATACGACATCGACTTCGACGGCGTTCCCTTCTACGACACCAACACTCCCACCCACCACTCCTGGGCCTTCTTTCCCTCGCAATGGATTGGTGGCGTCGACTTCGACCGCAGCCCCGGCACCGCGTCCACCATCGGACCCACTCCCTTCGGAGGCACCATTCACCTGCTCTCGAAGCCCCTCACCAGCGAGCAGGACATCCGCGGCACGGCCTCCTACGGCACCTGGAACACCAAGCTCTACGACGGCTCATACAACTCCGGTCTCTTCGGCCTCTTCGGCAGCCCCAAAAAGTCGAACCTCTTCGTAGACGTGCACCGCATGACCTCAGATGGCTACCAGAGCTTCAACTACAACGAGCGCAACGCCGGTTCGCTGCTCTACCAGTACCAGTTCTCTCCCAAGACCGTCCTCACCGGATTCAGCGGCGTCCTTCAGCTCATCTCCAACGGACCCAACATCAGTTCCACCCGCTGCATGCTCTACGGTGTATCCGCCACCAATGCTTACAGCTGCGCGGCCCCCACGGTTACTGTCGGTACGACTGCTGTCCCTGTTACCGCCAACGGGCTTCTCCCCTTCACTGGCGCAGGTGTCAAGTTCCTCCTCACCAACAACTCAGACCCCACAAGCTGGTTTGACTATCAGTACAACCACTACAAGGTGCCCACCGACTTTGAATACGTTGGCCTGAAAACTGAATTCGGCAAGAGCTGGTACCTCGACGTGAAGGGCTACACCTACAACTACGACAACGGCGAACTCTACTCCAACGCCACGCCGATCACTGAGTCCACGCAGGCGCAGGCCGTTGCGAATCCTTCCTCCATCCCCGGCTCCATCGTTGTCGGAACCGGCTCCAAGGCTGTTGCCTATTACGACGGCGTAGCCATCGCTCCATGCGATGTTGCCGTCAGCAAAACCAGCAAGTCCACCGGCATTACCACGGTCGCGGAGCCCTGCGGCATCGACAAGTACAACAGCTATCGCAAATATGGCGAAACAGCCGTCGCCAGCCAGACTTCAAAGCTCGGCGTAATCCGCGTCGGCATGTGGTATGAGTGGGCAGACACCAACCGCCATCAGTATCCCAGCGATCCCGCAAACAACTGGGCCGATCAGGCGTTGCCGAAATTCAACGAGTCCTTCTGGACCAAATCCTATCAGCCCTACGGTGAATTCGAGTTCCACGCTACGCCCAAACTCAACGTCACCCTGGGCACCAAGTTCGCCGCTTACACCATCAACGTGCTGCATCACGCCGATGATGGTGCAACCGTCGGCCCGCTCACCTGCGCGCCGGTCACCAACCCCACCACCGCCTGCTCTGCGACTGTCACCAACACCGGCAGCTTCACTGCATGGCTGCCCTCGCTCGACTTCAACTACCGCGCCGCTCCCGACTGGGCCATCTATGCCCAGGTCGCCAAGGGAAGCATCGTGCCCCCCAGCGCCGTCTACGACTACTACCAGACGCCGACCGCCGCCGTTCCCAATCCAAAGCTCACCACGCCTCCCAAACAGCAGTTGTCCACCACCTACCAGGTTGGAACCACCCTCAAGAAGCAGCGCTTCACGCTGGATGCCGACGCCTACGCAATCCGCTTCCAGAACAGCTACTCATCAACTACTGACACCACCAACGGCGATACCGACCTGGGCGATACGCTCTACTTTCTGCAACCCAGTTCCATGACCAAGGGCGTCGAATTCGAGACCACCGCTGTGCTGGCTCATGGCCTGAACCTCTACCTCAACGCCACCGCCGCCAGCGCATTTTACGAGGGCAAGGTGAACGCCAACACAACCGCCACCGCTGTTGACGCCCCCGTGTACGAGCGCGCCCCATCCGGCCTCTGGGTTGCCAGCACGCCTACCGATACTGAAGAGCAGGGCCTGACCTACCAGAACTATGGCTTTGACCTTGGCATCTTCAATCACCGCATCGGCGAGCAGCGTGTCGACAATGGCGCCTACCACAACCAGGCCATCATCCCCGTCTTCAGCACCGTCGGCACCTACGTCAACTACACCATCCGCAATCGCTCCATCTTTGACGGAACCAAGCTCCGCCTCAGCGCCACCAACCTGCTTGACTCGCATAACATCCAAAGCAACTCGCTGGCTGGATCGCCCAGCCTCATCTACCTCAACGGTGGTGGCACCTGCTCCAGCCCAACCGCCTCCAACCCCTGCGACGCCTTCAATACCAACGGCCCCACACCCATTAACGGTGGCGACACGCCGGGCCCCATGGCCGGCCGCAGCTTCTCAGTCTCCGCAACCTTCGGCTTCGCGCCCAGGGAACGCAAGTAGAACCATCCGAACCACAGCCCGACTCTCAAATCCCGGCCGCGCGTACGGAAACCATTCGACGCCGCGGCCGGTCCTCTTTCCTCTTCACGACGCATTCCGCGAAGTGACCAAATCTGCTCTGATTTCCACTGCGTCGAGATGTTCTTCTAAACAGGAGCAGGGTCCGCCAAACGAATTGCTCGAATCGAAAGGAGAAGTCACCCATGACGGAAGAAGTTCTGGATCAAGCAGTAGGCAAGCTGGTTCGCGAACGTCGCGCGGCTCAGATGCGGCTTGATACCCTGCGCCGTGAAGGAAAGAATCAAGGTACGAAATTCAAAGAACTCTCCGAGAACATGGATGTGAACATCCAACGCATCTGGCTCCAGCGCGGAGAAGAAGAGCCGCCACTCGAGCGGATGATCAAAGTCAAAATGTCCGATATAAATGGAGAAGCCCTCGCCGCCCTGACCGACGAAATTCGTGCCACCCAGGCCGAGCTCGATCGCCTGAATGAAGAATGCCGAGCGGCCGGCTACTAGGAGTTGTGAGCGATAACCGCCGCTTGCCCCTCGTTTCAGTTCTCATCTGCCGGTCCGTTTCTCCACTCCCGACCCCTCCGCACCCAGTCGGAAAACTTGCTGCTCCAACTTATCTCCGGCTCTGCGGAATGCGACGTTTCGTCGTTCAACTCCTCTATGGCCATCAGGGCAAGCGCGATGTACAGAAGAATCTGTGGCACGTTGATAATCACCGTATTTACAACCGCGACCACCAAGCCCTCTCCTTGGTTGTCGAGCCTGATCCCGGACCCAATCTTGCCCGTCAAAAACCCCAGCGCCAGCGCCGCCGCAGAGGTGGCAACCGCAAAGACGATTCCCATTTCCCGTGCCCTGGTCGAAATCACGGGACTCCCTTGCGGCCGCAACAATCGAATTGCTGCAGGCAAGAGTAGCCACGCGAGGCATCCCTCACTCACAAGGCTGAAAGCGTAAAGGAGGTATTTCTTCGACAATAAGAACTCATGAAACCGATCTGATGTTATGGGAGAACTGCCGAAAAGAATTAGGATCCCCGCGAAGACGGCCATCACCGCCATGTACTTCACAGAAAACAGTAAAACCTCTCCAAATCTCGGCAGGATTCCGCGCACAGCGCTATGCATATCCGGCTTCTGCTCTTCGAGAATTGATTGCACCAGATTCTTCGTGAAAACCAGCGCCACCACAAAAAAGAGAACATCAAGAAACTGCTTCACTAAACCCAACGGATAAATAACGAACATCGCCCGATGCAACGCCTCGAAATAATCTCCAGATTGCACTTCGCCGCCCAGCACAGAATGCTGCGTTGAGAAGAACCTAATCAGCCAACGAATTCCTGCACTCTGCAACCTTCCCAGCGCTAACATCAGGATTCCGGCAGCCGAGCAAGGCACCCATAAGACAATGTGTCCTCTCAATAGCCTAAAGGCCTTTTGCCAAAGCTCCTTCATGCACCCATCCTATCTCCACCGACACAGCAACGCCTTTGCAAGCCCCCTCCACCATCCGATCTACCCGCCCCCACCCCCGCCCATGAGAAAATGAACCTCGTGATCCAGTCCATGAAGCCTTATTTTGCCGCTCTCATAGCAGCCATCTTTCTTTCCGCCTCCCTCCCCGCCCACGCCTTCGGTGACAAAAACAAGGCCGACGAGGAAGCCGGCGCTGTCCTCTTCCGCGACAAAGGTTGCGCCTACTGCCACGGTGTCAACGGCGTTGGCGGCAAAAAGGCCCCACCCCTCACCAGCATCCGCAACGACAAAGCCTGGCCCCCCGCAAAAATCACCACCCAGATTCTCAACGGCGGCCAGAAAATGCCGCCCTTCGGCGACTCCCTCACCGACGTGCAAATTGCGCAGTTAGTCGCCTATCTCCGCGCCAAAACCCGCCCCATCCCACCCCCACCCCCGGCGCAGCCCGCACCCCCCGCACAATAATCCCCGCCAATCCAGCACTCTCCCATTCCGGGCCGCCTTAAAACGTCCTCAAAATCCCGCGCAGTACCATCAAAACTTTATTTCTCCCCACAACGCAACTAATGCGTGCAAACCGGTTCTGCGCCTATATCGATTGGAAAATGGCGGACAGCTGCGCATCAACCCGAGCTGTTCGTTCAGTGGCTCTATCCAGGAGCCCTTCAAATTCAAGGAGGACTGTCCATGAAAGGCACGTCACTCGCCCTGCTCTCCCTGTTTGTTGCATCGCCCCTCTGCCTCATAGGCGAGCAGCTCATTCCTGCCGGCTCTCTGGTCCAATGCACCGTATCAGAACCGAAACTCTCTTCCAAAACCACTGCCATCGGCGATCCCGTCCTCTGCCAGCTCAGCCACTCCGAACGCTACGGGCGCTCCGTGCTGCCAACCAACAGCTACCTCGTCGGCCGCTTCGAAGACTACAAGGATCCCGGCCACTTCGTCGGCAAGGGATGGATGGAACTGCGTTTCGACCGCATGGTCATTGAGCCAAACACGGTCATCCCCGTCGATGCGCGCGTCGTCGCCGTCCCCGGCTACAACGTCGACCGCAACGGCCGCATCCTCGGCAAGGGCCACGCCGTCCGCGATGCCGTCCTCTGGTCCATACCCATCCTCTGGCCCGTCGATCTGCTCATGCTCCCCATGCGCGGCCCTCGTCCCACGTTGAAAGAAGAAACCCGCATGACCCTCAAGGTCATGGACGACCTCAGCATTCCCGACATCGCCCCGCTGCAGCGTGATCCCTACGGATTCGCCCAGCGCCCGGTCGCTGAAGCCGCGCCGCCTCCGCCCCCCATGCCAGACCCGCAATATGACCAGCAGCCCGCAGCCCCCGAGTCGGCCGACTATGCGCCCCAGGATGCTCCGGCCTATGCCCCCGCTCCGCAGCAGGACTACGCCCCCGCGCCTCCTCCCGTCTACGCCTATGCTCCGCCGCCCCCGCCCGTCTACGTCTACGGTGGCGGCGGCGTGGTGTTAGGTGGATATGTCGGCGGATACGGTGGTGGTTACGCCCGCGGCTACGCTGGCGGATATGCAGCCCGTGGGTACGCCGCTGGGGGATATCGCCCAGCTCCCCGTCCCGGCGGCTACGGCTACGGCGGCGCTCCTCGCGCCTATGGCTATGCCGGCGCCCAGCGCGGATATGGATACGCAGGCGCAGCACGCGGCTATTCCGCAGCTCCCCGCGCCTACACCGCAGCCCCTCGCGGATATGGCGGCTACAGCTACGGTGCCGGCGCAAGAATGGCCTCCGGCGGCGGCACGCGCGGTGGTGGCGGCGGCGGTGCCATGCGCGGCGGAGGTGGTGGCAGAATGGGCCGCTAACGCTCAATGACGCGAAGACGCAGCGAGGTGTCGCTTTGTATCAGGGCATGACTTCAGTCATGCCGAAACGGCGCAAAAAAGGGGAAGGGCTTTAGCCCCTGCGGTGAATTCAGATGCCTGAGTCCCACCTTTGGGACCCAGGCATCTTTGTGCACCCCAGACATCCTTCCAGATGTCTTCACCACACTCTACAAGTCGGCGTATGCACCATCGGCTGCCCCGCCTTGCAACTGAACGCCTTCTGAAACTCCGGCATGTTACTCACCACGCCGTTAATCCGCGCAAACCCCGGTGAGTGCGGATTGGTAATCGCGCTCACCCGCAGGTTCTCCGGCCGTTCGTTATTGCAATCCCATTGCGCCATCCCCACAAAGTACCGCTGATCCGGCGTCAACCCATCCTTTGGCGTCAGTGTCTGCCCTTCCGTCTGCTTCTTCCACGCAATGTAAGCCAGCAGCGTTCCGCCCAGGTCCGCCACATCCTCGCCGCTCGTCAGCTTCGAGATGATGTGGATATCGTCCACAATCACATAGCCCGCATACTGGTCGCGCACGCAATTGATGCGGTCTTCAAACCCCTTCGCATCCTCCACCGTCCACCAGTCGCGCAAGTTGCCCTTCGCGTCAAACTGCCTCCCCTGGTCGTCGAACGCATGCGTCAGCTCGTGTCCAATCGTCGAGCCCGTGTTCCCGTAATTCGGCGCATCGTCTTCCTTCGGATCGTATAGCGGAGGCTGCAGCACCCCCGCCGGAAAGTTGATGTCGTTCATTTGCGCATTGAAGTAGGCGTTCACCGTTGGCGGCGTCATGCCCCACTCATTCAGATCCACCGGCTTGCCCAGCTTGTTCCATTCACGCGCATCCTCAAATTGCCCCGCCCGCCGGGCATCGCCGAAATAATCATCCGCCCTCACCTCCAGAGCTGAATAATCCCGCCACTTGTCCGGATACCCAATCTTGTTGCGGATCGCATGCAGCTTCCTCAACGCCTCCGCCTTTGTCGCCGGGCTCATCCACTCAAGATTTTCAATCTCGTGCTGCATCGCCGTTTCAATCTGCTCGGTCATCAACTGTGTCTTCGCTTTCGTCTCCGCCGTGAACGTCCGCCGCACAAACTCCTGTCCCAGCGCCTCACCCAGGTTGCGATCCACCGCCCGCGTACACGTCTTCCAGCGCGGAGGCATCGCCGGCACGCCCCTCAGCTCCTTCGAGAAGAAATCAAAGTTCACCTGTTCAAAGTTATGCGCCAGGTACGGCGCCGCCGCCGTCAGCAAGTGAAACCGCAGATACGCCCGCAGCGCCGTCACGTCTTCCGTCGCCAGTTCCGCTTGCACCGCTTTCATAAACTCCGGCTGGCTCACGTTCAGCTTGGCAACGCCCCCCATCCCAGTCGCCCCCTGCACCTTGAAGTACAGCGGCCAGTCAATCGACGGCGTCAGCTTGCCCAGCTCCTCAATCGTCTCCATGTGATAAATATTGTGCGGATTGCGCCGTTCCACCCGCGTCAAGCTAGCCTTCGCCAGCGCCGTCTCAATCCGCAATATCGCGTTCGCATCCGCCTTGGCCTGCTCCGCCGTCTCCCCTTCAAGCCCCAGCAACTTCTCAATGTACTCCGCATACTGCGCACGAATCTTTACGCTCTTGTCATCGGTCTTCGTGTAGTAATCGCGATCCGGCAATCCCAGCCCGCCCGCGGCCAGTTCCACAATCACCGTCGACGAGTCCACCGCATCCTGACCCGTTCCCGACCCGAAAAAGAAGCTCCCTGCCCACTCATGATGCAGCCCCGTCAGTGCCGATACCAACTCCGTCCGCGTCTTCAGCCCGTCAATCCTGGCCAACTCCGCCCGCACCGGCTTGTCGCCCAGCGCATCAATCGCGTCTGTGTTCATGCATGCCGCAAAGTAGTCGCCCACCTTCTGCTGCACCGGCGTCCGGTTCGTAGACCCAGTGGCGACCTGCGCATCCTCCGCCAGAATCCCCCACAGGAACTGCTGATTCTCATTCGCCAGCTTGGCGTAGACGCTCCACCCCGGCTGGTCCGCGGGAATCGGATTGTGGGTCTCCCACCCTCCGCAACTGAACTTGTAGAAATCCACGCAAGGGTCAACCGACCTGTCCATGCTCTCCACATCCAGCGAAGGCGAATAAGGCATCGCCGTCAGCGGTTGCGCCACTGGCATTTGCGCAGCAGGTTGCGCGGGCTGTTGTGCCGCAAGATTCAACGCGCCGAGTGCAAGCGCCGCCGCAATAACCTTCAGAGGTAGGTTGAGCATGAATTCTCCAATCTCAAAATCCTACAACGGCAACCCACCTGTGCATCGCAGGCAATCGGAGGGAGCATGGGCCTTTCAGGCCCCTGAAACCAGCCTGGCGATCAAACTGGCTTCAGCCACGGGCGGGTGACCCACATCTGACCAATAAATCTGGGTGGCCCATGTCTCGATTTTGAGACATGGGATAGCAGGAAGCCAGCTGTCGAATCTCCGACGTCTGAAAATCCGGCATCAACTCACTTGACTCAGTGGGAGGACGTGTCTCCGGATTGGGGTCGCGATGCCTCAAGTCGAGCCAGCGGATAGTCTATCCGGCGAGGAACTTCATCTCCAAGCAATTGACAGTGCCGCCAATGAATACCGCAAGCTCGTTGAGCGCGGGAAGAATATACTGACCCTCCATCGGCAGTCTATCGTTGAACGTTATCTGCATCACGACCTCACCATAGTCTGTGATCTTGACGTTTCTGCGCCCGTCACATGGTCTCGTAACGTTACACGGAGGGATGAAGGTCCAATAAGGAATATCAAATCCACCTCTGTCGTCTACTGCGCGAACCCCTTGAACAAAGTTGTAGTTCAGATGGAGGGAGCGCCCCTGTTTAGCCTTAGTGTCGAGAACGTGCAAGGCCCAGATTTTCTCCCCATCCCCTCCCTTGTAAGGCTGTATAACATCCACAATGAACTTGATGATGTCTTCGGCGGCCTCATGTTTCAGAGTGTTTTCAACGGCGCTTTCAAAATCATTCCGGGTTGGGTAGATCGGGAACTCCGATACCAAAGTACCGGCAAAGGCGATATGGAGCCAAGCGGAGTCGAGTGCACCTCTGAGATTACGGAGAACTTTGGCGAGCGTGGGCGAGAATTCGACTGGCATCGTCTCTGGCGCTTTAAGCCTGAGCAAGTCGCAACAGGTCTTCGCATCATGCTCAACGATGAGCGAATAGGAGTATTTGTCGCGGGAATCCCTGACCAGAGCGTGAAGATAATTGATGTTCTGCTTGGCCCGTTTAATCTTTGACTTTGCGTCATCAAAGGGCGAAGTCATGGGGTTAATTGGCCTGTTTGCCTTGCGCTTTGCCTGCCTCTTTGGCCCGTTTTTCAGCCTCAAGTCTTCGTTTTAATTCCTCAGGCGAGACCTTAATCACCTTACGCATCAGGTTGTCTAAATTCTCTTTGCCGCTCATGGGGAGATTGTACCGCCTTTTGCGGTATTGTCTGCTATCCGTTCAGCGGCTCTGCGCTCAATCTCTAGATGCCGTTCCTTCATTCTTTTGCGGAGTTCTCTGACGATGGTTTGGGCTTTGTTGAAATTAGGTCTACCTTCCATCTGATCGAGCAATTTGCAAACGAATAGCTCATCTCCCACGCGCACTGAATCCGCGTGCTTTTGTCGTTGTCCCATGAGGTAGATCATAATCGCTTTTCATTGTGCTAACTCTGAATCTGCTCTATACTCCGCGCAAAGGATTGTCATGTCTAGTTGGGTTGATGATTTGAAGCAGCAAGACGCACATCGACAAGAAGTCGCCGCCAATTCTAACGCCATACGCCTCCATAACGCGGGGGTAGTCAGAGCAAAAGCCCCCGATCTATGGACTCTCTTAATCGCCCAAATCGAAACAGACCTAAAGCGGTTGAGAGAAACATTTCCAGACGACCTCAGTCGGCAGGGCGATCTAATATCGCGGGGCGGAGCCTATATTCTTCAAGGCAAGAAACTGCCGATCTCCATTATGAGGTTGACCTTGAATCTTGATGGAAACTGTATAAACATTTCTCAAGCCATT
>JBEKRU010000152.1:0-12040 GCA_049518435.1 Occallatibacter sp. | reverse complement strand
GCTACGCGAAGAGTGACTTCGCCGATATCCTGCACGTTGCAATCCTCGTCCACCACGATGATGACCTTGGTGAACATGGCCTGACCGAGAGACCAGATAGCGTTCATCACCTTGCGTGCCTGGCCCGGATACGACTTCTTGATGGACACCAGCATGAGGTTGTGGAAGACGCCTTCGACGGGAAGATTGATGTCGATGATCTCAGGGATGGTCATCTTCATGGCGGGCAAAAAGATGCGCTCCACGGCCTTGCCCATCCATGCATCTTCCATGGGCGGCTTGCCCACGATGGTTGCGGCATAAATGGGGTCTTTGCGATGGGTGATGCAGGTGAGGTGGAAGACCGGGTAATCGTCGGTGAGCGTGTAGAAACCGGTGTGGTCGCCGAAGGGACCTTCACTGCATAACTCGCCCAGCTCCACGTAGCCCTCGAGGATGATTTCAGCGTGTGCCGGGACTTCGAGGTCGACCGTTTCGCATTTCACGATCTCAACGGACTTGCCGCGCAGGAAGCCGGCGATCATGAACTCTTCCACTTCGGGCGGTGCGGGAACGATGGCGGAAAATGTGGTCGCCGGATCGGTGCCTATGGCGACGGCGACTTCAAGCCGGGAGCCTTTCAGATTACCCATGGCCACCTGCGGCAGTCCGCCGATGGGTCCGTCGGGAATGGAAACCGCGCCTCCGGCTGACTCGGCCATGGCGGCGACACGGGCGGTGAGCGGATCGGCGTCTGAAGCGCCAGCGGCGGCGTTGCGAAGCGCTTCGCGATAATGCTCCGCGGCTACCTTCTGCCGCTGCCAGTGCATGCCGGTGGTCTGGCCGTCGTAGACCTGCATGCGATACATACCGATGTTGCGCTTGCCGTTGCGCGGGTCACGCGTGTGCACGCAGGGCAGGGTGATGAAGCGGCCTCCGTCATGCGGCCAGCATTTGAGGATGGGAAACTGGTTGAGGTCGAAGTTATCGCGCCCGCCGTTGTCTTTCCCTTTTAAGACCACTTCCTTGCAGCGGGCCTCTTTGGCGCTTACGGTCTTGGGAAACGCGCTGGTGAGCGCGCCCAATTGAGGCAGCATCTTGAGCTTGTCCAGCAAGCCCCCTGCGGGCGGCTTCATATTCATCAGCCCCTTGATGCGGTCCGAGATTTCATCCAGGTGATTGACGCCGAGGGCCATGGCCATGCGGCGCTGGCTGCCGAACTGGTTGATGAAGACCTTGTGGCCGGGGTGGCCCTTGATGTTTTCAAACAGCAACGCCGGGCCGCCGGGGGCACCGCTGTCGGCGGTCGCAGTTCCCTTCCCCGCACTTGAGGGCGAACCGCTTTTTGAAGCGCGGTCGGTGATCTCCGTGATTTCCAACTCCGGCGAAACTTCTTCGCTGATGCGCTTCAGTTCGCCGTTTTTCTCGAGGGTTTTAATCCAGTCGCGGAGATCGTCGTAAGCCAAGGTTGCGGACTCCTGTGGGGTTGAATCTTCCCCCTTCATACTAAGGCTTTTCGTTCGTTGCGGGCGTTGCCTTTCAGCATGCGCTGTGGCATACTCTCGCGCACGGCGTACCCGTCGTCACAAGGAGAATCCCCGATGAGTCACCACTCCCCCTCCCACTACCGCACCACATACAAATCCGTCCCCTACTTCAAACTGCGATCGGCAGAATCAATCACAGCCAAGGCCGCCGCAGCGACCACCGCCGGTCCATGGACCGTTCCAAGCCTTTGTTCGGCCTACCACTGGCCCACCAACCTCGCCGGCGGCGGCGTGATTGCGATTGTTGAACTGGGGGGCGGCTGGGTGCAGGCCGACGTGGACTCGTTTTTCCAGTCCATTGGACAGCCCTCGCCGCAGATTACGGATGTTTCTGTGGACGGGACGGAGAATGACCCGAACCAGAGCATTGGGTCGGCGGACGATCCGGATTACGAGGTCGCGCTCGATATTCAGGTGTCCGGTGCGGCTTACTATGCGGCCACGGGCAAGGCGGCAGCGATCCGCGTTTACTGGTCGCAGGACATTGGGACCGCGGTGCAAAAGGCGACCGCCGATGGGTGCGATGTCTGCTCCATCTCATGGGGCTCGGACGAAGCGAACTGGGGCAATACAGCCGCTGAGCAGATGGAAGCAGATGCCACGGCAGCAACAGCCGCGGGCATGATTGTGTTTGCCGCAGCGGGAGATAACGATTCGAGCGACGGCGGGGCGACACCTGCCAATGTGGATTGTCCGTCGTCGTGCCCGCATGTAGTGGGGTGCGGCGGCACGAACAAGACAACGACGGCAGAGACAGTTTGGAATGACAATCCCGGTGAAACAGACGGCGAAGGCACGGGGGGCGGCTACTCGACTATCTTTCCCACGCAGACATTTCAAATTGGTGCGCCGCCTGCTCCAGCCGGATCAACCGCGGGAACGGGAAGGATGGTGCCGGACGTGACAGCGGATGCCGACCCCAATACGGGTTATGAGATTGTGGTTCACGGCTCGCAGACGGTGGTGGGAGGGACGAGCGCGGTGGCGCCTCTGTTTGCCGGGCTCTTCGCAGCCTTTGGGACGAAGCTCGGCTTTGTGACGCCGACGCTTTGGCAGAATCAGACGGCGTTCAACGACATCACCGTTGGCGGCAACGGATTCTATAACGCGGCTGTGGGACCCGACCCCTGCAGCGGAATCGGGTCGCCGATTGGAACACTCATTTCCGACCTGTTTGTGACTTCGTCCTAAACGCTCATCTCTGGATGGAGACGAGATTCGAGAAAGGGTTGACGACGGGGACAGGGTCCAACGGATAGCCGAGGCGCTTCCACTCGTCGAACCCGCCGCGCAGGGGGCGCACACGGTCGATTCCCAGCTTATGCAGGGTCATGGCGGTTTTGGCCGCTGTGGCCTCGCTGGGACAGGTGCAATAGAGCACAACATCCGTGTCGCGTTCTATCTCCAGATGCCGCTCGGCCAGCGCATCGGGCGAGAAATGGTGCGCGCCGGGCAGCGTGAAGGGATCTGAAAGAAGTTCCAGAGGATGGCGCAGATCGACGATATACACGTGCTCTCCCGCATCCAGTTGCTTCTTCAGTTCTTCCGGTTCGAGGCGCGAGGCAACGAGGCTCCGGAGAACGACACGGCGGCGATAGACGCGGACGAGGAAGAACCCGAGGATGCCAAGGACCAGAAGGGCACCAGAGAAGCGGCCGGTCCAGTTGAGAAGACTGGGATCGCGTTTCAGGAGGTCGCCGAAGAACCTTCCCAGCGCCAATAACACCGTAAGCCAGAGGGTGGCTCCAATGGCGTCAAAGAAGAGAAACGTCCCAAAAGCCATGCCATTTTGGCCGGCGACCGGAGGAGCAAGTGTTGCCAGGCCGGGGACAAACTTGGCGATCATCAGGGTGACGCGGCGGCGGCGGCCAAAGGAGTCGGTGGTGCGGCGGACGCAGATAGTTGGCTCCATGGACATTTTGCATAAGAGGCGAAGGACGTGATGGCCGTACCTGCGGCCAACCAGGAACCAGGTGCTGTCGGCGATGAGCGATGCAATGAGCCCGGCCAGAAGCGCAAGGGGAAAACTGATCTGGTGCTCGGCAGACAGCGCTCCGGCGGCCAGCAGCACGGGCGTAGCGGGCAGCGGGATGCCGAGTTGCTCCACCAGGACCCAGGCAAAGAGCAGGATGTAACCGTAAGTGAGGAGTATGTGTGTGGGAAGTTCCATGGGAAATGGTCCTGTTCTGGTCTGCGGGAATTGGAGCCCCCGGAGCTTGCTTCTGGCAGAAAGTGCCGGGCGCTTATCCTATCCGATGATTGAATCACGAAATAGCTTCATCGGATGACGAATCAGATGGGGAAGAGGCGGCATTCTCGGAAAAGCGGGGCATATTGGAACGGCCGGGCATATTGGAAAAGCCGCCCGGGGCAGGCTGTTACGAAACCCTATGCTCGCGCGGGAATCATCCTCTTTCGCCCGCTAAAGCGGGCTGGGGATGTTTTGGCGTCCCCGCTACCCCAGTCTCGCGAGACTGGGGCTACCCAATGCCGCCCGCTTCCGCGGGCTGAAGGCGATTCGATGCCTTTCATACTTTTGGCTCGCCGAACAGTTTCGTAAAGGAACCGCCCGGCTGGACATAACAGCCTGGGGGGGCGGCTTTCTGTTGAGCGGATCGATGCCGGAGAGTTGAGTTTACTGAGCGGGATGCGGGGCGGTGGCCGAGGCAGCTTCCTGCTGGCCATGACCGGCAAACCAGTTACGATCCCAGAGGTTCTTGTAGAACTCGCCGGTGAGTTCGGCAGCGCGGGGGCCGAAAACGGGGCGACCGCCTTCGAGAAAGAACACCGTCACCAGGTTGCCCTGGGGCGAGTCAGAGAAGGATGCGAACCAGCCAAAGCGGGTTCCGTTATTGGAACAGGTTCCGGTTTTTCCGAAAACGGGAAACTCGCGGAAGTTTGCGCGAAGGCGGCGGGCTGTTCCGTATTCCACGGCCCCGGCCATACCGTCTTGCATATCAGGAACGTAGCGGGCGATGTCCAGGGTCCGCTTGACTTTGGGCTCAAAGGCGGCAACCTCCTGCAGGGTCGTGGGATGCTGCAGGTAATAGAGCGTTCCGCCGTTGGCGAGGGCTGCCACATAGGCGCCAAGTTGCAGCGGGGTGAGGGAGACACCCTGCCCGAAGCTGCACATGCGTCCCACGCCGCCCTCGGAAGCGGGCAGTTCCTGGTCAGGATAGACACCGAGTTGCTCGCCCGGAATGTTGTATCCGGCCAGTTCTCCAAGGCCGAACTGCGTGGCGTAATGGCGCACACGCTCAAAGCCAAGTTCGCGGCCCAGTTCCTCAAAATAAAGATTGTTGCTATGGGCCAGTGCGTCCGTCATGTTCATGCGGAAACCGGGTAGCTGCACCATGGTGTCGCGGGTGACCAGTCCCTCAGAAAGCGCTGCCATGGCCACGGTGATCTTGATGGTGGAGCAAGGCTCCGCGCCCGGCGAGAGCGCCAGTTTCTGATTGACCATGGCGAGGATGCGGCCGTTGGAAGGATTAATGACCACGGCTGTGCCGTTCATATCGCCCAGCGCGTCAATGGCAGCCTGACGAACGATGGGGTCTTCCCCTTCGGTCACATCGCCTGCTCCGATGGCTCCAACCGCAAAGGAGCTGGCGGTGAAACGCTCGTAGGAAACATGATGGCGCCCGGTGACGGCGACGCGGCGTGCATTGGCTCGGGTCTGGCCTCTGTGGGTCAAATGGGCTTGCTCACGCGCAGGCGCTGAATGAGCTGCCGGCGCTGCGTGAGAGGCTGCCGCATGGGAAGTTGTGTGGGCCGTCGTTTTGGGAGCTGCGTGGCTGGCGGCGGGAGCAGCGCTATGTGCTGCCTCACGACGGCCAGTAGCGCGGCGGGGCAAGGTCAGGTGGGATTCCGAAGCCTTGGCACGATGCAGCGAATGCGGTGCGTCCAGCGCACCGGCGCGAAAAGCGCCAAAACCAACAGTAATCAGAGCGATGCCAAGCACCGACAGGCGGGAAACTTTCATCCAGGCAACATCCTCTCAACAATGGATTTCGTTTCTTTCTTCTGCCCTTCGGCAGGCTACTCCCTACTTATCGGCAGTCCGCGGTTCGATTTGAACTTGAGCCGAATGAAACACACTGTAGCGGCGTCGTGCTACTCAGAAAGTGATCTAGATCACTGTCGGATTCGGCCTTCGAATTCTTGGACAAAACTTACAAAACCAACAACGATCCATGCAATTCTCGGGCCGTTTGTCTTATCTTATAGAGCTATATTGAACTATACAGCTCTACTACCACGTTTCTCCAGCGAATTCCCTCAGGGTAAACTCCTCTGAAACATTTAGAACCTGAGCCTGCGCATGAATGCCGGAGTGTCCAGGTCGCGCTGGGCTTCCTCAACCGGCTCGGAAAAGAGCGGAGAGGGCGCGGGCGCCGGGGGCTTATCGGTTGCTAATCCCAGAAAGCTGGCCGGTGGCGTGGGAACGTAGCTGGCGGACGGCTCGGCATAGGCAGCTTCCGGCTCGACCGGCTCCGGCAGCTGCACTTGAGGTGTCACGGCCGGAGCCGCAATCACCTCTGGAGGAGGGTCGACCGCGGCGCGCGTGGCAGCCTGCACCGGTACGGGGGCAATAGCAACGGATGCGGCCGAAGATGCGTAGGACGAGAAGAAGGCTGGTTCTTCCTCGAGGAATGCCTCCTCTTCGCCTTCCTCATCCTGGCTCAGGAAACGGGCGGGCGCTGGGATGGGCGCGGGCTCAACGACCGGCTCATGCAGCCACTGGTCTGCCGCGACTAACGGAACCGACGCTGGCGAGACTGGGACTTGAGCGGCGGCCACCGGAGAGACGACCGATGGTGATATGGGGGCGAGTGGTATTGAAACCACGGCTGCCTCCTCGACGCTCAGCATGCGTGCGCGCCGTTCGGGCATCTGGTCGCGGAAGCCGGTGGCGATGACGGTGATTTTGACCTCTTCGCCCATGGATTCATCGAGAACGGCGCCGAAGATGATGTTGGCGTCTTCATGCGCCGCGGACTGGATGAGCGACGAGGCTTCATTGACCTCAGAAAGCTTGAGCGAACTGGAACCGGTGATATTGATGAGGATGCCGCGCGCTCCGTCGATGGCGCCGGCTTCAAGCAGGGGCGAAGCCATGGCTGCCTGCGCCGCTTCCACGGCTCGATTGGTACCTGCGCGGACAGCAGTTCCCATGACAGCGTGGCCCATGCCGGCCATGGTGGTTTTCACGTCGGCAAAGTCGCGGTTGATGATGCCGGGAATGGTGATGATGTCGGAGATGCCCTGGACACCCTGGCGCAACACGTCATCGGCGATACGGAAACTCTCAAAGAAGCCTGCGTCTTTGGCGACGACGAGCAGCTTCTCATTGGGAATCACGATCATGGTGTCGACGCTGTCAAGCAGTTCCGCCATGCCGCGCTCGGCCTGCTGCAGGCGCCGCTTGCCTTCAAACGCGAAGGGGCGGGTGATAACAGCGACGGTGAGAATGCCCATCTCACTGGCCAGCGAAGCGATGACGGGGGCTGCGCCGGTGCCGGTGCCTCCGCCAAGGCCGGCGGTGACGAAGACCATGTCCGCGCCTTCCAGAGCCTCGATGATTTTCTCCGAATCTTCGAGTGCGGCGCGGCGGCCCACGTCTGGGTTTGCTCCCGCGCCAAGGCCCATGGTGAGGCGAACTCCCAGCTGAAGCTTGATGGGCGCCTGAGACAGCTTGAGTGCCTGCACGTCGGTGTTGGCGGCGATAAACTCCACGCCCTCCATTCGGGCCTGGATCATGCGATTGACGGCGTTACCGCCGCCGCCGCCCACTCCGATTACCTTGATGCGCGCCCCGCGTATCGGCTCGTCGTGATACTGAATCCGCATCCCACTGGCATCGTTGCCCTGCTGACCCGTCTGATCCATTTTGATTTCGGCCTCCCGATTGAAGACTACAAGAACAACTGCTAAAAACTTGCTGCAAAAATGGCGCGCAACTTCGAACGCAGACCGTTGCTCTCGGCCGCTCGCGTGACACGGGCGCGATGAGCGTAGAGGAGCATGCCGATGGTGGTGGCGAAACTCGGGTGAACGAGTTCTCCAGGCATTTGCGATAGACGCACCGGCATACCGGTTCGCGCCGTGACGCGCAATTGGCTTTCCGTCACATCGAGCATACCGGGAAGCATGGCACCACCGCCGGTGAGCACGCAACCTGCGCCAAGCGCATCCACAACGCCGCCCTGGCGCAGGCTCTCTTTTACAAAATAAAGCAATTCGCGTGCGCGCGGTTCGAGGATTTCGGCAATGGTGCGCAACGGCAGCATGCGCGGTTGTGGAGAGGCAATTTCGATCTCGGCTAACTGGGGCACGGCGGTAACCACAGCGTGTCCGTACATCCTCTTGAGCTCCTCGGCCTGGGCGACGGGCACTTGCAGGCCGACGGCAAGATCGTTGGTAAAGTGCTGGCCGCCGATGGGCACGGAAGCGGTATGCGCCACCGCACCTTCAAAAAAGACGGCAAGGTCGCTGGAGTGTGCCCCGATGTCGAGCAGGCAAACGCCCAACTCGCGCTCGTCGGCGGAGAGCGTGGCCTCGGCGGCGGCGATAGACTCGAGCACCGCTTCAGAAACCTCAAGGCCAGCGCGGTTGGCGCAGGTGACGGTGCTTTGCAGCGCACTGCCGGAGCAGGTGGCGATGTGCAGATCCACCTTGAGCCGTGTGCCCACCATGCCGACAGGATCGAAGATCCCGGGCTGATCGTCGAGGATGAACTGGCGCGGGAGCAGGTGAAGTATCTCGCGATCGGGAGGGCGCTCGATGGAGCGGGCACGCTCGACTGCATTGCGCACGTCTTCGCGCGTGATCTCGCGCATGCGGGTGCCGAGGTCGATGCCGTCGCTGGTGTTGAGGCCACGGATATGTGGACCGCCAACGCCAACGACGCACTCGTCAATGTTGATGCGGGCTACGCGCTCGGCGCGCTCATTGGCTGCCTTAACTGCTTTAAATGCCGGCCCCAGTTCGGCGATGAGGCCTTTGCGCATGCCGGCGGATTCGACGATGCCATGGCCGCGATAGCGCAGAGAGCCCTCGTTCAGGTCGGCTGCGAGAACCCGGGTCCAGGCGCTGCCAATGTCCAATACGACGATGAGGTTGTCCTGTTTCTGGCTCATGCGCTTATTGGCCTTCTGCCGCGGACGCGGACCGGTGGGTTGTGGATGTGGATTTCTGCTTGCCGGCGTTAAGTGCGGCCCGCTTGGCTTCCGCGCGCTTCTTTTTGTCTCGGGCGGCCTTGTCTTTGGCGGTTAAGGCTTTGATTATGGCGGCTTTCCGAGCTGCGGCTTGCGACTTGGTCAAGCTGGTCGCGGTCGGCTTGGTGTCGGCGCTTGCTTTTTTGACGGTCGGGGTGTGGCTGGTGGCGGCGGGGGTTGGCGGATTCGCGGCGGCTTGCAGGCCGGGCTTGGGTTTGGATGGAGGGGTATCCGCGGGTTTCGAGTCTGGTTGGGCGGCAGGAGGCGCGTCCGGAGTCGCCGCGGAGGTTGTAGCGGAGGCGACCTGATTGGGCTGGATAGCGTTGACTCCATGGGACATCTCCAGCACTACTTGCTGTTCATAGCGGAGGTCGACGGCGGCGAGATTCGGATACTGCTGACGCCATTCGGCGATGTGTGCCTTATAACGTTGATAACGCTCAAGGAAATGGTCTGCGCCAAAATGGGCGAGGATGTCGGCGCCCTGCTCGGGCATGAGGACGCGGGCATCTTCGGAGTCGGTCAGGTCGATCTCGGAGATCTGCTCGGAAAGATGCTGGCCGTTGGAGTCGAGTTCAGAGAGGAGGCGCTGATAGGAGGCCATGCGCGCCTTGCGACTGGCGGGCGGATCCTGCGGATCGAGGCCGGTAACAACCGGGAAAGAGTAATGGTGCTGGGCCATCATGGCAGCAGGCATGGCGAGCAAAACGCCATTGGAATCAACGAGTTCGATCTGCTGACCCTGGCGGACGAAGGCTACGGGCTGGCGCTCGACGAGCGAGACGCGAATCTGGTCGGGGAGGACGCGCATGACGGTGGCGTGCTCTACCCAGGGGATCTGTTCGAGTTGCTTGCGGCGCTCGGCCAGCGGAACGAAGAAGATGTTGCGGCCGATGTCTTCGCCGAAGACGGGAAGCATTTCGGCGCGGCTGACTTCGGTGAGGCCGGTGGCCTGGATGTTTCCCGCTCCGGCGACGCGGAAGCGGGAGTCGCGGCCGAGGTAGGTCTTGAGGAGGAGGATGGAGGTCGCCAGGCTGCCCACAACGACGAGCGCGGCGAGGCCCAATGCGACGCGGCCGAAGGTGCCGGCGGGACGCCACCATGGATTGCGCGGGCTGCTAAAGCGCGCACCTGCAGCAGGATACGAGTCGTCGTCGGGGTCTACCATTTCCAGCGGCATGCCAGGAAGGGTGCGGCCGGATGGGGGCACACTTCGCCTTTCGCGCCGGAATTGGGATTCCTCGATCGCTTCGTCCTCCCAGGGCAGGGGCCGGGTTGGGTTGCCACGTTGCTTAGTCACGCCTGAGCAAGGTCGTGAGAGTCGCCAGACTCAACTATAGCCCGGGGTTCGACGGCTTTTTTCCGCAGGCGAAGAGGGGGAATCCTTGGGGTTACGGGGACGGAACCTCAGGGGTCAGGGATCAGGGTCAGGGGTCAGTTTTCAGGCCCAATTTGTTCAATCGGAGGGTGATCTACATAGGGTAAAAGTCTGCCTATGAGGTGAGCAAACGGGCCGAAACATCACCCTTTGAGGTGAGCTTTCTTTCAAAAACTTACCTCGGAAAGTGAGGGAAAACCTGTTTTTTCTGTTCGGAACTGGATGTTTGGAGCGGCAAGTCTGCCTCTAATTGGGGTGTTTTGCTGAAACATGCGCTGATTTGGCAGGAGATAGCTCCGCAACCTATTGAAAGCAAGCGATTTATTTGGATTTTATTGACTTTGCAGTTGCACACGGGATTGTGCGCGAATGTCGAGGAGCGGAGCGCCGGTCCATGAATCGAATAGAGGCATGGCATCGGTCGGAAGTCGAACGGAGCTATAATCGGCCAGGAATTGAGCTGTCCGCATGAAAGTTCGCGACGTGCTGAAGCTGATCGAGGAAGACGGCTGGTATCAGGTTGCGCAGAAGGGCAGCCACCGCCAGTTCAAGCACCCCGCGAAGGTTGGCCGAGTCACGGTGGCGGGCCATCCTTCGCAGTGATGGACAAGGGAACGTTCGGCAGCATCCTCAAACAGGCGGGGTTGAAATGAAGGAATACGCGGCGGTCTTCGAAAAAACATCGAATGGGTGGAGCGCCTACGCTCCCGACCTGCCGGGGCTGGGCGTTGCAGCCGCAACCTTCTCAGAGACCGAGCGGCTGTTGCGGGAGGGAATTGAACTCCACATCGAGGGGATGCGCGAGGATGGGCTGCCAATCCCCGAGCCGGTGACGCAGGTGATGCGCCTCGCCGTTCCTGCCTAAGCTGATTGAAACTTGAGTAGCCGCTTCTGCTGCCAACGGCCTGACATACAGCGCATCTGTCTCACGACGACGTTGAAAAACCTTCATCCTGGCTGATGGCGAAGGCTTGGTGGGGCTGACTGCCGGCGAGGGTGATGCCTCGGGAGAATGTTTCGAGCAGGGGGCGGGCGCGGGCGATGGCGTGGTCCGCGCCGGCGGCTACGATCCAGAGGCGGCCGGCTGCGGCGTCGGTGGGGTTGCCGAAGGCGGGGGCGGCGACGAGATCGATGCTGCGGGTGGCGTGTTCCACGGTGAGGCGCTGGGCGAGGGCGACGCTGATGGAGCCGCAGAGGATGTGAAGCAGGCCGGGGGAGAGGGCGTCGATGAGGCGGTGGACGCCGAAGAACACTTCTTCATAGGCGGCGTCGCCGGGGAACATGGTGATGATGGCGTCGGCGCCGAGTTCGGCTTCAGCGGGGGTGGCGGCGGCGATGGCGCCTTCGCGGAGGAGGGGCTTGGTGCGGCCTTCGGTGCGGTTCCAGACGGAGAGCTCGTGGCCGGCGGCCTGGAGACGGAGGGCCATGGGTGTGCCCATGGCGCCGAGGGCTAGGAAGCCGATTTTCATGGGTGGGTCCTGTGATGGGGATGGCGTTCGGTTGGGCGCGGGATGCGCGCGTCTTCATCATAGGGGCGTGAGGGGCGGTTGTGCGGCGGGGGCTGTGGGTTGGGCACGAGCCGAGTGCCTGGGAATTTGCGGGAGAAGGGGGTTTTGTCCGGTTAGGCATCGACGCAGATACGACCGCGGCCCCTTCTCGGTTTTCAGGATCGATCCTCCCTTCGAGAGGGAAACCGACGTTGGATGAGCGCATTGGCCTGATAGCGCCAACGAGAAAGAGATTGGTAAACGGAAGCCGACTTTGCATTACTTATCCGATGTCATCGAGTACATCGGCGATTTAGTTGTTCGGCGCACTTCAGCGAACTAACTTTTGAGCTGCTTCAACACCCTCGTTGCACCCCGTCGCGAGCTCAAATGCAAGTCCTTGCCAAGTAGGATCGCCGCCTTCTAGTTTTC
>JBEKRU010000151.1:0-12080 GCA_049518435.1 Occallatibacter sp. | reverse complement strand
CATGCTTAGGGACATTTTGTGGGGGATTATGGGGCTTTCGCGGAGGCACTGGCGGATTAGCTGGCAGAAGTGGGCCGTTTCGTAGTTGAAGCCGCCGGCGATGTAGGGCTCGTGGAGTTCGTTCTTGCGGTGGTCGAGGTAGTGGATGGTGGCGCGGGTGGGGTTCCACCAGTTGGCGTGGATGAGGACGTAGCCGTGGGGCGCGGAGAGGAGGGCGTCGCCGTGGCTTAGGAGATCGAGGCCGGTGTGGAGTTGGGCCATGCCGTTTTCGTGCTCGGTGTGGATGAGGGCGAAGGAGTCGACGCCGGCGGGGTTGAGGCGGCCGAGGGTGTGGACGCGCTTGAGGGGGCCGAGCCAGTCGAGGGCGAGAAAGGCTTCGTAGGGGCCGATGCCCATGATGCCGCCACCGCCGAGTTCCGGGAAGTGGAGCGGGTAGTCGGGGGCGAGGCTGGAGTCGCAATGGCCGGCGCGGACGAACCCGATGGGACCGATGGGGTCTTCGGCGAGGTGCTTGCGGAGACGCTCGTAAAGCGGGAAGAACGGGGGTTTCATGGCTTCCATAAACAAACGGTTATGAAGGCGCGCGGCGGCGAGGATCTGTTCAAGCTGGGAGACGTTGAGGGCGGAGGGTTTTTCGCAAAGGACGTGCTTGCCGGCGGCGAGGGCCTGGATGCAGAGGTCGGCGTGGGTATCGGGGTGGGTGGCGACGTAGACGGCGTCGATGCTTGTGGCGAGGAATTGGGCGAGCGTGGCGCTCGTTTGCGGGACTTTGAATTTCTGGGCGAAGGATTCGGTTTTGTCGGGACTGCGGCCCCAGACGGATTGGAGGGTGGCGTTGGGGACGGCGGTTAGGCCCTGGGCGAAGCGGGCTGCGGCGCGGCCTGGGCCGATGACGCCGAAGCGGATTTGCTGCGGGGTTTCTTGCGGGACCGCTGGGGGCATGGTTTTACTTTAGTCCGTGAGAAAGACTGCGAGATTATAAGAGGCTATAGATAGATGGAGCTATCCCACTCATTCCGCAAAAAACGCGGAATGAATGGGGCACAGCTTGAAAGTAAAGAGCAATAAGAAACTATAGATAGATGGAACTATCCCACTTTAACCGACGCGCAAAAAGCCGCGCATCGGCGAAAATGGGGCACCCGGCGTGTCATTGGATGCGGTGGAAGGTGCGGGACCAGCGGGTTTCGTCGAAGAAGTGGATGAACTCGTGGAGGGTGGATTTGGCCTGATCGGACAAGGGCTTTTCTTCGATGCCGGAGTCTTGCATCTTGATTGACCAGTAGACGAAGAGCGGGCGCCCGATGAAGTTTTCTCGCGGCAAAAATCCCCAGTAGCGGCTGTCCATACTGTTGGTGCGGTTGTCGCCCATCACGAAGTATTTGCCGGGCGGGACGACCAGGTCGTCGCCCTGCATGTGGGTGGGCAGATCGACGGTCCAGGCGGCTGTTACGTCCGGTTCATTGGAGGGATCGATGGAAGGAAAATCGTTGACGTAGGGATCGTATCTATCGGGCGTGGGCTTTGCGGCTTGCGGTTCGTCCTGAGCAACGCCGTTGAGGTAGACGACTCCGTTGCGAAGATGGATGCGGTCGCCTGGGACACCGACGACGCGCTTGACGAGCGGGATGTGTTCGCCATTCGTTTCAGCTATCGGCTTGAAAAAGACGACCACGTCGCCGCGTCGCGGATCGCGTTGATGGATGAATGGTGTCCACTTAGCGGCGGGGGAGAAGGTAACGCGGTCCACCAAAACGTGATCGCCGGGGAGAAGGGTGCTGGCCATGGAGGAAGACGGAATGAGGAAGTTTTGAAACAGGAACGCGTAGGCGAAGAGGACGACGGCGATGGTGCTTAGATTGGAGACAAATCCATCGAAGATGGTTTCGCGAGGTTGATTGGAGGCTTCTGCGGATGCGGTGGATTTTGGATTCCTGGTTTTCATTGGGCCTCTCCCTGGGAATTCGGCTTCCGATTGGTTCTTGTTCCATCCGCAGTAAATGTTCGAGCCTATGCGTTTCTGCAAGGTGCGACCTGCCGCCAAGGGACTTTTGCAGGGGCTAGAGCCCTCGCATTTTGTTGGTCGTTATCGGCACGACTGAAGTCGTGCCCTGATACAAAACTTTCTGGGAAGAGCCTTCGCAGACCTTGAAGTCGTGCCGTGTTGCAAGACTTTCTGGAGAAGAGTTTTTTGGCGGACTGTCAAGTTGTGTCCTGTTCCGGAGCAAGTTGTGCAGAGGTTCGGTTCCTTAGCGTAGCAAATCTTCAAGGGTGGTGCTTAGGTTGGTTTTGTCGTCGCGGTATTTGACGATGATGGGAGCGTAGAGGCTTAGGCCCCAGGCGTCGGCGTTGGGGTGGGCTTTGCCTTTGGTGACGGCGCGGGAGCCGGGGACGACTACTGCGTCTTCGGGGATGATGAGAGGCGATTCGTCTGTTGCGCGGAGGACTGTGCCGCGGACGAGGTCGAAGACGGGCGTGCCGCGGGTGAGGATGGTTCCGGGGGCGAGGACGGCTCGCTGGCGGACGATGGTTCCTTCATAAACGCCGGTGTTGCCGCCGACAAGGACGTCGTCTTCAATGATGACCGGGCTGGCGTTGATGGGCTCGAGGACGCCTCCGATTTGTGCGGCGGCGCTGAGGTGGACGCGCTTGCCGATTTGAGCGCAGGAACCGACGAGGGCGTGGGAGTCGACCATGGTGCCTTCGTCGACATACGCGCCGGTGTTGATGTACATGGGCGGGGCGCATACGACGCCGCGGGCGACGAATGCGCCGGATCGGATGGCCGAGCCACCTGTGACGACGCGGATGCCATCGGCGGCAGTGAAGAACCGCGCCGGGAAGGTGTGTTTGTCTACGAAGGAAAGGCCGGAAGCCGCGTAACCGCCGGTAGGGAATTCTTCCAGTGAGCCGAGACGGAAACCGAGCAGGATGCCTTGCTTGACCCAGGGGTTGACGCGCCAGCCGCTGGGGGCGGTTGGGTCGGGTGAGGCGGAACGGATTTCGCCGGATTCGAGGGCGGTGCGGAGGGAGAGGAAGGCGGTCATGGCGGCGGGGTCGCCGATGGCGGCAGGGCCGGCGGCGAAGTGGCGCTCGATGGAGGACTGGAGATCGATCAGGGACATGAGTTACAGATTACAGGTTACAGATGACAGATTACAGATTGCAGGTTACAGACGACCGGTTGCGGATTATGGCTGTGATTTGATGGATATGTCCCAAGACTTATTTGCAGATTCGCGGCACTTTGCGGTCTGTTTTGACCAGTTTCACGATCAAACGATTAATTACTGTGAAGATCGGTAAAACGAAGCACACTTAACACGGAGCCTCACTCCATGAGGCTCCGTGATTTTTATTTGGATGCAAATGATGGACTGCTTTGCGAGTTTCCGGAAGATGGCCAAGTAGTGGATCCTGGAGCGATCTGATGCACCGCTGTCATCTGCAATCTGTCATCTGTACCCTGTCATCTGTTTAGTGGTGGAAGCCGGGGGCGTCGCTGGTGGCTTTCATGCCGGGTTGGGTATCGAACCAGGCGAGGTGGCGTTTGATGTCGCGGACGAGCATGCCTGCTAAGTCATGGGTGAATCCGTTGCGGACGACGACGCGCTGGATGGCCATTTCTTCGCGATTGGCGGGCATGCGGTAGGTGGGCACTTGCCAGCCGCGGTCACGAAGACGATCTGACAGGTCGTAGAGCGACCAACTGGTGGCGGGATCCTTGAGGGTCCAGGCAATGACGGGAAGATCGAGGCCGGTCGAGAGCATTTTGAAGGGTCCGAGTGAGCCTATTTCGACGGCAAGTTGGACGGCGACTTCCTGACAGGCCTCGTGAATGGCGCGGTAGCCTGACTTTCCGAGACGGATGAGGTTGTAGTACTGGGCGACGATCTGGCTGGCGGGGCGGGAGAAGTTGATGGCCAGTGTGGGCATGGAGCCGCCGAGGTAGTCGACGTTGAAGACAAGTTCAGAGGGCAGATCGGAGGCTTCGCGCCAGACGATCCAGCCGACACCGGGATAGACGAGGCCGTACTTGTGGCCGGAGGTGTTGATGGATTTGACGCGGGGAAGCTGGAAATCCCAAAGCAGGTCGGGCTGAATGAAGGGCGCGACGAAGCCGCCGCTGGCGCCGTCAACGTGGATGGGAATGTCGAGGCCGGTGGTTTCCTGGAGGCGGTCGAGGGCGGCCGAGAGGGCGAGCACGTTTTCATAGTCGCCGGTGAAGGTGCTGCCGAGGACGCAGACGACGCCGATGGTGTTTTCATCGCAGGCGGCAGCGGCGCGTTCCGGATCGGTGACGTTGTCTGTTCCTTCGAGTGGGACGTCGCGTTGTTCCACATCCCAATAGCGGGTGAATTTGTGCCAGCAGACCTGGGTGTTGGTGCCCATGACGAGGTTGGGGCGAACGGCGCAGGCGAGGTCGTCGGGTTTGCCCTGGGCTTTCATTTTTTGACGCCAGCGCCATTTGAGGGCCAGGCCGCCGAGCATGCAGGCTTCGCTGGAGCCGATGGTGGAAGTCCCGATGGTGGTTTCGGGTGATGGGGCGTGCCATAACTCGGCCAGCATGTGGACGCAGCGCATTTCAAGCTCGGCGGTCTGCGGATATTCATCCTTGTCAATCATGTTCTTGTCGAAGGTTTCCGCCATGAGCTTGTGGGCTTCGGGCTCCATCCACGTGCTGCAGAAGGTGGCGAGATTGAAACGGGAGCTGCCGTCGAGGATGAGTTCGTCGTGGATGAGGTGATAGGCGGTGGAGGGGGACATGCCTTCGTCGGGAATGGAGTGGCGGGGAGTGGGGCCGAGAAGGGACTGGCGCGCGTACATGGGGCGCACGAGGTCGTTCCTGTGCTGTTTCCGCGGGGGGTGCGGAAGGGGGGTGTTGTCGGTCATGGGTAAGGGTGTCCTCCAGAGCCCTTGATCATAGATCGGGCATTGGGGATTGGTCTGTCAATATTTGGCGAATGAGAAGGGGTGGGTGCGGGAGTCAGTGGAGGGACGGGTTGGATTTCCACTCCACAGACGAAGACCTGTCTGTGGGGGCCCCGGATTTCAGGCGGGAATTTGTGGCGACATGTTGGAGGCGAAAGGCGTTGTCTCCGGCGGGGATCATGGCCAGGGGGACTGGCCTGCCATCGACACGGGAGTGGAAGTGTTTGGATTCGAGCCAGGCACATAAACGGGGATCGTGAATGTCGGGATGGCCATTCCAAAACTCGGGAGTTAGTTCGCACTGAATCTGCAGGTGATCGAGGTGCAACTCGATATTGGAAACGTGCTTCGGAAAATGGCGCTGCACGTTGCCGGACCCCACATGAAGCCCGGTAACTCCGCGGGCTTTCCTTTGCGTTTTCACGACCATACTTATCCGCTCCATACGACGGGGAATGAAGTGAGTTTAGGGAACGCGAGCGCCAAAGTTGGTTCTGCTGACGGAACTTCGCGATCTGATTTCCCATGCTGATACCAGCGATTGGGAAGGTCCGATATGGGATAGATGCGCGCCCGTGTTGTTACGTTTCAGCTGGACATACAGAGATTTCTGGCGATGCTGCCGGTTCCGCCGGATCCCCGAAGGTGTGACTTGAGAAGGCTCCGGCGTGGATCGATTTTCACCTGAATTGCGCGCACGATCTTCGGGAGATTGAGCACATTTTGGGGTTTTGGAACCAAAATACTTAACGGGACAGGCAACTGGGAGGCTGAGGCCTGGAAGGCCGGTCTGGATTCAGGGCAGGGATCATGGCGCGAAAAGGCGTGTGCGGATTGGGATGGAGGGTGGTCTGTTGGGAGAAGAAATCCGGCTGGCGTTCGAGGTGCAGATGCTCCCGACCCAGGCTTTGCGCGCGGCCGGGAGCATCTATGTCAGTTAGTTTGAGCGGGAGCCTGTTTGCGACTTGTGTGCGGATGGATGGTGACGGACTGGAGACGGAAGGAATTACGACCAGCAGGGATCATCGCGAGCGGTACCGGCGCGCGATTTGGTTTGGAATGCATGTGTTTTGACTCAAGCCAGGCGCACAGCCTGGGGTCGAAGATTTCCGGCTGGCCCTGCCAGAAGTTGGGGCTCAGTCCGCATTGGATGTTGAGATGATCGAGCTGCAATTCGATGGTGGGGACGTGTTCCTGAAAGTACCGCCGCACGTTGGTTTCGCCAACGTGAAGCCCGGTAATGCCGCGGCATTTGGAGTGAGTCTTTACAACCATAGGTACCTGCTGTTCAACAACGGAGGAGATTGATCCAGGGAACCAGGGAGAGGGTACCGTGACCGGCGATGGGATTCGCAATGGGGAATGTCTCATTGGGAAGTTCGCCAGCCGGAAGACCCAAATTAGTTAGATCGTGCGCCCGTTTTCCAACTGTGTCAAGGTCGATTCCGGAGTTGATTCGGTTGGACGTTGACTTACTCTCCAAGAGATGCAAATGGAATAAGGAGGTTGCCCGGGAAACAACAATTTCATTAATTTTCGGCTTTACATGGAGATTGGTGGTTATGACTCAAGCGCGAACAAAGTAATCGCGGATGTTATGAAGGCGAAATTGGAGAAACGGATGGAGTTAGGTTGTTCTGAAGTTCAGTTATCGGGAAGGAGTGCTTGCTGAAGGGCGGCGGCGACATGATGTTGCTGTTCCGGTGCGATGCGATTGAAGAACGGGAGGGCCAGGGTGCGGGAAGCTATGGATTCGGTGAGGGGAAGGTTGGTTGCAGCCGCGCTGGGGTGCGACAGCCATGCAGGCTGGAGATGGATGGGCGCGAAGTAGCGGCCGGTGGCGATTCCGCGCTGGGCGAGAGCGGCCTGGATGCGTTCGCGATTGGCGGCGTGCGGGAGTCGGACAACGTAGACGAACCAGCTTATGGAGCGATTGGGCAAGGTGATGGGCGGGAGTTCCAGGCCGGGGATGTGATTCAGGGAACTGTTATAGCGTGCGGCCGCGGCTTGGCGGAGGGCGAGGATTTCTTCGATGCGGGAGAGTTGAACGCGGCCGAGGGCGCAGGCGATGTCAGAGAGGCGGTAGTTATAGCCGGGCTCGGTGTGGTCGAGCCAGCCACCGTCTGGATTTCGCCCTTGATTGCGGAGGCTACGGAGGCGGAGGGCGTGGGCGGGATTGTGGGCGAGGACCATGCCGCCTTCCCCGGTGGTGATCTGTTTGTTGGGGTAGAAGCCGAAGACGGCCAGATGGCCAAAGCTGCCGACTCGGTGGGCATTGGGCGGTGGGCCGAATTCAGCGCCGATGGCCTCACAGGCGTCTTCAATGAGGAAGAGGTTGTGGTGGGAGGCGATGGTTTGGAAGACGTCGATGTCGGCGGGAACGCCGAACGTGTGGACGAGGAGAATGGCGCGGGTGCGCGGGGAAATGGCACGTTCAGTGGCATCGGAGTCGAGATTGAGGGTGGTGGGGTCAATCTCCGCGAAGACGGGCGTGGCGCGGACTTGCAGCACTGCGTTGGCTACGGCGATGAAGGTGAAAGAGGGGATGATGACTTCGTCGCCTTCCCCGATGCCGAGTGTGAGCAGGGCAAGGTGAAGGCCTGCGGTGCCGGAACTGACGGCAACGGCGTGAGGGACCTGGTGGTATGTCGCGAAGGCTGCTTCAAAGGCGGGAAGTTCGGGGCCGAGGCTGAGATGCGGGGTGCGCAGGACTGCTGTGACGGCGTCGACTTCGAGTTGGGTGATGTCGGGGGATGAGAGCGGGATGGTCATGGGTGGTTCAAGTTTATGATTTCCCACCTGTCGAATGGTCGAGGTTCACCGTCTCCCTGGTCCCCAGGTGCGAGGGACCAGGGGCACCCCAGCGTTTGATGGGATTTCGAGAGGTGGCTCATGGGATATCCGGGACGGGATTCTTGGCCAAGGCTGCTGCTGCATCTTTCAAAGTGGCCGCAATCATCCTGGTGTCCGGATCGGACCAGCCTCGCTCTTCACAGACTGCCAGGATCCGTTCGGCCGCATCCATGGATTGCTGCGTGAGTTCACGAAGGCGCGCATGAAACGATGCCACCAGTTTTTCGTCTGAGGCGTTGTGCCAGATGAATTCCAGATCGACCGCTCCTTCTTCCGCCGATGAGATGTCGACTGAATACGGATTGTGATAGAAGCGGACGCGCTCGTGGTTTCGTTTGCGGGACAATATCTTCACGACTGCGTCGAACCACACACTGATGAAAGCAACGACCAAATCGGTGTACCAGGCCGCAGGAAAGGCCTGATCCCCGATGTAGAAGCAGACAGGGCCGAAAATCGTACCTTTTCTGGATCGGCTCATCGCCGGTGGATCAATGGAGATTCTAAGTGGGCTGGGGGGCTGCGGAGAATCGGCGCCGCGAGCTTCAGTTCGGGCCTGGGGTCGAGCTTCAACGGCGGGGACTTCAGTGGCGGGCTTGAGTGGCGCTCCTTCAACGGGCTCCGGTTCGGAGGTGTCTGCAAGGGCGGCATCTGCAAGGGAGGCGTCTTCAGAGAGCTGCGCGGGTTGCTTGATGAGCAGGTTCCTGAGGGAGACGGTGGTGAGGACCTGGGCGATGGTTTTGGCGGCGGTGCCGTTGCCGTAGGGGTTGGTCATGCCGGCGATGGATGCCCGGAATTCAGGGGCGAGGGCGCGTTGGATGGCGGCGAGGATGGCACTCGCTTCCGCGGGGGCATCGAGGACGTTGGCGGCGCGCTCGCGACCCTGCTGGCGGATTCCGATGTTGACGACTGGGAGTGCGAAGCTGGCGGCTTCCATGATGCCACTGGATGAGTTGCCGATTATGCAATCGACGTGGCCCAGCAGGCTCCAGTAGGTGACTGGGTCGAGATTGATAAAGATGTTCGTGTCAGGGCGCGTTGCGGCGAGGGCGCGGGTGCGTTCGATGAGGAAGTGGCTTCCGGCGTCGGCGTTGGGATAGACGAAGATGATGTGGCCGGGGACTTCGGCGAGCGCGGCGAAGAAAGCATCCGCCTCGGTGTTGGTGTCTCTGAGGACGGTGACGGGGTGCCAGGCGGCGAGGATGGTGGGAGATGTGAGGGGAATGCCGAGGCGGGCTTCCAGCGTGGGCCGATCGAAGAGTCCCGAGTGGGTGATGTGGTCGAGCGAGGGCGCGCCGGCATGGTGGACGCGCCGCGGCTCCTCGCCCATGGCGATGACGCGGCGGCGTGCGGTGGGAGTGGAGGTGAAGTGGATGGAAGCGAGCTTGGTGAGGGCGTTGCGGACGTGATCGTCTATGGCTCCCTGGGAGATTTCTCCGCCCTCAATGTGGGCGATGGGGATGCGCAGCGCAAGGGCGACGGACGCGGGGGCGAGCATTTCATAGCGGTCGGCGATGAGGAGAAGGATGTCAGGGCGCCAGGTGGTGAGGGCGTCGGCGAGACCGAGGATGGCGATACCGATGGTTTTGGCCATGCCGGTGTCAGTATCCGAATGGAGGAGGCACTCGATGCGGGCCTGGATGGGAAAGCCGTCGCGCTCGATTTCTTTGACGGTGCTTCCAAATTCAGGCGAGAGATGTGCGCCAAGGACGAAGACGGCGAGTTCGACCGCGGGGTGGGCGGAGAGCTCGCGGAGAGGCCAGTAGAGATGGCTGTAGTCGGCACGGGAAGTGGTGACGACGCCGATGCGGCGGGTTGGCTTGGTGTCGGTCATGGATGGAGGTTCAGAGAGACACTCGAGAACCCTGTTGCCGTGAGAGCTGGAGCACGGCTTGGCTTGGAGTGTATTCCGGAACCAGGAAGGTGAGATGCACGAGAGCGGCGGAGAGGTTGCGGGCGTCGAGGGCGGCGCGCAGGTTGTCAAGGCCGGAGGAGAGTTGGGCGGGAGGCAGCTGGCTGGTCCGGATGGAGACCATTGCGGGCGCCTGGGATGGTGGGCCGGAGAGGACGGGGTTGGTTTGGTCGGTGGAGGACCAGAGTTGCTCGGTGATTTTGTCGCCGGGGCGGGGGGTGGTGAAGTCGATGGGGATTTCACGGCCGGGGGCAAGCTCACGGATCATGAAGTGGGCGAGGTCGGAGACGTAGTTAGGGGCGGGGAGGACGGGCGCCAGCAGGGTGGAGGGCTCAGGGAGCGCGGCGGCGATGAGGAGGAGGTTGACGGCTTCGTCGAGGGTAAGGAAGTAGCGGCGGGCGGCAGGATCGGTGACGGTGACTGGACCGCCCTGGGCGATTTGCTGGGCGAAGAGCTCGACCACGCTGTCGCGGGAGGCGAGGACGTTGCCGAGTCGGAGAACGATGCCGCCGGAGGCAAGGACGATTTGTTCCGCTACGCGTTTGGTGGCGCCCATGACGGAGGCGGGTTCGACGGTTTTGTCAGTAGAGAGCAGGATGAGGCGTGCGCCGCTGGCGGCGGCAGCCATGGCCAGGGTTTCCGTGGCGAAGATGTTGTTGGCGATGGCGGCGAGAGGCTGCTCTTCCATGAGGGGGACGTGCTTGAAAGCGGCGGCGTGAAAGATGATGCGGGGACGGTGTGCGGCGAAGATGTGCTCGATTAAAGCTACGTCGGCGGCGCTGCCGAGGATGGGCGTCATGAAGCAGGCGGTTCCGGCTGCTGCCCAGGCGCGGTTGAGGGCGTAGAGATGGCTTTCAGAGGATTCAAGAAGGAGCAGGGCGGGTGGGGTGAGCACGGCAAGGCGGAGGGCGAGCGCGGAGCCGATGGAGCCGCCGGCGCCGGTGATGAGGATGGGCTGGCGGTAGAGGGTGTCAAAAACCTCGACTTCTGGAGACGGCAACCGGGGGCGGGCCAGAAAGCTGCGCCAGTTGACGGATTCGAGGGATGCGATCACAGGACAAGTATAAATTGTTTGCTGATAGTGGGAGCGATGGCGTGTGAACGTGCAGCTTGTTGGCGATGCAGTGGAAGTGCGGGGTCGCATACACTGGATGGGGCTTGCAGGTTGAAGGCGAGTGTGTGGCGGCTTGTTCATTTTGAGTTTGGGCAGCGCCTGGGGAAGAGAATTTGGGAAAGAAAGTTTTGAGAATTTCGGGACGGTTGGGGCTGGTGTTGTGGATGGCTGTTGCGGCGAAGGGCGCGGAGACGCGCTTTGATGCAGAAGCGGTGCGGGCCAACAATCGCGGCGTGGCGGAGATGGGTCAGCAGTTTACTGAGCGTGCCGAGGCTTCGTTTGCTGGAGCGTTCAGGAAGGATCCAAAGCTGGCGCCGGCGGCGGTGAATGATGGCATTGCGCTGCTGACGCTGCAGAAGCTGGATGAGGCGAAGAAGGCGCTTCGGGCGGCTATTGCGCTGGATGCGCAGAGTGCGCAGGCGTGGTACAACCTGGGGCTGGCGCAGCACGCGGGGAATGAACTGGCGCCGGCGCTGGAGAGTTTTCAGCAGGCAGTGAAGTTGGATCCGCGGGATGCGGATTCGTATTACTTTGAGGGCGTGTGCCTTTCTGAGCTGAAGGATTTCGACAAGGCGGTTGAGGTTTTCAAGCTGGCGCTGGCGATTGATACGAATCATGCGTCGAGCGAGTTCGGGATGGCGCGGGCGCTGCAGCGGTCGGGGCATGCGGATGAGGCGAAGGCGCATTTCAAGCGGTTTCAACATTTGACGAGCGCGAAGATTGGGGCGCCAATTGGGCTGGCTTATGGGGAACAGGGACGGTATTCCACGGTTACGCCGGTGAAGGAGTTGGGCGGTGGGGTGAGGGCGATGATTCCGGTGAAGCTGGTGGCGACTCCACTTCACTTGCCAATCGCTGGAGTTGAGTGGCCTTGGACCACAACCGGTGGCGCATGCATGATGGACGTTACTGGCAAAGGGCACATGGACCTTGTCCTGATGGAAAGCGGCGCGCAAGCAATTCGTGTGCTACACAATGATGGAAATTGGAATTTCTCCGACGTTGATGTTGGAGGAGCGGGGTTGAAGGCGGCGGGGCACGCTGTTGCTTGTGCAGTGGGCGATTTTGATGCGGATGGGTTGAATGATTTGGCTGTGGCGCTGGATGACCGGGTGTTGCTGTTCAAGAATCTGGGAAAAGGGAAGTTTCAGGATGTGACGGCGGAGGCGGGGCTGGCGGCGAAGAACAGGCCGACGGGGATCACGTTTGTGGATTATGACCACGACGGGGATCTGGATTTGTTTGTTACTGGCGAGGGACTGAAGGCTG
>JBEKRU010000150.1:0-12261 GCA_049518435.1 Occallatibacter sp. | reverse complement strand
CTGCCTGAACGAAGCTGAAACCCTCGGCATCTGCATCCGGAAGGCCCTTGTCGCCATCGCGGCCTCCGGCGTCCCCGGCGAAGTGGTCATCGCCGACAACGGCAGCACCGACGGTTCCCTCGAAATCGCAAAAGCCGAAGGCGCACGGGTCATCAATGTCCCCATCCGCGGATACGGCGCAGCCTTATTCGCCGGATTCGAGGCTGCGCACGGCAAATACATCCTAATGGCCGACGCCGACGACAGCTACGACTTCAGCCACTTGCCCCGCTTTCTCGCCGCCCTCGACGCCGGCGCCGATCTCGTCGTCGGTAATCGATTCCAAGGCGGAATCAAGCCCGGCGCCATGCCCTTCCTCCACCGCTATCTCGGCAATCCCGTCCTCAGTTACCTCGGCCGCCTGCTCTTCCACATCCCCGTCGGCGATTTCCATTGCGGCATGCGCGCCTTCCGCAAAGACGCCATGCTCGGCCTCAACCTCCGCACCACCGGCATGGAATTCGCCAGCGAAATGATCGTCAAATCCAGCCTGATGGGTCTGCGAATCACTGAAGTCCCCACCACGCTTTCCCCGGACGGCCGTTCCCGCGCTCCCCATCTCCGCACCTGGCGCGATGGCTGGCGTCACCTGCGCTTTCTTCTTCTCTACAGCCCGCGCTGGCTCTTTCTCTATCCCGGCCTCGCCGCCACCCTCGTCGGATTCCTTGTGACCGTCTGGCTCCTCCCCGCCGAGCGCGCCATCGGCTCCGTTCACTTCGACGTCGACACCCTCACCTGCGCCATCGGCCTCATGCTCATCGGCGTCCACATCTCCGTCTTTGCGGTAAGCGCCAAGGTCTTCGGAATCCGCGAGGGTTTTCTCCCCGAAGATCCCAAATTTCAGCGCCTCTTCCTCTACTTTCAACTCGAATCCGGACTGATCCTGGGAGCCGTCTTTCTCCTCGCCGGCTTCGTCGCCATGGTCTACTCGGTTGCCGTCTGGCGTCAGACCGGTTTCGGCCCGCTCCCACCCACGCACATGCTCCGCCTGGTCCTCCCCGCCGCCGCCTCCCTCATGCTCGGCGTCGAGATCGTCTTCTCCAGCTTCTTCCTAAGCCTCCTCGGCATGCGCAACCGCTAGGTATACACTGACCCCAAGCCTATGCGTACTCCTCTCCGCGTTCTCCTCGCGCTCCTCACCCTCTCCGTCTTTACCCACGCCCAGACCCCAGCCAAACCGGCCCCAAAAATGACCCCAAAACCCCTCACGCCCGCCCAGGTTCATCAATCCGCCATCGTCATCGATACCCACGCCGACACCCCGCAGCGCTTCGTCGACGAACACTTCGACCTCGCCGACCCCCTCGGCAATGGCAACCTCAATCTCGACTCCATCCACAAAGGCAACCTCGGCGCAGAGTTCTTCTCCATCTGGGTCGATCCCGTTGCCAACCAGGGTCGCTTCGCCGGCCGCACCTTCGACCTCATCGACTCCGTCAAGCAGCAGGTCGCCAAACACCACGACCAGATCGTCTTCGTTACCTCCCCTGAAGGCATTGAGCAGGCGCATCGCGAACACAAGTTCGCCGCCCTCATGGGCATTGAAGGCGGCCACTCCATTGAAGATTCGATCCCCCTGCTCCGCCAGTACTACGCCCTCGGCGTCCGCTACATGACCCTCACCTGGTCCAACTCCAACAACTGGGCCGATAGCTCCGGCGACATCGACAACGCCTCCATCCCGCATACCAAGGAAGGCCTCACCGAATTCGGCAAAGACGTCGTCTACGAGATGAACCGCCTCGGCATGATGATCGACATCTCCCACGTCTCTGACCGCACCTTCTACCGCACCCTGGTCATCACCCGCGCCCCTGTCATCGCCTCGCATTCCTCTGCCCGCGCACTCTGCGACCACCCGCGCAACATGACCGACGACATGCTCCGCGCCGTCGCCAACTCCGGCGGTCCCAACTCCAAGGGCGGCGTCGTCGACGTCAACTTCTACTCCGGCTTCATCTCCCAGGCGTACCGCGACGCCGATAAAGCCCAGCAGCCCGAAATCGACAAAGCCGTCGCCGAACTCAAAGCCAAATACAAAGCCGAAGGCAAAGAAGCTCCTCACGCCGAGATTGACAAACTGCAGCGCTCCTTCGCCGACCGTATCCCCCGCCCGCCGCTCTCCATGCTCATCGACCACATCGACCACATCGCCAAAGTCGCCGGCATCGACCACGTTGGCCTCGGCTCCGACTTCGACGGCGTCAGCGGCCAACTCCCCGAGGGCCTCAACTCCCCCGCCGACCTGCCCAAAATCACCGAGGCCCTCATGGCCCGCGGCTACTCCGCAGAAGACTGCCGCAAGATCCTCGGCGGCAATTTGCTCCGCGTCTTCCGCGAAGTCGAAGCCGTCTCCAAGGAACTCCAAGCCGAAAACCGCCCCCGCATCACCGACAAGCAGCCCTTCGACAAGCCGCAAAAGTAATGAGGGCCATTTTCAAGGAGAACCGAGCATGCGCAAATGGGCGCGACGGGCAATCATCCCGGCAGCCATTCTGCTCGCAATTGCCGCATCCCTCTTTGTGTGCCGGCGCCAGATTGAGCGTGGCGTCATCGCCTGGCGCATCTTCCGTGCAGGCGCCTTCACTCCTCCCGCGCACGCGTCCGGCGAGTCGCAGTGGACCTATGCCTCGCGCAATGCCCGCTTCTATTGGGATTTCTCCGCGCTGCGCGTCGCCCGCGAACAACGGCAGAAGCAGCTAAGCCCGGAGTTGCGCCCTCTCATCGCCGAGCTTAATCGTCGCCAGCTTGCCGGCGAGAACATGCAATACTCCATGCACATCTACCGTGAAGTCCGGTGGCGCCTCAATTTCACTCCGGATATCGCCACTACCCGGGCGCGCATCGCCGCTCTGCGGCAAAGCCTCAACCAGCCGCAATTGCAGACCGAAGCCACGCAGCAGCAAACCGATGACGGCAGTTGGGGATTGGGAATCGACCCAGGCGTCTGGTATCTGCGCCTCTATTACACGGTGGAAGACGGCCTCTCCAGCAATAAGGCGCCCACCTACCCTCTGCATCTGCTCGACCGTATCAACTCCCCAGCGAAGCTCGATGCGCAGCTCGACTCCGCGCTCTTCGACGATTTCAACCACACTGGAGAATTTAAGCGCGAAGAGCTCGACGAAACCACCTCGGCCATCATGCGCCTGCTCTACGGTCACAAACTTACCGGCTACACCTTCGATCCGCATCTTGCCGATGCCATGCGCGACTACATCGAAAAATGGCAGAACCCCGAAACCGGCTGCTGGGGACAATGGGTCGTCGACCGCTACGGCCGCGTGTGGAAGATGGATGACACCGGCATCACCTTCCACGTCATCAGCGACTTACATGGTCAGGTTCAGCACTACGACCGAATCGCGAAGCGCCTCATCGAGCTCGATAAGCTGGATTTCCCCGCCGGACCGCGCATGAGCGGCCGCTATGAGAACCACCTCAACTGGGACTTTGTGATCATCTTCCGCTATGCATGGCCGTCCCTGGACGAGCCGACGCGCGCTCGTGTGCGAGACCAGATGCAGCAAATGCTCGATTGGTGCCTGTCGCAATCGTTACAGGCTGACGGCTCATTCAAGACCAGCGAAATCGATGACACGCTCGGCGATGCTCAGATGTATGGCGTCTCATTTCTCCGCGACTCAGGCTATTTCGATCCCGCAAAGCGCTTCTGGACCAACAGGAACTTCCCTGATTCCGAAGCAGTGCGCGGCCGCATTCGAGTGCGCCTCGAGGCAACAGGCCTTGGCGACCCCAGCCTGCGAGAGGCATACAACGACCTGACCGCAAAGTAGCCGCGAGTGCCCCACCGTCGCCGCGGCACCATCGCGGCTAAGATGGGATAGCTCCACCTATTTATAGCCTTTTCTGGTTCTCCAGCTTATAGCCTCTTATTGTTTCTTGAGCTTCTTACAACGACGTGTCATCCTGAGCGAGCGCAGCGAGTCGAAGGACCTACTTTTCTAGTTCATTATTCATATTTGACTTCTTGAGCCGAGCGCAGCGGAGTCAAAAGATCCGCGGTTGCTCTTGAGAATCGGATGGACGATCTGCGCCAAGCCCAAAATATTGAGGAGTCAAGTTCTCTCAACGGGCCGACAATACACTTGCTGACCAGATCAAGACACCGCCGCATGCGACGACAACAGCAATAGGCAGCGATGCGAGGAGAGTCCGTGCTTTCTCCGAGAATCGCCTATTCGCCAACAGGATAAAGCAAGCGCACGCGCAAAGTCCGCAAACAAAACCGAAGAGAGGAGACATCCAGGACTCCGCGAATGCGCGAAGAAGTGGTTGTCGAAAGTTCTGTGCCAGATGGACAAGCTGCGATGCAAGAACGCCCGCGATGCCGAACGCTGCGATTAGCCGCGCCAGTGATGGAGCCCCTGTGCTTTTCAAGAAAGCTCGACGAATATGCCCTGCTCGAATAGCAACAAAATACATCGGAATCGCTGTAAGGTATGCCAGCAGCGTTCCGTCGAATGCGACGCCTGCAGTGCCCAGCCATGCGCCAATTCGTGGCCATAGAAACGGGTGTGCCGGTTCTCCCATGAGTCTTCCAATGAACATCGGTGATGAGGAAACCCCGAAGAAGACAATCAAAGGGACAACGGATGCCACGGGCGCGAGCCAGAAAGCAAGATTCTCGTTTCCGATGAAAGGCCGTTTCATGGTTCAGATAGTACCACGCTTGAATTGCTTTGGTGGAAGTCAATAAGACCGGGCGAGCCCGCCCCAACCCCGAAACAATGCCATCCCTCTCCCAGCTCCTCTATAGCACGAGTTATACTGACCTTTCGCCCCATTCCCTCATTGGAGACCCCCTGATGCACTCGTCCAAATTGCTGCCCGCGGCCCTTCTTGCCGCAACTTGTCTCACCCTCCCAGCTTTGGCCCTCGTCCAAGACAAGAGCACCACCACCAAGACCACCACCGAGACCACCTCCACCGACAAGTCCGCCGAAAAGCCCGCTGAGAAAGCCCCGCCCACCGAAGTCACCTCCGAAGGATCCATTACCGCCGGCGGTCAGCACATCGCCTACACCGCCATCGCCGGCACTCTCACCGTCGGCGCAACGGACATGGAAGACGCGCAGCTCGGCCCCGACGGCAAGCCCCAGCCCGGCAGCCAGCTAGCCCTCAATGAACCCAAGGAACCCAAGGACGCCGCGCCCATCGCCCGCATGTCTTACTTCGCCTACTTCAAGAAGGACGCGAAGGCTGAAGACCGCCCCATCACCTTCTTCTACAACGGCGGCCCCGGCAGTTCCACCGTCTGGCTGCACATGGGCTCACTCGGTCCCAAGCACGTCGTTACGGACACTGACCAACACCTGCCCGCCGCGCCCTACAAGCTCATCGATAATCCCTACACCCTGCTCGACGTCAGCGATGTCGTATTCATCGACATGCCCGGCACCGGCTTCGGCCGCCTCATCGGCAAAGATCCTGAAAAGGCCTTCTGGGGCATCGACGAAGATGGCAACGCCTTCGCCCGCTTCATCGCCCGCTTCATCACCAAATACAACCGCTGGAACTCGCCCAAGTTCATCTTCGGTGAGAGCTACGGAACCACCCGCTCCGCCGTCCTCGTCGACATCCTCGAGAACAGTCATTCCCTCGACATCAACGGCGTCATCCTGCTCTCGCAGATCTTCAACTTCACCACCGACATCGATGCGCCCAACGCAAATCCGGGCGTCGATCTGCCCTACGTTCTCGGTCTCCCCACCTACGCCGCCACCGCCTGGTATCACAAAAAACTACCCCAGCAGGCGGCCGCACCCGACATGCAACTCGCCCCGTTCCTGAAAGACGTTGAAACCTTCGCCACCGGCCCCTACTCCCACGCCCTCGCCCAGGGCACTGACATCACCGCGGAAGAAAAGCAGTCCGTTGCCGAGAAGCTCCACGAGTACATAGGCCTGCCCGTCGCCTATCTGCTCCGCGCCAACCTCCGCGTCAATGGCGGCGAGTTCGAGAAGGCCCTTCAGGAAGACGAGGACCTCACCACAGGCCGTCTCGACACCCGTTTCTCCGGCCCCAATATGAACCCCTTGAGCGAAAGCGCGGACTACGATCCGCAAAGCTCCGCCATCTCTTCCGCCTACGTCTCGCTCTTCAACGACTACGTCCGCAAAGACCTCAAGTACGGTGACGGCCAGACCTACCTGCCCATGGCCTTGTTCGGCAGCGCCCAGTGGGACTTCAAGCACGCCGGCAATCCCGTCAGCGTCAACGTGGCCAATGACCTGGCTGAAGCAATGAAAACCAATCCCCGCCTCCGCGTGATGGTCAACGGCGGCTACTACGATCTCGCCACGCCCTTCTTTGCCGCCGAGTATGAGGAGAAGCATCTCCCCATTCCGCAATCATTGGCCAAGAACATCGAGTACGACTGGTACGAATCCGGCCACATGGTCTACGTAAGAGACGAGTCCTTGAAGCAGCTCCACGACCGCGTCTCCGCCTTCATCAAGAGCACGCTGACCACCAAGTAGCGGAAGAATCCCACCTCAATCCGCACAGCAACTGTACATCCCCGGTCCCTCGCATTCGGGACCGGGGATGTATCGACCAGAAGCCAATGGCCAACCACAGATCGACCTTCCGTTGAAGGACAGGCTTTGTAACAGGGCATGACTTTAGTCGTGCCGAAAAGCCCTCATATCAACTTGGGCTTCAGCCCCTGCGAAGACCCAAGCCAAGGAAGAATGAGATGACCATCAATCCCAATGAACTCGAAATAATCGGCGCTTGGACTATGATCAACGGTCGAATGACCGAAGACGAGACCAGCCACCGAATACATCTCTTGGTTCAGGAGGAGCTTCGATGCATCGCCACCGCAGCAGATGGTTGGGAAAAGCTTTATCGAGACCCGCTGGACGGACGCTTATGGGAACTCACTTATCCAAACGGTGAAATGCAGGGCGGCGGGCCACCAACTCTGGTTCTCATAGGCCCCGGGAAGGCACTCGAGAAATACAAGATCTAGATAACTCCGAGCCCCGCCGCCGGTGATAGCATCGTCCCCATCCAGGAGTGTTGGAATGGATTATGACCAGGACAAAGTAGATGAGATGGTGCTGGCGCTGTTGTGGCTGACAAACACCGGCGATGGCCGCGCATGGAAGGGACACGACTGGGACGCGATGGATCGGCTCCACGCAAAAGGGTACATCCTCGATCCAAAGAGCAAGGCCAAGTCAGTCGTGCTCACCGAGGATGGCGAGCGGCTATCGCAAGAACTCTTCAAGCGCCACTTCGCACTCAAGCGGTGAGTTTTTCGCGAATCAGCGGCTGCATCACATCTCACCGCCCGGCTTGACACAACTCAATTTGAAGTCCCCCTTCGCCAGGGAGATTCGCGGCCACTTTTCCATATCCAATCGGCGATGGCAGCTTACTCGGGACTGTAGCGCTGACACATCCACTCACTCCAGTCGGCTCGATCTGGGGACGCGGGGTCACCCATCGAACTTGACGCATCTACCGAAGGCGAGGAAATTGGTGCTGCGCCCGGAATTGAAGTCGTCGGAGTTTTGTCCAGTGAAGGTGCCGAAATCGGCGCTGCCTGAGCTGCTGCCTGCAGGCTGGTTTCGGCCGGCTGCAAAGCTGCGCCCTTCAACAGCCGCCTGTCCGATCCCTTGGCCTTTGCAAAGACCACGAACACGCCCGACAGGTTTTTGACCGTAAGCACTCCGCACCGGTTTGGCGAATTCAGCCCCGCGTACCGAATTTGATCCATGCTGAAGCGGCTCTTGGAAACATCCCCAATGCACATGCCGTGCCGCGCCACCGCGACCTGCAGATAAGGAAAATTGACCAGTGAATCTGGGACTCGCACGGATCCCGCACTATCTGTGATGGATTCCTCCTGCCAGAGCCCTTGGTGCAGGTCGCGCTGATCGTAACCGGCAATCAGCATCAGGTGAACTCGCGCCAGCGGCACGCCGCGCCGCCCGTCCAGCACGCGCACCGTGATCGGCTCGTGATGGTTCACAGGCTCGCTGGCGCAGGCCGCACCGCCACCCATGATGGCCAACAGCCATGCTCCCGCAATCTGCCTGACAAGTCCATGCATACCGGTGCCTGAGAGCTTTATCGGCACCCGCACGAATATCACCAGATCGCCGCCATAACCCATTCCCGCCCGCATGGGTGAACGCCTGTCAAAATTCCAAATGGGGGACCATCCTCGCGAGATGTGCTCTTCGGTGTCCAAGTCCTGAATCGCGAGGCGGCAGGCCCTGGTCCCAGTGATCGCTCTACTGCAAATCCGTGGCCCAGTTCACAATTGCCTTCAAGTCAGAAACAAATCCAAACGCCCGATCATTTGTTACCAGGACCGCGCCCGCCGCAATCGCATGCGCCGCGATCTGCATGTCCATCGTCCCAAGAACCTTGCCGGTAGCTTCCAGATTCGCTCGCAGATCCCCATAAACATGGGCCTCATCGCGTCCCCACGGCAGAATCCGAATCGCGGCCAGCAACCACTCCATCCGCTCCTTGAGCGCAACCGCCTCGGGCCGCTTAGCCAATCCGTAGCGAATCTCCGCTTCCGTTACAACGGAGAGACACACTGCCTCATCCGCGCCCAGAGTGAGCATACGCGCCCTCGCCGCCTTCGACTTGCCATTTGCAATGTAGCTTACGGTGTTGGTGTCCAGCATGTAGACCGTCAAAGCTCAGGCCGTTCCTGTGGCAACCCCTGCGAGCGGTCCGCCGGACTTAGAAAGTCCTCAGGAACTCCAACTTCATCCAGTGCCGAAAAAATCTCCGCCAGGCTTGCCGGCGCTTGCGACAGAATCACGTCCCCGCTCTTTGGGTCACGACGGATATATACCTCGTCCGCCGAAAACCGATACGGTGCCGGAATCCGCACCGCCTGGCTGCGGCCGCTCATAAAGACTTTTGCTTTTTCCAGCTGCGCCACGGCTCACCTCGGATATATATCGTGATAGATACCAATCCGAATGTCAAGGTCTAACTTGCTATCGCCGACTCTTGCCCCGCATGAACCTCTTTCGCCCGATCCAGCGCCGCCTGCACATTCGGCATCATGTTCTCGCGACCCACACAGTCCAGGAACCGCGACCCATTCAGCAACTTCGATGGCTGCTCCATTGCCCCGCAAAGAACCAGAACCCTATCGGACTCGTGCAGCCTCTTGGCGAATGTCTCAATCGCGTGGATTCCCGTCGCGTCAATCGCCGTCATATTCCGCAGCCGCAAAATCACCACCGGCGCAAATGCCTCGATATTCACCGTCGCCTCCACCAATTTCTCCGTGGTCCCAAACAAAAACGGCCCATGAATCCGAAGCAGCGTCACGTACGGCGGCACAATCCGTCCTTGCAGCACATGCGGCATTCCATCGCGAATGTACTCATCCGTCACCGGCGATACCGTCGTCGTGTCCGCCACGCGGCGAATATAAAGCAGCGCCGCCAAGCTCATCCCCACAGCCACTGCAACTGTAAGATCGGCAAATACTGTCAGCCCGAAGGTCACTACCCACACAGAAATGGCGGCAATGTCCAGTTGCAGAATCCCGCCAATCTCCTTCCACTCGCCCATGTTGTAGGCCACAACGAACAGCACCGCCGCCAGCACCGTCAGCGGAATAAAACTCGCCAGCGGCGCAGCCACCAGCAAAATTCCCAACAACGTGATCGCGGCCACTATTCCCGCCATCGGCGATCGTGCCCCCGACTTGATATTCGTCGCCGTTCGCGCAATCGCCCCCGTCGCCGGGATACCCCCGAACAGCGGCGAAACAATGTTCGCAATTCCCTGCGCCACCAGTTCCACATTCGAGTTGTGCCGGTCGCCCGTCATCCCATCCGCCACTACAGCGGACAACATGCTCTCGAGGGCCGCCAACAACGCAACCGTAAATGCAGAAGGGATCAGCGGCAAAATGTGCTCCGCGTGAAAATTCGGAATCGCAAACGGCGGCAATCCCTGTGGAATCCCTCCGAATTTGCTCCCGATCGTCTCCACCGGCAGATGGAACGCCGCGCTGATTCCCGTACAAACCAGCAACGCCACAATCGATGCCGGAATCCGCTTGAAGAATCGCGGCAGCACCAGCAGCATCGCCAGCGTTCCCAATCCCAGCCCCAGCGCCGCCGGATTCAGGCTTTTGAAGTGTTCCGCCAGCAGCGTCATTCGTGGCAGAAACTCACTCGGCACTGCGCCCGTCTTGAGCCCGAAAAAGTCCTTGATCTGCGTAGAAGCGATCAGGATGGCGATCCCATTTGTAAATCCAATCACCACCATCCGCGGTATAAACCGAACCGTCGATCCGAGCCCTGTCAGGCCCATCACCAGCAGCAGAATGCCCGCCATCAGCGTGACCATGGCCAGCCCGCTCATGCCGAATCGCGCCACAATTCCCGCGACAATCACCACGAACGCCCCGGTCGGGCCGCCAATTTGCGTCCGCGAACCGCCCAGCGCCGAAATCAGAAACCCCGCCACCACCGCCGTATAAAGACCCGCTTGCGGAGTCACGCCGGATGCAATGCCAAACGCCATGGCCAGCGGCAGAGCCACAAGCCCCACCGTAATCCCCGCCAGCAGATCGTGCACAAACATATGCCGCGTATAAGACCGGAAGGCAAGGATCGACTTGGGTAGATTCGGATTGCTGATAGACATTGGTCTGCAGCTGATGTTACGCGCTTTGCTCACAGCAGGCTGTGCTGTAGCTCACTTACAGATTGAGGGTGAGTCCGCTATTCCCCCGGGAAAAGCACAAATCCCGACCCCAATCTCGCGCACCCCTTTCAACCATTCAAAGCGTCTTGCAACTGCTTGCCATAGACCAGCGCCGCTCTGCCGCGCCCGTAATAGTCCTCTTGCCTGTTCTCGTAACCGTAGCCGTGCTTCTCATACAAACGGATCGCGCCATCATTCTCCGCATCTACATGCAGCCAGATCAATTCCGCGCCCGCATCCTGCGCTGAAGTCTCAACCAACCGCAGCAACTCCGCTCCCACACCGGCTCCGCGCCGCTCCTGCAACACTTCAAGCGTCTGAAGATACGCAGTTCCCTCCGCCCACTCCACAATCGCAAAACCAACCATCCGTCCGCTTTCCTCTGCAATCCAGGTAGCCGCGTCGGCAGCACTCACAAGCTGGCGCATATACCCGCGCCCAAAGCGAAACGGTGGTTGAAAACACACTTCCTCAATCGCATAAAGCGCGGCAAAGTCATTTGGCGAATAGAGGCGATACTCCACAGCCCCACTCTAACCCAGCCCATCGCACTTAGCGGTCCGCAAACAAAGCAAAAGAGCCACCCTCGCAATGAGGATGGCTCTTTCATGTCGGAAAGCGCTGTCGGGTTAGACTTTCGCTTCCAGATCCGCAATCACGTCGAAAAAGCGCTGGTCGAGCCGCCGATTGTTGGCAATCGCTTCCTTGATCGTGATATCGGTGACTTCCAGACCCTTGAGCACCGCAATCCGGCCCCATTTCTGGTCGTGCACCATGTCAATCGCGTGCAGTCCATACCGCTGCCCCAGCACTCGATCGTAGGCCGTCGGAACCCCTCCGCGCTGTGTGTGTCCCAGGTTCACTGACCGGGTCTCAAAGCCGGTCTTCTTCTCAATCAATTCGGCAAGCGCTTCGCCAATGCCGGACAGCCGTGCATGCCCAAACGAGTCAACCTGCGCCGAACCCGTCACCTGTCCAACCTCAGGCAGATGGCAACCCTCGGCCACCACCACCACGCCGTAATGCTTGCCGTGATCGTAGTTGTATTTCAGCAGCGCGCACACGTGGTCAATGTCGATATCCTTTTCCGGCACCAGGATCACATGCGCCCCGCCGGCAACGCCTGCAGCGTACGCAATCCATCCCGCATCGCGTCCCATCACTTCAACAACCACCACGCGATTATGCGAGTCGGCCGTCGTGTGAATCCGGTCGACAGCCTCAGTCGCAATCATCACCGCGGTGTCGAATCCAAAGGTCTGGTCCGTACCGCTGATGTCATTGTCGATTGTCTTCGGCACGCCCACGCTCGGTACTCCGTGCTCGCTCAGGAACAATGTCACCGACTGCGTATCGTCGCCACCCAGCGCAATCAGCGCGTCAATCTTGTTGGCCTTCAGAACCTCCTGCACCTTCTCGATCCCCCCGGGGATCTTCTTCACGTTGGTCCGCGAAGAGTGCAGAATCGTACCGCCCTTTAGCTGAATGCCA
>JBEKRU010000149.1:0-12403 GCA_049518435.1 Occallatibacter sp. | reverse complement strand
TAGTTCAAAGTTCTTTGTTGAAGTTCACAGTTCTTAGTTCGTAGTTCACAGTTTCCTGGCCACAGCGTTTGCCCAACTACGAACTGTGAACTAAGAACTGCGAACTAGCGCGCGCTTTGCGCCTACTTCTTCACGATTCCGAGGACTTCTTCTTCGCGCATGATCAGGAACTCTTCGCCATCGATCTTGATTTCGGTGCCGGAGTACTTGCCGAAGAGGATCTTGTCGCCCGCCTTGACGTCGAGAGGGAAGGTTTCGCCTTTATCGTTGGACTTGCCCTTGCCGACGGCGATCACTTCGCCTTCCTGGGGCTTTTCCTTGGCGCTATCGGGGATGATGATTCCACCGCGGATGGTTTCGCCCTCTTCCAGACGACGGACGAGGATGCGGTCATGGAGCGGGGTAAAGGTGGTGGTAAGGGATGATGTTGCCATTGCTTCGCTTCTCCTTCACACACGAGTCGGGGTTGAGCCCCGGCTGCGGGATTTGAGTGGTTTTGACGAAAAGCTCGAATTCAAAAAGCCTTGGAATACGGGACGCGGCTCCGGGACTTAGAGCGGTGAAGCTGCACCAGCAATTTCACCAGCGGTTTGCTAGCAGTCTCGCCTTCCAATTGCTAACGATAGGGAAGTCGGCGTGGAGTTGTCAAGGGCTAGATTATCAAAATATGAGCTATTTATACTCATGTAATACGATGGTTATGCTAGCAGGTTTGAATCTCTCCATGACAGAAGGCGCTGTGCCCCCCAGTCCTTTGCAGATTATTGTTGACTCAGAGAGCATGCTGGTCCCAGCAGAACCCTTGTGGACAGCCGTTCGATCGGACATATCCGCGTCAGAAACGGCAGTTTTCAGTCCGATTCTATGCACCCCCCTCCCCCTCCCCCGGATAAAACATTGAATTGTATAGGATGGGTTTGCGCGTAACTGTATGACAATAAGTTAGATATACTCTTTCCACCATGTACCAATTAGCGATAATAGGTGATAAAAAAGGCCGACTTTTGGCTCAAAAAATGCCGTTTATGGAAAAAAGCGGCTGAAAACAGGTACTTTTGGTTTCAATTTTGAATTGCTTACGTCAACACTGAATTGCTCAATTGGAAGGATCCGATTCCGAATGGATGACGGATAGAACAACGGGTTAGAATGAACGTCATGGTTTCTCGCTCCATGCTTCGCATTGCCGTTTTTGTGGCCGGGTTTGGTCTGGCCGTCAGCACGCTCACCGCGGGCGCGCAAGACAGTTCCGAAAAGCGTGGCCGCAAGTACAAAGCGCCGCCCCCAACCGCCAATATCAGAGTCACGGTGCTGAAGGATGTGAATGGCAAGCCCATTGAGAATGCCGCCGTTATTTTTCACCCGATGGTGGGAGAAAAGGACGAGGGCAACATGGAGCTGAAGACCAACGAGGATGGGAAGCTGCTGATTGACGTGATGCCGATTGGGGATACCGTGCGGCTGCAGGTGATTGCTCCTGGATTTCAGACTTACGGCGAGGACTACAAGATTGACCAGGCCGATATGTCGATTGAGATTCGGATGAAGCGGCCGGGTGAGCAGTACTCGATTTACAAGATGCACGGCACGGGCGAGGTGGGCGGGAAGAGCCCGGATGCCGCGCCAGCCAAGGGTGCGGCGCCGAATTCTGGTACGCCTGCTACGCCGCCGAGTTCGGCGCCGAGCCAGAGCCAGCCGCCGCAACAATAAGCGAGTCCGGGCCGCGTCCCGCGCAGGTGATTTCAGCTTTTCCCTTGATGAAAGACAGACCACTCAGCGGCAAATCGGCATTGGTGACCGGGGGCGCGCGGCGCATTGGGCGCGCGATTGCGCTGGTCCTGGCCGGGGCTGGCGCGGATGTCGCGATTACTTACCTGAAATCTCGCGCAGATGCTTCGGAGACGCTTGAGGAGATCAAGTCTCTTGGCTGCCGGGCCCTGGCGGTGGAATGTGACGTGCGCTCTGAGGACTCCGTTCGCTCGGCCATTCATGCCGTCACAGAGATTTTTGGCCGGCTTGACGTGGTGGTGAATAATGCTGCGGTGTTTGAGTCGGTTGCGCTGGATGCGATGAGCCTGGAGCAGTGGGACGCGGTGTTTGAGACCAATGCGCGAGGGCCGTTTCTGGTGGCGCGGGAGGCTTTGCCGCATCTGCGAGCCGTATCTGGGAGGATCATAAATATAGGCTCGCTGGGCGGGATTCATGCGTGGGCTGGGCATGCGCACTATTGCAGTGCAAAGGCTGCGGTGCATATGTTGACGCAGGCGATGGCGAAGGCGTTTGCGCCGGAGGTGAGCGTGAACTGCGTGGCCCCGGGTTGGATTGAGATGGGGGATGCGCCTGAAGAGGCCGCTGCGCGGTTTGCTTCGAAGACGCCTATGAAAAGGAATGGGACGGCGGAGGATGTGGCTGAGGCTGTGCTGTTTTTTGCTGCTGGGACGGGGTTTGTTACGGGGCAGGTGCTTGTGGTGGATGGTGGGTTGGGGCTGGGGTAGAGTCGGATATAAAGATTCCGACAGCTACGTGTGTTGCATGGTCGCTCTAGCTTCATAATGGCTTAACTCTGACTGAACCAACGCGCGCTTGCCTTCGTAACCCAACTATGGCAGTCGAGGCAGTAAGCAGAGAGCGGACGATCGCGATTTCAGTTCTCAGATTCCTTCTAGGCTTTATCTTTCTTGGGATAGGCGCGGCCAAGCTGGCTGGAGTCCAGCAGCTTGTACAGTTTTTTGCGGCTATTGGGTGGGGACAGTGGTTCCGCTTTGTGACGGGCGTGCTTGACGTGGCAGGAGCGGTTTTGGTGTTTGTGCCGCGCTTGTCATTCTACGGAGCTCTGCTGCTCGTTTTGACCGTGGGAACAGCAACGCTGATTTGTCTTACGATCTTGCATCAAAATCCGGCAGTCCCTTTGACTCTGACATTGCTTGCGGCCACGGAGGCCTGGCTGACACGGTCCAAGCGACAGAGCTGAATCGAGTCCAATGGCTGATGGACGCATGAACAGCATTCGATCCAGTAAGGTTGAAGCACTGCTCCCCACAACCCCAAGTGTCAGGGCCTAGTGAGTGGCGAGCGCTTCGATCATTGATTCAAAGATCTTCCAGCCGTCGGAGGAGCCTAATAGCTTCTCGCTGGAGCGGTCGGGGTGGGGCATCATGCCTAAGACATTTCTCTTCGCATTCAGGATGCCGGCGATGTTCTGGAGCGAGCCGTTGGGGTTTGCTTCTGCGGTGATTTCGCCTGTGGGCGTGGCGTAGCGGAAGGCTATGCGATCTTCTGATTCCAGTGCGTTCAGCTCTTCAGGTGTGCAGAAGTAGTTGCCTTCCATGTGGCCGATGGGGATGTGGAGGACGTTGCCCTTGACGAGTTGGTTGGTGAAGGGGCTGTCGGTGGTTTCGACACGGAGATTAACCTGTTTGCAGATGTACTTGAGGCCGGCGTTGCGCATGAGTGCGCCGGGGAGCAGGCCTGCTTCGGTGAGGATCTGAAAGCCGTTGCAGATGCCGAGGACGAGGCCGCCACCGTCGGCGAAGCGCTTGACCGACTGCATCACGGGCGAGAAACGGGCGATGGCGCCGGTGCGCAGGTAATCGCCGTAGGAAAAGCCGCCGGGGACAAGGACGGCGTCGACACCGCCGAGGTCTTCCGAGTCGTGCCAGAGGAAGGTGACGGGCTGATGCGCGATTTCGGCGATGACGTTGTAGGTGTCGTGATCGCAGTTGGAACCGGGAAAGACGAGGACCCCGAATTTCATGTTCTTAGGGTAGCAGTTTCGCGGCGCATGCGGTTGTGGGATTCGCGGACGAATTGGTGTTGAAAGTGGCGGCTCAGGGGCAGCCCTAGGCGGGCGAGGATGTGGCGGGGTCGGGAGATGGCTTCGAGGATGTATTGGACTTCGCCGGTGGTGGGGTCGAATTCGAGGAGAAAGCGCTCGGCGCCTTGCTCGACATGCATGGGCGTGGTGGCGTAGAGGAAGCCGAAGCTTGTTGGGGTGTCGACGGTTTCGATGATGCGGCTCATGTTTACGGTCCAGAGAGCCAGTGTGTGAGCTTCCATCGCGATGATCTGGCCTTGCTCGATTTTTGAAGTGGGATTGGCTACGCGGGTCCATCCGTGGTTAAACATGGCCCATTGGCGGAAGGCTTGCTTCGCAGACGCGAAGGCGTGTTCGCCGTTGCCGATGCGGGAGCGGGAGTGGTCGTGAACGAAGCCGAAGGGGAGTTGCGCGGAGGGATCGAGGCCGTTTGCGAGAGACAGGCCCGGGGGCGAGTTTGAGGGAAGTTTTGCGGCGGCCGCTACTCGTTGCGCGATTGCGGCCGCCGGGAGTTGGGAGAGCGTGAACACATCCTCAGTATGCCTGTTGCGAATCAGTACGTGATTTGAAGATCAGTATGCGAGCTGGAGTTCCAGGCCCTTTCCGTTGTCTGGGATGAGGGCGGTGATGCGGTGATGCTCGGGATCATAGCCGGTGGTGATGGGGTTGGGCGCCGAGCCGGCGGTTGATGTTGTGGCGGATGAAGCGGGGCGGGATGCGCCGTAGACCTCGATGGAGAGAAGCTTCCACCACGGAGCAAACGTGCCTTGGCGAGGCGCAACGGAGACGGCGAGGCCCTGCGCGGTGGGTTCGCATTTGAAGTCGATGCGCAGGAAATTGCCTTTCTGGAAGGCGAAGCTGATGCCGTCGTCGAGGTAGAGGGTGCCGGTGCAATCCTTGCTGGGCTCTACGGGGGGATAGACACGGAGGGTTAGCGGTCCTTGCGGGGTTTCGTCGGTGCTCTCGATGAGGGGCTGCTCGGGAACAATAGAGCCGGCGCGGGCGAAGACGGGGAGGGTTTCAACGGTGTTGCGCAGGCGGACTTCTGGCTGGGTGACCGCAGTATTGTCGATGGCTTTTCTGCCAGCATTGGCTTTGACGCGTGCGCCGGTCCAGTAGTCGTACCAGCCATTGGGCGGGAGAGCCACGGTGTACTCATCGACTTCGTCAGGGTAGGGACTTTGAGCGATGAGCAGGTCAGAGCCGAGGAGGAATGTGTTGCCGCCGTCGAGGGGCTCGCCATCGCCATTGCCTTTGGGGAAATCAAGGAAGAGCGGTCGCACGATGGGCAGGCCGGTGCGGCTCATCTCCTCGGCCGTGGTGTAGATGTAGGGCAGGAGCCGATAGCGCTCTTCAATATACCGGCGGCGCAGGTTCAGGTCCGCCTGGCTGCCGTTCTCCCAGGGCTCTTGCGGGTTGGTGCCGGTGGCGGTGTGGTCGCGGTCGATGGGATGAAATGCGGCTGCCTCAAGCCAGCGGGTGAGGAGTTCAGGCTGCGGTGAGCCGGCAAATCCGCCGACGTCGGCGCCAGCCATGGAGAAGCCGCTGAGGCCGAGGTTGATGAGTTGGGGAGTGGTTTGGCGGAGATGGTTCCAGGTGCTGGAGTTGTCGCCGGACCAGGTGGCGGCATAGCGATGTCCGCCCGCATAGCTGGCGCGGGTCATGACAAAGGGGCGGTTGTCAGGCTGGAGCTTGAGCAGGCCTTCGTAGGTGCCGCGGCTGTTTTCCATGCCGAAGACGTTGTGAATTTCGAGGTGGGTTGCTGTGCGCTTGGCGAACCCGGGCTCGTCGATGCGATGCAGCGTGTCGTCGGGCATGGTCTTAGAGGCGACTTCAAAGATGGCCGGCTCGTTCATGTCGTTCCAGAAGCCAGCAATGCCTTTCTTGACGAAATCGGCATAGAGCGTGCCCCACCATTCGCGCGCCGCTTTCTGGGTGAAGTCAGGAAAAACGGCTTTGCCGGGCCAGACGATGCCGACGTAGGTTGAGCCATCGGGATTCTTGACAAAGTGATCGCCGGTCATGCCCTGGTCGTAGGGTTTGTATCCGATGTTGGGCTGGTCGGCGATGTGCAGGTCGGTAATGACGACGGTGTGGAAATGGTCGGAGCGCAGGTCCGCAATCATCTGGTCGAAATGCGGGAAGCGCTCAGGATCGACCGTGAAGGGACGGTTTTTGAGCTGGAAATCGATGTCGAGCCAGATGACGTCGGCGGGGATGCGCTCGCTGCGAAGTTTGGAGGCGATGCGGCGGACTTCCGCTTCAGGGTAGTAGCTGTAGCGGGACTGCTGGTAGCCGAGGGACCAGAGGGGCGGGAGCGGGGTGGTGCCGACGAGCCAGGCCCAGGTTTTTACGACGGCCTTGGGATCGGGGCCGTAGAGGATGTAGTAGTCAAGCGGGCCGCCTTCGGAGCCAAAGGAGTAGCCGTCGCGGTATTGCTTGTTGAAGTCGAAGCTGGCGCGCCAGGTGTTGTCGAGGAATGTGGCGGCGGCAATGCCTTTGCGGAAGGTGATGAAGTAGGGAATCGATTTGTAGATGGGGTCAGTGGATTCCTGCCAGCCGAAGGCATCGGTGTTCCAGTCGACGAAAGATTCATTGCGACGATCGAGTGGGCCGGGCTTGTCGCCGAGGCCGTAGTAATGCTCGTTGGCAGGGGAGCTGCGGTAAACGCGAAAGGATGCGCCATGGAATTCGATGGGGCGCCCGGGCAAATCCTCACTGATGACGTGGCCATCGACGTCGGTGACCGTGAGGTAGAGCGGATCTTTCTGAACGGAGACTATGAGCTTTGCGGTTTTGAAGCCGACGGACGCGGAGTTGGACTGCGGCGTGACGGGTATTGTCTCGGTACGCGAGGACGGGAGAACAGCCCAGGATGCGTCTTCGGGAAGCTGCCCCGTGGGGCCAACGCGCACGCGCAGCACATCGTCGCGCAGGGCCGTAATCTGCATGATGGCAGAGCCGGAGTGGATTTCCAACCCATTAAAAAGCGCCCGGGAAGCGGTGACCCGGTCCAGCCGGACAAAGCCAGAATTTTGCTGGGCTTTGACCGTTATGCTCGCTTGCTGTGTTGCGGCTAGAAACAGAAAACCAAATACAACAAAGTTGAAACGTACTGCCCTTTGCACTCAGCACCTCATGGGAGCCAAATTGTAGGTCGTCAAGAAGGATAACCCGCAAAGGTGCAGATGGGAAATGCGTTCTGCGAAATGGCAGGTGCGCGCGAGTTCAGCCCTTCAGCGTGCCAGTGAGGAGCAGGGGAGCGGTGTCAAGTTCGGATTCGTCGAGCTTCTGCTTCACCATCTCAATAAATGCCGACATGGCTGGTGAAACCCACTTGTCTTTGTGCCAGATGATGTGGGTTGCTATGTCGAGCGATGGGCCTGCCCAGTGGAGCGACTTGAGTTGATGCTGGCGTATCTCGCGGGTGACAACGATGGCAGGCAAAAGGCCGAGGCCCATGCCGAGAGCAACGCACTGCTTGATGGCTTCCACGCTGGAGAACTCAGTGACGTTGGCGGGGCGAATGTTCTGAAGGGCCATCGCGCGGTCGAGCTTTTCACGGTAACCGCAGCCTGCTTCGGTGAGGAGCAGGTTCTGTCCGGCGAGGTCAGAAGGCTTAACCGTGGCGCGGGTGGCGAGGGGGTGACCAGGCTCGGCCAATAGCAGGACGCGCTCGGTTTTAAGGCGGATTGAGCGGATGGATTGAGCTTGCAGATTGTCGGACATGCAGATGGCCATGTCGAATTTGCCGGCTTCGAGCTTGAGCGCCAATGTCGCGTCGGAATAGGGACGGAAGATGAGCTCGACATGAGGGAAGCGGCGGCGAAAGGCGCGCAGAACCTGGGGAAGACGGTAGGTGAGAACGCTCTCGGGCGCGCCGATGCGCAGTGGTCCGCTGGGTTCGGCGCCGGTCTGGACGGCGCGCTGGCCCTGCTCCATGGCGGCCAGGGCCTGGCCGGCAAAGGGTAGGAAGTTGCGGCCGGCATCGGTGAGGGTGACACGGCGGCCGAGGCGGTCAAATAGCGGTACACCGAGTTCCTCTTCGAGCGCCTTGATCTGAGCGGTCACGTTGGACTGGACGGTGTGCACTTTTTCGGCAGTGCGGGTGAAGTTCAGCTCTTCGGCGAGGGTTCGAAAAATCTGCAATTGACGGACTTCCATTGAGTCATCTCCAATTCAGATTGAAATCATCCTATCAATCTATTGGACGGATGTACAGATGGAGAACAGACTCGCTGCATGAGGGTCTTTCCAATGACGCTAAAGAATCGGAATCTCAAGCGAGAAACGGGTAGCCTCGTGGACCGCGAGCCGCTGAAGATTGGGCTTGTGAAGGCGAGTTTCCAAAGCGGGCGAACCGAGCGGTTGGAAAACGACAAGGCCAGTGTGTGTGCCGGCGGGGCTGAGGTTTCATGCGTCGGAGAATCGAACGGGCCGCATGGCATGAGCTTTCTTGAGCGGCTCATCCTTTGCGGATTGGATGCGGAGTTGCAAACAGCGCGGGCACGGTTCTCGCCTGGCATCCACGGCTTGCGCGGCATTGTTCTGGCAGCACTGGTTTTGGCAATGGCAGGCGATGGGGCACCGGTGCAGGCCCAAGCCTCCACCCCCTCGCCGGCCAGCACGACCGTTGTGGTGTTTGCTGATCGGCCGATGCGGGGCGGACAATGGAACGGCCTGTTTGCGGCGCTACGCGTCGTGATGGCGTCGGGTGGGGCGGAGACAGAGCCTCTGGGGGACGACGCCGAGTTTGTTCGCGGCGATTTGGCGACCGCAGGGTTCCGCGTGCAGACCGCGATTGTGGTTTATCTGCATGGGGATTGCAACCTTGTGCCGCTGCCAAAGAGGACGGCATACAGTGTCCCGCTGGGCTGGGTGCGGAAGGTTGAAGGACGCATCGAGCCGTTTGTGCACGTGGATTGCACCAGGATTGAACAGGTGCTGGGGCCGCAGGCGATGGGTTTGGATGCGGAACGGCGGAATTCGGTGATGGCGGGAGCGATTGCGCGGGTGATCATGCATGAATGGATTCATATAGCTTCGCAAACCTCGTCGCATTCTGAACGCGGCATCGAGAAGGCGCAATACGGTGTTGCGGACCTGATGGCTGGGAAAGAGTGGCAGGGAGCGGCGCAGATACGCAGGCCGTAGCCGGCAAGGCGATGAGGCCGACCCGAGCGGGTGTTTTGACAGTGTGAAGCAGGCTTTGGAGGATATTCCTCGTTGTTCTCGTGCAACTTTCGGGGGAGGTGCTGTTTCTTATTGATAATAAGTCGGTTATGGTCGAAGTCTAAGTGTGGTCTTCAGACGTGCGAGTGACCATGCAGGTACCTGACGCAGCTAATCCTAAACCGTTGGTTGGGACGGTGGATTCTTAAAGTGACTATAATCACATGCGAGAGAGATTGAGTCTTTCCAGAAATCATCGGAAGGGAATTCCGCCACATGGCGACAGGCGACCTCGCCCTGGGTCAAGAACAGGGCGCTATCATCGCGCGTGAGCGCGTCATCAACGACTTCAGCATTAACGTAGCAACGGTGAACGGGTCCGGCTCGCAATCCGCCAATAGCGTTCTGTTGAAGAGCATCTTCGGTATGGGAGTTCCTGTAAGTGGCAAGAACCTCTTCCCGTCGAATATTGCCGGACTTCCCACCTGGTACACAATCCGTGCAAGCAAAGATAATTACGTTGCTCGCACGCGTGGCGCAGAAGTGCTGGTGGCGCTGAATCCCGATACGGCCAAGCAGGACGTACTGACCCTGCCCGTTGGTGGCGTGGTGATCTACGAGGAGAAGCTGAATCTGAAGCAGTACCGGGACGATGTGGTATTTTACCCGGTTCCCTTCGATACAATCACGGCAAGCGTGTGCCCCGAGCCCAAACTGCGCAAGCTCGTAAGGAATATGGTGTACGTGGGAGCGGTGGCGCAGATTCTTGCCATCGATCTGAGCGTTGTGGAGAACGGACTGCGCAAGCAGTTTGCGAAGAAGCAGAAAGTATTCGATTTGAACTTCGGTGCAGTCAAGGCCGGGTTTGACTACGCGGCGGAGAAGCTTCCCAAGCAGGATCCTTACTTTATTGAGCGCTCGAACCAGACCAAATGCAAAATCATCATCGACGGCAACGCGGCATGCGGAATGGGTGCGGTATTTGCGGGCGTGACCGTCGTTGCCTGGTATCCGATTACGCCATCGACTTCCGTGGTGGAAGCGACAACCGACCTGCTGAAGAAACTGCGCGTGACACCCGAGGGGAAAGCGACGTATGCGGTGATCCAGGCCGAGGATGAGTTGGCGGCGATTGGCATGGTGCTGGGCGCGGGCTGGGCTGGTGCGCGGTCGATGACGGCGACGTCAGGACCTGGGATCTCGCTGATGGCGGAGTTTTCCGGATTGGGCTACTATGCCGAAATCCCGGGCGTGATTTTCGATGTACAGCGGACAGGGCCATCTACCGGCATGCCTACGCGCACATCGCAGGCTGACCTGCTGAGTGTGGCTTTCCTTTCGCACGGCGACACCAAGCATATTGTACTGTTGCCTGGGAGTGTGAAGGAGTGCTACGAACTGGGCTATGCGGCCTTTGACCTTGCCGAGCGGCTGCAGACACCGGTGTTCGTGCTGAGCGACCTGGATTTGGGCATGAACAACTGGATGTCGGAGCCGTTCGATTACCCCACGACTCCACAAGACCGTGGCAAGGTACTGACCAAGGAAGACCTGGACAAGCTGGGCGGGTTTGCACGGTATCGTGATGTGGATGGCGATGCCATTGGCTGGCGTACGCTGCCCGGTACAGACCACCCGAAGGCCGCTTACTTTACTCGCGGATCGGGACACAACGACTCGGCAGGATACACGGAAAAGCCGGATGAATATGTCGAGGTGATGGAACGGCTCTCGCGCAAGTTCAACAATGCGCGCAAGCTTGTTCCTGCTCCGATTGCGGTGAAGGATGGGACGTCGAAAATCGCTTTCCTGGCTTACGGCAGCACCGACTTTGCGCTGCGTGAAAGCATGGACCAGATCAAGAAGGAATACGGGAAAGATGTGGATTACATGCGCATTCGGGCCTATCCATTTGCGCACGAGATTCATGACTTCGTTGCCTCACATGAGCGCGTGTACGTGGTGGAGCAGGACCGGGATGCGCAACTGGCGAGCCTGCTGAAACTGGATATTCCCGCCGAGCATGTAACACGGCTGCGTAGCATTCTGCACTACAACGGATTGCCGTTGGATGCCCGCACGATTACCGAAGAGTTTGCGACGAAGGAGGGCCTCTAGATGGCAACAGCACCAGCACCTGGTCCCAAAGTTAACCATATCGGCCTTCCGGTTCTTGAATACCGTGGCGGCAAGACGACACTCTGCGCCGGCTGCGGGCATAACGCGATCTCCGAGCGCATTATCGACGCGATGTATGAGATGGGCGTTAAGCCGGAGCGGGTGATGAAGATGAGCGGCATTGGCTGCTCGTCAAAGAGCCCGGCTTACTTCATGAACCGCTCGCACAGCTTCAACAGCGTGCACGGGCGCATGCCTTCGGTTTCCACCGGGGCGATTCTGGCACAACATCAGATGAGGATGCTTGGAGTCTCCGGTGACGGAGACACGGCATCCATCGGCATGGGGCAGTTTGTTCATCTTCTCCGCCGCAATTTGCCGATGATCTACATCATTGAAGACAACGGCGTGTATGGGCTGACGAAGGGGCAGTTCTCAGCTACGGCCGATATCGGATCGAAACTGAAGACGGGTGTGATCAACGAGCTGCCTGCGATTGATACCTGCGCACTCGCCATTCAGCTGGGAGCGACGTTTGTGGGCCGTTCGTTCTCCGGCGACAAGCGGCAGCTTCTGGCGATGCTGAAGGCAGCGATTGCGCATAAGGGCACGGTGATGCTGGATGTGATCAGCCCCTGCGTGACGTTCAATGACCACGAGGGATCGACGAAGAGCTACAAGTTCATGCAGGAAAACGACGAGCCGATTAATGAGATAGGGTTTGTGGCCAGCTTTGAAGACATTGAAGTGGACTACGAATCGGGCGCCGTTTACGACGTCGAGATGCATGATGGATCGAGTCTGCATCTGCGCAAGCTACATGAGGACTACGATCCGACGGACAAGGCTAATGCAGTGCGCACGCTGATGGAATCCACTGCCAAGGAAGAAATTCTGACGGGCGTTTTCTACATCGACACGCAGAAACCAACATTCATCGATCAGCTGAACATTGTGGATGAGCCACTGGCGACTTTGCCGGAAGCGGTGACGAGACCGCCGAAGGCCGCGCTGGATGCGTTGATGACAAGCCTCCAGTAAACTGGTGGTCAGTAGAAAAGCCCCGCATCTCGCGGGGCTTTTCTGTTCAAGACCGTTCTGCCGAATGTCCACTGATATTGTAGCTGTTGAAAAACTAGTGGACGCCTGATGGCAATGGGCCGAAGTCTAAAGGAGTAGGCGCGCTGCTCTTTTTGCAGCTTTGAGGTTCTGTTGTTGCTGCCCGAAGGTCCCGATGCGAGGTATCGGACCAGGCGTTTGAGGTTCTGGGCGGCAGCAGCCATGAAGAACTGTTCGCGA
>JBEKRU010000148.1:0-12579 GCA_049518435.1 Occallatibacter sp. | reverse complement strand
AGTAGTCCGCCCGCGAGGCCTCCCAGTGCTCCCAGGCCTCCTGCGCGGGAGGAGAGTGCTGTCAACAGCATTGCCCCCGCACCTTGTTGTTCCGGCGGCATAATACTTGTGCTGGATTTGTACTGTTTGGGAATTGCAAACGAGATGCAGAGACTTGCCGCGAGAGAGATTCCAGCGACCCGCGCAAGTACGCGACGATGCTGCCAAAGCAGCAGAGCGCGGATTGCCCACTGCGGCTCGTTCACATAAGACATCGTCTGATCTTGATCCGGGGTTGGAATCGGGGAGTAAATAGTAGTCATCTCGTCCTCCCGAGTGGGTTGAACGACAGTTGAATCGTAAATTCTGCATTACGTTGTCCGATGGTTGACAGCAAGGGGAAATGCCACCACTCAGTCTGCTCTTCGAGACGAAGTTGCCACTCGGGATGGAGTGCGATATCGGCGGTTGCTCGCAAATCCCGCAGGCTTCCCCCCTCAAGGAACTCACGGTCGACATTCTGGCTGCGCCCACTCAGTTCCAGCACCGAACGTGGTGAGAAGTGCCAGGTAGCCCAAGTCTGTTCGCCTTGGCCTTCACGTCCGATCCAGCTCCCGATGAGTTGCCGGTTGTTGGTATAGCCGCTCTTATAGTGCACGTTGAAGTAGAAGAATCCGGGAAATGCCAGATCGCGGTGCGGCGACAAGAGGCCCTCGGCGCGAATGGTGAGGCGTGGCAGATGCGGTACGCAACGAAGGAAGAAACCGGACAGCCATACACTCTCCGTCGGGTAGACCAATGGAAAGGGTTGGTCGTCGGCGAAGCCATCGAAATATCCTGTCAAGCACTGCCGCAGTCCGGGGATTCTATAACTGACGTCGACCGCCTGGCGGCGATCCCCAGGATCGGCATCTCCGTTCTCGGTTCCAATAGAAAATACACTGACCAGAAAGTTATGAAGATTCACAGGGGAACCGGTGCCTCCGAAGATCGTGCTGCGCGAGACGCTGAATTCAAAATTGGGTGTTGGTTTAAACGAGAACTTTTCTCCATGAATGAAGGGCTGGTCCTTCAGGGCAACACCGGAACTCCCATACAGGATGTTCAGTGGTTGGACAAACTGGGTTCCAGACAGACGACCTAGCATGATCTGAACGCGGATGGGACCAAGCACCCTGAGAAAGCCAGGCAACTCGAAGGGACGAACGCGGTCATATCGAATCATGTCGATCGGTTCCGTGTTATTGCTGAACAGCGTCGCGCCGCTTTGCGCTGGCCCCCACCACAGGGACTGGCGTCCAACGGTGAACTGGTTGTTAGAAAACGTGAATGAAGTGTTCGCTTCCAGAACCGTGCCACGAAGAAAGGCGCTGCTTGGGCCTGCAGCACCCGTCGGCGTGAAATCTGCTGCTGCGATCTGTTGGTCGGCGATCGCATCGGGAGCTTGTGCTAGAGGCACCCGTTGGATTTCAGTTCTCAAATAAGCGGCAAACGGCCCCGCAGTCGCCCGGAATGAGGTTCCGGAGTAGAGATTCGTTCCCTGCCCAAAAGGGCGGCCCTCGTCATTCACAAGCGTCTCCGCAAAATGGAAGCCATCGGTTAAAGGCCGGCCGGCAATGCCAGTAACCCGCTGATCCAGCGATTCAAGTCGAAATTCGCGATTGGGGACTCCTGCGCGGCGCTTCAGTTCAGGAGCGAACTCCGACTTCAGGTATCGCATCAGAGTGGGTAAATCTGACGTGGCAGGCTCGTCGGTGATTTGATCTTCAGCTTCCTCGATCAGGCGCGCGCAATCCAGGCGGGTCCACGGGCGCAAGCTGAGAAACGCGGTCTGAACATATCCCTCAGCTGCAAGCCGCTCGAAGGCGGAGTAGACCCAACTGTCGAGAGGGACGTACGTCGACGCCATCTCGGAATCGCGAGCCGGATGCTTGTCCTGCGGATTGGAGGTGTCGGAAGCCTTGAGACTCGGCATGATCATTGTGCAAGTAACAAGCAACACGAGAGATTTCGACATTGAAGTAGCTCCCCTAGAATGCCGCTAAGGCCAGGCCGGAATTGATAGCGATGGAGGAAGCAAACTGACCTGTCGCCAGCAGGTTTCTCCAGAACAGCGAACCACCGATGATCTTCTGAGGTACTACAACAACATCGCCCGGGTCGAGCCTCGTGGAGAGCACATCGGCGTCAAACCACCCTCCCGAGTGGCGTCCCACAACGGAGCCATTCGCGCGAATGATGAATATCTGTTTCCGATCTGCGGTACCGTTTGTACCGCCTGCGCGGCTGAGGTACCAGGCCGCAGTTTTTCCAGGGGTAAACGTGAGAGCTGTCGCGTTATAGACCTGACCGCTGACAAGTACGAATCCAGGCCGCTTGGGAATCGTCAGTACGTCACCTCGGCGCAGTTCGATATCGGCAGACGTATTTGCCCAACTGTCGATATCGGCGCTGATGTGTATCACCATGCGGCCGGTCGGAGGGTGACTCTTCAGATCAGAGATCACCTGAGCTTGCTGCTCCTTGATGGCCTGCAGTTCTCCTGCCCCCCCGGAGGCGGCCAGGCCTGGGGAGAGCCGGGCCGCCGCGGAATTTGTCTCGATTTGGCGAATCACTTGATCGCGGCTCTTTTCCTCGAGTTCCTTGACCTGCTCACGAATGAGCACCGTGCCCGTGGGATAGGCGGTAGGGAGAAGATTCCCGGCTCTTCGCAAAACAGAACTGAGGCGTTCGCCATCCCGGAAGCCATAATCGCCGGGATATCTCACTTGTCCAGTGATCGTTACGGACTCCCCGATGTCCGCCCAGTTAGTAATCTGATGAACAGCAAGAATATCGCCGGGTTTGAGCAGGACGTCGGCCTGTGGGTCGACTCCTGTCACTGCTGCTCCAATTTGCACGGTCGCCAGGTTTTCGACGATTCCATTTCCGTTCTTCACGTCATAGCTGGTGAGATCGGCGCTTTCCGTGAGGGCATCGCGCTTGAAGCCTCCAGCCATCCGCAGCAATTGCGCAGCCGTCATGCCCTGCGACATCGGATATTTGCCAGGGCGCATCACCTCACCTTGGATCGTAACGATAGGCGCATCCACCCCATATCTCCCGAAGACGCGGATGGTATCAAAGGGCTGCAGGTCAACATTCGTATTTCCGATCAACACATCGGGAACATTGAAGTCGATCGTCTCGGCATGCATATCGGGTGCAATGAGGCGGACAATCTCTCCGCGCGCAGCCGGCTCGGGCAACATGTCCTGATAGCTGTGAAGCACATCGCTGAGGCGCATTCCGTCGCTGTATGCCATGCGTCCAGGACGTACAACGTGTCCTGCAAGATAGATTGCGCGCTGGCTATACGGCAGGATGGGTTCAACGCGAACCCGGTCCCCGTCCTTCATCGAGAACGCACCAACGGCGGTATGATCCGTGAGGGAATCCTGGTCGTCTACGCCGGCCAGCGTCACCGTCTCTCGCTGATGATTGGCGCCGATGCGTTCGATTCTGATATGGCTGAGCGAAGCTGCGGCGGTAAGTCCGCCGGCGTCTTCAATCACTGTTGAGAGCATGGCTTCGCCGCTTTTGAGCTCGTAGATCGCCGGCCGCTTGACAGCACCCGATACCGCGATCAATGGACCCGTCGGGGGAATGAGAAGTGTGTCTCCGCTTTCAAATGGAGCACTTCCATTGCGTATGCCATGAAGCAGGAAGTCGTAGAGATCGACTTCCTCGACGAGTTGCTTGCCACGGTAGTGGCGCAGGGTGCGCAGCGATCCGGCAGCGGTAGGGCCGCCCGCCACATAGAGCGCGCTGACAGGAGTTGAGAGCGAGCTGATGTCGTAGCCGCCAGGCCGTTGAACATCGCCGACTACATACACGCGCACAGAACGGAGCCGCGAGACCGTTACCGCGACTTGAGCGTTGCGGAATTGCTGCCTGAGCGTGCCTTCAATCGCGGCTTGAGCCTTCCCGAGCGCGAGGCCCGCGACATCGATCGATCCCGCTTCCGGAAGAAAGATGCTCCCGTCGCGATCGATTGTCCGAGTAATGCTCTGTGTGGTACCACCCCAAAGGTGAATCGTCAGCGCATCCCCAGGCCCGAGGACATACTCAGGCCCCAAAGGCACGTCGAGCGGCGTGTTCTGACCAGCCATTCCGCGCGCCGCTCCAGAGGCATCGCGATTCACAAAAACGGCGGAACCAAATCGCTTCAACCGGGCACTCTCGTTGGGGATTTGCGTATAAAGATCGCGCATGGACTGCAGGTCGTAAGGCGCGGTCCCTTGCAGGACCTTGGGCATATCAGTCGACGCGTTTGCCGTTTCCTGCGCCCTAGGGCTGTTGGCCGGGAACTGGCGGTAGCCATTTGAGCGCATTGACGCCACTTTCGGCGCCTGAGTGCCAGCCGCTTCGGTTGCCGCCAATCCCTGGCCTACAGCAAAATCCCGTTCAACGTTGCCTGCACTCCCGGCGCCAGTTGGAGCCAGAAGGCGTTGAGAAGGCGAGTCTGGATTGGCCCCATCGTTCCCTTCGCCGGATGCGCCTTCAGACTGAAGATCACTCTGGGCCAAATATCCGCGGACACGCAGCACGGTTGTGATGCTTGCCCGCAGATCTGGGTTTGTCGCAATCTGGCTGTAGAGCATCTGATCGGAGATGTCATTCGGATCGATCTCGACACCTTGAAGCTGCATTCGATCAGCCAGCTGGGACTTCAACTCCACGACCAGATCAGGGTTCTGCTCAAGAATGGCTGTGATCTGTTCTGCGGAGAGCGCTCCGTGTCCTTGCATTGTGTTCGAACTATTGAAATTCTGTTGATTGGAACTATTTTGATCCGTGCTCGCATCTCCGCCGAATGGCGAAGATCCGATTGACCCGCTATCACTATCACCTGCGCTTGATCCTATCGTGCTCTGCATCGTCGCAGGAGAGGACGGCATCTGAGCGTTTGCACGGAATCCTGTAAGCGCAAGGACCGTGACTATGCAAGAGGTTAAGGGGTACGCAATTCGAGATAACCAAGCGCCATAAGCGTTTGAGCGTGACCTCTGACTTGAGCTCACAGCTTCCAGATAGATATTTTCGACCGACTGCGGCATAGGCATTTTGCTCTTCCTGTTTGACCGTAAAGAACGGTGTCAGCCGGTGTGTCATGGGCTCGTCAGTGAATTGTCATTCCTTTGTTGTGGTCTTAATCGCCCGAAAGCGTGCGTAATCCAACGCGTTTCAGGGCGGCCCAGACTGCTGAGTGCTCAGCGACTTCTGAAGCCGTATCGAAGATGAAGCCGAGCTGCAAGAAAGTGACAAAGCGAATACGTTTGCTTGACATTGTGGAGAAGGGCAGCTGCTAGTCTCATTACCTGGGATCATCCGAGTGAACGCGAAACAGCTCGACAGAAGCCGTCAGCAGGTAGACCTAGTTTGAAGGGGCTTGAGTAGCGGACTCAGAACTTCATTCAATCGCCTGCCCCACATATGCCATCGCGCTCGGTGAAGAAACCTCGCAGACATCCAGCCGTCTCCTGAAGCACTGGAACAAAAGGCGCCAATTATGATTCGGGATTCAGTCCAAGAAACGCACTTATCGGCAGCCGGTGGCGGCTCATCTCACCGCTACCAGGATGTGCTTCTATGCAATATGGAGTTGCCGTACAGAGAGATGTTCTACCCACTTGGCTATCCTGTCGAGATCATCACGAACGATGCGACAGTCTTGGAGGCTGCAAAAGAAAGCTTTGGACATGCGCGTTTCTCCAGGAACAGCGTCGCGCTAAAGGTTCGCGTCGGAGTAACTTCGGATGGTGGTTCGGCGTGTCCACCAGAACCCACTCGGCGTGAATACAATCATTTGTATTCCCTTGTCGCCGATGTGCATAACCAGGCTCTCCTTGACCTCCGATCCCTGATCAACTTCATATGGGTGACAAAGGCGGCAGTGAATAACAGGCTCTATCTCAGGTATAACTTCATCGAGAAAGCCGTCTATCTTCTGCTCGGGGCATCCGCCGTTACCGATCTTCACGCCGCCTGTGTCAGTAAAAACGGGAAAGGCATTCTGCTTATAGGAGACTCCGGCGCCGGCAAGTCGACACTCGCTTATGCATGTGCGCGAGCCGGATGGACTTTTACTTCGGACGACACCAGTTATCTGATCAATGACTCCAAAGTCCCACGTGTTATAGGGCACTCGCACCGCGCACGCTTCCGGCCTTCGGCAAAAGAACTCTTCCCCGAATTGCGGCGATTTGAACTGACACCACGCATCGAGGGGAAGCCGTCGATTGAGGTTCCAGTATCAGAACTTCCGGTCGACAATACAGCGGCTGAGGCGAACGTGGATCTTATTGTCTATTTGAATCGAAGTCCTTCAACGACGGGAAGCCTCATTCGTCTGCCGCATGGAACTGCCACGGAACGCACATGCAGCGATCTGTACTCTGCCGGAGAGGTACGGACGAAACATGTGAGGATTCTGCAGACTCTCTCTGATATCCCGACATACGAACTTCAGTATTGCGATCTCAGCCAAGGCATCTTTCTACTTGATCGCTTATCGAGAAATGAATGAGACACTCGTAAAGCCGTTCGCGTTGCCATCATGGTCAGCGGCTGAACCCTGTCGCTGATTGGCGACATACTCCTCCATGGTCTCTTCGATCACATTGGACGCTCTTTCCAATCCGCGGAGAGACTGAAGCTCGGCTTGCATCCTCACGGCTGCGCTGCGATACGTTGGGTCATTCAGAACCTTTGTCACAGCTCTGTGAATCTTACCTTTCGTAAGCCGCATAACAGGAAGTACCTCAGCGATTCCCAGGCGCGCCAGACGGGCTGCGATAGCCGGTTGATCATGTGCGAGAGGGATGGCCACCATCGGCTTGCCTTCCAACAGCGTCTCAAAGACGGTGTTTGGTCCGCCATGCGTGATGACTATCGTCGCGAGCCTGACAAGTTCGAGTTGAGGAGCATACTTGGTCACCAACGGGTTGCCTGCGAGATCTTGAAACGCATCCGGATCGAAGCGGCCACCCAACGAGATCACTAACTGGAGGTCAAGATCCTGGCAAGCCTCTGAGACGAGCCGAAACACAAAGGCCTGCACATTGCGCGTAGTGCCCAAAGACATGTATATGACTGGCCGGCCGTCAATGCGATCCCAAGGGAATTCTGTGTGCGACCTCGCAGCGCGATTCGTAAACGGGCCGGTATAGTAAAAGTTGCCGGATAACCCAGGGCGTGGCGAGTCGAGATATTTTGGAAGCTGGGTAATATGTGCCAGTTCAGGAAAAGACTGCCGGGCCTGTTTGACTGCTCCTAGTCCAAGCTGTCGCCGGTACTCGTCGAGCGCTCGCCGTATCGGTCCCCGCATGCGCAGCGCGGAAACCTCGAAGAGCGCAGTTTCAACCATGGAATACCACGAGGCCGAATACTTGTATCCCGAATACCAGGGATAAGCATTCCACCCAAAATGATGAGGGACGGATGTGGAGATGAGGACATACGGCAAGTGCGCGATCTGCGCGACCGTCGGACCAGTCAGCGCTATCTCGTTCACCAGCAGAGCATCTACACCAGCCTCGACAAGTGCACGTGGCGTCTCATTCAGATACATTATCAAGTCGCGCTCGATCCGTTCCAAATTGAATCGGATTTCAGAGAGCCTGGAGCGTGGGCCGGCGCTATCGTGATTCATCTGCTCGTTCGAAAAGGAGTTACCCTTCCCGATCGGAATGAAGTCGAGTCCAGCCTGCCGCACTCGATCTTCTATCTTGCGCTTCTCGAAAAATGTGACCTTATGACCTAGGTCTTTCAAACTCCGAGACAGAGCGAGAAGCGAATTCAGGTGCCCCGTACCAGTGAATGACAACACACCGAAGTGCCAATTTCTCCGTTCAGTAGGCATATTCACGCTCCGCACCTTCCGGGATGAGAACTCTTCTTCTTCCCAGCCGCACCTCACCCTTTCCCAATACTTCCTCGGTCTTCTCCAGCATCGCCGACACCGGTGCGCGCAGCCAGCGGGTTGTTCCGTCAATCGACAAGCGCTCCAGGCCATGCGTTTGGGAGAATGGAAGCCGTTCCATGAGCAACTCCGAGACCAGCTGGATGCGCCCTCCAATCATCACAAACTCCACGTCGGGCATCGAAAGCGTTTCCAGTCTTTCCGCCGGACTGCCACCGGCATCTCGAACGGCAATCACATCTGCAAACCCGGACTCCGTTATGGAACCTTCCGCATCCGAGAGCCGGAGACTCGAAGCGGGAATTGCGGTTACCATCTGATAGGCGCGCGAAGCGGAAACCCCGCAACAGCGAATCGCAAACCGGATTTCATCCAGCAGGTCGCCCTCGGCGGTCAGCGGAGAATCATTCCCGAGGGCCATTTGTTCAACTCCGCTCAACAGTGACAAATCTGGGAGCCTCCCAAAAAGAAAATCGTTGGAAGATGGGCAGACTATGAGAGAGGTCCGCCGATCGCGCATGAGCGCGACGCCTTCTCGGTCGATAGCCAGTCCGTGCACGAGCACTGTCCTTTGATCCAGGAGCCCCAGCCGTTCGAGCCCCCATACTTCTGCGCGCGCCTGCTCGTCAACTCCCTCGCACGCATGAACGATGAAGGGTTGCCCTTCGGGCGTGGCAGCGTACGCTTGCTGAAGGTCGCCTCCCAGAGCCAACGAGTGACCCCAGCCGTATTCGCGAACTACCCGAACGGGAAAGTCTTCTCGTTGTAATTCCGGCCAAGGAGGGTTGTGGTGACTGACTGTTGTGACCCCGCAGAGGAGGTTTCGAATTCCACCCCACCAAAGGCGAAGATCTTTGGGGACTGCCCGATGCTTCGCGATTGTCTCCGGAAATCTGCTATGTATATCGTCGCCCCACTCGATGTAATTCCGATAGGGCGGATTCCCCAGCCTGGGGAAAAGTGCAAACTCCAGATGATCGTGCGCGTTCACCAGGCCGGGCAAAAGCAGGAACCCGCTGAGGTCGATTTGTTCGCAGTCCGATTGGGCGCCCGACGAACCAGCAAGGGGGCTCAGAATGCGCGCGATGCGGTCGCCAGCGATGTATACCCGTGCATGCGTGGTCTCCTGCGGCCCGAGCGCGCAACGAACTCCGCAAATTACCTGCCTGTTTTGCCGCAGTTCATTCAAGTATCAGCCCTCCACGGCCAACCTTGTTCCTGCTCTGCGTGAGAATCTCGTCCAGAGCTCAGGTAAGCGTACTGGCCAACGCTCGCTGTGAATCGTCAGTGCCACGGTCGGCCTCTACGGTCATGGCCAATCGCGTTCATGGCTTCCTGGTGGCATAAATACAGAACGGCGACGGCTCATGCCGGTTAGAAAGCTTTGCTGCAAGAGCACGCAGCGACCATAGAAAGCCGTAGAGCGGAGAATAGATAGTCCACTCGATGGGCACTTGCTTTTTCAGTGTCCGCAGGCGCTCCTCTAGAATGCATTCAAGCCCCTCAATCGAATCCAAAGTCGTGTCATGCCCTGCAAGAACGACACGGCGATGGGACTGCAATTTCTCCGGGGGTTCCTCCCGCCTGATGCCGGGAGCGTAGCTGACAATTACCATGCCCCCGGATCTAGTGCATCGAAAAGCTTCGCGAAAAGAAGCATTATAATCGTCGATATATTGGAACGAGGAGTTGAACACAACAACGTCAAACTGTCCGTCCTGAAAGGGCAGGTTTGTGAACTCGGCCTGAAACCGGGGGAACATCGCTGGCAAGTGCATTCGAAAGTGTTCGCCGGCCCGAAGACCGTGGTGATCGCAAGTGTTCAAGTCAACCGCGAAGGGACGATACCGAGCCAGTGTCAGGCGAAAGCTCATCCAACAGTTCCCGGCGCCGAGATCTAGGATGCGTCCACAGCCAAACGCAGGTTGCTGGCTCAAAACACGTTCGACCAAATAGTTGTAGCTGTGCGCTCTGATCCGCCACGTTGTGCTTTCCCTTCCAGAAATCCCCTTATAGGGAAGGCTCAGATAATATCTTTGCTTCAGAATGTTCTTGCCCGCCATTGTTTCCATGCGCTCGCAACGCTCAATGCAGCCCGCATAATGCGCCGTCCGGTCTTCAGGAAGGGCGACGACGATGCCGCAATTGACTTGCATTTTGAGTCGGCAGAATTGACATTCCAATTGGTTGATATTGGCTCTACAGCGTGGACACTGCGGACGAACGCCCTGAAATGCGGGCACATCCGAGCTGAACCTGGGTAGTCTTTTCAGCTCGGCGGTTTTGGCTGCACGAGATCGCGCCGCTATATGAATGCGTCTGGTTGTAAGCGATTCCCGCATTCAGCGTCCCCTGATCGGCGCAAGCTGTCCGATGGAAACAAAGACAGAAGAAGCGATAGGTTCGTTTCTTATGGAAGAGACCAATGCGTCTGGATTACGGCTCATGAGCTCAAGGTCATTGACCTTCCCCCACAATTCGCCTAGTTTCTTTTGTGTTTCGTCTGATACGTCGTTCATTCGCCATGAATCGACCTCCGCGTGGAGAGCGTCACGTACCATGCGATAGAAGTCTGTTGTATAGGCCGCAGTGAACATAATGCAAAGATCATCGCTATCCGTCCAATTCCGCTTCTGTCCAAGCTGCTCTTTCACCTGCTCATAAAACGCCGTTCCCGGAAGCGGATATGAAAATGAAATTCCAATATCATCCGGCCGCGTCTCCCTTACAAAACCTATAGTCTCTCGCAGCTCGTTCCAGGTCTCGCCCGGGTAGCCAAACTGCAAAAAGAAGCACGCACGAATGCCTGCCTCGTTGAGGAGGCGCCGCGCATTACGGACAGATGAGAGAGACAGACCTTTTTCCATCGCATTGAGCACAGCTTGCGAGCCCGATTCGACTCCCATCCACACTTCTGCACACCCGGCGGCCTTAAGGTTGCGGACAGTTTCTTCGCTCATAAGATCAGCGCGAGACTGAATCTTGAAAGGAATAGCCGCATCTCTTCTTGTAACCTCTTCTGCAAGTCGCTGCACCCAGTGCCGGTCCAATGCGAAGACATCATCACCAAACCAGATATGCTGGACTCCCGCTGACACCTTTAACAAGCTCATTTCGTCGGCAACAGCCGCTGCTGAGCGCAAATGGAACTTGTTGCCGGAGATCGGCTTTGCGCACCAATTGCACTTGTAAGGGCACCCACGGCTTGACACCATGTTTGTGGAAAAGTATCCGTGAGCATTTACCCATGCTTTTCTATACGGCTCCATGTCAACAAGTTCACGCGCAGGAAGGGGCAGTTCCGACCACGCCGGGTTCCTTGACAATCTGATTGAACTACGCACGAGGCATCCATGCTCGTCGAGTTTAACCATGCCGTCAATTTCTGGCACCTCTTCAACGTTTAATATCGAAAGGCAAAGTCGCACCAGTGCTTCCTCAGCCTCTCCAGACAGCACATAGTCGAATCCATTCTCAAGAAACAGCCGAGGATTGTCCGTCGAATCGGATCCATGAACGATTGTGATCGCGCCCATTGCGCGCGCTTCACTTGCGATCTTCCACGCCACCCCTCTCATGCGCGTAAGGCACATTTTCGAAAGAAAGTTGAAGTCGTCCTCATAGACGGCTACGATCTGGGGCTTATGCTCCGCGAGAAGAGAAGCAAGATTTGTGGAAGGCTCTTCAAGCATGGAATCGAACGCGACAACCGGGATCCCGTTCTCCCGGAGCGCAGTAGCCGCATAAAGCGTACCAAGCGGCATGTAGGGCTGCATTTTGCGAAGCTGCTTCGGATCGAAAGCGAGATGGTAGGAGTGTGTCAACAATACTTGCGCCACGGTTAACCTCGTATATTCACTCGCCGACAGGCCCAAAACCTGTGCGGAGAAGTTTTGCGGGCCAGATGTTTTCACTCTTCTGGTCCTGTGAAAAATAGCGTAGGCTTACCTGATTCGGAAGTTGTCCCGGAATTGTCAACTCAATGTCATCCCTTCCTACTTGAAGTCTGGACCAGATGCAGTGTGGCGGGGGCTGGTCCGCCTCCAATGTCGCTCAGACCCAGCAGAGATGTTCTGCGAGGGGAGTGATGGCCGGCAATGAGGGAATCCGATGCCGAATTGAAAAGATGCCCAAGCTTGTCGCGCTTGGTCACAAGATATTCGATGGAATGAGGGTTTGCCGGAACATCGGCGCTCATGCGCATTACGATTTCAATCCCCGAGGAGCGCACGGCATGGATCTTGTCCGGATTGTTTGTCATCAATCTGAGCGAGCGAATTGCAAGGAACCGCAGTACTTCAACAGAGAGCGCATAGTTTCGCAGGTCCACAGCATGCCCGAGCCGAAGATTGGCTTCGATTGTATCGAGCCCTTGGTCCTGCAGTTGATAGGCGCGGAGCTTTTCCATCAAGCCGATACCGCGGCCTTCCTGATGCTCGTAGACAAGCACCCCGGCGCCTTGCTCCGCGATTGTTCGAAGGGCGAGATGAAGCTGCTCATAGCAGTCACACCGCATTGAGTGAAAGACTTCTCCCGTGGTGCATTGAGAGTGAATGCGGACAAGTGGAGGGGCTCTGTGAATATCACCAAGAGTCAGGGCCAATACCGCCTCGGTGCGGTCGCCTTCCGCACGCTTC
>JBEKRU010000147.1:0-23488 GCA_049518435.1 Occallatibacter sp. | reverse complement strand
CGCGAGCAGGGCAAAATCCGCCATGTCGCACTCTCCAACGTCACGCGCGAGCACGTCGAACGCGCTCGCAGAATCGTGCCCATTGTCTCCGTGCAGAATCGCTACAGCTTTGCCGACCGCGAATCCGATTTCATCGTCGATTACTGCGCAGAGAATGGCATCGCCTTTCTGCCATGGGCACCGCTTGGGCAAGGAAGAAAGGCAGACGTTGCAATCGAGAAAGTTGCGAGAGAACTCAAGGCCACGCCGCTGCAAGTTGCATTGGCCTGGTTGCTCAAGGGGGCCAAGGTAATTCTGCCGATCCCTGGAACATCATCGGCTGCGCATCTGGAAGAAAACGTCGCAGCGGCTGGCCTGGAGTTGCCGCAGGCAGCGTACGACGAGCTTTCCGCCGTGAGCCATCCACCGGCAAGCCTGCGCGGCTAGCGAAGCCCACACAGGGAGAATTCATGCAATACAAAACAATTCGTGTTGTCTCTCCAGAACAGTTCGATTCCGCGACTGCTCAGACATCCGGGTCCTTGCGCCTGGCCGCCATTCATTCAGGGGCCGGCATCGACTCGCCCATTTGGGGAGGGCTGTTCCGAGTCGAACCTGGAGCACGCACGGGAATCCATCACCATGGGAAACAAGACACCATCGTCTATGTCCTCAGCGGCTCTTCATATATTCGCTGGGGAGAGCGAGGGCAGTTTAACGAAACAGCGCATGCCGGGGACTTTCTTTATGTCCCCGCCTGGCTTCCTCATCAGGAGATTAATCCCTCCACCGAAGTGCCCTTTGAATGGGTGGTTGTTCGCAGCACTTCTGAGCCCATCGTTGTGAATCTGCCGGACGACTTTTGGTCCCAGGTAGCCCCTTGAGCTTTCATGGCAGTCGTCGATCGTGTGAGCGCCAGGAGCGACCAAAGCATGTCGAAGCAGGAAGCAGCGCCAGCAGGAGGATCGATCGCGGTACGGCCGTCAGCCGCGATTCAGTTTCCGGCGGCCGCCTCCAGACTCGAAAATCCATGGATCGTAGCCATCGCCGTCATGCTGGCGACCTTCATGGAGGTTCTGGACACCGCGATTGCCTCCGTTGCTCTTCCGTACATCGCGGGCTCACTGTCGGCCTCCACCGACGAAGCAACATGGGTGCTGACCAGCTACTTGGTGGCCAACGCAATCGTGCTGCCCGCCTCGAACTGGTTTGCGATGCGGATCGGGCGCAAGCGCTTCTTCATCATCTGCATCGCCATCTTTACGGCATCGTCGTTTGCATGCGGAGCTGCACCCACACTCGGGTTCATTCTGGTGGCGCGCATACTGCAAGGGGCGGGCGGCGGAGCTCTTCAACCGCTATCGCAGTCTATCCTTCTGGAGAGCTTTCCGCCTGAGAAGCGCGGCGTCGCCATGTCGATTTTCGGGTTCGGCGTGGTGTGTGCCCCTGCCCTGGGGCCGACATTGGGGGGCTGGCTTACCGACGCTTATAGCTGGCGCTACGCGTTCTACATCAACATCCCGGTCGGCATCCTGGCTATCATTTTGATCAGCCGATTTGTCAAAGACCCGCCGCAAATGCGGGGATCGAAGTCCATTGGGTTCGACGGCATCGGCCTGGGCACGCTCGTGGTGTGGATCGGCTGCCTGCAGATCATCCTCGACAAAGGCCAGGAAGACGATTGGTTTGGCGCCACATGGATCCGCTGGGCCGCGCTCCTGCTGGTGATCAGCTTCGTATGGTTCGTGTGGCACAGTTGGCGCTCGGATCATCCACTCGTCAATCTCCGCGTCCTTAAAAACCGGAACTTCGCTGTCGGCTGTTTGCTGATTCTCATTTTCGGCATATCGATCTATTCCACCGTCACGGTGTTGCCGCTCTTCTACCAGGAGCTTCTGGGTTATACCGCACTCACCGCTGGAATCGCGGTCGCTCCGCGGGGATTGGGCAGCATTGTGGCCATGCCGGTGATTGCCTATCTCTCCGAACGGGTCGACGCGCGATATTTGCTCACCTTCGGCTTTGCACTCTTCGCGGCTACCACGCTGTATATGGGCGGCGTGACCACCGGCATCAGCCCCTGGACACTGCTGGTCCCCATCCTGATTACGGGCTTTGGCGTGGGATTCATTTTCGTGCCAATCAGTACGCAGGCCTACGGAACCTTGCCTCGGGAGCAGATCGGTGCGGCCAGCGGCCTTTACAACCTGATGCGCAACATTGGCGGCTCCATCGGAGTCTCGCTCAGTGCCACGCTCTTGACTCGGCGCAGCAGCGTCCATCAGAGCGAGATGACAAACTACAGCCCGCTCAGCGGCCAGCAATTCCAATCGGCGCTGCAGACGCAGATGGGCGCTCTGGGGACCCATTTTGGCCCGGAACACACCCGGTATCCTGCCGAATTGCAGCTGTACAGCCAGTTGCTGTATCAGGCTACCGATTGGGCCTTTGTCGACGTGTTCCGTTGGCTGGCTCTGCTTAGCCTGTCGGGAGCGGGGATTGTCTGGCTCTTCAAGCGCGTCCAGAAAGGACGCGCGCCCGCCGGAGCTGGAGCGCACTGATCCCCCACTGAATTCCTAAAGTACAAACATCGCTATCCCGGCGGCGAACATGGCAGCCGTGGTGACGGCCACGGTGATCCATCCCAGGCGGGAACTGGGCTGGCCCTGCATGAGTTTCCGGCTGCCTGCAACCATCAGAATACCGACAAGAAGGAACGGCGCAAGCAGGCCGTTGATGACGGCCGTCCAGTAGAGCGCGCTGACCGGGTTGATGTGGAGAAAGTTCAGCGCAACGCCCGCGCAGGTCGAAAGCAGAATGACCCCGTAGAACGAGCGCGCATGTTTCATCTGCTTGCTGAGTCCCTGCCGCCAGCCAAGCGTTTCAGCGAAAGCGTAAGCCGCCGAGCCAGCCAGCGTGGGGATCGCAAGAAACCCCACTCCGAGAATGCCGACGGTAAAAAGAAGCGCGGCAAAGTTGCCAGCCAGCGGACGGAGTGCCTCCGCCGCCTGCCGTGTGGTGGAGATGTTGGTGAGGCCATGGCGATTCAGGGTGAGGGCCGTAGTAAGAATGATGAAGAACATGGCCACGTTGGAGAAGAAAGCGCCTACGCCAACATCGACGTTCCTGAATTCGAGCTCCTTGACCGTGGCTCCTCGACGAAGAAACAGCGTGACCTTGCCGGCATCCTTGTCTTCCTCAACCTCTTCGCTCGCCTGCCAAAAGAACAGATAGGGACTGATCGTGGTTCCCAGAATCGCCACCAGCGTCGCCCACGCTTCTTTGCCATGCGGTATGGAAGGCAAGAGCGTGGCGCGCGCTACCTGGGCCCAATCGGCGCCGACGATAAAGGCAGTGACCGGATAAGCGAAGAGCACGATGACAAGCCATTTGAGCACCATGGCGATGTGCCGGTACTGGAGCCGCACCGTGGCCCAGCAGATGATAATCGCGAATGCGATGACCCACACATGGACATTGATCCCCATGAGCATGTTGGCCGCATCCGCCATGCCGGCCAGGTCCGCACCGATGTTAATCGTGTTGGCAATCAGCAAAGCAAAGATGCCCACCAGCAACAGCCAGCGTGGAAAGCGGAGGGCGAGGTTTGCCGCAAGGCCCATTCCAGTGACTTTGCCAATGCGCGCGCACATCATTTGCACGGAGGCCATCAGCGGAAATGTCAGTAGTGCGGTCCAAAGAAACAAGGTGCCGAACTGCGCGCCGGCAATCGAATAGGTGGCGATTCCCGACGGATCATCGTCGGCTGCCCCGGTGATAATGCCCGGTCCAAGCGATGACAACAGCAATCGCATCCATCGAGTTCGGGAAGGTTTTCGCAAAGTTAAGACGGATTGCTCCGGAGACATCGCAACGCCACCGCCTGACGAAAGTGAAAAGCCCCTGGTAAACGGATATGATGCGCAATGCAATCAAGGCGTCACGAGCCGCATCTCGAAAGGCAACAAATAGGGCTAAGAATCGTTTATATGCAACAGGCACTGCGGCACTCTGATCACAATTGATCAGGTTTCTCTTCGCGAGATTAGCCTCGTGATTTGCTATGAAACCGAATCTGTTACCCGGTGTGCCCTTCAAAGTGGGCTTCAATCTCTTCCAGAGTCTTGCCCTTCGTTTCCGGAAGCAGGAAGACGGCGACCAGGAAGTAGATGACTGTGAAGCCGGCAAATAGGAAAAACATCGACGAGTAGCCGTATTTGCTGACAAAGGGCAGAAAGATTCCAGCCAGCGTGGTAGAAACCAGTTGGTTGATGACCAACGCGATGCTCATGCCGTTCGATCGAATCCGGGTCGGCATCAGTTCAGAAAGAGCAAGCCACACGCAAACACCGGGGCCGAAGGCGAAGAAGGCCATGAAGGCATACAAGCCAAGCGCGACGCGCCAGCCGTGGCCCGAGTCGGGAACACTGCCAACCAGAGCTTTCTCTATTTTGAGCGGCGCAGTGCGGGCTGCCTCAAGATCGGCGAATGGATTCTTGAAGAAGGCTTCCACGCGGTTGGCGGGGACGCAGCCTGCGCGGGTGATATGGATGGGTGCGGCGCCCGGGTCGTCAGAGCGCACATAGCTCGTTGATGCCGTGAAATCGCCGTAGGAATAGATGACCGCAAACGAGGCGCGATCGGTTTTGATGTCCGTTCCGGTGTATCCGCTTCCGCTAAGCAGCTTGCCGGCCTCCTGGGTATCGAATCGCAGCGTCAATTCCTGGCCTGGATCAACCGCTGCCTGGATCAGGCTTCGACAATCGACGTTCAGCTTTTCCGTGGTCAGGAACATCAGGCCAACGGCAGTAAGCGAGACAATGATGCCGCTGGTGCCGAGCGTCAGCAGAAACTTGCGCCCCTTGCGGTCGACCAGCGTGACGCCCACCATGGTCATGACAAAATTGACGACCGTAAAAATCACGTATCCCCAGTGAGCCTGCAGGTCGGAGAGGCCGCTTTGCAGCAATATGCCGGTGTTGTAGCCAATGATGGAATTGATGCCGGTTGCAGTGTTGCAGGAGAGGATGATACACGCCAGCAGAAAGGGAATCACGTATTTGCGGCGCAGCAGAGTGTCCTTGAACTTCTCGCCAGTCTGCTTGTTTGGCGATTTGGATTCCGCGGCAAGATGCGCGGTCTCTTTCATCTCCTGCAATTCAAGATCGGCCTGTTGTGGCAACCGCGAGCGGAGCAGCGCCGCAAGGGCGTGCGCCTCCTTGCCTTTGCGGAAGAGCCAACGCGGCGACTCGGTCACCAGCAGGCTGCCGATGACAAAAAGTACGCCGGGAGGCAGCGATACCCAGAAGATTCTGCGCCAGGCAAGATCCTTGAAGGCGAGAAGGTCCGCGGCGTTTCCAACAGCGGCCACCGCTGCAACCTTGTAGCTGTAATACATTCCCACCAGCGCGGCGGCAACGATTCCCAGCGTCAGAAGCCACTGGAAAATTCCCGTGCCCTTGCCGCGATTGGACGCCGAAAGGCACTCGGCCAGATAAAGCGGAACCACAATGCCGATGAAGCCGCCGCTCATCCCCTGCAACAGTCGACCGAAGAACAACGGCCCATAGCCGTGCGAGAGCGCAATAACGGGAATGCTGACAACAAACGTAAGGCCGCTCAGGACCATCAGCGGCTTGCGGCCGATCCAATCGGCGATCATTCCTGCAAACAGTGTAGAAAAGACGCTGCCCAGCAACACGGCCGCCACAATGACGGACAACTGCGCCTGTGTGAGGCCGGATGTGGCCTCGAGATACGGATACGCGCCGCCGATGATCCCTACATCGATGCCGTAGAGCAGGCCGCCGAGGCCCGCAACCAGCAGCAGAAACATGTTGTAGCCGCGCTTGCTTGAAGCGGCCGGCAAGGTGCTCGAATTCGCGAGCCGGATTGAGTCTTCTGTCATGGTGTTGAGCCTTTGCCTGAAGCCTGGTTCTGCTACGGAGTATTTTCAGTCTACAATGAGCGAATCGAATCGATACGCTCAATTTTATGATCTTTTCTGAGATCTAAGAATGCATTGAGCCGCTCTCCGAACTGCGTCACGCTTGTCCAGTCGCGCGGATTTCGAGTTTTTGCAGGTCGATCCCGAGCTGCTGGCATTTCTTGTACAGATGGCTTCTTTCCAGGCCCAGGGCGCGCGCGGTTTGCGTGATGTTGCGGTTGTGCCGGTCGAGTTCGCTCAATACCTGTGCCCTTTCGAAGGCTAAAACGCGCTCGGAAAGCGGGCCGGATGCGTCGGACGTCAGGGAAATTGGATTGGATTGATTTGGCGGATGGCCGGTTCGCATAGCGGGCAACGCAAGTTGCACAGCGGCGTCGTCAACCGTCGCATCAGCCAGCAGCAGCAGCCGCTCCACCACGTTGCGCAGTTCGCGGATGTTGCCGGGCCACCCGTACTGCTTCAGAGCATCAATCGCGGAATCTGCGAAGGGAACCGGCTTCCATCCGTTCTGCGCACTCACCTGGCGCGCAAAGTGTTCGACGAGTGCCGGCAGGTCTTCCGGGCGCTGGCGCAGGGGTGGCAATTCGACTGGGAAGACAACGACGCGATGATAGAGATCGCGCCGGAAGCCCCCGGACTCGACAAGCGCCTCAAGATTGCGATGCGTGGCCACGATCACGCGGACGTTCACGGTGGTGGGCTTGTCCGAACCGATACGCTCGACTTCGCCTTCTTCCAAAACGCGGAGCAGCTTGGCCTGCATGGCTGTCGGCATGTCGCCGATCTCATCCAGAAAGAGCGTCCCTCGATGCGCCTGCTCGAATTTCCCGGTATGGCGTTGTGCCGCACCGGTAAAGGAGCCTTTCTCGTGTCCGAAGAGCTCGCTCTCAATCAACTCCGCGGGAACGGCCGCGCAGTTGAGAGTCACAAAAGGGCCGTTCGCCCGATGGCTTTTTTCATGCAGGGTGCGCGCCACCAGCTCCTTGCCGGTTCCCGTTTCACCATAGATGCAGACGCGGGCCTCGCTGGCAGCGACGCGCTCAATCTGCGCCATCACGCGACGCATGGTTTCGCCTTGAAACACGAGCGTGTGCTTGCCTACGCGGGTCCGCAGATCTTGGTTCTCGGATTCGAGGCGGGTGAGCTTGAGGGCATTTTCAACCGTAACCAGCAGCTTTTCAGTCGAGAGCGGCTTTTCCAAAAAGTCCAGCGCGCCAAGCCTCGTGGCGCGGACCGCCATTTCAATATGGGCCTGCCCGCTCATCATCACCACAGGAGCCGTGACTCCGGCAGTCTTGAGATCTTCCAACAGGGCGAGTCCATCGCGGCGGGGCATCACAACGTCGCTCAGGATCAGGTCGAAAGGCTGGCTGCGCGCCAGTTCCAGCGCGCGGGCGGCGTTGTCGCAGACCACGGCTTCATGCCCAGCAAGGCGGAAGGCGCGGGAAAGCGATGCCAGCGTGTTGGCTTCGTCGTCGACGATGAGGATGTTCGCCTTTTGCATAGAGTGAACAGTGAACAGTGAATAGTGGACAGCTAAAAGCTAACAGCTAGCTGCCCGTGGTAGAAGTCTGGCCCTTTGAAAGGGCTCTACTTTACAGCTTGGTGAAGAACTAAATCCCTGCAGTCCGGATGGCCTTGTAACAGGGCATGACTTCAGTCGTGCCGATAATGCCAATAAAATCAATCCTGGGCTTTAGCCCCTGCAAAGGATAGTGGCGACCTCGCTCCAAAACGGGGCTTTTTCCACCAAGCCGCTTAGTCGTGCCGTAAAGACCCAGAAATCGACGGGGCCATTAAACCCCTGAGGGAGGTTTTTCCCGATATTTTTGACTTTCAACGCAGGCTCCTATGAGCAACTTTTCGGTAGCGTGATGACAAAGGTAGCACCCTGGTCCGGGTGGGATTCCACAGTGATGGAGCCGTTGTGGTCCGAGATGACGGATTGAACAATGGCCAGGCCCAGGCCTGTGCCGTGCTGCTTCGTGGTGTAGTACGGCGTAAACAGGCGTTCGCACTCCTCAGGCGTGAGGCCGGCCCCGGTGTCGGAGACTCTGATCTCGATGTGGCTGGTAAGTGGCTTGGCGGAAAGGGTGAGCGTGCCCCCATCGGGCATGGCGTCCATGGCGTTGAGCACGAGGTTGCTCAGCGCGCGATGCAACAGCTCCGGGTCGACATGGAGCGGCATGGGATCAGGGGAGAGAACAAGTTCGAAGCGGATTGGTTGCCGATCCGGATCGGCTGTTGCACCGGCGTTCTCGTAGAGCGCGCGAATGCGCTCAAGAACGTCTTTTGCGTCGATGTGCTCTAACTCCGGCTTGGGCATTTTGCTGAAGTCGCTGAAGCGGGCAATGATGGTCTTCAGATTGGCGATCTCCATGCCCAGGGTGCGCGTGCTCTCCCGGAAAACCTCGTCGAATTCATCCGGCGCCAGTTCACGCGCGCGGACGAGATTCTCGACCGTGAGCTGCAGGGGAAAAAGTGGATTTTTGAGCTCATGAGCGAGACGGCGCGCGAGTTCGCGCCATGCCGCAACCCGCTCGGTTTGGACGAGCCGTTCGCGCTGGCTGACGAGCTCGGCTGTCATGTGATTGAAGCTGCGCGCCAGCAGGCCAACTTCATCGCGACCACGCTCCGGCACATGGGTTTCCCAGTTGCCGGCGGCGACTTGCTCCGCGGCACGGGCAAGCTGCTCGATGGGACGGGAGACTTTAGCGGCGATCCAGAGGCTGCAGACGATGGCGAAGAGAATGCCTCCAGCCGCAACCCCATATGCAATAGCGCGAATGTGCTGCTGCGCCTGCACCATGCCGCTACGCGAGATGGAGACGGTGAGCACAGCCAGCACATCGCCGTTTTCGGACTTGAGAGGAATCGTGGTGGCGTTCACTGAGTCCTCGCGATGGTCAGTCAGATAAAGGATTGAACTCGCAGGTTGGCCGGTTTTGCGGGCTGCCTCGATGAGGGATTGATAACGGGCCGCGTTGGCAACCGGACCGGAGGCGCTGAGAAGGCGCGCCGGATCAAACGCGGCGAAATTGGGAGCGGCAGGGGCTGCTGATCTGTCCAGGCTTACAAGTACACTATTGCCGGCGTCGCTATAGAGGCTCACCTGCATGCCGGGAGCAACCGGGAGGTCTGCAAGAAAGTTTTGGTCAAGACGCTTCCCGCCCACAAGATGGACTGCTGGCTCCGCGCCGCGGATGGGTCGAGCGGCAAACAGACCAAGGGCCGAGGCGCCATCGGGCAGGTCTTCCCGCTTGAGGAATGTGGTCGCAGTCTGCAGAGCCGCGGGCTCGGGATACCCAAAGCGCGCAGGCCATTGCGCGGAACTGACTACGTTGCCATCCGGCCCGACAATCTCAAGGAAGTCCAACTGCGCGTCCTGCGCCAGGGTCTGCGCCTCTGTCAGGTACGGAGCCGCGTCGCCGGATTGGACCAGCTCGAAAGCCATGGCACGCACCCGCTCACTGGCTGCAATATGATCCACGGCCGCAGCCACTTCGGACGATCGATGCTGGAATTCGCGCTGAAACTGGCTGACGAAGAGCGCCGTCTCTTGCTGATCGCGCTGCTCAAAGACTTGGCGGATCCGCACCAGGACGGTCCACGCCACGGCGGCCACAGCGGCAGCGACAGTGAGCGAAAAGAGCAGCAGCAGCTTCTGGCGAAGATTCATTCTGCGTCTTTCATTGTGCGTCCTGCAGCGATACGCCCGCTAGAACCGGTGAGCCATCCACGCTGAGTCGGAGGTCGCGCACTCGGCCGCTGACGGCGTAGGCGCGGGGCAGATAAAGCAGCGGAATCAACGTGTGCGTATCAAGAAACTCACGTTCCGTTTTGTAGAGACCGGCGGGAGTGCTTTCGAGCACCGGCGTTGCCACACCCACCCCGCGCAGCATGGACTCAAGCGCGGACTGCGGCTGGCTCGAAGCCAGTGTGAGTTCGAGCAGCGCAAGGTCCTTGTGTTGTGCGGTTCCAGCATTAGCAACCTGCACGGTGAATCCCGCCTCGTGAAGATTCAGAGCGAGACGCTGCGCCGCCAGCTGCATGGTTGGGTTGTTGTCGGCAGCCAGTGTGAGCGAGGGAGCGCTGAGGCCCCCTCGCACCTCATGCGCCTTGTTCAAGTCCCGGTCAGTGGAGAAGAGAAACGAATAGCCGGTGAGCGCGTTGGGCAACAGGCTGGCCGTGACTTCGCCCTGCTTCTGAAAAATGACATTGGAGAGTGCGCTGCGATCGACGGCCAGGGCAATGGCTGCGCGGAGGCCGGGGTTGGAGAGCACGCCGGAATCGGCAACGGCGAGCGCCAGAAGCGTAACCGGCGGCGAGGCCACGACGTTCAGATGTTGCTGCTGCGCCATGCGGAGCTGTTCAGCAGGGACTTCGACGATGTCCGCGCGCCCTACTGAGAGATCAAGCCATTGGTCGCGAATCGATTTGTTGGTGAGGATTTCGATCTTATCGACGAAGGGCCTTCCGCCCCAGTAGTTTTCGTTTGCCACGAGGTTCAGTGGAAAGCCTGGGGCAAGCTGGAACGGGCCGGTTCCGATGCAGCAGGCAGGGGCTTTCCCTTCGCCCGCATCCGTGAGCTGAATCAGAAACTGATTCTCAGCCAAAAGTGAAGGCAAGTTGGGCATTGGCGAATCGCCCGTGAACACAACGGAAGTCCCAACTGCATGAACCGCTGTCCACGGGCAGTTTGTTGGACAGGACTGCGTCAGAGAAGCCACAACCGCTGCCGAGGTCAAAGGCCAGCCGTTCCTGAATTGCACTCCTGGACGGAGCCAGAACTGCCATCGGTGGTCATCATTCTCTGACGCCCATCGAGTGGCGAGAGCCGGTTGCGGGGTTCCGTCGCCCCCAAGCTCCGTGAGCCCCCGTAGTGAGGACGCGTGCGCGCGACGCACGGCAGCGCCAGCACGGCTATGAGAAAACTAATTGCAGCTTGCCGTAACACGGTCCACCTCATATTGGTTTTCAGTGGTGCGCACAATGGCAATCAGGCTCTTGCCATCGGGCGAAGTCGCCAGCGCGGTCACAGCTCCGTCCATGGCAAGCGGAGCACTGAATGGGATGGCTTCTTTTGCCGGCAATTCATAGGCACGCAGGCTGTCATTCGACGCTTCGCCTGAGCCGGAAGCGACGATCTGCGTGCCCAGGCCACATACGGTGCGGATTGCTGCGAAATCGCTGCCCCAATCGCGCGTGCCGGTAACGGATCTCAACGTGCCGTCGTTTAGCAGTTGCACTTTCCCGTCGATGCCGCCGAAGATCAAAGGCGCGCTCGCTGCGGAGCGGACGATTTGTGCGGCGGAATAGAACGGGGGAAGATCCGTTCCGGGGTCGAAATTGACCACGCCGGTAAAGTAGTTGCGTGCCGCATTGTAGAAAGCTTTGAATGGAGTCACGTTCAGGTTCATTTGGGCTTCTGCCCCTTGGCCGGCGGAGACCGTTTGCACCATTGGCGGCTGCACAATCAGCCACGGGTCGTCGCTTTCGTGGCAACGAATCGTCCAATCCGTCGTGCCCTGCGATTTCCCATTGCAGGTTGTTCCGGGAATGAAGGCTTCGAAGCCAATGGCGTCCGCGGACGGATAGATGATGCCTCGAGGATCGCGGGTGAGCGCACGGGTCTGGCCGATGCCCACACGCTTCTGCTCCTGCCAGCCATCCGGAGCCTGCACGAAGATCACGATCTCTTCCGGTTCAATGAGGACCAGGCCATTTCGAGTTTCGAGAGCGGCGAGAACCTGGCCGCCCGTACTGACGATCGGTTGCCTCAGCAGCGTCAGGCCGCTGGCGGATTGCGGTTGCTGCGCCTTACCACGATCGAGCCGCACCATCGTCACTCGGGTCTCGTCCCCTTCAATTACTTCGGCCACCCAAAGCCGATCGCGGGAATTCTCACTCAGCGTGACGCGGATGACGTTGGCGCTTTCCGTGCCTGAAGTGAGGACCCCGCGTGCCTTCAATTCCTGCACCAGCAGGCGCCGAATCGAAGGAATCTGCTCGGTGGGAATGGTGGAGATATTTCGGATGGTGAGATGGGCTTGGCCGGGACCGAGAAGGTCGGCGGCCTGATCGGCTAGGCTGGCCGCCGGCTGCTGCCATGGGCTGGGCGCGGCGTTTTGCGCCTGCGCACTCAGCCCTGTGAGGCAACCGATAACCATCGCGATAAGACAGACCAGTTTCATTGGATTCGAATTTCTCTCGATGGTTCGTTTGGGCGAATTATATCGTGGCGCCTCCGACAACTGCGGTGCGGCAGACGCTCGCTATTCGCTCGCTGTGAGATTGCTGCGCCTGCCCTCGGCGGAGACTGCAGCTTATCAACACTGAGCTCGATCCCTAAAGGTGAAGGTCGTGGCCGTAGACCCTATCCAGTTCGCGCATGTGATCGCGCGCAAGGCTGAGCTGACATTCCATCTGGAAGCTGGGCCCTCCGGTGCCCCCGTTGAACTGGTGATAGGCGGCTGTGCAGGCCGTCTCGCGGTATTGCCGCCAGACCTCCTCCACATGGTCGAATTCTTCCAGAATCTGCTCAGGCGTGAAGCTGGGTCCTGCCGGTCCTGGCATATTGTCAGCGGACTTCCCCGGCATCTGCGGCATCGGAGCCATCAGATCCTGAATGATGCCTTCGTAACTTTTCAGATTCTTATCTGTGATCGTCACCTGGTTTCCGTAGCAGATGTTGAATTCGTAAGTAGAATTGGCGTCCGGACAGTCTCCCGCTTTTTCGCGCAACATCTCAGACTCGAAAACCTGTTTGGCTTGGGCCTGCAGGTTCTGCCGCTTCGCCATGTACTCTCTCCATTGCTGCTGATACACCTTCTGCTCAGGCGTAAGGACCTTCTTCGGCCGTGCAGTCCCTGTCTGCGGTTCGCTTTGTTGACCGAACGACAGAGGGAGCAAAATCATAATTCCGAATAAATACATTGCCAGGCGGCGTAGATTTCTGTAACTCATGAATTCCTCCCAAGATTGAGCGTCTGTTCCATCAGCTTTGATTGCTTTGCCCGGGGCGGCGAGTTATCACCAACCATAACTCGCCGCCGATCGGTGCGTGCGACCCATGACCTGATTGGATGCTCTCAATCAATGTCCGGGCTTGGGCGCGGCCTCGTCCTCGTTGTCCATCTCCTGCTTCACCACCGGTGCGTTGGCCATGTTTTTGAAGACGTCATTCGCGAAGAAGAACTTCCCGTCGGATGGCACCATGACCACCTGGATCTTGTCGGAAAGCCGCTCGGCGACGATCTTGTTGATCAGCAGCGGCGACTTGTTCAGCAACTCCGCTTCGCTCGTCATGCGCTCGGCATTCGCTTTCGCCATCAGGCGAACCCGGCTGGCTTCCGCATCGGCCAGCAGGTTGCGGCGTTCCAACTCCGCCTTGCTGTCGATCACCTTGGCCTGCGCATCAGCTTCCGCATTCTGAATCGTCGCTTCCTTGCGTGCCTCCGCTTCCAGCTTGCTCTGCTCAATCTGTTTCTGCTTCAGCGGCAGCGTGTATTGCATGGCGTCGGCCTCACCCTTGGCTTCAACCACCTTCGATTGCGCATCGCCTTCAGACTGCTTCACCTTCTGCACCTCTTCGGCTTCGGCCTCCAACTCGGCGATCCTGACGTGCTTCTGCTGCATGTCGGTTTCAACAGACATCTGGTCGTCCTGCTGCTCCTTCAGCAACAGGCCTTCCAGGCCCTTGGCGTACTCCTCGGGCAACTGAATGTCAGAGAGCATCACCTCTTCCACCACAATTCCGTCGTTTCCAAGTTTGCGTGTGATAATCTCCGCTGCCTTGGATCGCACCTCTTCGCGTTTGCTCGAGAAAATTTCGCGCACCGTGTATTCCGGCGTAAGTTCGCGCCACGCGGACGCCACCACGGGCGGCACCAGTTCCTTGTCCACAGGCTGCGGCATGTTCGCCTGCACGCTCGAGAGCTTGTTGGGGTCAAGGCGATAGCGCACCGTCACCGCAAGCCCAATATTCAGGCCCTCGCGCGACTGCACGCTCAGCGGCGTCTTCGGCGTTGTTGTTTTCGCGCCCTCTTCGATCATGCCCGCGGTGAACAGGTGATCGCGCAGGTCGAAGGTTTGCACGCTTTCAATCAGCGGCGTCACGAAATGCACGCCGGGATAAAGTGTGCCGGGCAGCGTGCCGCGAATCTGGCTGACCCGCACGCCCCCCATTCCGCTGGGCACAACCACGATGCTGGACCCCATCAGCAGCGGCAGGCACGCGACGAGGACGAGCGCAATGGGACCACGCCAATTGAATTCCTCAGGCTCGGTTAGTTCGGATCGGGCCGGCTCTGTTTCGCTGGAGCCTTTGCGGCGCAGCGCCAGCAAACGAAGCGTCAATGTATAGAGTGGAATTCCAGCCGCAAGAGCAAGCAACAGCACTCCCGCGAACGTCAACAGCAGCTTCAATGCGATCATTTTCTTTCTCCTTTGGTGCGGTTGTGCTCCTTTTGTTTACCGGTCCCCGGCCATGGAGCTATCAACAGCCGGACCAGTCCTCCGTATGTCAACTCTTCAAGCAGTAGCGCGGCTACCACTGGCAACACCACCGCACCCAAACAGCTAACTGCATCGGTAAAAAGATTCATGGCAGGCCTTCCTTACCGCGAGGCCACGATTGCGGCAACGGCCGGGGCCGGCGAATTCAGAGCGGCTGCGATGGAGGCATCAGGGACTTGCGCTTGCATTGGCGAAGTCGCCAGCAGGGTTGGCTGCACGGGCGCTGCGGGGTTTTCGCCATTACCGAAGAGCTGCGTCGTTTCCTCATTCCGTTGGCCGATCAACTCAACCGTGTCGCCTTCCGCAACCAGCGGATAAAGCTCTTCCAGGTCGGCCTTCGCCATGCGAATACATCCATGCGAGGCGGCCTTGCCGATGGAATTGGGTTCGTTGGTTCCGTGAATTCCGTAGCCATGCTTGCTGAGGCCCATCCAGCGAGTGCCTACCGGATTGCGTGGCCCGGGAGCGACGATCTTGCCATTGTGTTGATAGGTTGGGTTGGCCACGCGGCGCTCGATCGTGAATGTGCCCACCGGGCTCGGGGTTGAGGGCTTGCCCACGGCGACGGTGTAGACCTTCTTCACCTGGCCGTCTTCAACCAGGGCCAGCTTGTGATCTTCCAGGCTCACTACGATCACGCGCTTCAGCGCATCCTCAGCATTTGCCGCAGAAGCCAGAAGCATTGCCGTCATCGCCACCATTGCCAACCTGCCTGCCATCCAAACCTTCAACACCTTCATCGCGCCCCCCGTAATTCGTTCTGTAAAATCGCCTGCGCCCAGAGGAATTGCAACCCGCGATCCAAATGCGAAGTGTTGAAAATAAACGGGTTAATGAGGGATAAATGGGATCGAAGCGTGTCACGAAAAACACATTGTGTGCGCGCTGACACGCCGCTTCAGCCACAGCGACGCCACGGTCCACGCCGAGGGGGTGCCGGGGTGTATATTCCTCTCTGTTGGAAGTGCTGCAAGTTGCAAGGAGACGATCGGGATGGCAGTCGAAGTGAATGGGACGAAACCGGCGGCGGATGTTGCATTGCTGGTCACAAGCGGGGATTTGCGGGTGACGGCGAACCAGGTGTGCTGGCCGGCCCAGCGCGATATGGAAGAGAAGCTGACCGCGGCGTTCGCGCAGCGTGGCATAAAGCTGGTGCGGGCGCATGCTTACGATGAGAAACAGCGCCACGGTTTCATCGGATCGCAGCGCAAGGGCATGGATGTTTTCCTGAATATTCATCCGGAGGCCAAGCTGGTTTTTGCCACTGCTGCATGGCAGTACAGCCATCACGTGCTGCCAGGTTTGCGCAGTCACAAGGGGCCTATATTGACCGTCGCCAACTGGTCGGGACAATGGCCGGGCCTCGTGGGCTTACTCAATCTGAATGGGTCGCTCACCAAGGCGGGACGGAAATTCTCATCCATCTGGAGCAAGGAATTTACCGACGAGTATTTTCTCAATGCGCTCGACGAATGGTTGCGCGATGGCGCCATCAGCCACGATCTATCGCATGTGCGTGCGCTGAATGCGGCCAACATACCTGCGGAGAGCGCCACGTTGGGAGCGTCGCTTGCCAATGAGCTGAAACATCGCAAAGCCATCATCGGCATCTTCGATGAAGGCTGCATGGGCATGTATAACGCCATCATCGATGATGAGCTTTTGAATCCCGCCGGCGTTTACAAGGAGCGGCTCAGTCAGTCGGCTCTGGTTGCGAAGATGCGAACCGTGAGCGATGCGGAAGCTGAAGCTGTCTATCAGTGGCTGGTCGCCAAGGGTGTCAACTTCGCGTTCGGTAAGGATGCCAAAACCGAGTTGACGCTGGAGCAGGTGCATGAGCAATGCAAAATGTATATTGCGGCGGTCCGCATTGCGCAGGAGTTTGGCTGCGATGCAATCGGCATCCAGTATCAGCAGGGATTGAAGGACCAGACCTGCGCATCCGACCTCGCCGAAGGGATGCTGAACAACGCCGAGCGGCCGCCGGTCTTTGCGGAAGGAACGCAGGACGAGTTGTATGCGGGCGGCCCGCTGGTGCACTTCAACGAAGTGGATGAATGTGCCGGTGTTGACGCGCTGATTACGAATCGCTGCTGGAATGCTCTGGGGCTCGATCCATCCACCACTCTCCACGACGTGCGCTGGGGCGAGCATTACAAGGGACCGGCCCTCGATGGGGCGCAGCTCGACGAATTTGTCTGGGTGCTGCAAATTTCCGGAGCCGCGCCTGCGAATCATTTTGCCGGCGGCTATGCGGGGGCGCGCAGCGAACGCCAGCCTGCCATGTATTTTCCGCTCGGCGGCGGAACACTGAAGGGCATTGGCAAGCCGGGCGAGGTTGTCTGGAGCCGCGTCTTTGTTGAAGGCGGAGCCCTGCACGCGGATATAGGACGAGCCACAGCCGTGAGCCTGCCCCAGGCCGAAACGGAGCGCCGCTGGCGCGAAACAACTTCGCAGTGGCCCATCATGCACACGGTCCTTCACGGCGTCAGCCAGAATCAACTGATGGCGCGCCACCGCGCGAACCATGTAAACGTTGCCTATGCGCCCTCCGCGGAGTTGGCGGACAAAGCCCTCGCAACCAAGGCCGCAATGCTCGCCGAACTTGGAATCGCGGTTCACGTATGCGGCACGACGGCGATCAGTTAGCCCGGAGTCCAAAAAGTTCGCACTCAAAAGAAGCTGTCATCCTGAGCGAAACCGGGGTCCCCGGCGATAGGTCTTCGTCGCTGGGGTGGGAACGGGGCCCCGAGCGTTTTTCAGCTCCGGGCCCCCGCGGACAGGTCTTCGTTTGCGGGGTGGAGGTCGGGGGTGGTGAGTCGAAGGATCTGCTTTTGCACTTCGGGACTTGCCCGGACGAATGCGCGAGAATAGAACGAGGAGACTTACAGCATGAGTTTGTATTGCGCGACCGGCAGCGTAGAAACCGAACTAAGCCTCGAGCAGATGAAGACCCTGCTTGCCGAAAGCCTCGCCAAACTCGGCGAGCGCAAGAACGTGCTCGCCGTGCCTCCCGACCAGACACGTTTCCACTCACACGCAGGCGATTTAACGCGCTTTGCCTGGCAGCATTATGGCGACCGCCTCAAGGCTGTGCTGCCCGCGTTGGGAACGCATACGGCCATGGGGCCAGCACAATTGGCCCACATGTTCGGCGACGTTCCGCTCGATCTGTTTCGCGTTCATAACTGGCGCACCGACATTGAGACGGTCGGCGAAGTCCCAGCGGAATTTGTCCACGAGCAGTCCGAAGGCAAGCTGAATTATGCGTGGCCGGCGCAGGTCAACAAGCTCATCTCGCAGGGCGGATTCGACCTCATTCTTTCCATCGGCCAGGTGGTCCCGCATGAAGTCATCGGCATGGCCAACTACAACAAGAACATCCTCGTGGGCACTGGTGGGCGCGAGGGCATCAACCGCAGCCATTACCTCGGCGCGGTGTATGGCATGGAGCGCATCATGGGCCGCGCCGATACGCCAGTGCGCCGAGTGCTCAATTATGCTTCGGATCGATTTCTCAAGCACCTGCCCATTGTGTATGTACTCACGGTTGTCGGCCGCGGAACGGGCGACGAACTCGCGGTGCGCGGCCTCTTCATCGGCGATGACATGGAGTGCTTCGAACGCGCCGCCGAGTTGAGCCTGAAGGTAAACTTCGAGATGGTCGACGAGCCCATCAAGAAGGCGGTCGTCTTCCTCGATCCCCATGAGTTCCATTCCACGTGGCTGGGCAACAAGGCCGTGTATCGCACCCGTATGGCGCTGGCCGACGGCGCGGAGTTGATTGTGCTCGCACCGGGGGCGAGGGAATTTGGCGAGGATCCCACCATCGACAAGCTGATCCGCAAGTACGGCTATCGCGGCACGCCGGCCACGCTGAAAGCCGTGAATGAAAATCCCGAGCTGGCCAACGAGTTAAGCGCAGCCGCACATCTCATCCACGGATCATCCGAGGGCCGATTCCGCATTACCTGGTGTCCCGGGAAACTCAGCAGGGAAGAGATCGAGAGTGTCGGATTTGAGTACGCCGATCTCACCGAAATGCTGACCCGCTACAACCCCGAGAAGCTTTCGCATGGATACAACACCGTGGAAGGCGAAGACGTGTTCTTCATCGCGAATCCAGGGCTAGGACTTTGGGCGCACCAATCGCGACTCACGGACACAAACAGCCTCAGCCAGCAGCTAAGCTCCACCGTCTAGCGAAAGAAGCCCGAATTCCTTAAGCAGAAACGCGTAATCGAACGCGATCTCCTTCAAATAGTCATACCGCCCGCTTGCGCCCCCATGCCCAGCCTGCATGTTGGTCACCAGCAGCAGCGGATTGTCATCCGTCTTCAACGTGCGCAGCTTCGCCACATACTTGGCCGGCTCCCAGTACATCACCTGGCTATCATGCAGCGACGTCTTCACTAACATCGCCGGATAACTCGCCTCCTTCAGATTGTCATAAGGCGAGTAACTCAGCATGTACTTGAAGTACTCTTCCTCATTAGGATTGCCCCACTCCTCATACTCGGGAACGGTCAGCGGAAGCGTAGCATCCAGCATGGTGTTCATCACGTCGACAAACGGCACGTGCGAGATGACCGCGTGAAACAAATCCGGCCGCATGTTCACGACCGCGCCCATCAACAGTCCACCAGCCGACCCACCTTCAATCGCCACCCGCGCCGGGTCGCCGTAGCCCGCCGCAGTGAGGTGTTCCACGCATGCAATGAAATCCGTGAAGGTATTGCGCTTCACCAGCATCTTCCCGGCATCATGCCAGGGCTTGCCCAAATCGCCGCCTCCGCGGATATGCGCGTAGGCCATCACCACCCCGCGATCCAGCAAGCTGAGCCGATTTCCACTGAAACCCAGCGGCAGCGAGTAGCCATAGCTGCCGTACCCATAAACGTACAGCGGATTCGTCTGCGTTCGCTTGTCGATTCGGTAGACGAGCGATACGGGAACCTGCACGCCATCGGCCGCGGTGGCCTGCACGCGTTCACTGGCGTAGAGCGTCCTGTCGAACCCGCCGGGAATCTCCATCTGCTTCAGGAGCGTGGATACGCTGGTCGCCGGATCGTATTCGTAAACCGAACTGGGCGTCACGAGGGACTGGTATGCATAGCGGAAAGTGTTGGCGGCAAACACGCGATTGACGTGGGGATGCGCACTGTAAGCCGGCTCGGGGAAGGCGATTTCGCCGGCCGGCGAGAACGCGGGCCCGTCGCCAGTGAAGCGCGCGATGCGCAAGCGAGGCAGTCCGGCTTCCCGCTCGCAGGCAACGAAGAAGCTTTCGAAGAGATCGACGTCTTCGAGCATGATGTGGTCGCGGTGGGGAATGAGCTCGGTCCAGTGCTCGCGGGCGGGTGTGGCAACGGGCGCGGTGACAAGGCGGAAGTTGCGGCCCTGATCGTTGGTCCGAATGAACCAAAGGCCGTTGCGGTGGTCGATGGAGTACTCATGCTCATCTTCGCGAGGCGAGATGATTGTGAATTCGCCTTCGGGTTCAGACGCGGCAAGAACGCGGACCTCGGTGGTGGTGTGGCTGCCCGCTTCGAGGATCAGGTATTTACCGTCGCGCGTGCGGCCTGCGCCAAGACTGAAGCGTTCGTCGTCGTCCTCGTACACGAGCACATCGCTGGCATGGGGCGTCCCGAGAACATGCCGCCAAAGCTGAAACTGCCGCTTTTGGACCTCGTCTTCGACAGTGTAAAAGAGGTGGCTATTGTCCGCCGCCCACACGACGGAGCCGACTCGCTCCACTTCACCAGCCAGTGTTTCGCCGGTCTGCAGATCTTTAACATGCAGGGCGTACTGGCGGAACCCTGTGGTGTCCGTGGTGTAGGCGAGCCAGCGGCTGTCGTCACTGATATCCATATCGCCGAGGGCGAAGAAGGAATGACCTTCGGCAAGCTGGTTGCCATCGAGGACGACCTGCTCCGGCGTATCTTCAGTGGCGCTGGGAGCGCCATGAGTACGGCAGTGGATGGCGTATTGCCGGCCTTCCTCGGTGCGGGTGTAGTACCACCAGTCGCCATCGCGAAAGGGAACGCTGACGTCGGTCTGCTTCATATGCGAGAGCATCTCCTGGTAGAGATCCTCGCGCAGGCCGTTCAGCGGTGACATGACCGACTCGGCGTAGGCGTTCTCGGCTTCGAGGTAGGCGGTGACTTCGGGGTTCTCCTTGTCGCGAAACCAGGCGTAGTCGTCGGTGAGGGTGGTTCCGAAGAGGGGAGTCTCGGTGGGCAGCTTGCGGGCGATGGGGGGCGTAATGGTTGTGGTCTGAGTCATTTCATGTCCAGTTTAGTGCGAAGGGCCTGCGACTGGCTTTTGGGAACTTCTGGATGGCCGCCCGCGTACAATTGAGAGCGATGAAAGGCTTTTGTCGCGCTTTTATGAAAGTTTTTCGGCTTCTGCTAGCTGTCCTGTTGGGGTTCTCCGCTACTGCCGCTCTGGCTGAGCGGGTTGAGAACCTGCCCAAACCCACCGATTATGTCAGCGACTATGCCCACGTGCTTTCGCCCGAAGCGATTGCGCAGATCGATAGTATTTGCGCACAACTGGACCATTCCGCTGCCAACGCGCAGATTGCTGTAGTGACGATTCACAACCTGGGCGGCGACGACTCCGCGGACTTCGCCACACGGCTTTTCACCCAGATGAAGATTGGGGCTAAGGGAACCGACCGGGGCGTTCTTTTGCTGTTCGCCGTCGATGATCACCGGCGCTCAATCAAAGTGGGTTATGGCCTTGAGGGCATTCTCACTGACGGCAAGACGGGCGACATTGGGCGGGAGATGGTTCCGGACCTGCGCGCCAACAATTTCGACGGTGCTGTGCTGCTGGGCGTTGGCGAGATTGCACAAGTGATTGCCGCAGACGCCAAGGTAACGCTGAGCGAACAGCCGACGATGGCCGGTGAACCGGTAAGGCAAATGCACCATGGTTCCGGCGTCGGCAAGCTGATCCTGCTGATCATTATCCTCATTTTCTTTGGCGGGTCGTGGCTGTTCCGGCTCCTGTTTGGACTTGGGCTTTTCTCAAGTTGGATGGGCGGCGGACGGTACGGCGGGGGTGGCTGGGGAGGCGGTTTCGGAGGTGGTGGATTCGGCGGCGGAGGCGGCTTCGGTGGTGGCGGTGGAGATTCCGGCGGCGGTGGTTTTAGCGGTTTTGGCGGAGGAGACACGGGCGGCGGCGGTTCCGACGGAAGCTGGTAGGAGTTGAGTTTTCTATAAAGGGGATTCCCTAGGCGGAGTCCGGAGGAGAGGAAGACTGTATGAGTAAGGGATTGTTGATCACACTTGGTGTACTCGGCGTTTTGCTTCTTTGCGTTTTGATGGTGTTTGGCAGCTATATCAGCGCCAGGAATCAGATGGTTTCGAAGGATCAGTTTGTGAAGTCGCAATGGTCGGAGGTGGATGTGCAGCTGGAACGGCGGGCCGACCTGATTCCCAACCTAGTGGAGACGGTGAAGGGTTTCACCAAGGAAGAAAGCACCGTGTTTGGCGATATCGCCAACGCGCGCGCGGGCATGTTGAATGCGCAGGGCCCGGCTGCGAAGATCCAGGCAAACGGACAGCTTGACGGAGCCATCGGCCGCCTGCTCCTGCTTACTGAGAACTACCCGCAACTGAAGTCGAACGAGCAGTTCCTGCGTTTGCAGGATGAGCTCGCGGGGACCGAGAACCGTATCGGCGTGGCGCGCAAACGCTACAACGACGCGATCCAGGATTACAACACCTTCATTCTTCAGTTCCCCAACAATATCTGGGCGGGAATGTCCGGATTCAAGGAGAACGATGCGTACTTCACAGCCAGTCCGGCAGCGCGGACCGTTCCGAATGTAAAGTTCTAGAGATTTTCATCCACCAACAGAAAAGCTGGTCACAGCCAAAAAGGCCATCACGCAATGCGTGATGGCCTTTTCAATCCTCGGTTTGGGGGCATCGAAAGCGTCCCGGACCGGTTTACTTGAAGGAAGCGATGGCGCTGGCTTCGTCGTCCTTGACGTCGAACACAGTGTAAAGCTTGGTGAGCTGCAGAAGGTCATGGACCTTCTTGGTCAGGTGGAGCAACTTCAGGTCAGCGCCTTGATTCTTTGACGTGGTGAAGGCGCTTACCAACTCGCCCAGCCCCGAGCTATCAATATAGTTCACTTCTGCCAGGTTCAGCAGGATGCTTTTCTGCCCTTTGCTGATCAAGTCGCGAATGGCGTCACGTATCTGCACACTGCCTTCGCCCAGGGTGATCCGCCCGCTAAGGTCCAGGACGGCGACACCGTCCACTTCACGGGAAGCAATAGTAAGTGCCACGGGAATTCCTCCTTCGTTGGTATTAAGGTTATAGCACTTTGGCGGGAAACAGGGGGCTCCAGAGATCCCAATCTGCGAAACCGCCGGCGGAACGATTCATCTCGTTTGGAGCCGGCGCTCCGAGTGCCAAGTACCCTAGGTCTTTCCGGCCGCCGGCGCCAGTTTCTTAACCAGCGTCAACTCGGTTCCGGGATGCAGTTGTCGAAAGTGTACCTCATCCATGAAGGAACGGATAAGGAAGATCCCTCGGCCAGTACCGCGCAACAAGTTTTCCGGCGCCAGGGGATCGGGAATGGTTTCTGGATCGAGCCCTTTGCCCTGGTCGGCGATCTTAAACACGAGGGCTGCGCCGGTGTTCTCAGCACTCACCGTGATCTGTTTGGAAGGGTCATAATCGTTGCCGTGTAACACGGCGTTTACGGCGGCCTCGCGCACGGCCATGGTCACATGAAAGCGCTCGTCCTCATCCAGTCCGGCCTCTTCGGCCAGCTTGTCCGCAACAGCCTCCACCTCACTAACACTCTCCATGGTGGAACTCAGGGAAAAACTCATCCGTCCTGCCTTAGGTCCGCTCACCGGGTCTTGATCTCCCTTTCAAGCTTAGGATGGGGACGCATTGGCCCTTCCGCGCCTCAGGAACCTTGAGGGAAGTTTCATGGTTGGAACGGAATGTGTCAAGCGCAGTGTGCGGGATAGTGCCCAAACACAGGGTGATGGTGTCTATGAGTGGGGGGACAGAGCT
>JBEKRU010000146.1:0-12943 GCA_049518435.1 Occallatibacter sp. | reverse complement strand
AACACACGTATACCGAACGATTGCATGGTTCCTCTCCATGAAAGGCTGAGGCATGTGGGGTGCCATTCTTCAAGACGCCCGGAGAGCCCTTCCGGACGCAAATTTATGACTCGCTGGTACCTTTTCCGTTCCCAGCCCGGCGCAAAATGACCGATTATCTGTCAGTACGCGCTCGGCTCTCACTTCGTTCCCAGTATTTAACCCCAAAGCCATCTGCGACCTGGTTTCTGAAATAGCCGGAAAGCTGAGTATATCTCACCGGGACCTCCCGGCTTCCGATCCGCCCTCACCATCAGGTACCCTGTCATCAAAGCGAATTGCCTTGAATGACCTGAACGAACTCGCCGCACCGCAAAACTGGAAGCTCACCCTTGCCTACGACGGCACCGATTTTCACGGCTGGCAGATCCAGCCCGGACAGCCCACGATCCAGGCGGAACTTCAGGCCTCCCTCCATCGCATCACCGGCGAATCTCCGCTGCCTCAAGGCTCGGGACGCACCGATGCTGGCGTCCATGCCCTCGCCCAGGTAGCCAGTTTCCTTCTCCAGGCCCGCATTCCCCCTGAAAATCTCTTGCGCGCTTTTAATCGCACGATGCCCCCCTCCATCCGCGTCCTTGAGACGAAAATCGTGCCCGGCACATTCCATGCGCGCCACTCCGCCGTGGCCAAGACATATGAGTACCGGGTATTCCGGGACGCAATCTGTCCCCCTTCTCTTGCTCGCTATGTTTTTCCATGCTCTTGGCCAATGGACGTGCAAGCCCTGCAATCGTCAGCAAAACTCTTTGAAGGCGAACACGATTTCCTAAGCTTCGCCGCCACCGACCCCGACCTCACCAGCCGCAATTTCCAAATCAGCGATGAAGCCGAGACCGAAGGCTTTACGGAGGGAGCCGGGGGGGGCACGGAGGGAGCCGGGGGTTTTAACCCCCGGATAAAGCCGACGGAATCAACGGGGGCTTCAGCCCCGGACGCTCCCTCTTCGCCAATCGACCGCCAGCCACCTTCTTCCGCACCTTCCTCAGCCGCTGAAGATTGGCCCCTCCTCTCCCAAACCGCCATTCGCACCATCCTCTCCTCATCCTGGGAACAGCGCCAGACCGAAGCCGGCGAGCTGCTCGTCTATCGCGTCCGCGGCAATGGCTTCCTCCATCACATGGTCCGCAACCTGGTAGGAACCATGCTCGACGTCGGCCGCGGCCGCATCCCTGCCGACGAAATTCCCAACATCCTCGCCGCCCGCAACCGTGCCGCCGCCGGCCCCACCGCCCCCGCCCGCGGCCTCTTTCTCCACTCCGTCGAATATGACGAACAGCTCGAAAACGACAGGACCAAATAAAGTCCTTTAGTCGGACTAAATAGAGACTATATTTAGATCAGAAAGATCCTCCTGGAGCTCCTCATGCGTTTTTCCACCCAGATTAAGCCGATAAGTTACGTAAAGGCCCACGCCGCCGAACTCCTTGACAGGATTACAGAGGAGCGTGAGCCGATCATCATCACCAAGAATGGCGAAGCGCGCGCCGTGCTCATGGATGTGGCGAGCTACGAAGAAATGATTGATGAAACTCAGGCATTGCTGAAAATCCTGGCTATTGCCGAAAAGGAGATTGAAAACGGGGACACAATCCCGATCGAAGAGGTCATGGCAGAGTTCGGCGTCGAGGTCACAGAGGCCTGATGGCCTTCATGGTCCGGTTTTCCATTGGGGCACATCGGGATTTACGCGCCATTCATGCCTATATTCACAAGAACGATTCTCGGGAAAATGCCGACTATGTGGCCAGAGGAATTGTTCGGACAGCCCTAAAACTGCGAGACCTCCCCGTACGCGGCGCGCACCCACCGGAGCTTCTAAGGTTGAAAAACTTCACCTATCGCCAGATATTTTTCAAACCATACCGGATTGTCTACCGTATTCGCGCAAATACTGTATTCATTGCCCTGATCGCCGACGGCAGACGCGATATGAAATCCTTGCTGATGCAACGTTTCAAGAAAGACTTGACCTGAACGCTTCTTCAGTCCCTTAGTCCCTAGTCCCTGCCTTTCGTCCCTGCTACCCTGAAACCAACCCATGCCTTGGCTCGCGGCCAATTCGGCCTTTTCGTGCGTCACCGGGCTCGCCGCCCAGCGGCCCGTCCACGCCGCGTTTGCCTGGTTCCACAAGAATCCCAAAACCATCATGGATTGGCAGACAAATCTGGTCGCCATTCCCGCTCCACCCTTCGGAGAAAGCGCCCGATCCGAGTGGCTCAGAGCACACTTCGCCGAAGCCGGCCTCGAGCGCATAGAAATTGACACCATCGGCAACGTCGTCGGATTCATCCCCACAAAACAAATCCCCGCTGACAGTACAGGCCCCGTCCTCATCCTCTCCGCCCACCTCGACACCGTATTCCCCGCCGAAACACCTCTCAACCCTCAACTCGATGGCGATCGCCTCGAAGCCCCCGGCGCATGCGATAACGGCGCCGGCCTGGTCGGCATGCTGGCCATCGCCCACGCCCTCGTTCACTCCAACATCCAGTTACCCGCCCCCATCATCCTCATCGGCAATGTGGGCGAAGAAGGGGAAGGCGACCTGCGCGGTATCCGTCACCTATACCGCCAGGGCGCTCTCGCCGGCCGCATCGCCGCGCACATCGTCCTCGACGGAGCCGGAGCGGACTCGGCCGTCACCCAGGCGTTGGGCAGCCGTCGCTACCGCGTCACGGTCACGGGACCCGGAGGCCACAGCTTTACGGACGCAGGAACCCGGAATCCCATCACTGCGCTTGCCTCGGCCCTTTCGATCCTGGCCCAGACCCCGCTTCCTGAAGAGCCCCGAACCACTTTCAACATCGGAACCATCGACGGTGGAACCAGCGTCAATTCCATCCCGGAGAATGTGAACGCCTCCATCGATTTCCGCTCCACCAGCGCCGAGCAGCTTTTACGCCTTGAAGTCGCCCTCCATCGCGCCGTCGAAGACGCCGTCGAGTCTGCCAATAAAGGCATCAAGGCTCCGGCCATTCGCAGTCGCGGCCTGTTGTCGTTTTCCATCACCAAAATCGGAGACCGCCCAGCCGCGCAACTCCCCGCCGACGCTCCGTTACTCGAGGCCCTCCGTGCCGTCGATCGCCATCTCGGCCTGCATACCGATCAGCGCCTCGGTTCCACGGATGCCAACATCCCGCTCTCGCTCGGCATTCAGTCGCTGTCTATGGGAGCAGGCGGCTCCGGTGGAGGAGCCCACACGCTCGCCGAGTGGTATTCCGCCAAAGACAGGGAAGTCGGCCTCCGCCGCGTACTTCTCCTCACCCTCGCCATGACCCAATGGGCCGCCGAACAGTAGCGATTCTTCTGTTCCCCTCACAAATAATGGGTGCCCCCGGTCCCTCGCTCTTGGGGACCGGGGATCGATGAAGCTTAATCTCGTTTGTTCGTGTCGCAACAAACCTCGTGCGAGCGAACAGCGAGCGTCTGCCCCACCGCAGGTGGTGGTAAACTCCGCCCATGCGTTTCCTTTCAGCCTTCCTCGCCGCATCCCTGGCAGCCGCATGCCTCTGTCCCGCGCAAACGCCCCCATCGACACACGCGCCCAGCCGGCCTAAACCAGCGCCTGCCAATGCGACCACCGTCCCAGACCTCATCTTCTTCCACGGCGTCATCTACACCGGCGTCGGCATGGAAACGGACAAGCCGGAGACCGTCCAGGCCATCGCCATCGGCGGTGGCAAAGTGCTCGCCGTCGGCACCACGGAAGCAATCACCAAACTCGCCGGCCCCCACACCCGTCTCCGCGACCTCGACTCCGCCAGCACCAGCACCTTCATCTTCCCCGGCATCAACGACGCCCATGTCCATCTCGGAAGCGCCGGCCGCACCAAGCTCAACGTCGACCTTACCGGCGTCAAATCCCTCGCCGAAATGCTCGCCAAAATCCAGACCTTCGCCGCCAACGTCCACGCAGGGAACTGGCTCACCGGCGGCAACTGGGACCACACCCTCTGGGCCGATAAAACCCTCCCCACCCGTCAGGACCTCGACAAAGTCACTGGCGACCACCCAACCTTCCTTGACCGCATCGACGGCCACATCTCCATCGCCAATACCGCCGCCCTCAAAGCAGCCGGCATCACCGGCAAAACCGCCCCTCCGCAAGGCGGCGCCATCGACCTCGACGCCAACGGCGAACCCACCGGCATTCTGCGCGAATCCGCACAGGGCTTGGTTGAAAACGTCATCCCACCCCCCAGCCACGATGAGCGCCGTCGCGGTGACCAGCTAGCCATCGCCGACGCCCTCTCTCACGGCGTCACCAGTGTTCAGGACTTCAGCGACTGGGAGGATTTTCTCGTCTACGAAGAGTTGGAGAAGGAAGGCAATCTCAATCTGCGCATCACCGAGTGGCTCCCCTTCAAGGCCCCACTGCCCGACCTGCTGAAGATGCGCGCCCACCACAACCTGAACGACCCCATGCTTCACACCGGCTTCCTCAAAGGCTTCATGGACGGTTCGCTTGGCTCCCGCACCGCAGCCCTGAAAGCCCCCTATGCCGACGATCCCGGCAACACCGGCCTACCCCAATACACGCAGGACCAACTCAACAAGATGGCCATCGAGCGCGCCCAGGCAGGCTTCCAACTAGGCTTTCACGCCATCGGCGACAAGGCCACAGCCATGGCCCTGGAGGCACTCACTCAAGCAGATCAGGCCACCAGGCGTCCATTTTATTGCCGCGCCCCCGGCGCCGATTCGCGGCCAATGGATGAAAAGCAGCCTTGTTTCGAGCGGCAATACCGCGAACGAGACCGCATCGAGCACGCACAAGTCGTCGACCCCGCCGACATCCCCCGCTTCAAAGCCCTCGGCGTCATCGCCTCCATGCAGCCCAACCACCTGCTCACAGACATGAACTGGGCCGAATCCCGTCTCGGTCCCCAGCGCGCCGCCTACTCCTACGCATGGAAAGCCTTCCTCGATGCCGGCGTCCCTCTCGCCTTCGGCACAGACTACCCAGTCGAGCCCATCACCCCCTTTCGCGGACTCTATGCCGCCGTCACCCGCAAAAATGAGGCCGGAACCAAGACCTACTTCCCTGAAAACAAACTCACCCGCGGGCAGGCTCTCTACGCCTACACACAAGGCTCTGCCTACGCGGAGTTCGCCGAGAAGCACAAAGGCAAACTCGCCCCCGGATACGACGCGGACTTCATCATCGTCGACCGCGACCTCTACAAAGTCGCTGCTCCCGCCTTGCTGCATACCGCCGTCCTTGAGACATATGTAGCCGGGAAGGAAGTCTATCCCGGCGACAACACCGGACGCTAAAATCGTCCACCATCCATCGAGACCTGCCCGCGTCCAGGAGGAGTCATGGCGACGAAGAAAAAGAGTTCCATCCCACATGAAAAGCTGGAGCTATACGAGGAGCTCATCGCCACGAATCCAGCCATTGAACTTAAAGGCGACGCGCACCCATACACCTCGTTAAACGGGCACATGTTCACCTACCTCGACCAGACCGGCACACTCGGAATCCGGCTCCCTCACGACCAGGTCGAGCCATTCCTCGCTAAATACAAAACCACGCTCTTTGAAAGCTACGGCGTGGTCAAGAAAGACTGGGCCAAAGTCCCCGACAGCCTGCTCGGCAAAACAACTGAGTTGAAGAAATACCTGGCCCTCAGTTTCGAACACGTAAAGACGCTCAAACCAAAGTAACGCGGCAATGCATATGCCGCGGTGCGCCATTTCATCAGCGGAATATAGCGCGCGAATTAGGAACGGAGCCAGCGATTGTTCCCGTTCTTTTCTTTGCTGCCAGTCCACTCCGACGCAGACCCTTTACGTGAAATGTGCTAAGCTTCCCAGCAGTATGCCAGAGCAGTGGAAGCCCCTCACGGGTTTGGATGAGCTCGAGAAAGCTGCGGCTGAGCCAGTCAAAAGGCCCCCGCAATTTGGCAGAGCCGAGTACGCTCAGCCGACGACGGCCGCGCCAAGCTGCCAAATCTGCCTCAATCCGCTGGCTCATGAATTCTTCAAACTGAATGGCCGATCCGTATGCCCTGATTGCGCCGCCAAAGCAAAAGCAGGGCAGGCCGCGGGAAACGCGGCCTTTTCGCAAGGGCTGCTTTATGGCGCGGGTGCTGCGTTTCTCGGGTTCTTTGTCTATGCCGCATTCACCATCGCCACTCACTTCTATTTCGGCTATGTGGCCGTTGCGGTTGGCTGGCTTGTAGGCAAGGCGATGATGAAAGGCTCAAACGGCGTCGGCGGCCGGCGTTATCAAATTGCCGCGGTTGCGCTCACCTACGCGGCCATCTCACTAGCGGCCATTCCCATCATGATTGCCGAGGTTGCTCCCGCGCGGCAAGTTGACTGGGTCGGCAAGATCCCGGAGTTGATTCTCTTTGGAATCTTCTCGCCCATCATTGAATTAACCAGCGGACTATCCGGCATCATCGGACTCATCATCCTCGGCGCCGGCATCCGTTTCGCCTGGAGAATGACGGCAGCCCGGCGTCTCACGGTGGACGGCCCGTACTACCTTTAAAAGAAGCGCTCCAACTGGAGCGCAAGATCATGCGCCTGAAGGCAGGCTGGACCTGGTGATCCCTCCTCAACCGGATAAGTGCCCCGACTGCCGAGCCGCTTTGCCGCTCGGTGTCCTGGCCTGTCCCGCGTGCCACGCCCTTGTTTACGGTGACCAACTCAATCAGCTCGCCGCCAATGCAACGGCGCTTGAGGCCAAAGGCGATTTTCCTGCTGCCAGTGAGGCGTGGAACAACGCGCTCATGCTGCTGCCGCCCGACTCCACGCAAGCGGCCTGGGTCAGGTCGAAGCTCCAAGGGAATCCTCCCGCTCTTTCAGGACCGCAGCCTTCAATGAGTGCTAAACCCACGCCCAATTGGGTGCGAAGGCTAGGCCCGCTTGGCCCCCTCGCTCTGTTGCTGCTCAAGGGCAAAGGCCTGCTCCTTTTGCTCTTCAAACTCAAATTCCTGCTCAGCTTTTTTGGCTTTATCGCCTTGTACGTGGCGCTTTGGGGTTGGCGATTCGGAGTCGGCTTCGCGGTCTGCATTCTCATCCACGAGATGGGGCACTACATCGACCTCAAGCGCCGCGGCCTGCAAGCGGAGTTGCCGGTATTTCTCCCCGGCCTCGGTGCCTACGTCAAGTGGAAAGCGATGAACATATCACCGCGCATCATGGCCCAAATCAGCCTCGCCGGGCCGCTCGCAGGCTGGATAGCCGCCGCCGGATGCTATCTCATCTACGTGCAAACCGGCGACCTGTTGTGGGCCGCGCTCGCCTATACCGGAGCAAGGCTCAACGTGCTGAACCTGATTCCCGTATGGATGCTCGACGGAGGCAAAGCAGCAGGTGCGTTGGGCATGGCCGGCCGCGTAACTCTGTTGGCATTAGCCGTCGGACTCTGGGCCTACACCGGAAGCCTGATCTTCCTGCTCGTTGCCGCGGGAATGGTCTGGCGCCTGTTTACAAAAGACATGCCGCCCCGCGAAGACTGGGGAACCTGCCTCTACTACGCGGCGGTGCTCGCCGCCCTCGCGTTCGTCCTCCACGTCACGCCAGATTCGCTCTTCCCGCAAAGAGCTTCTCGCTATTAACCGTGCCTATCGACAGCAAGAGCGAATCTCCAGCACGGATCGTCTTTCTATTCCCCATTTCCTATTCCCTATTCCCTATTCCCTATTCCCTGATCCCTATTCCCTGATCCCTATTCCCTGATCCCTATTCCCTGATCCCTATTCCCTGATCCCTATCTTTCCCCTACCACGGCAGCGGCTTGCCCTGGTGGAAATACCCTCCCGAAGGCCCGTCATCAGCCAGCGTCGCCAGGGCCGCACTGGTCTTCCCACCTTCGCTCAGTTCCATCGGAGCCTGGTCACCGCCCATGTCCGTTTTCACCCAGCCGGGATGCGCCGAATTCACCTTGATCTTGGTGTCGCGCAGTTCATACGCAAGATGGATGGTAAACGCATTCAGCGCCGTCTTTGACGCATCATAGGCGAACGACTTCGCATGGTATATCGGCGAGTTGGGATCGGCATGCAGCTTAAGCGATCCAAGAATGCTGGATAGGTTCACGATCCGCCCCGCCGCACTCTTCTTGATCAGCGGCAACAGAGTGTCGGTAAGCGCGACCACCGCGAAGAAATTAGTTTCGAAAACCTTGTGCAGCACACCGGCCGGAACCTCGCTGGCGGAGTGCTCGGGCCCTGTGCCGGGAAAAGTCCCTGCGGCGATTCCGGCGTTGTTCACCAGGATGTCGAGGCGCCCGTACCGCGAATCGAAGTAGTCATAGGCAGCCAGGTAATCCGAAGTTTTGGTGATGTCAAACTGCAGCACGTCGGCATCGACCCCGGCCGCACGCAATTTTTCAACGGCCTTCTCGCCCTGGGCCAGGTCGCGAGAACCGATGACCACCTTCACGCCTGGATCCTTCAGGTCGAGCGCGGTCTGGAAGCCAAGTCCGCGGTTGCCGCCCGTAATGAATGCAATCTTTTGAGCCATGTGTTTCTCCTGTGCTGGTTTGGATTCACATGCTGCCCGCCACGGTGCAGGAGTTTTGCCCTGGCGCACTCGTCCTCTCAGTCAGGAATGAAATGGAACGGTCGCTGCACAACCGGCAGGACGAGGTCGGTATCGACGCCAGCCACGCGAGATTCGATAGAGAATGAGAGGAGAATCGGCGGTAGGGTTTCTATGCCGGATCGACGTTGCATCCGGGCCGTGCCCAATATCAAACGGCGTATATGCGTCTAAATTGCTTCCCGGCTCGGAGACGGCTGCACTTTGGTTGTAAAAAAATACAGCGAAACCAGAGCAGCTGTGCACCGGAAGCGCAAGGCCAAGTCGCTTTTTCACTGCCGCGGCCCAATGACAGGTCTTCGTCGATGGGGTGGAAGTGAATGCCAACTCGCGCACCTTTTGCAAGGGCATATTTACTCTGGTTCCGCTTTAGAAATCTGCACTCCCGTTCTCAATTGCCTGAGTGCAGCTCACCGCCCGGATAGTTGACGTTGTTCCGGGTAGATCAACTCTCTTGCGAGAATCTCTCGTTCGATGTAAGCAGGTTCCGGAACTCCGAGGTGCTTGAGGTCCGTCATGAGGCCTTCCTGGCGTATCTGAACAACTTCAAAGGTTCCAAGGAAGCCGGAGATCTGAACGCGGTCGCCGATGCGGGGAAATCGTTTGTTCCTATCCATGTTCAAATGATGCTGCCAGTAGACTCCCTGCACCATCCCCCGAAGGCTTCAATTACCACCCGCCAATGTGTGATTCCACCTGGTGCGGATCTGCATCTCTCTCCTCAATTCAAATGAAAATCGAAAAATGTCCAATTCTGCACAGCTTTCTTTTTCACTTCGTGAGACGCTTTCTGCCGACATCCCACCAGGCTTGCGCGAAAGTAAAGAACCGAGTAGTTTCCATAGCAGGAAACAAAACATGCTCCCGTTTGATTCCCCGAAAAGGGAAGCATCGACCCGCTCCTCACCGGATCCGGCCGAATTCGCTCAGCTTGCTCTGGAAAATCTGTTCGAAGTGTCTCCAGACGCCATTTTTGTCACGGACAGCCATGGAGTCATCCGTGGAGCAAACCCGCGCGCAGCCGAGTTGTTTGGCTACACCCAAATGGAACTGATCGGCCAGCCCATCGAAAGCCTGGTTCCCGAGCGCTTCCGTAAACGCCATCCAGCTCACAGGGACAACTACAACGCCCACCCCCGGGCTCGGCAAATGGGCGCGGCATTGAACCTGTTCGGCCTGCGCAAAGACAACACCGAATTCCCCGTCGACATCATGCTCAAGCCCATCGATACCGAGCACGGGTCTGTGGTCCTGAGCTTTGTCCGGGATGTGACCGAACAGAGGGAGGCCGTCGAGGCCCTGCGCCGCAACGACCAGCAGCTCCGGTCCATTGTCGAGAGCGTGCGCGACTACGCCATCTATCACTTGGACTGCGATGGGCACGTGATGACCTGGAACCCCGGGGCCGAGCGCATCAAGGGCTTTACAGCCGAAGAAATTGTAGGCTCGCACTTTTCCCGCTTCTTTACCCATGAGGATGTTGAGCGGGGCAAGCCGGCGGAACTGATGCGCCTTGCGGCTCTGCGAGGGCGGTATGAGGACGAGGGCTGGCGCGTCCGTAAGGACGGTTCACGCTTCTGGGCAGACAGTATCCTCAGCGCCATCCGCAACGATTTGGGCGAAGTGACCGGCTACGCCAAGGTCACGCGCGACTTTACTGACCGCAAGCGAGCGGAAGAAGCGCTGATGCTTCAGCTAAGTTCGGCGCTCCTCGCCAACATGGACATCACCAAACTGCTCGGAGCCATCTCCGCGAGCATCCGCGAAGTCATCCCGCATGACGCAGCCACGCTCGCCCTCAGCGATCCAAACACCGGCGACCTGACAGTGCAGTTCCTGGGCCTGAATGAGGAAGGCGCGCGGCCGGGCTCGGTGCGGCTTCCGATCGAAGGTTCGCCGGCCGGCGAGGCTTTTCGAACCCGCGAGCCCGTCGTGATTGACAGATTAAAGGAAGCCCCATACCCGATCGAGGGCCTGCAGCATCTCACTTCGCTAGGCATGCAGTCGGGTTGCTGGGTCCCGCTCATTAACCGGGGCGAAGTCATTGGCGCTCTCGCGACTGCAAGCCGGATCGAAGGCGCGTTTACCCAGCGGGAAGCGGAAATGTTGTCCCAACTCGCGGTTCAGGTCGCCCTTGCAGTCAACAATGCGGTGGCCATGCGCCAGATTTCCGAAATGCGTGACCGTCTTTCGCAGGAAAAACGATACCTCGAAGCGGAAATCAACCTTGAAAATCGCTATGAAGATATCGTGGGCGAGAGCAAAGGCCTGCGCAAGGTTCTGAAAGAGATTGAAACCGTCGCGCCAACCAATGCGACGGTCCTTATCCAGGGCGAAACAGGTACAGGCAAGGAACTGCTCGCTCGCGCAATCCACCGCCTGAGCCCGCGCAACGAGCGCACATTTATCAAGCTCAACTGCGCCGCCATTCCCGCCGGTCTCATCGAGAGCGAACTCTTCGGCCACGAGAAAGGCGCCTTCACCGGCGCCATTGCGCGCAAAATCGGCCGCCTGGAACTGGCCCACGAGGGCACGCTCTTTCTGGACGAAATTGGCGAACTGCCGCTCGACCTGCAACCCAAGCTCCTTCGCGCCCTCCAGGAGCGCGAGATCGAGCGCCTCGGCGGCACACGCCCCATTTCGGTCGACGTCCGCCTGATCGCCGCAACCAATCGCGACCTGGCCAGGATGGTGGCCAGCAAGGAATTCCGCAGCGACCTCTATTACCGGCTGAAAGTCTTCCCGGTCTTCTCGCCGCCCCTCCGCGAACGGGCAACCGACATCCCCGTCCTGGTGCGGCATTTTGTGGCCACTCATAGCCGCCGTATGGGCAAGACCATCGAATCGATTCCCGAAGAAACCATGCAGGCGCTCATTCACTGGCAGTGGCCTGGTAACATCCGCGAGCTCGAGAATTTTCTTGAGCGCGCCGTCATTCTCACCCGTGGCCCCGTGCTCTACGTTCCCCTGGCCGAACTCGAAACCCAGGAGGATGAGGCAGAGGATGAAGCCGAGCCGTCGCAGAGTCCCACGTTCCAGGCGGCTGAACGGGAACATATATTGAAGGTGCTGCGCGAGGCCAAAGGACAGATTGGTGGCCCCGATGGCGCCGCCGCCCGCCTCGCTTTGAAACGCACCACGCTGAATTCCAAAATGAAGAAGCTCGGAATCGAACGAAGTGACTATATGAAGTCTCAGTGACGAAATCTCGTCATCGTCACCTTCGTCACTTCCTCGTCGTCACTTTCGGCCCATCCAAATTATCCACAAGCTAAGTCTCTTATTTTTAAATAGATACAGAACCACTTCCGCGTCGTGTGACGTATGGCACACCACCTGCATTAGTAGGGGCATGACGTTACGAATCACAATTGAAGAACACGAGACCGCGATGGATTTGAAGCTCGAAGGGCGAGTTGCAGGGCCCTGGGCGGCTGAACTCAATCGCTTCTGGGTGGAAGAAGCCCCTCGCCTCGCTTCAAGAAAACTTTCCCTTGATTTGCGCAATGTCACTTACGCCGATGCCGATGGCACCAAGGCGCTCCGTGATATCTATTCCCGCACGAACGCCGAGTTAGTTACCAGCACCCCCTGGACTCAATTTCTTGCCGAACAAATCGCGCAACCCAGCGCCCAACCCTATGACGAGGAGCTTTGACATGCACACCACGCAGAACGCTGTAAGCAATTTCGGAAGCCAGGCTCAGCTATCCGGTGATTTCTTCAACAAGCTCTCGTCCGAGGCGCTCAGAGACCTCACATCCATGGCGCTCGTATGCAACTACCAGCCCGGAAGGATTCTCTTTTCCGAGCGTGACATGGCATCCGGCGTTTACATTATCGTCGAAGGCGAAGTGAAGCTCTCCATGAACTCGAGCGACGGCCGCCGGCTCACCACGCGTATCTCCCGCAAAGGTGAGATTCTCGGACTCGTCTCAACGCTCTGCGGCAAGCCCTGTGAAATGACCGCGGAGGTCCTGTATCCAACCAGGGTGGCTCCCATTTCGCGGCGCGACTTCCTCAATTTCCTCACCCGCCATCCCGACGCCTATCAGGCCGTCACCGAAGAGCTCAGCCGCGAATACAGCCATGCCTGCGAGCAATTGCGCACGGTTGGCCTCGCCTCTTCAGCTCCCGAAAAGCTGGCCCGCCTGTTGCTTGAATGGAGCGAGCGCGGACAGACCACCGAGAACGGAACCAAGTTTCGGTTTTCTCTCACGCATGAAGAGATTGGCGAATTCATTGGCGCCTCGCGCGAAACAGTAACCCGCACCTTGAGCATTTTCAAGAGCCGGCAACTGGTAGCTTTCAATGGCTCTACGCTGACCATTCCAAGTAAGGT
>JBEKRU010000145.1:0-13046 GCA_049518435.1 Occallatibacter sp. | reverse complement strand
CGCGGCGGAATGGCGGGCGGCTGATTGTGATTGATCCCTATCGCACCAGGACGGCGGCGCTGGCGGATTGGCATATCGCGATACGGCCGGGGACGGATGGGGCGCTGGCGCTGGGGATGATGAAGGTGATTCTGAATGAGGGGCTGGAGGATCGGGCTTATATCGCGGAAATGACGCACGGGTTTGAGGGGCTGGCCGAGCGGGTTAAGGAATATACGCCGGAGCGGGTGGCGGCCTGGACGGGCATGACTGCTGCGGAGATTGAAGCGTTGGCGCGCGAGTATGCTACGACGCGGCCGGTGGCGCTGCGGCTGAACTATGGCGTGCAGCGGACGGAAAATGGCGGGACGGCGGCGCGGGCGATTGCGATGCTGCCGGCGCTGACGGGGGCGTGGAAATATCGGGGCGGGGGCGCGGTGCTTTCGACTTCGGGGGCGTTTGACTGGGATAAAGATGCGCTGCAGAGGCCGGATCTGGCGTCGGCTTCGCCGCTGGGACGGCTGGCGAGAACGGTCAACATGTGTGAGTTGGGTCAGGCGCTGGCACAACAGTTGTCAGTTGTCAGTGGTCAGTGGTCAGAGAAGCCCGCCGGGGATCCGCCGGTGAAGGCTTTGTTTGTTTATAACTCGAATCCGGCGGCGGTGGCTCCGAATGGGAATGCTGTGAAGGCGGGGATGGAGCGGGGCGATCTGTTTACCGTGGTGCACGAGCTGTTCTTCACGGATACGACGGATTATGCGGACTACATTCTGCCGGCGACTACGTTTCTGGAACATACGGATGTGCAGGGAGCTTATGGGCACTACTATGTGCAGCTCTCGCAGCAGGCCATTGAACCGCCGGGCGAGGCGAGGCCGAATGTGTGGCTGTTTGGGGAGCTGGCGCAGCGGATGGGGTTCGAGGAGGATTGCTTCCGGGATACGACGGAAGACCTGGTGCGGCAGGCGCTCCGGATTGGGGTGGATGGGCAGGCGGATGGGTGTTCCGGGATTGCGGGGATGGAGCACATTACGCTGGATGGGCTGAAGGCGCAGGGGCACATTCCCGTCAGCTTTCAGCACGAGCCGGGCACGGAGGCGTTTCTGCCATTTGCGTCGGGAGCGGTGCCTACGCCGTCAGGGAAGGTGGAGTTTTATTCTGAGACGCTGGCGGCGCAGGGACTTGATGGCCTTCCGGCCTTTTACCCTCCCACAGAGTCGAGGTGGGGGAAGGATGCGGAGCGCTATCCGCTGGAGTTTTTGAGCCGCAAGGCGGACAACTACATGAACTCGACGTTTGCGCATCTGGATGGGCATCGCAAGATGGAAGCGCGGAAGAGTCATCGGCTGGAGATGCATCCCGAAGACGCGGCGGCGCGGGGGATTGGCGAGGGCGATGCGGTGCGGATCTGGAATGACCGCGGGGCGCTGACGCTGACCGCGATGTTGAATGCGAGCTTGCCGGCGGGCGTGGTGGCGGGGCAACTGGACTGGGCGAAGCTGGGTGGCAAGGGCGGGAATGTGAACGCGCTGACGAGCGAGCGGCTGACGGATATTGGGGCCGGCGCGACGTTTTATTCGACATTAGTAGAAGTACAGGGACTAGGGAATTGGGAATAGGGAATAGGGACCAGGGAATAGGAGACTCGCGGTCCGCGAACAACCCAGAAGGCCGATAACAGATGAAAGATGGAATTGAATTCAATCTTCGGCTGGCGACGGAGGAGGATGTTCCGGGGCTGCATGCGCTGATTGAGGCGTCGGTGCGGGGGCTGCAGGCAGGGGACTATACGCAGGCGCAGATTGAGGGGGCGCTGGGAACGGTGCTTGGGCTGGATACGCAGCTTATTCGGGATGGGACGTACTTCGTTGCTGAGGCTCCTTTTGTGGCCGGGGTTGTTGATGGCTCTTCTGCTTTCGACCGAGACGCAAAAGGGCGCGAGCCCCTCGCGGGGTGTGGGGGATGGTCGAAGCGGAAGACGCTGTTTGGGGCGGACCGCGGGCCGGGGCGGGAACCGGAGTTGCTGGACCCGGGAACAGATGCGGCCAAGGTGCGGGCGATCTTTGTGCATCCTCAGTATGCGCGGATGGGGCTGGGCTCGCTGATTCTGGCGACTGTGGAAGAAGCGGCGCGGGCGGCGGGGTTTACGCGGTATGAGATGGGATCGACGCTGACGGGCGTTCCGCTTTACCGGCTGAAAGGCTACGTGGAAGTGGAGCGGATCGGGGTTCCGCTCTGGAATGGCGAGGCGCTGCCGGTGGTGAAGATGATAAAGGCACAGCGGAGTTAGACGTGCTTCGCACGAGTTAGCGGAGTTAGTTAGTTAGTTAGTGGGGGCTCAGGTGAGTGTTGCTGGCATGGCTTTGAAAGACAATAAAGAACGATAAAAGGCAATATATAGGTGGAACTATCCCACCTTAACCGTTGCGCAAAGTGCGCGCAAAGGCGAAGGTGGGGCACCCATTAGTTATTGAATGTGGTCTCAGGACATGCCACCGAATGGGTCTTCGAGGCTGGGGCTTTGAGGAGTTAGTAACTCGGAGCCGGATTCGGTGATCCACAGATCGTCTTCAAGCCTCACGCCGAATTCGCCCTTGATGTAGATACCGGGCTCGTCGCTGAACAGCATGTGGGGTTGGAGACGCGGCACGAGGTCATAGCCGAACATGTCGTTGCGGACGAGGTAAGGCCACTCGTGCATGTCCATGCCGATGCCGTGGCCGACGCGGTGTGAGAAGTATTTGAAGCCGGGGCCATAGCCGGCATCGACGACGACTTTGCGGGCGGCTGCATCGACGTCTGCGTTGAGCACGCCGGGGCGCGCAGTTGCAATGGCCGCGGATTGGGCGCGATGAACGATATCGAACACGCGCTTCATCTTGTCGGTAGCTTTGCCGAGGACGAAGGTGCGGGTGATGTCGGACGTGTAGCCCTGTACGTCGCAGCCGTCATCGAGCATCAGGATGGAACCTTCGTGCAGAGTCTGCGGCTGCGCTGAGCCGTGGGGCAGGGCGGTAAACTCATCCACGTTCAGGCTGGCCTCGCCGCGAAAACCGACACGGCGATAAGCGGCGCTGACCAGAGAACCTACATCGGTTGTGGTCATGCCCGGCGCCAGCGACTGGGCGACGGCGCGGTAGACAAGCAGCGTTGCCCGGCAGGCGAGGCGCAGGCACTCAATTTCATGCGCGTCCTTGATCATGCGGCAGCCGGCGGTGACGGGCGACGCTGAAACGATGGTCAGGTGCGGATTGGCGGCGCGAATGCTCTCGGCGAAAACGAACTTCATGTTCTCGTCGAGGCCGACCACTCCCGAAGTAAGTCCGCGATCGGCGAGGCCTTTGCCAAGGGCTAGGAAAGGACTTTCGTCCTCAGCCCAGGTGAGGACGTCCGCGTCTTCGCCGAAAGGCCCGGCGTTGAGCAGTTCACGGGCGCGGCCTTCTTCAAAGGCGGGACAGACGAGGAAGGGTTTGGCCTTGGCTGGGATGACGAGCGCCCAGAGACGCTCACCTCCGTTGAGGCGCAGATCGGCATAGTAGACGGATGAAGTTGTTGAATTGGCGAGGACGATGGCGTCGATTTTTGTGTCGGCCATCAGGGCTTTGGCGCGATCGATGCGGGCAAGGCGCTCGGCGTTTGTGAAGGGGCGCGGCAGGCTGGAGAGAACAGGCAGAGCGGCGATGGGCGCGGGCAAACCCGGCTGCGACGGGGCTGCGTGTGCGGTAGACAGCGTCGACACGGCGGCAACGGCCGCGCCGGCGCCGAGAAAGGTGCGGCGGGTTACGGATTTGGATGAAGCCATGATCCTCCTTCGGGAGCGGGCGTGGGGAACGAGTTTTGGGAACGGGCTTAGGGAATGCGGAAGCGCGAGATTCTCTTTGAGAATACCTGCTTGCGGAGAGCGTGCCGTGCGCCAGCAGCAACTAAACTAGTGCATTTTTACGAAGAAGGTAATGGATCGTTCCCCGGTGCGGAGTGGTGGATTTGCCGCAGGGGCCGATAGATAAACTATTAGTCCTCAGAGAAGCGGGTTGCGGGATGCAGGAAACCGTTATCGCCATGGTGTTCCTGAGCCTCCTGATTTTTCTGTTCGCATCCATCATGTGGACGCGGCGGGATGATCGGTTGAGGTGTTGGGTCGCGGGTTGGCTATTTGTTTTGGCGCACTTTGCCGTTGAGCTGTGGCAACCTTCGACGGACGTGTGGCGGATTGCGCGGGCGTGTGCCCTGGTAGATTTGCTGAGCCTTGCCGGCATTTCCTTCATTGTTTCCACCATGATCCTGAGAGAGGGCCGCAAACAGGCGCTGCGCCTTTGGATCGCGCTTGCAGTCCCGGCCGTGGTGTGCCTGAGCCTTGTGACGGCAGGGTTAAAAAGTGTGTGGATGCTCGGGGTCGTGATTGTTGTTGGGGAGGGGGTTGCCGTTTTCAAATCCTGCAGAGTGCGACCCAATCGGGCGCTCGTCTCCTGGATTGCAGTCTTCTCCTGCGTGATGGCGGGGGGATGGAGTCTCTACGGGATAGCCAATGGCCAGCCCGAGTTGGTGATTGCGGCTGTGCTGGCCGAGATTTTCTTTGTGTCCGCAATCGGCTTATGGGTCAATGGCTGGCAGCGAACTGCAGCCCTGCACACGATGGCACTGGGCATGGTGGGATGGGCGCTGACCTTTCCCATTCGGTACTGGGTTGAACGGTCCATGCATTCGTTCCCCATTGGCAATGAACTCTGGTGGGTTCCGTTGCGCTGTGTGGGGGTGGGAATGATTCTGGTTGTGCTGGAGGAGGAGCTACGAAGGGCGAAGATGCTCAGCGAAGAGTATCGCCTGCTTTTCGCGGGCAATCCTCATCCGATGTGGATTTTTGAAGCGGAGACATTGCGCTTTCTGGATGTAAACCAGGCCGGACATGAGCTGCACGGGTATAGCCGCGAAGAATTCCTGCGATTGAAACTGACCGATACTCTGCATCCCGAGATCATTGAGAAAGCGACGCGGGAGGTCCGATCGACAGAACCCATTCCGAATCGGGCATCGCGCCATGTCCGCAAGGATGGGACGATTGTTCCCATGGACATCACGGCCTACGCCATCGATTTCAAGGGAAAGCGTTGCCGGATTGCGATGGCGCAGGATGTGACGGAGCGGGAGGCCCTGGCGCAGAAGCTGATTGACCAGGAGCGGCATGACGCTCTTACGGGCCTCTCGAATCGTCTGCTTTTCCAGGAGCAGTTGGTGGGGGCGGTGGGGCGCGCGGTCAAGTCCGGTGACAAACTTGCGATTCTGTGCCTGGACATTCAACGCTTCAAACATATCAACGATCTGTACAGTCCGCGCGTGGGGGATGAATGCATTCAGCGTGTGGCCGTAATGATTCGCTCAAGCGCACGGGGGACCGACGTTCTGGCGCGGACGGGCGGCGATGAGTTCACGCTGGTTCTGTCGAGTATCCGGAACGCGGTAGAGGCGGAGCAGATTGCCAATGATTTGCGGGAGGCATTTTCGGAGCCGCTGGAGATTCAGGGTTACCGGATACCCCTCTCGCTGAGCATGGGGTTGGCGATTTGTCCGGATGACGGAACGGAGGCGGACGCTCTTTGGCGCGGGGCGGAGGGGGCATTGCGCAAGGCGCAGGCCGATGGCGGCGGACAGACTGTCTGGTTTTCGCCGGAACAAGGTAAAGCGGCTCAGCAGCAAATTGAAATTGAAGCCTACATGCGCGAGAACCTGAGCGATGGCCGTTACAAGGTGGTGTATCAGCCGTTTTATGGATTTGACGGCCAGGTGCATGCAATGGAGGCACTGTTGCGGCTGGACCATCCCTGGTATGGACCGGTGAGCCCGGTCGTCTTTATCCCCATAGCCGAAGCGACTGGCCTGATTGTTCCGCTGGGCCAGTGGGTAATTGAAGAGGTTTGCCGCCAGCTTGTGGCATGGAGCGACCAGGGCATGAGACTGGTGCCGGTAGCTGTCAATATATCGGCATTGCAGCTGATGCACGTTGAGTTCGCGGAGCGGCTGGTGGAGACACTGATCCGCTATGGCATTGACCCGATGTGGATTCACCTGGAGGTGACGGAGAGCGCCGTGATGGGCAACCTGGACGCAGTTTCAAACCAGATAGCCGCTCTTTCCGCGCTGGGGATTTCGTTTTCGCTCGATGATTTCGGCACTGGACTTTCATCACTGGGCCGGCTGCACCGAATGAGCATCTCTGTGGTCAAAATCGATCGCTCGTTTATCAAGGATTTGTGCGCAGACGGCGGCACCTACGCGATTGTGCAGGCCATTGTTTCGATGGCTCACACGCTTGGCCACCTGGTGGTGGCTGAAGGGGTGGAAACAGAGATGCAGCTTGCCTATCTGTGCCAACTTCATTGCGATTTGCTGCAGGGTTTTCTGCTGGCGCGCCCGATGAGGCCGGACGAGATTCCGGCGTTGACTTGCACGACTCACCCAGCGATCATCCGTCTGCTGCGAGCGAACTGCTATGCGGGTCAAGGGGCGATGGAAGTGGGAGAGGTCTCGACATAGCCATAGTCGATGGCTGCAAGACGGAGACCGCGGACGGCGTTGGATAGATAAATCTTGTCCGCAAGCCGGAGATCATCGGGATAAAGCACTTTTTCTGTCGCGCCTGGTTGGGTTTCCAGTATGAGGCGACGGTGAACGCCCGGCAGCAGGCCGCACTCGACAGGGGGCGTGAAGAGGCGGCCGCCTTTCTCAATAAAAACGTTATGGATGGCGCCTTCCGTGACTTCGCCTCGCAGGTTGAGAAAGATCACGTCGTCGTAGCCGGCCTGGGTTGCGGCTTTCAGGGTCTCAGCATACAGAGGGCGATGCGTGGTTTTGTGAAAGTACATGGGGTCGCTGGGGTCAATGCGCTGAGCAGCGATGCGGATGTGGGCGGGGGGCAGCGGGTCTTGCAGAAGATCGTCGGTGATGTGGAATGTGCCGTCGGAATGGAGGAGAAGGCGGACTTTGCGGGAAGAGCCGCTGGTGTGGGGCGAGGATGCATTTGCGTGGGCTTGGAGTGTGGCCTGGATCGAGGCCCGATCAAAGGGAAAAGCGAAGTAACGGGCTGAGTCTTCGAGGCGGTCGAGATGGAGCTCGAGGAGCGGATAGCCGTTGCTCCAGAGGATGGTTTCGATAAGGGAGAAGCCTTCGGGCAGAGATTGCGCGGAGCGGGTGAGGAACTCGGCCTTCAGTGTACATTCGCGAAACTCTTCGGTGGGATCGGAATCGATAACGATGCCGCTGCCTACGCCCATTTTGCCTTCGCTGCCGTTGAGTTCAAGCGTGCGAATGGCGACGCTGAAGACGGTCCTTTCGCGGGAGAAGAAGCCGATGGCGCCGGTGTAGACTCCGCGGGGCTGGTCCTCAAGCGTGGCGAGCAACTGCATGGCGCGAACCTTGGGTGCACCGGTGATGGAGCCGCAGGGAAAGAGGGCGCGGAAGATCTGCTGGAAGTCGACATCGGGACGGAGTTCGCCGGTGATGGTGGACGTCATCTGCAACAGAGTAGGGTAGCGTTCGACGGAGAAAAGATTCGAGGTGCGGACGGTGCCGAAGGTGCAGATGCGGCCGAGATCGTTGCGGAGGAGATCGACGATCATTACGTTTTCACTGCGGTTCTTGGGGTCGTTGCGGAGCCAGCCAGCGCGGGTGGCGTCTTCAGCCGTGGTGCGGCCGCGAGGGGCCGTTCCCTTCATCGGCTTTGTGGTGATCTGGCGCGCTGTGGGCTCGTTTTCAAGGCGGAAGAAGAGTTCGGGTGAGAAGGAGAGAATGCGGCGGTTCGGCAGCGTGTGAAGAAACGCGCAATACGGTGCGGGCTGGCGGGCGCGCAGGTGTTGATAGAGCGCGGCGGAAGAGCCGGAAGCCTGGAGACGGAGGGGAAGGGTGAAGTTGAGCTGATAGACGTCGCCGGAGCGGATCAGCTGATGGATGGCGGCGATGCGCTGGGCGAATTGGTCTTGAGTGATAGAGAAAGTGGAGGCGATTTGCGGTGCGGAGGGAGGGTTGTCGAGTCGGGGATCGGCGCGGAATGTGGAGAGACCGGGCGGGTCGCCGTCGATGAAGTGTCCCGTGCGATGGTCGAAGCGATGCGCGCGATCATAGATTCCGAACCAGGCTAGCGGTTGGCCGGGCGGGGTGGGTCGCAGCGCGGATGTGGGCTCAAAAAATGCGCCGCACTCGTAGGTGAAATAGCCAGCGGCATAAGAGCCGGCGGCAATTGCTGATTCGATTTCCGCAAAAAGCTGGGGCAGTTCGGAGAGCTGGCTGGCGATGCAAGTCCTGACGGGATCAAGAAAGAGGCGGGTATATGTGGATTCCTCGGCAACAGTTGCGGCGTCCTGCTTGAGCCTAGAAAGGCTTGCGCTTTCAAGCAGGACTGAAGCGGGCGTGTGCTCTACCAGTGCATACAGTTCCGCGGGTGGAGAATGCCAGCGGTTCATGCTCACAAGCTTACCGGACGGCTACTGGACGGTGAGCGCGAGCTGGGCGGAAGTGGTGATTGCTGTGACGCCATTGCTGGATTGGGCGGTGACGCTCACGTTGTAATTGCCCGCCGGAGTTGCGGGAGGAACAGGCGGACCGTGGTTGTAATAGCGGTAACGCGGAGCGCAGGCGGTTGTGCCGAGCATGGTGATGAACGCGACCAGAGCCATGAGCGCCAGGCGATTGAGCCAGGGACGACGGCGGGCGGACCATGCGAGGCCGCCGAGCGCCAAAGCGCCGGGAAGGAGAAATGCCCAGGCCACGGGGTTGGAGCGCCGCAATGAGGCGGCGGTGCCACCGGCGGTCTGCGTGACAACCACCATGGGAATGGGAATTGCCGCAGTGGCGCCGGGCAGAATCTCGATGTTCTCCGGGGTAAAGGTGCAGGAAGCCTGATCGGGAAGGCCGGAGCAGGAGAGCGTGACGAACAGGGGTGCGGTGAGCGCGGCGCTGTTGACAGGCGTAACGGAGGCGGTCACGTTTCCGGTTTGGCCGGGGGTGAGTGAAAGCGTTGCCGGCGATACGGCGATGGTGAAGGTGGGCGTTGTGCCACTGGTTGCCTCGGCGCCGGCCGCGTCTGAGGTTGATTCCAGATGAGCTGCGTCGCCGGTGTATGTCGCGATCAGGGAATGGTCGCCTTCCGGCAGGGAGAGGACGAGTGTGGCCTTGCCGGTGGTGTCAAGAGCCGCGCCGGCCACCTGGGCACCGTTGTCGCTGATGGCGACGACGCCGGTCGCGGGGTGGCCATCCTCGCCGGTCACGGTAACGGTGGCGCGGGTGTGGCCGTACTGGTCGAGGCTGTACACGGCAAGGGCGGTCTGTGTCGGCAGCCGCGGAGCGTTTTCCGCGGCGAAAGCGAGCGCGGGAACGGCGAGCGCAATACTCAATGCTGCAACCAACTGAAACCGCAAACCGCGGCGAAGAAAACCTGTCACGTGCACCTGCTCCGATGATTCAAAAATGGCGTATAACCTAGCTGCTTAAGCGTAGAACCCTATTGTAGCTGGCTGGGGCTAGGGCGGGCTATGTTCAGGGCCATTCTTTGGACGCAGCGGAGGGCAGAATAGCGCTTTCTGGAGGACGGAATTCCGGGGCGGGGCGGAGGAATGAGTGACGGTTGGCGGGCTGGCTCTTACAATGAGGCCACGATGATTGCTCACTTGCGGGGAAAGCTGATTTCGAAGGAGCCGGGCCAGGCCATTGTGGAGGCCGCGGGAGTGGGGTACGACGTGACCATCAGCGTGCCCACGTTTACGGCGCTGCCCTCGGTGGGCGCGGAGGCTTCGCTGCACATTCATACACAGGTGAGCGAGGATCAGATTGCGTTGTTCGGGTTTCTGGACCGCGTGGAGAAGCGGCTGTTTGAGCGGCTGATTACGGTGAGCGGCGTGGGGCCGAAGCTGGCTATCAAGATTCTGAGCGGGCTTTCGTCGGAGAGAACGGTGCAGGCGATTCGGGGGCAGGATCATGCGCAGCTGGTGCGGATTCCTGGAGTGGGGAAGAAGCTGGCGGAGCGGCTGGTGGTGGAGTTGAAAGACAAGCTGGATGACTTTGCGGTTGCGCCGGTGCAGACGAGCGTGCGGGGCGCGGCGGTGGACGATGTGTTGAGTGCGCTGACGAATCTTGGGTATCAGCGCGTCGCGGCGGAGAAGGCGATTGAGCAGGCGGTGGCGAAGGATGCGGGGCTGGCTGGGGATTTCGATGGGCTGTTTCGGGGGGCGCTGAAGGTGATCCGGTAAGAACAGTGGTCAGTGGTCAGTGGTCAGTGGTCAGTGATCAGAAGGTGATTCGGTAGCGTCGATTCGGAAGGTGCGGCATCAAATGGAGCGGGGTGTAGCGATGGCCATCGTCCGAAATTGTCCGTCCTGTGGGAAGCCGAATCGCGTGCCGGCAAAGCATCTTGCCGACGCGGGGAATTGTGGAGCGTGCAAATCGTCCCTGCCGGCAATCGCCGAGCCGATTGCGGTGGATACGGCGGAGTTCGACGAGATTACCAGGGACAGCAAAGTGCCCGTGCTGGTGGACTTCTGGGCCGCGTGGTGCGGGCCCTGCCGCATGGCTGCGCCTCACGTTGCGCAGGTGGCGCGCGAACTGGCCGGCCGCGCAGTGGTGCTCAAGGTGGATACCGAGAAGTTTCCTGAGCTGGCAGCGCGGTATAAGGTTCAGGGCATCCCTAACTTTGCGGTGTTCAATGGTGGGAAGCTGCAGTTTCAGCAGGCTGGGCTGGTGGACGCGAACACTATGAAGGGCTGGCTGGCGCGGGCGGCGTAGAGTCGGGAACAAGATCTAAACCATAACCGCTGATCGGGGCAGCCCGGCGGTCTCCGCGCTACACTCTTCTTTGCCATGGTTTCAAAAGCGAAAACTCCGACCGTTCCCGCTCCGGCGCACCTACGCCCTGAAGGCCTGAAGTTTCTACGTGGGCTTGAAAAGCATAACAACCGCGATTGGTTTAACGAGCGCAAGGCTGTTTATGAGGCGGAGCTCAAGGAGCCGATGCTGGCTATCGTTCGTAGAATTACTGACACGATGACGGACTTTGCGCCCAATCATGTGCGACCGGCGGAGAAATCCTTGTTCAGGATTTATCGCGACACGCGGTTTAGTAACAACAAGCTGCCTTATAAAACACACGTCGCCGCGTGGTGGAGTCACATGGGGATGGAGAAGACTTCAGGGGCGGGGTACTACTTCCAGGTGAGTCCCAAGGGCGTGGTGATTGCCGCCGGGGCCTACATGCCGGAGAAGGAACAATTGGCGGCGATCCGCAACTGGCTGCTGGAGAATCATGTGGAGTTTCGCAAGGTGCTGGGCAGGCCAGCGGTGAAGAAGACGTTTGCCGAATTTGAGGGCGAGGCGTTGACGCGGCCGCCGAAGGGGTTTCCGCCGGAGCATGCGGCGATGGATTTGATCAAGCAGAAGCAGTGGGGGCTGAGTACTACGCTGCCCGCAGAGACGGCGCTGGAGGCCAACTTCGCGCAGACGGTCATTAAGCATTTCAAGCTGCTGGCGCCGCTGGTGGATGCCTTGAATACGCCGATTGCGGCCTCGGTTGCGCCGAAGAGGAAGGTGCTTTTCGGGCTGGATTAGCCTCGATTTGGCACCGGTGTGGGAGTGCGGGCCGCGGGGCCTTCCAAACGGCTCCCCGAACTCCAGATCGGTCAAAACCGGGCAAAACTAGGCAAATATCGGAGAAATCTTGCGAAAATGCCTAAAAACTTGTGGAAATGTGGGTTTTGGGGTTGACTTTAGAAGGTCCAAAGTCGCATTGTAACGAACGACGGGGTCTCTCGAACCCGCATGAATACAGGCGAAACGTGCAATATTGGCTCACGGCGTTTCCAGAATAGCTCTTCTTTTCCGGGTTTATCGAAAGCCGTCACGCCGTAATGTTCGCGTGGACCTTCGTTGAATGGATTTGAGGACGCCGAAGCTGGAACCCGCCGCTCGCATTCGCTGCATGCGGTACGGATCTCCCGACGGATACTCAGGCAACACCGGCAGCCCCGAGGGCTTGCCCATAAAAAGGAGAACATCGAATGGCAACTGGATTGACCAAGACCGCCCTGACCCGGCTACTGGCCGAGAAGCTGGAACTGACCAACAAGCAAGTCGCAGGTTTCCTGGATCTGCTGGCGGAGACCGCCATCAAGGAAACGAAGAAGAACGGCGTTTTCGTGATCCCGGGGATTGGGCGCCTGGTAAAGGCTGAGCGCAAGGCGCGCATCGGCCGCAACCCGCAGACGGGCGCGGCCATCAAGATCAAGGCCAAGACCGTGGTCAAGTTCCGCGTAGCCAAGGCTGCCAAGGACGTTATCGCACCGACCAAGAAGTAATCATTCCGGACTGGGAACGAGCAGGGAGGAGCCGATGGCTCTTCCCTGCTTTGTTTTGCCTGATGATGCAGCTTGCAGAAAAATGCGAGCCTGTTGCGGAGCGGCAACATCCCATGAGGTATGCCAACGACCTCCGATACAGAGCTCCGCGATTCCGCTTCGTCTTTCGCGGTAGGTGCACCCGTTCGTACACTGTTGCGGCTGGAGGGCCTGGCGGCAGCGGCGTTTGCGGCGGCCCTGTACGCGCACACAGGGGCGAGTTGGTGGCTGTTTGCGGGGGTGTGGCTGGTTCCCGACCTGAGCATGCTGGGCTACCTGGTGAGTCCCGGCGTGGGCGCGCGCATTTACAACGCCATCCATAGCTACACGACACCGGCAACGCTGGCGGTATGTGCATTGCTGCTGAAGAGCCCGGCGGTGATGCCGTTCGCGCTGATCTGGGTGAACCACATTGGCGTAGACCGGTTACTTGGCTATGGGCTGAAGTATCCGGCAGGCTTTGGCTGGACGCACCTGGGCAAGCTGGGAAAGCGCGCGCAGGCTACTGCGGCTTAGCGGCGGGTTGAAGCCCCGGCATGAACGCGCGGACCACCAGCGAGAGGCCGAAGGTGACCGCGATGGCTCGCCACATCAGCTGGGTATCGTAAGTCCACGACAGGAACGCAATGGTGATGAAGACTCCGATGGGATTGATTTCCGAGAGTACGGCCTGCAGCCAGTGCGGCTTGTTGCCCGAGG
>JBEKRU010000144.1:0-13213 GCA_049518435.1 Occallatibacter sp. | reverse complement strand
TCCCGCAAACACCGGATCGCCCGGTTCCAGTGCCTTGGCCCGCGCAATGGCCGCGTTCTTCAAGTCGTCCGGAATATGCAGATCGATGCGCCCATACTGGTGCTCGCCATACTCGGCCTGCAAATCGGCCACCAACTGCCCCAGCGTCTTGCCTTCCTCCGCCATCACATTGGCCAGCAGCAGCGCATTCAGCAACCCGTCGCGCTCCGGCAGATGCCGCTGAAACCCGATCCCGCCCGACTCCTCGCCGCCCATCAGGATCTCCCGCTCCAGCATCAGGTCGCACACATACTTGAACCCGATGCCGTGTTCAATCAACTCCCGCCCATGCTTCTGGCAAATCCGGTCCAGCATCTTCGTCGTATTAAAAGCCCTGGTTACCGCGCCCGGCCAATTCTTGCGCCGCAAAACCCAGCTCAGCAGCACACTGAAGATCTTGTGCGGATCGACAAACTCGCCGTTCTCGTCCGTAGCGCCAATCCGGTCCGCATCCCCGTCCGTGCACAGCCCCGCCTCGCACTTGTTGGCCACAACCGCCTCGCCCAGCGCCCGTATATGCGGCTCAATCGGCTCCGGATTGATGCCCGGAAATAGCGGATCCGCGTTCGCGCGAATCTGCACATGCCGAACGCCCAGCCGCGTAAAAATGTTGGAGAGAATCGTCCCCCCCGCCCCGTACATGGAGTCGATGGCCACGCTCATCCCCTCCGCCCCCACTTCCGCAATCAGCTTCAGGTCTGCAAACTCCTCGATCGCCTTCAAGTACGTCGGCAGGAAATCGACCTCGGTAATCGGCGCAGGCTTTTCGGGCCGAGCCACCGGCTGCCCCAGGAAGCTCTCAATCTCCGCAATAATCGACGGCTTCCCCGACCCGCCGTACCACGCCTTGTACTTCACGCCATTCCACTGCGCCGGGTTATGCGACGACGTAATCATGATGCCGCCGGCCGCCCCGCGCTCCCGCACCCCGAAACTCAGCGCCGGCGTAGGAGTAATTGCATTGGCCAGCATCACCGGAATCCCGGTAGCCGCCACCTCCTCCGCGCACGTCCGCGCAAACGCCTTTGACCCAAACCGCGTGTCGTAGCCAATGCACAGCCCCTTCGTCGGCTCCTCACGTGCATGCACATATGCGGCTACCGCCTCGGCGGCAATGCGTACGTTGGCAAACGTAAAATCGTCGGCGATGAGACCCCGCCACCCGTCAGTACCGAATTTGATTGCGGAATGAGCCATTTCGTCGAATCCGTTTCCTTTGCAAACCAGTGTAAACAATTGCGCGAATGCATGTCCGTCCCCCGGGCAATCCCCACCTCGCCCGGCAACCTTCAAACTGCCTTCACCCGCGCCGCCCGCTCTGGTGGTACCATTCTCCCTACCGGCAGTTCCCCTCTGCCGCACCGCACAGCCATTGGAGGTCCCCATGAGCCCGTTCAATCGCCGCGATTTCCTCAAAACCTCGCTTGCCGTCGGAACCGTCGCCAGTGTCACCAATCTCCACGCCACGCCGCGCTCGGCCACCGATATGGTCACCCTCGGGAATTCCGGCTTGAAGGTAACGCGCCTCGCATTCGGCACCGGCAGCGCCAACGGCCATGTGCAGGCCTCCCTGGGGCAAAAGGAATTCTCCCGGCTCATCGCCTATGCCTATGACCGCGGTATCCGCTTTTTTGAAACCGCCGAGACCTACATGACTCCCGGCATGCTCGGAGAAGCCCTTAAGCCCTTTCCGCGCGACAGCTATCAGCTCATGAACAAGGTCACCACCGACGAGGGTGTCGATCCCCACCAGCGTTTCGATGAAATGCGCCGCATCTCGCAAACGGAATACTTCGACATCATGCTGCTCCACTGGCAGCACACCAGCGACTGGGTCAGCGAGACCCGCCGCTGGCAGGACGGCATCCTCGAAGCCCAGCAGAAAAAGACCATCCGCACCCGCGGCGCGTCGGTCCACGGTCTGCCCGCGCTTCGCCAGATGCCTGGCAACAAGTGGCTTGAAGTCGCTATGATCCGCATGAACCACAACGGCACCCGGATGGACGGCCCCACCGGAGCCGACAACAACAACCCAGCCAATCGCGACGAAGTGGTTGCGCATGTCAAGCAGGTGAAAAGTGAAGGTATGGGCGTCATCAGCATGAAGCTGGTCGGCGACGCTACCTTCACCCGCCACGAAGACCGCCGCGACGCCATGCGTTTCGCCTTCAAGAGCGCTGGCATCGATTGCGCTACCGTTGGCTTCAAGAGCACCCAGGAAATTGACGAAGCGATCGACAACATGAACCTCGCATTGGCCTAGGTTCTTCAGGATCCTGTCTCCAAGATTCATAAAAACTGAGGCTGTCATTCTGAGCGAAAGGGGCCCCGAACGTCTCTCAGTTCGGGGGTGGTGAGTCGAAGAATCTGCTTCTTTTCTTCGGGCCGTTCACACCTCCAAGCCGGACATTATCTCCATGCTCAACCAGCGCTTCAACGCAAAGCTGCAAAAGAGCCCTGCCAAGGGAGGCTGGACCTACGTCGTCTGGCCTTCTTCAGTTGAATTCTTTCGAACCCGCGGCTTAGTCAAGGTCGAAGGAAAAATCGACGGCGTCTCCTTTAAAAGCTCCTTCATGGCCATGGGCGACGGCACCCACAAGCTCCCGGTGAAGGCCGACATTCGACGCGCCATTGGCAAAGACGTTGGCGATACCGTAGACGTGGTTTTGGAAAGAAAAATCTCTTGAACCATCACGACTAAAGAACGGACAGATACAACACCACCCGTGAACAATACTGAGACCCAGCCTGAGCCGCGCCTGCCCTCGCGGACTTCCATCATGGTGGCGGCGGCGCGCGCCTTCGGCTCCCGCGAACCGGACGAAACCGTGCGCAACCCCGATACACTTGCCGATCTCCTGATCGGCGATGAGGAACTCGCACTCATCACAGGTCACCCGCTCAGCACCGGCCTGAAGCAGGACTACCAGGAAGCCAGCCAGAACTACGCCATCGTTGGCCTTGCCTGGATGATGCTCCTGCGTACCCGCTTCATCGACGATGCGCTCGGCTGTGCCGTGAAGAATGGCGCCACGCAGATCGTCCTCCTCGGTGCCGGCTTCGACACCCGCGCTCATCGTTTTCGCGAACTGCTGAAAGACTGCAAAGTAATCGAAGTGGACGCCGCACCCACCCAGAATCACAAACGCCGCCGCATTGCATCCGTGGTCGCCGATGAACCGCCAAACCTCACCTACCTGACCATCGACTTTATGACCGGCGACCTCGGTGAGGCTCTCTGCTCCGCTGGCCTTCGCAGCGACGAAAAGACCTTCTACATCTGGGAGGGCGTCAGCATGTACCTTTCCGAGGAGAGCATTCGCAAGACGCTCGCCATCATCGCCGCGCATTCGGCCCCTGGCAGCTCAGTCGTTTTGGATTACTTCAACAGTCTCGGCATCGAATATATGAAGGCCGCGCCTGCCACTGCTGGCGGAGACCCGGCAGGCTGGGGCGAGCCATGGCTTTTCGGTGCTCCGCCTCCGGACGGCGCGGAATTCTTTCGCGAACTTGGGTTTGATCCGGGCAGGCCGCTGTCCTTGTACAGCCCGGAACTCATCAAGCGCTACACCATTGGGAAGGATGGCGTCGGCTACGGAGCAAATATCTTCGAAAAAACCAGAGCGGCAGCCGTCGAAGCCCGCACACGCGCAGTAGCCGAGCCGGACAGTCCATCGAAACAGGCCTTGATCGATCTGCAGAAAGCCATTGCAGCAGCCGGCGGTACCTATTGGCTCGCTGAACTCACTGTTCCGGCGAGCTGAACCACCGGCCGCACCTGGGTCACCAGCTCATGCAGAAACTGCTCGGGCTGCGTGAAGGCGGCAAAGTGGCCAGCATTTCGAATCAGGGTCATGCCTTTCACCGGCGCAATCACGTCATCAAAATAGGCACGGGCAAGGTCGGGCGGTGTAAGCACATCGTCTGCTCCTTGAAAGATGAAGAACGGAACCTCAAACCGTGTGCCTTCACGCCACGCGTCATAATCCCTTATACCGTTCATCAGTTGTTCCACCGAGAAGTGCATTCCCTGGATAAAGTGCCGGATGTCCAGCAGTGAATGCGCTGGCGAATACCAGATGGCATCTTTCAAAAGCGCCATCGCCCTCTTGTTAAACACTGGATCGGATTTCATGGTCCATCGCGCCACGCTCATGTAATCCTCCGCCCTCCAGCGCGAGGTGTCGGAACCGATGCGCTCAAGATCCGCAACACCCTTTCGCAATCGCATTGCGCGCAAACGATCGACAACTTCCTGATGGACTCTTTCGCGGTCCCTCACCATGCCGACGTTCTGATCCGTTCCCACATACGCGCTGAACAAATCCGGCCTTTGCCTCACCAGTGACAAGCCGAATGTGCTACCCAGAGAGCAGGCCAGCAAGATCACCTTGCCCTTGCGCAGTCGCGCACAGACAAGCTCCGCCACTTCGATCCCGTCCCGGGTGAGCCGATCCATCGTCAGCTCGCCTGTGCCGCTCTGCCCGGTTCTTCCCAACGTCTTCCCGCTTCCGCGCTGATCCCACTGAACCACGGTAAAGTAACTCTCCCAGGACCGGATGAGCGGGGTGAAGATGCTGAATGAGGATCCGGGTCCGCCGTGAACAATCAACAACACCGGGTTCTCGATATTCTCGCCGCGTATCCCGATCCACTGCTCGATCCCGCCGATCCGGTAAAATCCCTCTTCAACCAGGCCGGGGGTTCCGTGAATTTGCAGGCTCGCAGCCATCATTCTCTGCCGCAGTCTGCGGTGCAGTAGAATCGCCGCCGGAAAAACCGAAAACACAAAGGCCGAAGCCGCCACCAAAATCCAGAACAATCTCCGCCTCCACAAATTGTGTATATAATACACAATTAATAAAATCACTGGAAAATCTGACGAAGGCCCTATGATTTCGCTAGCGGAAAGGACATCAAATTGGCAGAGTTACAAATATCCAGCGTCTTGATGGGGCCGGGAAGCAACAAGCCGGCCCAGTTAGCGGATACCGCGATAGCACCAACCGCGAGAAAGGCACGCACCGGCCCCAAGCCCGCTCTAACTAGGAATCAGATTGCCCGTGCCGCCATTGCCATTGCCGACTCGGAGGGCCTTGACGCCGTCTCCATGCAGCGCTTGGCCCGCGCTGTCAGCGTAACCACCATGGCGCTTTATCGCTACTTCTCCAGCAAGACAGAATTGATTGAGCTCATGATCGACATCGCAGGCGGTCCCGCACCGAACCTGGATGCTCTTGAGCGCGGCTGGCGGCCCAGGCTCGCCGAATGGGCGCGTCAATGTTCGGCAATCTACCGCAGGCACCCGTGGTTTCTTGAGGCCACCATGACGCCGGGACGGAACATGGGGCAAAACGAACTCAGCTGGCTGGATGCCGCCTTCACCATCCTCGGTCGCACTGAATTGACTGCCCGCGAACAGCACAAGGCGTTCCTGGTGCTCATTGGCCATGTTCGCAGCAGCGCTGAATTCGCTTTGGCTCAGGCAAAGGGCCGCTCGGCGTCATGGGAACCCGCAATGCGGCTTGGGAAATACCGGGACAGCTACCCAGCCCTTACGGCAGCCGTCCAATCCGGTGCATTCGCCGAACCCATAGGAACCAGCATCGACTTCGGCCTGGAGTGCATTCTCAGCGGAATTAGAGCGATAACCCGAGCTCGCAGGTAAGGGAGGGCCCCGGATCGGGCATCGGACTAACTCCTGACCACTGAAAGCCTTGAGCTCGAACTGTGAACTGCGAACTGTGAACTATGAACTGTTCTTAGATCAGCTGTGTCCGCCCCGACAGCCCCAGTTCCTTCACAATCTTGCCCACATCCTGCGAGTGATCCCGGTGCGCAATCAGCAGAGCGTCCTCAGTGTCCACAATCACCAGGTTCTCCACGCCCACCAGCGCCACAAACTTCTTCGGGCTGAAGATATAGTTGTTGGCCGCGTCAATCGCCAAATGTCCATCGGTCTCGGAAACGTTTCCTTCTCCGTCACCGCGCAGCCGGGTCTCCATCTGGTACTCGTACAGCGAAGCCCACGAACCCAGGTCGTTCCAGCTGAACTCCGCCGGCAGGCAATACAGGTGCGACAAATGTTCGCCCTTGGCCGACCGCGGCTCCAGCACTGCGTAATCCACTGAGATGTTCTCGCACTTGGGATACAGTTCGTGGAACACCTCTTCAAATTTGGGTGTCCCGTAAGCCGCCGCAATCTTTTCGAGCAGCGGCGCCGTCTCCGGCAAATGCTCGCGCACCGCGTTCGCCAGCGTCTTCGCCGACCACAAAAACATCCCCGAGTTCCAGTAGTAGTTGCCCGCGGCTACAAACTCCTCGGCCCGGTTCTGGTTAGGCTTCTCGGTAAACCGCCGCACATGCAGCGCTGAGTCGTCCGCCGTATAGTCGCCCGTCTCAATATACCCGTAGCCGGTTTCCGCGCGCGTGGGCTCAATACCCAGCACCACCATGTTGTCCCCGGCCGCGGCCACGGAAATGCCCTTCTGCAGCGCCTTTAGAAAGCGCGGTTCATCGGCAATCACATGGTCCGACGGAAAAATCCCCAGCACAGCATTCGGGTTTTCCCGCTCAATCAGGAACGCAGCCAGCCCGCACGCCGGCGCAGTATTCCGCGCTACAGGCTCCTGCACAATCTGCCCAGCCGGCACACCTCTCAATTGATCGGCAATCTCGTGAGCGAGATATTCGTTCGTTATGACCCAGGTTTTCTCGAGGCCAGCCAGCGGCTTCAACCGCTCCACCGTCTGCTGAATCATGGACCGCTCGCCATCCAGCGCGAGCACCTGCTTGGCGCGTGCACGCCGTGAACGCGGCCAAAAGCGGGTGCCGCTGCCGCCGGCAAGTATCACAGGGCGAAAATCTATTGGCTTCGACATGGAAACCACATCCTAATCCACTGAAGCCATGTTTGCCCAGCGCCGGGCAATACTTTTCGCCTGGCTGGCCCTCGCCACGTCGCAAACCCCTTCAAATTCAGGGGTTCCCCCGCTATCCCAGACGCGCCAGAAACTCGCCCATCCGCCGTGTTCCCTCGTCGATATTCTGCCGCGTTACCGGGTACGAGATGCGCACATGCTCCGCGGTTCCAAACGCCTCACCCGGCACCGTCACCACATGCCCTTCATGCAGCAGCCGCGTCGCCAGCTCTGTAGCAGTCCGCACCCCGCCCTTACCCAGAAACGCCCCAATGTTGGGATACACATAGAACGCGCCCTCCGGCGTCGTACACGTCAGCCCCGGAATCTCCTTCAGCTTCGTCAGCATGTAGTCCCTCAGCCCGATAAACTCCGCCCTGAACTCGCTCACGCAATCCTGCGGCCCCGCCAGCGCGGCAACCGCCGCCTTCTGCACAAAACTCGTCGCATTCGACGTCGACTGCGACTGCAGCTTGCTCAAATTCGCCACCACAGCCTTCGGCGCCAGCGCGTAACCCGCACGCCACCCCGTCATCGAGTACGTCTTCGACAGCGACCCCAGTATGACTATGTGCTCCTTCGCCCACGTAAACGACCCGCCGCTCACCGGCTTTCCGGCATAGTTCAGATACACATAGCACTCATCCAGCAGCAGAAAAATCCCCCGCTCATGCGCCAGATGCACAATTCGCTCCAGGTCCGCCGCGCTCACCACGCTCCCCGCCGGGTTCGACGGCGAATTCAAAATAATCGCCTTCGTCTTCGGCGTAATTGCCTTCTCAATCGCATCAGCTGTGATGCGAAAGCTCTCCGCCTCGCTGGTCTCGAGGATTACCACCTTGCCGCCCGCATACTGGATGATGTCCTTGAAGCTCACCCAGTACGGCGCCGGCAGAATCACCTCGTCGCCGTGGTCCACCAGCACTTGGATCGTGTTGAACAGAGCCAGCTTCCCGCCCGTGGTAAAAATCGCCTCGTCCAGCCCGTAGTCCGAGCCAAAGTCGCAAGCATGCCGTTCCACAATCGCCTTCCGCACGTCCGGAATGCCCGGAACCACGGTATAGCGCGTGAAGTTGGCATCAATCGCCGCAATGGCCGCGTCCTTGATGTGCCGCGGAGTGGGAAAATGTGGTTCCCCGGCCCCGAAATCCACCAGGTTAACGCCCTGTGCGCGTAGCTTCGCGGCCTCCGCGGCCACAGCCATGGTTGCGGAAACCTCAATCCGGCCAATACGGTCGGCGAATACTTGGGAAGGTGCAGTCACTGTCATAGCGCTTCTATCTTTACAGATTTCGCCCCATTCCCCAAGTGCGGGTTCCCCGAAGACTACACATTGCATGCCTGGCTGCGATTAAACCGCCGCCCGTACCTTGTCCACATGCGTTCCGTGGCTGCGAATCAATTCATGCAGCTTATCGCCGCTCACGCCCAGTTCTTTTGACCAGTAAGCGATGTCGGAGGCCAATTTTGGATTGATTTCCTTGGGATTGTGCGGCCCCTTGACCGCGTGATCTTCATGGATAGCGTGGGCCGTTTGGCCCTTTGGAACGTCGTGGTGCTCAGACATGGGTGTTCCCTCTTTTCGGATCTCATCTGTTGGATGAGAACGCTCCCGCCGGAGATGTACCCCTGGATCTCCGCGCCCCGTCTCCACGCCCCCGCAGCCGCCGCCACAACTCCCATTCTCAAGCGGCAGTCATTTCCTTCTCCCGGTTGATTCGCGCCGCAAACGACTCAAATTCCAATGCCGGAAGTGCCCGGCTGAAAAGGTAGCCCTGGTACGCGTTGCAGCCGTGCAATTCCAGGAATTTTCGCTGTTCCTCAGTTTCAACCCCCTCGGCAATCACCGCCAGGTTCAAGCTTTTTCCAAGTGCGATGATGGTGCGCACAATCGAACCATCCATAACGCCAATCAGCACATCGCGCACAAAGCTCTGATCGATCTTCAGCTGATCGAGCGGCAGCCGCTTCAATTGCGAGAGGGACGAATAGCCGGTTCCAAAATCATCCATTGAGAAGCCGATCCCGTGCTTCTTCAGCTCCGCCATCTTATGAATCACATCGTCCACTCTTTCCATCATGAAGCTTTCCGTAATCTCCAGCTTGAGCTTCCTTGGATTGGCTCCCGACACGCGCAGCGACCTCTCCACATATTGCACAAAGCGCGAATCGAGAAACTGGCGAATGCTCACATTCACTGACATGCTGAGTTCCTGCATCCCGGGCCTCTGCGCCCAGGCCGCGAGTTGCACGCATGCAGTGTCCATTACCCAATAGCCAAGATCGACAATCAGGCCATCCGCCTCGGCCAGGGGAATGAATTCGCCCGGGGACACCATACCGCGCTGCGGATGCCGCCATCGCAGAAGCGCCTCGCAGCTCACAACCCTGCGCGTCGTGTCCACCTGCGGTTGGTAGTGCAACTCAAATTCCCCTGTATGCAATGCGCTTTTCAAATCCGCAAGCAGCGCCACACGGTATGCAGCCGAGGACTCCATCCCCGGATCAAAGAAGCACAGGTTGTTTCTTCCCTGAGCTTTCGCCCGATACAAGGCAAGATCCGCCCGCTTCAATAACTCTTCGGCCCTGGCCTCCGCGCCTCGAAAAATTGCGACTCCGACGCTTGCCGTGCCTTCATATCCCTGATGCAGCAAGAGGTAAGGCCGCCGGCACGCGCGGACGATCGCATCTCCAATCGACTTCGCTTCGTCGATCGCATTTTCGCCATTCCGACTCAAGCCCTCCAGCAACACCACAAACTCGTCTCCGCCCAGCCGTGCCGCGGTCCCGCGTCCATGGATGCAGGCACTCAACCGCCTCGCAACTTCCTGCAAAAGCCGGTCGCCCACGTCATGGCCGGAAGTATCATTGAGAGTCTTGAAGTCGTCCAGATCAATCAGTAACAGCGCCCCCCAGTTCTCCCCGCGCTCCGACACCACCAACGCTTTCTCCAGCAGTTCGCGCAACAGCGCCCGGTTCGGCAAACCGGTGAGAACATCATGGAATGCAAGATTGTAGATTCTCTCGTCCGCCGCTTTCTGGTCTGTAACGTCCGTGTTGATCGCCAGAATGGAATGCGGAGAACCATCGCTGCTCCGCACCAGCGTGCATCGGCTCGCGACAATCAGGTCTCTGCCGTCCCTGTGTTTCTTTGCGAGTTCACCGGTCCACTCTCCCTGCTCCACGACGGACAGGAACGCATGTCGCACCTCGATCGCCGAGGTTTGAAACACTTTCCCCACAGGCAGTCCCATCACTTCCTCCGCCCTCCACCCAAAAACACGTTCCGCCCCCTGGTTCCAGTAGAGAATGCGGCTCTCCATGTCCTGAACGAAAATTGCATCCTGCGCCTTGTCCAGAAGCTCTGACTGCTCTCGCAACCGGTCGTGGGCCGCCTCAAGCTGTTGCCGCGACAGGACGGATTCCGTGATGTTCCTGAAGTAAATCGACAGGCGGCCTCGCCGTGGGAAACATCGAATCTCATACCACACGTTCTTCCCGTTCTGAGCTTCAAACGCGGTGGCAGAAGACTGATCCGACGCCGCGCGCAGACCAGCCAACATCGATTCGCAAAAGAATCCCGGAGCTACCTCGAGGATGGTGCAATGCAGAGCCGCCTGTCGTTCCACTGCAAATTCCGTGCAAGCCGCATCATTCAGGTAAACCAGTCGAAATTGGGAATCGAGCGAGATGAAGCAGTCGGAAATGCTCTCCAGAACCTCCGATTGAATCTTCAATGACTCCGCCCGCTCCCGCTCCACAATGAACGTCTCCCGGTACGCGGTGACGGCGTCCAACATCAGGCCAAAGCAGAGATAACCAACACAAACTCCTGCCACCACATAGACGGCTTGGATGGCGAAGAGCACCATAAGCTTTTGAAACAGGCAGCATACAACGACCAATGGCGCAGCCAGTATGAATCTGGAGAGGAACCGCCCCACCGAAGGCACGTTGACCAGCTTATTGAAAACAAGCAGCGTGAAAAACCATGCCAGATAGACAAAAAGGTTCTCGTGATTCCCGCTACCCAGCACCGCAACCAGAATGCCGGCACAAAGATAGGCCGTATAAAATGTCACGGAAACAGCGGCCATCTTCTGCACCGAGAGCCGCCGCCATGCCAGCAGCCCAGCCATGGTCGCCACTCCGTAGATGCCGCCGGCAACCACCAATACAGTCTCTGGGCCGCTCACTGCGCCCGTCGCAATTGCGGACACGCCGATTCCTGACCCCGCGGAAGAAAGAATCGCAGCCGTCAGCAGCGCGCTGCGAGCCTGAGAACTCGATGATGTGTCAACGTCGTTTATCCGATGCATCGTGATCTCAAGCAGACCTTCCGAATCCTCGCCACGCAGATGCAGAGCCGCTTAGGTGACTCTGGGCGCGAACTTCGTAACGGCCTGTCCGGTAAACCCTGTGCATGATCATCGAAGGCCCCGTCCAGGCTGGAGCGAGACTTCCACTGCATGCAATGGCCCTCAGGTTCAATATCGGATAAAAACAGCCGGGTGTTCAGGTGCGAGTGACCAAAGTCATGGGCGATGCGGTATGGATCTATTCCCTGATCCCTGATCCCTGGCTCTTGCTCATTCGCCCCCGCAACCGTTTCAGCACATTCGGGGGCACCAGCCCCGTCACATCCCCGCCAAAGCTGAACACCTCCTTCAGCATCCGCGAGCTGATAAACGAGTACCGCCCAGCCAATCACCGTAATAGCCCAGGAGCTCCATGGAAATCGAAGTTCAATACAGCTTGCCGTCCAAGTCCGCGAAGAACTTGATTCCCGGAACAAGCAGGGTCCGAAGCTTTTTGTCGTTGGTCACAAACAACTCAACCCCGGCAACTGCTGCCGTGGCCAAATGAATCGCATCCGGTTGGCTGACGTTTCCCTGGGCGCGAAGCTGGCTGTATCTGTCCGCAACTTCCATGTCGAACGGCAAGATTTCTACCTCCTTGCCGGCAAAAAACTTCTGGATGGCCTGAACGCCCTTGGCGTCACCGGCCTTGCGCGGCCCGGTGAGCACTTCACCCACTGTGAAGACGCCAGTGCATAAGATGTCGTTGCGCCGCATCATGGCTTGATACATCAGCAAAACCTGCGCGCCGAACACCGGATTCCCTTCCAGCAGATAGATAAACAGCATCGAATCCCAATACACCCGGCTCACTCGGCCGCCTCAGGGTTCTCCCGCGTCCGCTTCTCAGCCTCATATCTGTCCCAGGCGTCCGCGCCCCAGTTCCGCTCTCGGCGCAGAAACTCTTCGCCCCCGCCGAGCGCCGCGAAACCTTCGGAACAGATCCCATAAAGAGACAGGAGTCCGGCCCTCTTCGGCTCCGCTTTCGCGGACCGCTCGTCCCGGCCGCCCTCCTCCAGCAACCGGTAAACAAACTGCCAGGTTGTGCTCGGGCCACCGGACCGGGGACCACCAATCCGTTCAATCAATGCCACGCCGGCTTCCTGCTGGAATTCCTTCGACATCAGCGTCGAAAAAACAGAGGGAGTCCGATTTGTCCAGCCCAACTCCTTTTGGACATTTCCCACTCTGACTTGAATGGTCTTCTCGCCCTTCGATCGCGCGGGCTCCACATACTTCGCAATCACATGCCGTTTGGTTTGTTCCGTAGGTTTCATCGCGCCACCACTTCGATATACATTCATAAATGTACATACACTACAATGATCCGTCAAAAAAAAACGCACCAGCCAATTCTTCCGGTGCGTTGCAGGCTCTTTCCCTGATCCCTGTTCCCTGATCCCTGTTCCCTAGCTTTTACTCATCCGCCCGCGCAGCCGCTTCAGCACATTCGGCGGCACCAGCCCCGTCACATCCCCGCCAAAGCTGAATACTTCCTTCAGCATCCGCGAACTGATAAACGAGTATCGCCCCGCCGGCTGCAGAAAAACTGTCTCAATCTCCGGGGCCAGACGCCGGTTCATCAGCGCCATCTGAAACTCGTGTTCGTAGTCGGAGATGGCGCGTATCCCACGCAGCACCGCCGTCGCCCCCAGTTGCCGCGCGAAATCCACCATCAGCCCGTCGAACGTCGCCACCGAAACGTTCCCCAGGGCCTTGGTCGCCTCGGAAAGCATCTCCACCCGCTCCTCCACCGTGAATAGTGGATTCTTCACCGGGTTCTTCAGGATGCCCACCGTCAGGTGCTCAAACAGCTTCGCCCCGCGCTGAATCAGGTCGACGTGTCCGTTCGTCGGCGGGTCAAACGTACCGGGATAAAGGGCCCTCACGCTCATG
>JBEKRU010000143.1:0-13306 GCA_049518435.1 Occallatibacter sp. | reverse complement strand
CCCTGCGCATACCAACATCGACATTCTCCTCGACCGCAAGACCCTGGCCACCGCCTACCCTCAACTCACCGTCTCCGGCGGAAAAGGCTCCAAAATCGTCCTCACCTACGCCGAAGCCCTCTACGACAAAGACCTGCACAAAGGCGACCGCGACGAAGTCGCCAACCGCACAGCCCTCGGTCTAACAGACAGCTTCCTCCCCGACGGCGGCCAGCATCGCGTTTTCGAGCCCCTCTGGTGGCGTACCTGGCGTTATCTCGATCTCGACATCACCACCGGCGACGAGCCCCTGACCCTTGAATCTCTCACCGCGCAATTCACCGCCTATCCCTTCAAAGAGCTAGCCACCTTCAAGTCCCCCGACCCCGACCTGACCAAAATCTGGGACATTAGCTGGCGCACCGCCCGCGACGATGCCCATGAAACCTACATGGACACGCCCTACTACGAGCAGCTCCAGTACGTAGGCGACACCCGCATCCAGGCCCTCATCTCCTACACTGTCGCCGGAGACGACCGCCTCGCCCGCCAGGCCCTGCTGGCCTTTGACGCCTCGCGCATTCCCGACGGCATCACCCGCAGCCGCTATCCCAGTTCCCTGCCGCAATCCATCCCTACGTTTTCCCTGCTCTACGTTGGCATGCTTCACGACTACTGGATGTATCGACCCGACCCCGAGTTCGTCCGCACACTCGTTCCCGGGACTCGCACCATCCTCGATTGGTTTTCTCGTTACGAAGCACCCGACGGCCTGCTGCGCAAACTCCCCTGGTGGAGCTTCATCGACTGGGTCAACCAAGGCGAAACACCCACCTACGACGCCAACGGCGAGTCCTGCATCACAACGCTTGAGTACCTCGGCGCACTCAACGACGCGGCGGGCCTCGAAGCCGCGCTTGGCGACCCGCTCCTCGCAACCCGCTACCAATCCCGAGCCGCCCATGTTCGCACCGACCTCTATAACAAATGCTGGTCCTCATCCCGCGGCCTGATTGCCGACAATCCCGACCAGAAAGTTTTCTCGCAGCAGGCGAACATCCTCGGCGTCCTTTATGACGTGATCCCCAAACCCGACCAACCTGCGGTCCTCAAGCAAATGCTGGCCATCGAACCCGGCACCACGCCCGACGGCGTCCTGAGCGCCTCCTACTATTTCCGTTTCTACCTTGCCCGCGCACTCGATCACGCCGGCATGGCAGACCAGTATCTTGCTTCCATTGACCCCTGGCGCAAGCTGCTCCCGCTTCACTTCAGCACCTGGCCTGAAACCCCGGCCCCCACTCGCTCCGACTCCCACGCCTGGAGCGCCCATCCCATCTACGACCTGCTCACCCTCGTTGCCGGAATCGAGCCGGCCAGTCCCGGCTTCGCCACCGTCCGCGTCGCGCCGCACCTCGGCGACCTGCCCTCGCTCACCGCCAGCTTTCCGCATCCCCAAGGCGCCATCGAAGTGAAATATGAACGCAAGGGCGCCGGACTTGACGCCACCATCACCCTGCCCGGCAAACTCACTGGCGCCTTCCACTTCAACAGCAAACAATGGCCGCTCCATCCCGGCCTCAATCACGTCGACACCGCCTCTGCCCCGATAACTCCGTAACACTGAACGCGGCCATCGTTCGATAGTCGGATTATGCTCAGGTATCTCAGGTCCTACGGCCCGGGCACGTATGTTACTGTCCAATCCGCCAAACCCGTAGACAAATCGATTCACTTCATAGGAAACATTGTTCCTCAGGGGAGAAAACGTGTTACAACTCCAACATGGCAAAGGGAAAGCTTTCTACGCCACCGGGGCACGTCAATCTCCGCATGCTCGCCGAGCACCTCGAGCTATCTCAGACCACGGTTTCCCTTGTCCTGAATAACTCGCCCTCCGCGAAATCCATTCCCCAGGAAACCCGCGACCGAGTTACCGAAGCCGCAGAGCGCCTCAATTACCGCCCCAATTACTTCGCGCGTTCCCTGCGCCAAAGCCGCTCCATGAGCGTGGGCGTGCTGGCGCCCGACCTGAGCGAGGGCTACTTCACCCGCGTCATGAGCGGCGTTGTTCAGGAGCTCACCAGCGCCCACTACTTCTTCTTCACTGCCTGCCATGATTGGAAACCTCAGCTCATCGAGCGCTATCCCAAAATGCTGGTCGAGCGCGCGGTCGATGGCCTTCTTCTGCTCAACACTCCCGCGGACCACATTGACGTCACAGTCCCTGTCGTCGCCATCTCCGCGCACAGCGCCGGTGAAAACGTAACCAACATTGTCCTCGATCACCATCTCGCGGTCGAACAGGCGCTGCTCCATCTCTATCAGCTCGGACACCGCCGCATCGCCTTCATGCGCGGCCCGCGCGCCATCCCCGACTCCGAGTTTCGCTGGGAGAGCATTCAGCAGATCGCCCAACAGCTCCATCTCAAAATCGACTCGAGTCTCGTTACCCGCATCGATTCCGCCGGCTGGTCAATGAAAGACGGTTACCACCCCATGGCGCCTGAAATCGGCTTCAAGCCCATGCAGGCCCTTCTCGAGCGCACCCGCGATTTTACCGCCGTGTTTTGCTTCAACGACATCTCCGCCATCGGCGCAATCCGCGCCCTCAAAGACGCCGGCCTCAACGTTCCCGGAGACGTATCCGTCGTCGGATTCGACGACATCCAGTCAGCCGCCTACTCGACGCCGTCGCTCACCACTGTCTCCCAGCCGCTGCTCGAAATGGGCAAGCACGGCGCGCAGATTCTGCTGGCTCGGATCGCCAACCGCGAGAGCGCATTTCCCGCCGAAATCGTCATGGCGCCGGAACTGGTAGTCCGCGAATCAACCGGCCCCGCGCGCTCCTGATGCTCTTGTTCCCTGACCACTGACAACTGATCACTGATAACTGTTTTTCTCACCCGCAGAACGATTCAAACCACCGGCTGATGTAGACTTGCGCGTGGGCCTCGCCGCAGTAGTGCCGCGCGTGGGGAGCGTCGGCGGCTTCCTTCGTCCATTTAAAAACCGTAAGCTGCGCATTGTTGCAATGGATCACGATCCACTTGACTGGATTCTCGCTCTCCGTCCCGCAAATCTCACACTTGTAATTGGTGCCGATCATCGCTCCGCCTCCAGTGCAAATCGCAATCCACGTTCAGTATTTCTATTCCCTGTTCCCTATTCCCTGCTCTTCGTTACTCCAGCATCTGCAAATCCAGCGGTTCCACGAGGAAACAATCCATGGTCCGCATCGCGCCAATCGCCTTTTGCAACGCGGACGCCTTGCACGGCTCTACGGTGACCACAAACGGCAGCGCTTCGGCCGGATAGCCGGGTTTCTGCACAATGGCGCGGATGTTGATGTGTTCCCTGGCAAGAGCCCCGGTAATCTCGGCTACGATACCCGGCCGATCCTTCACCAGGAAGCGGATGTAATGGGGAACTTCGAATTCACCGCTCACGGCCGCGGGCTCTGACGGCACCTCGACGCGACGCGATCCGTGAGCAAGTGCCAGCAGGTCGCTGACCACGGCGACGGCAGTCGGATTGCCCCCTGCGCCGTGGCCGGAGAAAACTACATCTCCGCCGTAATGGCCGGTGGCAATCACCATATTCTCAGTGCCGCGCGACCACGCAAGAGGCGAGCGCTGATCCACAAGCATCGGCCCAACCGTTGCCGCCACTTGCCCGCCTGCCCGGTCCGCGCGCGCAATCTGCCGTATGGTGCAGCCCAGGTCCCGCGCATAACTGAAGTCGACAGCGGTAATTGTTGTAATCGGTCGCGGCACAATCTCTTCCGGATTCACCTCAACGCGCAATGCCAGCCGCATGAGAATGGAAAGTTTGGCCCGCGCATCGAATCCGCCCACATCCTCGGTCGGATCAGCCTCCGCATATCCCAGCTTCTGCGCTTCGGCCAGCACCTGCGCGTACTCCGCGCCGGCCTCCATCTTGCTCAGAATGAAGTTGCACGTCCCGTTCAGAATGCCTTCGATCCGCTCAATCCGATCTCCGGACAAACCCTGTTCCAGCCCCGGAATCACCGGAATCCCACCCGCCACCGCGGCGCCATACTTCAGGTGCCCGCCCCTGGCCGCTGCCAGCCGCTCCAGCTCCACGCCATGGAAGGCGATCAGCTTTTTGTTCGCCGTCACCACGCTCTTGCCCGCATCCAGCGCCCGTCGCACCCAACCACCGGCCGGGTCAAGCCCCCCCGCCAACTCCACCACAACGTCCACATCGGACGCCAACACCGCATCAGCGTCCTCGCTCCACACCACGCTCTCCGGAGCCCAATCCACGCGCTTGCGCGCCACGCCGCGGTTGAAAACGTGCGTCAGCTCAAGTCCCTCAGGCTTAGAATCCACCAGGATCCGCGCCACGGAACTTCCGACAGTTCCAAAGCCAAAAAGAGCGATCCGCAAAGGCCGCTGTGGGCCGGGGTCCCCGGCGACAGGTCCTCGTCGCTGGGGTGATAGGGCGGGGTCCCCGGCGACAGGTCCTCGTCGCTGGGGTGATGGAGCGGGGTCCCCGGCGACAGGTCCTCGTCGCTGGGGCGATCGGCGGGACTCGGGCGCATCCTCTTGCGGCAGCACGGACAAATTCACTTCAGACACCGGGGTCTCCCTCTTGGAATTCCATCGAAAACTGAATACCCCGATGATACCCGACCGCAGCCCATCTTTCGCACGCCTGTGTCCTCCGCCGCCCGTGCCAATTGCGGCGCACACGCAGCCCAGTCGTCGGATTCACGAGACTCGTGTAGCATGAATCGAAGATGCGGCGGGCGCTTTCCATCCTCTTGATTCTGTTTTTTGGCCTGGGGCCGCTGGCGGTTACCCTTTCCGCCAGCGATGAATCGCGTCTGCCCGCCTGCTGCCGCCGTCACGGAACCCATCACTGCGCAATGTCGTCGCAACTTGCCGACCAAATGGCAATCCTGCTCAGCGCGGCAGATCCCAGTTCGGTCAACATCAAGGCGCCCGCAACCTGCCCCTATTTCCCGGGCTACACGGTTGCACCCAATTCGACAGTTCTGGCGATGGCTTCCACGCAGTCAAGTCTCCCGACTCTGATCGCGGAACCGCACTCGCCCGCAGCCGGACGCGCCGCCGCGCGCATCAGCCAGATCCGCACCCGCGCAAACCGCGGACCTCCCGCCTCATCCCCCGCCTGAGAGCTCCACTCAACATACTGTCTCCCGTGTGAGGCAGTGTCCACGTTTGCTGTCTTGCTGGGTTGGCCGGCCTCGCGCCGCGCCGCTCGCGGAGGCCCATCCCCTTATGCGTTACCTGATTGCTCTTGTCGCGACATTGCTAGCTATTGCGTCCGTCCCTGCCTTCGCCACTGTGTTTGCCACGGTGCATGGGGTTGTCCATGATCCGCAACACCGGCCGATTGCAGGCGCGAACGTCGCCCTGCAGGCCGCCAACTCTCAGTTCTTGTTGACTACTAAAACGAGTTCCGAAGGAGACTTCGAATTCGCGCAGGCGCCGATTGGCGTTTACACACTCAAGATCTCCGCCCCCGGCTTCGCTACCGTCGAACAGCAACTCACTCTCGCGTCGGGCACGAATCCTCTGTTCCATATTCCGTTGCCGCTCGCCGCATCCACGCAGACGGTGGTTGTGAACGGACTGGAGTCCTCTCCCTCTGCAACCGATTCCGTCACGCCCACAACGCTGATCACCCGGGCCGATATCGAAAACACTCCCGGCGCGGATCGGACCATCGGCATGGAGATGATCACGGACTACGTTCCCGGCGCCTACATGACGCACGACATGCTGCATATGCGCGGCGGCCACCAGACCAGTTGGCTGATTGATGGAGTCGCCATCCCCAACACCAAGATCGCCTCGAATGTCGGACCGCAGATCGACCCCAAAGACATCGACGCCATCGAAACCCAGCGCGGCAGCTATGCCTCCGATATCGGCGACCGCACCTACGGCGTATTCAACGTTTTGCCCCGTAACGGATTTGAGCGCAGCCGCGAAGGCGAACTCCTTCTCTCCGCAGGCAATCTCTATACCGGCGAAACTCAACTCTCGCTCGGCGACCACTCCTCCGCCACCGCCTGGTACGCGAGCCTGACCGGCGGACGATCCAATTACGGCCTCGCTCCTCCCGTCGCGGGCATTTACCACGATGCAACCAACTCCGAGAGCGGCTTTGTTTCCCTCATCCGCAACCAGACGCCGAAAGATCAGCTCCGCCTCAATGCCCAGTTTCGCGAAGACTACTTTCAAGTTCCATACGATCCCAACCCCAATGACTGGGAGCAGGAAACGCCGCCCGGCGGCAATCCCTACTACGTCTCCTACGGCCTCCGCGACGGCCAAACCGAGCGCGACACGTTTGTCCTGGCCAACTGGGTGCACACGCTTTCACCGAAGGCGCTGTTTTCATTCGCGCCCTTCTATCACGAGAATCAGGCCAACTACGATTCACCAGCCACCGATAATCCCGCTGCGACCACCTGGCACCAGGGGTCGAATTATGTAGGTGGACAGGGGGATGTGCATGTCGATACCGGCCCCAACAATTTTTCCGGCGGCATTTACGCTTTCTACCAGTCGGAGAAAGACCTGTTCGGCGTGGTTGACAACACAACCTCCCCGAGCACAGCCTACGGCCCCAACTCCGGCAACGCCGACGCCGCACTCATTGAGAGCTATATCTCGGACCACCTCCGCCTTGGCCAGTACGTCACCCTGCTCGGCGGCATGCGCTTCACCAGTTACCACGCTGGATTGAACGAGTCGGCGGCCTATCCCCGCATCGGCGCGACCGTCGAGATTCCGAGGCTGCATTGGGTTTTCCGCGGTTTCTACGGACACTCCTTCCAGCCCGCGCCGCTTGAAACTGTCTCCAGTTCGGTGCTCAATTACGCAAGTCAGCAACCCGCTGGCGAGAACACCTTCACGCCCCTTCCCTCCGAGCGCGACGAGGAGCACCAATTCGGCTTACAAATTCCATACAAGGGTTGGTTCCTCGACGTGGACACGTTCAAGAATCGCGTCAATAACTTCCTCGATCACGCCAACCTCGGCGAATCGAACATGTACTTCCCCATCGCCGTGGATGGTGCGCTGGTGCGCGCCTGGGAGATGACTCTACGTTCCCCTGAGCTGGCGCGCCTCGGGCAATTCCATGTGACTTATTCCAACCAGATCGCCGAGCAGCGGGGCAATATCATTGGCGGCTTTACGTGCAGCATCGTGGGAGACCCGGCCTGCGACCTTGGATTCAACTACACTCCCGTTGACCACGACCAGCGCGAAACACTCAACACCGGCTTCACGGCGAAGCTGCCCATGCGCACCTGGTTCTCCACCAATGTCTACTATGGCTCAGGCTTTTCCAACGGTCTCGCCGGCGCCAATCAAGGCCCCTACAACGGTCCCTATCTCCCCGTTCACACCACGTTCGATTCATCCGCAGGCCACGCAATCGGCGAGAACTGGAAGTTCTCCGTCACCGCCGTCAATGTCACCAACCACCGCGTGCTCCAGGACAACTCCGTCACCATCGGCGGCTTCCACTGGAACGATCCCCGCATGATCTCCGGCGAGCTGCGCTATCGCTTTCATTTTTGAACTTTGCAGATTATTTCTCAAAACGAGCTATCATCAGAACCCATGGCGACCCTCTTCGACAAACTTCAACTCAAAGACCACAACGAAATCCTCGTGCTGCAGGCCCCGGAAAGCTTCGAGAAGGAGCTTTCCCAACTGCCCGTCCTGCACATCCATCGCGACATCAAATCGCTGCCGGAGATTCGTTTCTCTCTTGCCTTCGTCACCAAGCAGAGCGAGGTCGACGCGCTCGCGCCTAAAATCGCAGCCCGCGCCAAGGGTGACGCGGCGGTATGGTTCGCCTATCCGAAGGGAACTTCGAAGAAATACAAATGCGATTTCAATCGCGACACCGGCTGGACCGTCCTGAAAGCCGCCGGCTTTGACACCGTCCGCTCCATCGCCATCGACGAAGACTGGACCGGCCTGCGCTTCCGCCGCACGGAATTCATCAAGTCGAGCAAGCGCTAACTCCGCCAGAGCCGCTAACTCCGCCCGACCGAAAACAGTCCCGGCAACACCTTCCCAGCCTTGCCCTCCACCACGTGCGTAAACGCGCTGGCGTTCAGCGGCGGCTCCGGCCCAATGTACACGGTCCGCGCGCCGGCAGCCCGAGCCCAGCGCACAAAATTCGCCGCTGGATAGACCGAACCCGAAGTGCCCACCACCACCATCAGCGTCGCCTTCTGAATCTCGTCCTCAATGCGATCCATCTCCATTGGAATCTCGCCGAAGAAAACGATGTGTGGGCGCATCCTTCCGCCGCAAACGCAGCGGCCCACCTCGCTCAGGCTCCCGTAAATCGCACGATCGTCAACCGGCGGCCGGCCACACTCCCGCTCGCAGCGGGCCTTGGCCAACTCCCCGTGCATATGCACCATGCGCAATGACCCCGCACGCTCATGTAAATCGTCCACATTTTGCGTGCACAGGAAGAACCGCCCATCCAGCCGCTCTTCGAGGTCTGCGAGCGCGACGTGCGCGGGGTTCGGAAAGGCCTTCGCGCCCTGCGCCCGCCGCTCGGAGTAGAACTTCCACACTAACTCCGGATTGCTCTCCCAGGCCTCCGGCGTGCACACATCTTCAATCGAGTGCCCCGCCCAAAGCCCATCCGAAGCGCGAAAGGTAGGCAGCCCGCTCTCCGCGCTGATCCCCGCGCCCGTGAGAACAAACACCCGATCCTGAGGCCCTATCGAAATCTTTTTCATTGTCTTATCAAATCGCACGTGCAAATTCCATAGTTGGCAAACACCGCGCCGCGTTCCCTATTCCCTGTTCCCTACTCCCTACTCCCTGCTTCTAAGGCTCCAGCAGCACCTTCCCCGTCGTCTTCCGCCCTTCCAGGTCGATCTGCGCCTGTGCCGCCTCTGCCAGCGGATACACGACTTCAGCCCGCAGCTTCAGCTCGCCTTTTGCAGCCCAGCCCAGCACATCGCCCGCGCGCTGCTCCAACTCCGCCCGCGTTGCAATGTAGTGCCACAGCGTTGGCCGCGTGACAAACAGCGATCCCTTGCCGCTGAGTTGAATCAAATCGAACGGCGGAACCGGCCCGCTGGATGCGCCAAACAGCGCCAGCAGCCCACGCGGACGCAGGCAGTTCAGGCTCTTCTCAAAGGTGGTCTTGCCCACCGAGTCGTACACCACGTCCACGCCTTTGCCGCCCGTAAGCCGCTTCACCTCTGTCTCAAAATCCTGCTCGGTGTACAAAATCACATCGGAAGCGCCAGCCTCGCGCGAGAGCTCAGCCTTGGCCTCTGTTGAAACCGTGGTGATCACCCGCGCGCCGATGCGTGCCGCCATCTGCGTCAGCAGCAAGCCCACGCCACCGGCCCCTGCATGCACCAGCGCCGTATCTCCTCCCTTCAAAGGAAAGGTGGAGTGTGAAAGATAGTGCGCCGTCATGCCCTGCAGCATGGCAGCGGCAGCCTGCTCCATGGTCACGCCGTCCGGCACTCTCACAAGGGATGCCGCGGGAACAAGCGCGTACTCCGCGTAGCTGCCCAGTACACTGACCGATGCCACCGCCTCGCCGGCCTTGAAGCCCGTCACGCCTGGACCCAATTCCTCCACCGTACCTGCGGCCTCGCTGCCCGGAGTGAACGGAAGAGACGCCTTGTAAACACCCTTGCGGAAGTAGATCTCGATGAAGTTGACCCCGATAGCTTCCACGCGGATCAACACCTGACCTGGACCCGGCTCTGGAATGGCCAAATCCGCCATCTTCAGAGCTTCTGGCCCGCCCGTCTCGTGAATCTGAATTGCTTTCATCTCACGGCAAGAATGCACCCTGAGGCCCGGCCACTGCAAGCGCAACAGAAACCGAGCAACTTATTCCACCGGGTTGTCCACGGACCGCATTCCGCAATTCGCACCACAAAACACCAAGCCCCGCTCGGACTATGTCCGGGCGGGGCCTTCTATTCCCTGTTCCCTGATCCCTGATCCCTATTCCCTGCTTTTTTCAGTCCCTGTCGGAAAGCAAGCTTTGCTCTTCCGGCGAAGCCAGCCGGACAATCCGGTCCACGGCATACGGGGCGGGATGTTGACTGGTGTGGTAATGGCGCACCGCCAATTCACCAAGAAGACCGATGGCGACCATTTGAATGCCCGCGACAATCAGCACTCCACCAATGACGAACATCGGCCCGTGCTGATCCATCACATTCTGGTGAGTATTGAGCACTTTGAGCGCCAGCAGATAGGCCGAAATCACGCTGCCAACCAGCATGCTCATCACACCGAAGCCGCCGAAGAAATGCAGCGGCCGGCTCATGTACTTCAGCAGGAAGCGGATGGTAAGCAGGTCAAAGAAGACGCGGAAAGTGCGGCCAATGCCGTAATGGCTCTTGCCGCGCTCGCGATTCACGTTGTGAATGGGAATTTCGCAGATGGATGCGCCATACCAGCTTGCTAGCGCAGGAATGAAGCGGTGCATCTCGCCATACAGCGGAATATTCTGGATCACTTCGCGGCGGTAGGCCTTGAAGGTCGTGCCAAAGTCGTGGATGTCAACGCCGGACAACTTCGCCATCAGCCAGTTGGCGCAGCGCGAAGGAATGCGGCGCATGATGAAGTTATCGATCCGCTCCTTGCGCCATCCGGAGACCACATCGTAGCCTTCTTCCAGCTTCTCAAGGAAGCCGGGAATGTCGTTCGGGTCGTGCTGCAGGTCGCCGTCCATGGCCAGAATGAACTCACCCGAAGCATGATCAAAGCCCGCTGCAAGCGCCGACGTCTGGCCGAAGTTACGGCGCAGCTTCACCACCAGCACCCGGCTGTCCACCGCGGCAATCTCTTCCATCAGCTTGTAGGTGCGGTCGTTTGAGCCGTCATCCACAAGCACCAATTCGAAGGAGTCACCCACCTGCTCCATCACTTGTTTCAGGCGAGCATAGAGAGCCGTGACGTTCTCTTCTTCGTTATGAAAAGGAACGACAATCGAATATTTCGCCATGTTGAAAGTATAGATGCGCGAGTTGTCAAAAAAGATGACGTTATGTTCCACAATCCGGGCCGTTTCTTCGGAAAAATTTACACCGTCCGCTAAGCGACAATGTCGGGCTAGCGATCCAGCTCATCCAGCATCCCCTGCATCTCGCTGAGCGCATGGGTGTTACCGCTTCTCGCTGCGCAGCTGATGCCTGCCTTCAGGCGCTCAATCGCCTCTGCCGTGCGCCCGGCGGTGGTCAGAGTCTGCGCAGCCATGAAGTACCCGGCCGTGTAGTCAGGATCCAGAGCCAGCAGTGTGTCAAATTCGCTCACCGCCGCGGCCGCATCGCCGCGCTTGGCCAATTCCATGGCGATTCCATAGCGGGCAAAGCTGTTCTTCGGGTCCAGAGCGAGAATCTCTTTGAGTCCTGCGATCTTGTCCATCCTGCTCGCTTCCATCCTGCTCGCTTCCATCCTGCTCGCTTCCATCCTACTAGTTTCCACTCCGCTCGCTTCCGGCAGCGCGGCTGGTGGGGGAGATTTGCGTAATTGGGCGCGATTGCCGAAACTGGAAAAGAACACCTGACCTCAGCGGCCCCGCCTTTTCCATTGTAGCTGGACTTCAGCCGCCTCCGTCAGGGACCGATCGACAGGAATTGAGGACGCAATGAGCTCCACCCCTGCAAGCCCGCCCGCCCGAACCGTGGCCAGTTCTCAGTCGGAAATGACAGAGATCATCCTGCCAAACGACACCAACACCCTGGGAAACCTGCTCGGCGGACGCCTGATGCACTTTATCGATATCACCGGCGCCATGGCCGCCTACCGCCATTCGCGTACGCATGTTGTGACCGCCGCAATGGATCACATCGACTTCATCCGGCCGGTGCACCTCGGCGACTTGCTCACCCTGAAGTCGAGCGTCAATCGCGCCTTTTCCACATCCATGGAAGTGGGAGTGAAAGTGTGGGCCGAGAACACTCTCACCTCCACCATTAGCCACGTCGCCAGCGCCTACCTGGTGTTCGTCGCCATCGACAAGGAAGGCCGGCGCCTGAAAGTCCCGGCAGTCATTCCCGAGTCACCGAACCAGCTTCGGCGCTATGAGGGAGCGCAGCGGCGCCGCGAACATCGCGAGGCCGAAGCCGCCCGCCGCAAGCAGGCACAACTGGAAACTCTAAGTGTTGCTGCTGTGGAAACAACCGCATCCTAACGGATCTATGACCTTCCCGCCTGACCTGCCGACGCATTCCGGTTTCCCGCGCCGCATCGTCTGCCTGAGCGATGAAACCACCGAAACCCTCTACCTGCTTGGCGAACAGGATCGCATCGCCGGCGTCTCCGGATTTACCGTTCGTCCGCCGGAAGCGCGATTGAAGCCGCGCATCTCCGCGTTCTCGAGCGCCAACATCGATGCCATCCTCGAACTGAAGCCGGACCTGGTCCTGACCTTCTCCGACGTGCAGGCCGACATCACGCGGGAACTGGTTCTGCGCGGACTTACCGTGATGAACTTCAACCAGCGCAGCATCCGCGAGATTCTCGAAATGATCGCCGCTCTCTCGCGGCTCGTCGGAAAGTCAGCCGACGGACTGGCGCTGATGGAGCGCCTGCTTGGCGAGCTGGCCGAAATCAAGCGCTCCGCTCGAAGATTTCCGCGCCGCCCTCGCGTCTTTTTCGAGGAGTGGAAAGACCCGCTCATCAGCGGAATCGCCTGGGTCGAGGAACTCATCGAGATCGCAGGCGGCGAGGTCCTCTTCCCTGAGCTTCGCGCATGCGGCAAGTCCAGGGACCGCGTCGTGGATCCCGCAGCCGTCGCAGCCCGCGACCCCGAAGTGATTCTCGCCTCATGGTGCGGAATGAAAGTCAACATGGAGGAAATTGTTTCCCGCCCAGGCTGGCAGACTGTGACTGCGGTGCGCAACCGGCACGTCTACGAAATCCAGTCGAGCCTGATTCTGCAACCCGGCCCGGCTGCTTTGACGGAAGGCGTGCGCCACATCCACACCCTCCTCGCCGGCGTCATGGGAGTCGAAGTGCCGCAGGCCCTGAAGCCGATGGGAAATGCCGGCACCAATCTGGGAACCACCAACCCCGGTCTCCTGTAAGATTTGATTAAGACCGCGCAGCGGAGTTGTCTCCCGCAACCCGGGACAAAAGCATTCCACGCGCTGGATTTTTTGCATTGCGGTCTCTTAGAAGGAGTACCAAAGCACAATGGCCCATTCACCCGCCATGCCTTCGCCGGTTGCATTGCCCGGCGTGTCCAAGATTGTTGCAGTCGGTTCCGGCAAAGGCGGCGTCGGCAAAACCACCGTCGCCGTGAACCT
>JBEKRU010000142.1:0-13929 GCA_049518435.1 Occallatibacter sp. | reverse complement strand
GCTCTCACCCAGTCTGAAACCAACGCCACAGAGGGCGTCGGGCTTCTGGATGTGGCCGATGGCGCTCTCTCGCAAGTCACAAACCTGCTCAACCGTGCCGTAACGCTGGCTACCGAAGCCTCGAACGGCACCCTAAACAGTACGCAAGGGGCGGCGGCCAATCAGGAGTACCAGTCGATCCTTGCCGAAGTGAATAACATCGGGTCGACGACGACGTATAACCAGCAATCTGTATTCGCGGGAAATACCGTGGCTATTTATACGGGTGACTCCTCGACAGCGGGCTCATCGATAGACAATTTGTACATTCGTACCCTGTCGTCAGCGAACGTGGGGGACACCGAGGGCGCCATGGCCTACAGCGGCGGCCAAAACAACGCGTTCATCGATCTGTCGAAAAACGGCACCATTGCGGCGGCAACGGATGGCCTGAGCGGGACATCCACCACGATCGCCGTCAGCTATCTGACGAAGGGTTCTGGCGGCTCGGCAGTGACCGCTACCGCGAATGTGACCGCAGGCGCCGGCACCAACTACTCGAATACCGCCCAGGGATTGATCAGCGCCATCAACAACGCGGGGCTGGGATTGAATGCCAGCTTTGCCACGGCAACGCAAGCTGGAACCAGTGCTGTGGCAACGGCTGAAGCCGCCAATGGCACATCCTTCGGTACGGGCTCGGACACCGGCATTGAGATTTCAGGAACTGGTGTGGGGACCGGCACCAACGGCGCGGGCGAGGTGGGCACCGTCACGGTTGCGGCCACCAGCGATTTGTTGGCAGGCACCCTGACAATCGTGGGTTCGGACGGCAAGAGCCATGCGATTCTACTGGGCACAGCGAATTCTACCGACACCCTTGCCAATCTTGAGTCGACGATCAACGCCGACGGCTACGGGGTTACGGCCTCGGTCAATGCCGCACCTACCAGCTCGCAGGGAATTGGCACGATCTTGACGTTGTCGGCGGCCAACTCCGCAATCACCGTCTCCGGCACAAACGTCACTGACACTCCAACCAGTGCTGCTGCTGCCACTCTATCGACGCTGGCGAGCCTGGGTACTGCTTCCACAATTGGATCCACCATTCAGACTTTGACAGTCAACAACAGGCTCGACACATTAGGAGGCACCCTCACCGTTGTCGGCGTCAATGGGGTGGATGTGGGAGGCGCGCCTATCGCTCTCGGCACCCCCGGAAGCACAGACACACTTGCCAACCTGGCGGCAGATATCAATAACCTCGACGCTTTGACACCCGCCCTTGGAATTTCGGCCTCCGTGGATTCCACGGGCACGATCCTGACAATCAAGACAGCCGCGGCCGGAGACACGGTCCACACTCCAAGCGTGACGAGCACCGCTACGGCCACCGATACAACTACGGCGGATCCGGTGACAGGCCTGCCGACGCAGAACACCGCGTATTATGCCCAGGTGGGAACTTTCACTGTAGCTGCCACGGCCGACGCACTTACCGGCACCCTCCAGATTGGCCAGAACACCATTGCTCTTGGTGCGGGCAGTTCGACCAACAACATTACCAACCTGGCGGCATACATCAACGCCGGCAAGTTCGGAGTTACCGCCACGCTCAATGCCGCTAAAACGGCGATTACGTTCACGTCGCCAAACTCGGCAACGACATTCGGGGGCGCGCCCAAAGATGCGGGCAACGCAATTTCGGTCAACACTGCGGCCAATGCGGATTTCTCCGAATATTACACTGTCGGGATCACGGGGAACGTTTCAGATAGCAGCACGGGCGGAGGTACGGCGATCACTGGCATTACATCGGACACGAATGGCACAGGCCAAATTGCGACCACCAGCTACTCCGATGCGGCCGGCGAAAACCTGAGCGTAACCGATCTGCTCAATCAGACGGACGCAGTGGTGGCCCTGAACGAGATTAACGTGGCGATCAGCGATGCGGCGGCGTTGGACGGCTACATCGGCGGCCAAATCAACACTCTGAATTCCGTGAGCCAGGTGCTCAGCACGCAGCAGGAGAATGTGGTTTCGGCGCAGAACGCGGTGCAGGCGACGGATTACGCTTCGGCGACTTCGAACATGTCGAAGTATGAGATTCTGAGCCAAACCGGCATCGCCGCGCTGGCGCAGGCCAACAGCGTGCAACAGGAAGTGACCAAGCTTTTGCAGTAAGCGTGAGTGACCGATGATGAATGGTCATAGGTCAGTCCGTGAGTTTGAGCGACACGCAGTACTGAAACATCTTCAAGACAACCCAGCGACGGGAGGCGGCAAAGGCGAAACCTTTGCCGCCAATTTTTTGTGGCACAAGTTCGAAGCTTATACGTGCTGAACAGCCTGTGCCAGGTGGCTCAAACTCGATTTGGCATCGCCGTAAAGCATCGTCGTGCAGGGTTTGAAGAAGAGCGGATTCTCGAGGCCGGAAAAGCCTCGTCCCTGCCCGCGCTTCAACACGATCACGCTCTTTGCGCGGTCGACTTCCAGGATTGGCATGCCTGCGATCAGCGATTTGGGATTATCGCGCGCATCGGGGTTCACCACGTCGTTGGCGCCGATGACCACGGCCACATCGGTCGAGGGAAATTCCGGATTGATCTGCTCCATCTCGTAGAGCGCGGAATACGGAACGTTAGCTTCCGCGAGCAGCACATTCATGTGTCCCGGCATGCGGCCCGCAACCGGGTGAATGGCGTATTTCACGGTGACGCCGCGGGCTTCGAGCAGCTCGGCCAACTCGCGCACAGCATGCTGCGCCTGGGCTGTGGCCAGGCCGTAGCCGGGAACGAATACCACTCGATTCGCGAATGCGAGTTGCATCGCTGCATCGTCGAGCGAGATCTCGCGCATTACTCCGCCCGCATTCGCCGAGCCGGCCTCTGCGATCACCGCACCAAATCCGCCGAATAAGACATTCGTGATGGACCTGTTCATGGCCTTGCACATCAGCACCGACAGAATGAAGCCGGAGAAACCGTCCAGCGTTCCGGCGATGATGAGCACATTGTTTTGCAGTACAAACCCAGTGGCGGCCGCGGCCAGGCCGGCATACGAGTTCAGCAGCGACATCACCACGGGCATATCCGCCGAGCCAATTGGGATGACTAGCATGATGCCGAAGACAAAAGCCATGCCCAGCATGGTGTAGAACACGGCCACATTCTCAGGATGAATCCAGAAGTAGACAAAACAACCAATCATGGCCAGCGCAACAGCCAGGTTGACAGCGTTCTGGCCGCGGAACTGGATGGGCTTGCCGGCGATGACACCCTGCAGCTTGCCGGCGGCAATCAGAGAGCCGGTGGTGGTGAGCGCACCGAGCATGACTTCGAAACCAAGAGCGCCGCGGGTCACGACCGTCATCTGATGGGCATGAACGAGGAACTCGCCTACGCCGACCAGGGCCGCGGCCAACGCGCCAAATGCGTGGGACAGCGCGGTTCGCTGCGGCATCGCGGTCATTGGTACGCTCACCGCCATCCATGCGCCGATGGCGGATCCCAGCGTGAGACCGGCGATGATCCACACCCAGGTAACGATCTCTGTGCCGACCAGCGTGCCCACAATGGCGGCCAGCATGCCAGCCTCGGCCATGAACATGCCGCGCCGCGCAGTCTCCGGGTGCGACATTCCTTTGAGTGCCAGGATGAAAAGAATGGAAGCGAGCAGGTACGTGGCTTCCATGAAGTAGGAAGTGAGGCTCACTTTGCGGCCTCCTTCGCATCGGGTTTGGCTTCGACCTTGCGCTTGCCGAACATCTTCAGCATGCGGTCGGTAATGCCAAAGCCGCCCACCACGTTGATGGTGGCCGCGGTGACGGCGACGAATCCGAGAATGTGCGCCCCGGGTTGATTCTTCATCGCACCGGCCAGCACCAGCGAGCCGATCAACGAGATGCCGGAGATGGCGTTGGTTGCGGACATCAACGGGGTGTGCAACAGCGGCGGCACGCGGCTGATGACCTGGTAGCCGAGAAAGGCGGCCAGCGCGAAGACGTAAACCGAAGCGATGAGGACGGCGGGGTTCATAGGATTCCCTTGAGCGGAGTTAGCCGCCGATTTTCGCTGCTTCAAGCAGTTTCGCTACGCGCGGGTTGACTGGGTTTCCGGCGTGAGACACACAAGCGCCGGCAAGCACCTCATCCGCAAGATCGACAGTGAGTTCGCCCTTCTTCACAAGGAGGGCGAGAAAGTTGAGAATGTTGCGCGCGTAGAGCTCGCTGGCATGTACCGGGACTTCCGCGGGCAGATTGAGCGGAGCGAGCAAGGTGACGCCGTTGATGGTTTGTGTAATGCCGGGTTGGGTCAACTCGCAGTTGCCGCCCGCGGGGGCAGCAAGGTCCACAAGAACTGAACCGGGGCGCATGGCCTCGACGGCGGCCCGCCGGATGAGTCGCGGCGCCGGCCGTCCCGGCACCTGCGCCGTAGTGATGATCACGTCTGAGTGGGCAGCAGTGCGGGTGATCAGGTCGCGGCCGCGGTCGAGGGCCTCCTCTGTGAGTTCAGCCGCGTATCCGCCCCCACCTTCGGCGCTGATTCCGCCCAGGTCGACATCGAGGAACTTTGCTCCCAGCGAGCGCACCTGTTCACCCGCCGCAGCGCGCACATCGTAGGCTTCCACAACAGCGCCGAGCCGGCGGGCGGTGGCGATGGCCTGCAGTCCGGCGACGCCCGCTCCGATGACAAACACGCGCGCCGGGGGAATGGTTCCCGCCGCGGTCATCAGCATGGGAAAGAGCCGCGGCAGCAGGCCGGCTGCCGAAATGACAGCCTTATACCCGGCGATGGTGGCCATGGAAGAGAGCGCGTCCATGGACTGTGCGCGGCTGATGCGCGGCACCAGTTCCATGCTGAAGAGTGTTGTCGGACGGGCGATAGCGGTGGCTAGTGACTGCGGTGCGTCGAGAGGTTTCAGAAAGCCGATGATCACGGCGCCAGGTTTCAGGCGGGCCTGGTCTGCCGGACCGGGAGCATTGACCAGCGGCAGCAGATCAGCCCCGGACAAAATCGAAGCGCGGTCGGCAGTGACGGTTGCGCCCGTGTCAGCGTATGCCTGGTCGGATGCGCCGGCGCGGATGCCTGCGCCGGACTCGACAACGATCGAGATGCCCTGAGCCAGCAGCGCTTTCAGACTCTCCGGCAAGAGAGCGACCCGCGTCTCTCCGGGAGCGGATTCATGGAGAATGCCTAAACGCAAAATGCCTCCGTGACCGGCTGCGGACACGGATCAGCAGGGCAAAATACCCGGCGCGGACGCGTTCGCGGCGATCATTAAGGATTATTAAGGCTTAGGCAAGCTAGACCATGTGATGTTTGTCACTGGGCTCCCGCGACGGAACTGGTCGCGGTTTGCTGAGGATTATCAGCCGCACTGCCCCAGCGCACGGCTGCCGACGTGGGCGAGGTTCTGAGCGTCCGGTTGAAGCGGGTCGCCCATTCCTGCGCAGCCTTTTCGAGAGCGGGATTCCCGGAGTTGAGAAACTCCTCTGCCATCTCTCTGGAGGGAAACTTGCCGAGAGCCTCGATCAAGGCAGGTTCCGACCCCGGCACGCCAAGCTTGACGAAGTAGGTATGGATTCCGAAGATTGCGCGCGAATTGTGTTCCTGGAGTGCGTTCATCAGGGCTTGGTGCGAACGCGGGTCTTTGATTTTGCTCAATGCAAGAGCAGAGAGGGCTGGGACGTAGGGATCGTTTTCCTTGAGGGCGATCACGAGCGACTCGACGGCAACTGGGCCTAATCCAATTAACTCAGTGTCGGCGATTGCCCGAACATACGGGTCTTCGTCCTGAAGAGCGTCAATGAGAGCCTTGACCGCGTGGGGATCTTTCCTCTGACCCAATGCGAAAACAGCCGATGCGCGGACAGTCCTTTCCTGGCTCCTCAGCGCGGCGGTGAGCTGCTTGATGGAGCGTGAGTCACTGACGGTGTTCTGCAATGCGCCGGAATCTGGGCTCGAAGTGGAGGCTGGTTCACTTGTGCTGGCGCTTGACGGGTTCGTTTGGCCGGATTGCGAGAAGCCCGCAGTACCGGATAAGACCAGAGTGGCGCACAGCAGGATTCCGGTTGTTCTCGACCATCCAAACTCACAGGTGCCATGAGGTTTTTGCGCGGTCATACTAACTCCTTGACGACACGGCGCGGCGCGGAATGCAACGCCGGTTGACCAGACTGGGAGAAGAGAACGAGAAGACCTCGAACTCGCATCGTGAAGCCTTTCGGCTCAAAACTGGCTGGCTCGTCGACGCGTTGTATCCAAGAGTATTTCGCTCAGGACAACGCGCAATCCCACTTTGATGTTATGCATTTACGACCTTCATGGGGAGTCACCAGGCTTGCGCCAGGAGTGCCTGCGAATGAAATGGGCCGGCGAAGCGGTGGCCAGGGCTGAACGGGCGATTCGGGCGATCAGGGCAATTAGGGCGGTCAGACTGCCGGGCGGCGTGGACGCGATGGATTGCATCTGACAGTCAGTGAACCCCATGAAGGGGTGAGTGCGCCCGGAAGCGGAAGGCGCAGCGCACACGAAACGAGCGAGGTGACCTTTATGAGATCCGATGGTCCGTTGATTCTGGCTGTTCTGTCTGTGGCGGCCGGGCTGGGTGTTATTTTTTCCTATGGTGTGGGTACGGCGGGCTTCAACGCCGCTTATCCGCTTGCGGGAGCCAATCTGCAGCTCTCCATTGCAACCGCAGGACCTGCCGCGGTTGGCGGTCTCGCTCTGACGGCACTGGGGCTGTTGATTCTGGCCTGGGCTCTGATCTGTGCCCTTGTGGGGTTGTTCACGCCTGCAGCCGACAACCCGGGGCGCCTGGCGCGGCTGGAGCAGAAGCGGCTCGACCGGGAAGCAGTTCTGGAACGCAAGCGGCTGGACCGGGAAGAAAAGCTGCTGGAGCGGAACGATCGCGTCCGCGCCTCCTATCCCAAAGAGTAGCGTGATTCCGAGAGCGGGATGGATTGAGCGCCAGCGCGTCTCGATGTAGAATTCGGGGTTCAGCAGATTGGGAGCCCGAATGAAACCCGACCGCTTTGTAATTGCATCTGTCGTGTGCCTGGCCATTGGCTTGTATATCGTTTTTGGATACTGCAACGGTACAGTGGGGTTCAACGCCGGTTGGCCGCTTTCGGCCGCTACGCTGAATATCTGTGTAACAACCAACGGACCGGGCGCGCTGGGCGGGCCGGCGCTGCTGGGACTTGGCGTGTGCCTGCTTCTCGGAGCACTGGTCAGCGCGGTCGTATCGCAGATAAGGCTGATTGGATCAGTGAAGAAAAAAAAGACAGAGGCGCCCATAGACCGGAATCCGGGAGATGCACACCTCAGGAATTGATCGGGCGCGGCTTTCCTTTTTGTGTATTCGCCTGCCTTGGTCGCGGGATTATTTTGGCAACGGCGCGGAGCCGGTCACCATGAACGCGGCTTCCGACTTGGCTTCGGTTTCCGCTGGCTGCGCCCCACCCAGCGTCAGCGTATAGTTGCCGGGCAGAATTCTGCGGTCCCCCTTGTCGTCCACACTTGAGAGCGAGCGGGGATCAACCGTGATAGTGACCTCCTGGCTGATTCCAGGGGCGAGGTTGACCCGCTGAAATCCAACCAGCGAATGAACCGGGCCATCCGTCTGCGGAGTCTTCAAGTAAGCTTCCACCACTTCGTCTCCTGCCACCGCGCTTGTGTTGGTGACGGTTACAGTTGCGGTAATTGGATCGCCGGCGTTGACAGAGTCGGCCGACAGCTTCACCGGTCCGTACTTGAAGGTGGAGTAGCTAAGCCCATACCCAAAGCCCCACAGCGGCTTGCCGGTGAAGTAGCGATAGGTACGGCCTTTCAACGAGTAGTCGGTAAAGGACGGCAGCCCGTCAAGCGAAACGTAAAAAGTAACCGGCAGGCGTCCTGCTGGGTTGTTGAGCCCGGCCAGGGTATGAGCGATGGCATCGCCGCCCTCGACGCCGGGATACCAGGCTTCAAGGATGGCATCGGCGTGCTGATTGGCCCAGTTGAGCGCTACGGCGCTGCCGCTTTGCAGTACAACGATGAGCGGTTTGCCAAGAGCGGAGAGCGCTTCGAGGAGTTTCTGCTGAGGTGCGGGCAGATCGAGGCTGGTGCGGTCACCACCGTTGAAGCCGTCGATCTTGATTGGCATCTCTTCTCCCTCCAACTGCGGGGAAAGCCCAACGAAAGCAACCACCACATCGGCTTGCTTCGCCTGGGAAACGGCCTCAGCAAGCTGCGCATCCGCGGGCGTCACCCACTTCAGGGTCAACCCGCCTCCGGATTGATCGCCCGCGTGGGAGTATTCGAGACGGAAATCGTGCGGGTTGGTGTCTGTAAAGTCGACCGGAATTACAGGTGTTTTGGCGAATTTCATCAAGGGTGGCGCGGTGGGCGAGTCGCCGGGCGCAGTGGTGAAGTTGCCCATCGCAGAGAGGTCGGCTACCTGACGGAGACTACCCTCGGAGAGAACCTTTCCATCGAGAATGAAGCGGTAGGTCTCAATGGGCGAGTAAGGGAAACTGTCGCCTTGCTCGAGAGTGAAGACGTAATGGCCGGCGGCCGGAACGGTGAGCTTGCCGGACCAGCGGACGGAATAGTCGTGCGTGGCGAGTTGAGGAACGGGCGCGGCGTTTTCCCAGTCGGTTTGAACGGCGGGTTCGGTGGTGGTGGCAACGGGGCGGCCCGTCCAGTCGGACGTGGCGAAGAACTCGGTCTTGAGGCCCTGGTTCAGGCCGAATGCGGTGCGTGGGACGGGAACGCCAACTCCCTCAGCCAGTGACGAACCCTGCGCATAAAGGATGGGTGATGAGCGGAATTGCTGCATCATGCCGTCGAGGGGCGTGACGGGACGGATAGGCGTGCCGACGTAATTGCCGAGTATGGACGGGAGCAGGTCAGCGGTGGGCCCGATGACAGCGATGCGGCCGGGAGCGGCTTTCAGCGGAAGGGCACCATTGTTCTTGAGCAGAACGATGCTTTCCTGCGCGGCCTTGAGGCTCGTCTGGCGGTCGTCGTCCAGAAGTTTCGCGCTATAGCGAAGGCTATCAAGCGGATTGGAGCCCTGCGGGTCAAACAGACCAAGCTGGAAGCGCGCAGTATAAAGACGCTCGGCGGCTTGCGTTACGAGGTCTTCGGTGACCAGGCCCTTGCGAACCGCATCGGCCAGCGTGTTGAAGCCCGGAGTCCACATGCTGCAGGAGAGATCGGTTCCAGCCTGCAGAGCGAGAGCGGCGGAATGCATGATGTCCGGAGTCTTCTTGTGGCCCTGGTTAATGTCGACAATGGCGCCGCAATCGGAAACGACGAAGCCCTTGAAGCCCCATGCATCGCGAAGGTGTTCCTTCAAGAGCATCTTGTTGGTGCAGGCCGGCCAGTCGTCAATGGAACTATAAGCGCACATGACGGACTGAACATGTCCTTCAGTCACAGTGGCGCGAAACGCGGGCAGATAGGTCTCTTCGAGGTCGCGGGGCGAAGGATCGACATTGAAGCCGTGGCGGAGGGATTCAGGACCGCTGTGTACGGCGAAGTGCTTGCTGGTGGAGACGGCGCGGAGGTGGTTCAAATCGCCGCCCTGCACGCCGCCGACGAAGGCTACGCCGAGCTTGCCGGTGAGGAAGGGGTCTTCGCCGTAGGTCTCCTGGCCGCGGCCCCAGCGTGGATCGCGAAAGATGTTGATGTTGGGGGACCAGAAGGTAAGGCCGTAGAAGATGCGGTGGTTTCCCTCGCGCTGCGCCTGGTTGTATTTGGCGCGGGCTTCAGTGGAGATAACGTAGCCCATGCTGTGAACGATGGACGGGTCCCATGTGGCAGCCATGCCGATGGCTTGCGGAAACACGGTTGAGTAGCCGGCGCGCGCAACGCCATGCAGCGCTTCGTTCCAGGTCTGGTAGTCAGGAATGCCGAGCCGCGGGATGGAGGTAGCCCAGTCTTCAAGCTGAGCTGCTTTTTCGTCGAGCGTCATGCGGCCGACCAGGTCGCGGGCGCGCTCCGCCGCGGTGAGTTTGTAGTCGAGGTAGGGAGCTTGAGGAGCCTGCGAAAAAGCGACGAGAGGCGCCAAAGCGAAAAAGAGTACAAAAAACCGGCGAGGCGGCATGTATCGATCTTCCTCCTGAATAGGGGACGAGTGTTACGCATGAAAAGACTTGGACCCAGCGCAGGCTATCCTGCCGCACGGAATTCTCAGCGTGCCTGGAATTACTCCATCCACAGCGCGCTGGTGATGATGCGCGGATAGTACCGGCTGGCCTTGCCTTCGCCGGAAACAATCTGGTCGCAACATGCCCAATACGAACTGCCTTCAACCTGCCATTTAACGTGCGCGGCGTCCGCCTGGCGAAAGACCTCGGCCACTGCGGGATCCGCATCCAGATGGAAAACCTTGCGGGTAACATGCATGAAGATGGAGATCTTGCTCATCCACGAATTATTGCTGGTGGAAGAAAGCTTGATGCCGCCATCGTCAAACAGATTGCGCCGTTCAGGATCAAGCAGCAGGTTCCGCGTATGCTCCTTCAGCACGTCGAACATGCGCTTTTCAGGCTCTGAGGCATAGACCTGCTCCAGCGTGCAACCGGCAAACCCAGTATTGACGAAGTAGAGCGGATAGACGCATCCCTCGACCGCGGGCAGAATGCGCGAGGAATAGCCGGGGTTGGACTTTTCGAAGATTGCCGGCAACACCCCGTCTACAGCCTGATCGCAGACCACCGAAGCAACCTTGGCGGCCAACTCCTGGCAGCGTGCTTTGCTGGCGGCATCGCCTAACTCACGGAACATAAGTGCCAAAGACCAGTAAGTCGCCCAGCTCTTTACGGCGATGTAGATGTTATTGCGCGTTTGCGCCAGCGAGTGATCGAGCGAGTCGTAAGTCGTAATCTCCTGCCCACCGGCACATCGCGTCGAGTCAAACTGCGCAAACCCAACGTCGCCGCTGCGATTGATCATGCTGGCCAGGCAGGCATCCACCACGGCCTTATTGCTTTTAAGCCATGCGAAGTCGCGCGTCTTGGCCACGTAACAGCCTGCGGTCAGAACCCAGTTACAAAGCTGCTCCACCGTCATGTAACTGAAGCAGCCAGTCAGATTGGCTAACTCGTAACTGCTGCGGCCCTTGGGTGAGAAGTTGTTGTGCGCGCCCATGTCGTGACAGAAACTGATGCCGCCGGGCTTGATCTCATATGGCCGATTGAGCTGCGCTTCGTCGGGCGGAGGAGGAGTCTGCGTAGGATCGATCTGCATCGTCTCAGTCGCAGGCGCGAACTCCGACTTGTAAACCTTCACTTCGTCATAGTAGCTGTAGAGCTTGACAAAGTTATCCAGCAGATTACGGACCAGCCACGGATTGTGTTCGAGCTCCCAGAAGACGTGGTCAACGGAGAGGTCGAGTGTGTTCATCATGCAGTACTCGCCCTCGTTGACGACCCAAAACGGCTGGTCATCGATTTCGAGCAACTGCGTGCTGCCGTAGTAGCTGTGGGTGGCGTGCGCGATGAGGAAACGCTGGTCGGCGGACAGAGCGGATTGGTCGAGCCTGCTGTCGAGCGCCTTTGCTGAAGCGATGATTTTGGCGGAGTTGTCGAGCGCCAACTTCAGCACATCGCCGAGCCCCTTGAAATAGCGCGTATAGAGGTAACGTCCGTCGAGGCCGTTGGTCTGAAAGCCCTCCAGGTAAGACCCGAGCGCGATCGTGATTCCGTATTTCTTTCCTGGCGGCACCTCAAATCCAAATCCGGGACAGGAGCCCAGCAGGTGAATCGGATTGTGGAGTTCCCGAACCCCATCACTTGCAGACCAGCGCATGAAAATGAACGGGCCATCATCAAGCGTTACGCCGTCGTCTGAGGTGGTGAAGTCACGGAGTTCGGCCGCGCCGCCTGCCTCGCGGCGGAAGGCAAACGCCAGTCTGCCGCTGCCCAGATCGTCGTTAAGGATGCGGCTGCCGGGCCGCGCGTGATTGAGAGCGAACATGGCCGTTTTGGTCGTTGTGCCTGCGGTGTTGTCCAGTTCGAGGCGTGCGATCACGGCGGGCAGCAGTCCCTCACGCATTTGCTCCTTGCTGGCAACTGCGGGATCGGGGATCGCTCCAAACGGAGAATAGACCGAAAAGGCTAACCCCTCCGCCGCCCATTCATCGCTGGCCCAACCGTAGGAGCGCGAGAACTCGCTCTCCTTGAATGGCTCGGCGTCAGGCTTGACGTTCGCTTCGGAGGGACCGGCCTGCTCCACCAAAAAAGCGTCCGCGGCACGGTTCACAGCTCCTGCATAAAAGGGCAGGCATTTCAAAGTGGCGCCAGAGTAGCGATCGCCTTCTTTGAACCCGATGAATACCTCCTGATCACCAGGCTGCCCGATCTGCAGGCCGATTCCACCGCGGGTTCCGAAGTTGCCGCAGGTAAAGCTCATGAATGCGCCCATCGGCGAATGCTGGGCATTGAATCCCAGGTGACAGGAGAGCGGTGCACGTTTAGACATGGTGAAACCTCGCAGCGAATTATACCCTTACAGCGCGTTGCTTTGTTGTCGCCAAATCCAATAGTAAAGCGATATAGTTGTGTGACTCGAATCCCAGGCCACGCGCCGTACCGTCTGGAAGATCGGACCGGCAACTTGCTTGTCGGCGTATATTCCTTTGGGACGTACACGAGACGAGTCAGCACGACTGAGTGGCGGAGCTGCGGCGAGTTGGAGATGGCCGGAAGCGTTTCTCGCCGGCGAATGACGGAAAGTGAGAAGGATTCAATGAGCGGAAATGGGAGCGGCAACGGGATCGGCGACAGCAAAGGTCTGGCATTCTCAGAGAAATTCGGTTACGGCCTCGGCGACATGGCAGCCAACTTCGTCTTCCAGGCGATGATGGCCCTGCAGTTGAACTTTTACACCGACACCTTTGGGTTGACCGGGGCGCAGGCGGGCACGATGTTCCTGATTGTCGGCCTGGGAGCGGCCGTCTTCAATCCGGTGATGGGCGTGATCGCCGACCGCACCAACACCCGCTGGGGAAGGTTCCGCCCCTGGCTGCTGTGGACGGCGCTGCCATTTGGCGTGATTGGCGTTCTGACCTTTACTACGCCGGATTTGAGCTCCGGCGCAAAACTCCTGTATGCCTGGGTCACATACCTTTTGCTGCGCCTCATCTACACCATGAACAACGTGCCCTACGCGTCGTTGACCGGCGTGATGACCGACGACCCGAACGAGCGCAACAGCATCGCGACCTACCGCCAGTTGTTCGCCAACGCCGCAGGGTTCATCGTGCAGAGCCTGGCAATTCCCATGGTGGTGTTTCTGGGCCGCGGCAGCAGTGCACGCGGCTAGTGTTTCTGGGCCGCGGCAGCAGTGCACGCGGCTACCAGATGACGATGGGCATCTTCCTTGTGACCAGCGTGATCATGTTCCTGATTGCCTTCGCAGTCAGCAAGGAAAGGATTCAGCCCGACCCGAAACAGAAATCGTCGGTGGGGCAAGACCTGGGGGACCTGGTCAAGAACGGTCCATGGATCGCGCTTTTTCTGGTCACAACCTTCTACTTTATCGCTCTCATGATTCGCAACAGCATCATGCTGCCCTACTTCAAATACTGTGCAGGCAACCAGATACTCTTCAGCTGGTTTAACGGCTTTGGATTGACGGCGCTGCTGGTTGGCGTGGCCTGCTCTACCGCCCTTACCAAGCGGATGGGCAAGCGCGCGCTTTTCATCTGGAGCATGGCGCTGACGGGCGTTTTCTGTATCGTGCTATTCTTCATCCCGGCAACGGCGACCACGACGATTATTGCTCTTGAAGTTGCCCGCCAGTTTGCTTACGGCTGCTCGGGGCCGGTGTTGTGGTCGATGATGGGCGACGTTGCGGACTTCGGCGAATGGAAGACGGGACGCCGCGCCACTGGAACGGTGACCGCTGCGGTGGTGTTCGCTCTGTGGATCGGATTGGCACTCGGCGGCGCAAT
>JBEKRU010000141.1:0-13580 GCA_049518435.1 Occallatibacter sp. | reverse complement strand
TTGACAGGAGTTTCCCCAGGTCTCCCTGGCGCATTTCAACTGAAATTACAATAAAGAGAAACACCAATACTGTGCCCTGATCGGCCATAATCCTTGCAAATTGCGGAAGAAACACCACGTGCAGGTTGTTCACGGCCACTCGTTCGGCTTGGCGGCGGATTCGCTCTTGAAAGAAAGTCTGATTACCATAAGCGCGAATCTCCTTCCCCGAGGAAAACAAATCCGCAAGGTTCCTTTGCAAGCTCCGCACAGAGGCCTCTCGCCTCGACGCGGCTACTTGAAGCTTTTCGCGAACGAGAAACCGGTTCCCCGTGTAAAACAAACTCATGGCAACGCCAAGACAGCACGCTGCCGCCAGGCTCTGATACACAAGAGCCGCAGTCATGACCGCAACGATTACCACATTTGCTGCCATTTCAACGCATCGATGATAGAAGTCGGCAGCTTCACGCGTCGTCTGAAGCGCGCGGGCAGAGAGTTCACTTCGGTTCCACTCCACGAATCGCTCCCATTGAACCTGGGTGTATCCATCAGTGAGTCGAAGAAGGAAGTCGGTGTGCAGGTGTTGTATCTGGCGAAAGGCGGCGCGTGCCGAGGCAATATCCATCAGGCCGCGAAGAACGACGAGGATCGTCGTAATCAGGGCGCCTGATAGAACCGTCTTCGGAGCCCACCATAGATGATGCCCCGGCGGGCGCCCCTGCAACAGCAGGAATAGCCAATACATGGCCGCCGCCACCGATAGATCGCAGAGTCCCACTGCGATCCTTCCCGCCGTCAACAGCAGAAGCGTCACGCGCTGCCGATTTCCCAAGAGCCCTATCGAAACGCGAAGACTGCTTCCAGAGGGAGCACGATCTTCGACCTCCTCACTATCGATAGGGCTCATGGGCGCCAGACTCCTGATGAGTCAAGCCTACCAATGTGCGGCCCCGGAGTTGTCAGAGGTGGGTCCCTGAAATGTCAGCACATTGTCACTGGAACTTCCTCCATTTTCCGGTGCAGCCGCCGGAGTCCATCCAATAGATGACTGCCGGCAGGACCTTGCCAAGAAGGTGGCTCTGGATCCCTACGGCAGGCGCTGGCCGCTAATAAATAGGGCCATTCGTCTGAAGGGCCTCGAAAGAAGACATTGTGGTGACAATTCCGCCGCGATAGCAACGTAATATGTCAACGTGATGCGTTCCGCAAATGCGAAAACTGCGTTCAGGAGATATCTCATGATTCGTATTTGGTGTATCGCTTTTACACGCGCGGCTGCTCTTCCCTGCGCAATCGCTTTCGCGCAGTGTGTGGCGATCGCAGATCCGCTGTCGGCAGGTACCGCGGCTCCCAGCTTCACTTTGCCTTCCCAGGAAGATAAGCCGGTTTCTCTTTCCGATTACAGCGGCAAGTGGGTGGTCCTCTACTTCTATCCGAAGGACCAAACCAGCGGCTGCACACTCGAGGCCCACAACTTTCAGCGCGATCTTGCGAAATACGAGGCGTCGAATGCTGTGGTGTTTGGCATCTCGCTGGACACGGTTGAGAGCCACAAGGCTTTCTGTACAAAAGACTCACTTTCCTTCAAGCTTCTTGCCGATCCGGACCACCAAGCAGTCGATGCGTATGGCGTCCCAATACGAGCATTCGGCACGATGCACGTCGCAGAGCGCACCAGCTTCCTGGTTTCTCCAGACGGGCAAATCGTGAAGGCCTGGACAGTGAAAGACATCGCGGCGCATAGCTCAGAGGTCCTGGCGGAGATTCAATCGATGAAGAAGTAGCGAGCAGGCTTGTCAATTCAAGACAGCTTTCACAGGTTGAACGGAACCCGCACAGCCCTGTTCACGACTACATTAATCGTCTATTGGTTCAAGCGATGCAGATCTTTGTGAAGCAGACACGATCGATGCCATACATCCGCAATTCTCTCAGCTGCATTCTCCTTTATGTTGTATGTTCCGGATGCAACTTTCAGGCGCAAACAACCTCAACTTCGCCCATGAACCTTGCGCAGTCCCAAATCAGCGTCTTAAACTACGGAGCAAAGGGCGATGGAATAACCAACGACACGGACGCGATCAATTCAGCAATGTCGGCTTGTACAAGCGGGACGATCCCGAACAACGGATGCATTCTGTACTTCCCTGCAGGTGTTTACGTCACTACCGGGCTGACTCTGCGGTCATATATGAACCTGAAGGGTGACGGATGGGGAACCTCCGTCATCCGCCTCAGGTCTCACACCGCGTCAGATGTACTGACCGTTCCTATCGACGCATTCAACTTCAGCATCCAGGACCTCACCCTTGACGGCAACTCCGGTAGAGGTGGAACCGGAAATTGCCTTTCCATAGCTCCGACTGCCACTGGGCCAGCCGAATGGAATACCGCCAATAAGAGAACTGCGCCCGTCAATGCGCAGAAGTGGGGCCACGTGGAAGAAGTGATGTTCTCGCACTGCTCAGCTGATGGCATTCATATCAACCAATTCAACTACATGCTCTTCTTTGATAACTTCTATGCCTTCGACAACGGCGTATATGGCCTCTACACGCAAGGGACGAATAGCGGCTTCTCCAATTTCCAGATCGAACGAAACGGAACAGCCGGCATACACGTCGATGGGGCGAACGATCGATTCACTTCGGGTGAAGTGATCTGGAATGGAACCAAAGTCAATACTGAAGCTGGCGTATACGTGTCGGGCGCTCGGAACATCATCATGGCGGTCGAAACGGAGGACAACTATACCAGCGGTTTTTTCGATAGAGGCGTCGACAATGTGTTTATTGGGTGCGTCTCCGATTCCAACGGCTATGCTCCGAACAACACAAACGTATCCTCGAGAGCTGCAAGTGGATTCGTCATTAACGGTGCAGGCGGAGTCTATGTTGGAGATAAAGTAACCAGCTACAGAGGCCGTCTCCCGGATGGAAACTTCACAACCGAGTGGCCTTATACCGTCGGGAACCGACATGAGGGGACAGTCGATATTAGCTACGATAGCACGAATAAAACACCGATCACGGACGCAAGCGCGCCGCTCGGTCTGGGATCTACCTCTGGTGGAAATGCCGTCTGCGTCAAATCACCTGGGCCTCCGATCGTTATGGGATTCTGCTCGTCAAAGGTAAGTTCATCAGGATCGTGCACATGCAAGTGAGATGAACGCAATCTCATCGGCAGGTCGCCCGTCACCGGTACGGTGAATTCCCTGACGTGCTCGATGCCTTCGGCAAAGGGAGAGTTGAAGAAGTGTCGCAAACCGCAACTCGGCGTGATTCCCGATCTGCTGAGACAATCCAATGACAAACTTCAGACTCTTTCGTGACACGCCGCCGCAATAGCACCGGTAGGCTGGATTTGTGCAGCAATGAGCAGAGGTTCACAAGAACATCTCTCTTCTGACATTGTCGCGCTTGTCTTTAGTTTCTTAAAGACTCTAACTGGGTTCGCCACCGTCTTAAGCGTACCGAAGGAGAAACGATGAAGCACTTAGAAGGGATCATACTTGGGCTTTCGCTGATTGCAGCTACGCTGGCAATAGGCGCCACAGTGGCCATTGGTCAGACTGATAGCTCGCAGCCACAGTCGCATAGCACAACTAATCCGAAGACAGTTCCCGCACCAAGCCATGACCGGGGACAACAAGTGTTCGAGCAGAACTGCGCTCGGTGCCACAACACACCCCAGGGGTTTCCATCCAGTATCTCGGGAACTGTGGCCATGCATATGCGAGTGCGTGCGGGGCTGAGCGATGCGGACTACAAAGCCTTGCGTAGGTTCCTGAACCCGTAGCATGGGCCCTTCGTTGACTCGCCTTCCGCAAAATTAACGCGCGAGTTCTAACACCTGAATCACTCGGAAATGACAACCCATCGCGATCGGACCTTAAGGGCGAGATAAGGATGACCGGTGAGGTCGGTCGATACAAGTGGTCACCGTCCAAGTTCTATTTCGTGTTAGGTCGATCCGCACGACACCGCCAACTTCAAAGGAGAGACTATGAATAGGAAGTACATTCAATTGGTACTGATGGCCACGGCGCTAGCCACCGGACTTTCTTGTCAAATAGCTCGCGCGGATGCTGCCCCCCAAAGGATCGAGGTCACTGCGAAGCGCTTTGCATTTGAGCCTGGTCAGATCACGCTGAAAAAAGGCCAGCCCGTTGTGCTTGTGCTCAAGAGCGCTGACGTGCCGCATGGCATTCGCTTTCGTGACCTGAATGTTGAGGTCAAAGTCGGTGCACATGGCACATCCGAAGTGCACTTCACACCCGAAAAGACCGGAGATTTTGTCGGTCATTGCTCGGTATTCTGCGGCAGCGGGCATGGTGAGATGGTATTGACGCTTCATGTCGTGGACTAAAATGAACAGACTCATCACAGCAGTGGCGGCAATCGTTCTAACCGGAATCCTCGGTTGCAAAGCTAGCTCTCCAGGAGAACTGGAGACTAAGACCATTACGTTCGCCGAGCACCATGTCTTCATTGGCAATAAGAATCAAAAGAATCCTCTCCCCAACACTCCTCAAACACTCGCTGACGGGGAAGAGGCTTTCTCGCATTACTGTGTTGCCTGCCACGGTATGGATGGACAAAACACCGGTGTTCCGTTTGTGCAGCACATTTCACCACCGATTCCTTCCCTCGCGTCCCCCGATGTGCAGAGTTATACCGACGGCCAACTAAAGTGGATTCTTGACTATGGTATCTCGCCCTCTGGGATGCCTGGATCCAAAGGAACTTTGAGCGACGACGAACTTTGGTCCATCGTAGTCTTTCTCCGACACCTGCCTCCGGCTGGCAGCCGGGGCATTCCGGACATGTACACACACTGAATTGCTTCCCGGAGTAGAGCGCGAGATTGCGAGGCGTCGTGAGCGGAAAGATCGTCATAGTGAAGTTGCTGGCTTTGAATCAGGTCCGGTCCAACGGAATGGCCTTTGCCGTTGGTTTCTTCTTTTCATTTCGGCTCTTCATCATGCTTCTCTCAGTGCGCATGCTGGGAACGGACCCGCAGACCGGCGTGGAGGTCAGCCTGGTCCTGAACATTTTGCTTTTGGTCTTCGTCACGTTTCATTCGCTTGGCGAAGTACGTCTTCCGGTAGGCCAAATGGTTCAGTTGTGGCCTGTGCGTTGGGCGCTTGTGTTTCTCTCTTTCTCCTGCTGCAGCCTCCTTTGGACCAGCGCAGTTTCGGTGCCGGCGGCGATTGCCTACTGGTGTGCGATGGCTGCCGATTTCGCAATGGTGATTATAATGCTGCGGGGAGGCCGTCTTGAGGTGGTAGCAAAGTCGCTGATGAAGGGCTATGTGTGGGGTGCCTGTGCCGTAGCAGTAATCGCCTGGCTACTACCCGCGCAATCTGACCTCCGCCTGGGAGACGAAGAGCTTCTGGGACCCAATGCGATCGGCTATCTTTGCGCTCTTGCGTTCTTTTTTGCGCAGTACCTCATGCGCGAGAGAGATGGGCAGTGGCGCGCCGTGGCGCTTCTGTTGAGTGTGACAATGCTACGTAGCCTCAGCAAAACAACTATCATCGCGTTCCTCGCTGGCGAATCATTTCTCTTGTTGAGGGATAAATCCATGCGCCGAAGAACCAAAGTGCTGGTTGCGCTCGGTGCAGCCGTCATCGTCGCTGCGTTCTCAAGCTTATTGACCTCTTACGTCGATAACTATATAAACGCCGGCAACCAGGCGGAGACGCTCACTGGACGGTTGGGGCTCTGGACATACTTTCTGGCTGAAGCAATTCAGCAACCGTGGATCGGCCATGGCTTCCACTCCGTTTGGCAGGTGATTCCACCATTCGGGGGAGATCAGTTTGAAGCGCGCCATGCGCACAATGAGTTGTTACAACAGTTTTATGCCTATGGAGTGATTGGAGTATGCATGTTCATAGGAATTTACGGCAGCTTGTGGATGCAACTTCGCAGGCTCGTGGTCGGACCAAGAAAGGCGTTCTTCTTAGCCTTTTTACTCTTCATCCTCGTGCGCGGATTGGCCGATACTGAGGCATTCGATCTGTCGCTTCCTTTATGGTCCATCGTACTGATTAGCTTGCTGGCGAATCACGAGATCGCCGACAGCCAACGAATTATCGATGTTTCTTCTCACACCTGTCCTCAACCATTTGTTCACGAGCGCCGGGCCTGACCTTGCGCTGGCCGAGTATGCTCTTCGACTGATCGGCCGAATAAGCTGAACTTCAAAACATCGTCAAGGCAAATCTACAACGGAGAAACACCCTGCTCTTCAATGACTCGCTTCTGAAAATGCGGACGCTCTTCAAGTTGTGGCTCATGGGCGAGTCCTTACAGCTTTCCGGACGCATGGCGAGCTGGCAGGTGCGGTCAAGGATTACCGTCGCCAACCTGCAGGAAGTTGAATTTCGCGTCAGCTCTCAGTGGGGCCAGGATGGCATTATTGACTGGCTCGTTGAACGAGCTGAAATTCCCTCGGCGGCCCAGACCTTCGTTGAGTTTGGTGTTGAGGACTATCGTCAATCCAACACGCGCTTTCTATTGCAGAATCGGAATTGGCGCGGGCTCGTCATCGATGGTGATCCAGCCATAGTCAAGGCCGTCGAGAGCGATGGTCTAGCGTGGAGGTACGATCTCACCGCCCGGCCAGCCTTTATCACTCGTGAGAATATTAACGAGCTGATTTCAGGCGCTGGCTTCGGCGGCGAGATTGGCCTGTTGAGTATTGACATTGACGGAAATGATTACTGGGTATGGGAAGCACTTCGTACCATTCGGCCGATCATCTGTATCTGCGAATACAACGCGGTTTTTGGCGACCTACACCCGATCTGTATTCCTTATGATCGGCACTTCAGCCGGACGAAGGCCCATCCCAGCAACTTATACTTCGGGGCTTCGATTGCCGCATTTCGCTTATTGGCCGCGAGGAAGGGATATAGATTTGTTGGTACAACCTTGGCAGGGAATGATGCATTCTTTGTGCGGGAAGACTACGCGAGCCGATTCGTAGACGGCTCGCTAGAGCAAATTCGGTCGCTGCCATCCCGTTTGCGAGAATCAAGAGATGGAAGGGGCCTGAATAGCTACATCGGAGGGCTGGAAAGGCTTAAGCAAATTTCTGCATTGGAGGTCGTTAACGTCGAGACGAGTAATACGATGGAGCTTCGCGATTTAGAGGCCGTCTATAGCGACGAATGGTTGGACGCCATGTCCGGACGACTCTCGGCATCTTGAGATAGGAATTGCTCTTCTGCGACTTAGCATTCTGGAGTAAAGCCTAAGACTCAAGATGCCCTTCGAGACGAGGATAAATGTGCAAACCTTCCGTTTGGTCAGTCTCGCTTCATTCCGATGCCAATTCTGCGTCAAGCGCGCCGTCTATTTGCCTTTTCACCCAACGTATTACAAGGCATCGAAAACATCTCCGGAGGGGTCGCAATTGTCACTTGATTGTAATTTCTCGACGTTTTATGCGAAAAATGATGCTGGATCGACCAAAATGTATAGGGGAAGGTCTTGAATCATGATCCAGGAAATAGAACCGACAACGGAAGCCCAATTCGACGACAATCGCGCGCCGAATCTCGGAACGATTCTTATCATTGAAGACGATCTACGTATGCAGAAGGTTCTGCGCAGAATCTTTACAGACGAGCGCTATGCCGCTGTGGTCGCGGGAGATGGTCAGGCCGGATTGGAACTGTTTCGTAGCGTGAAACCGCTTGCTGTGGTGCTGGATCTTATCCTGCCCCAGATTTCAGGACGCGAGCTTTGCCAGATATTCAAGAGTCAGTCTAACGAGATTCCAATTGTTGTGCTCAGTGCAATTACCGAGGTCGCAGACAAGGTTCTTCTCCTCGAATTGGGTGCTGATGACTACGTGACGAAGCCTTTCAGCCCGCGCGAGCTTACTGCTCGCGTTCAAGCGGCCATCCGCAGGCAACGGAAGCCATTACCTGCCATGATTTTTCGTTTTGCGGATTGTGAAATCGATTTCAAGAAGATGACGGCCCAACGCGGTGGAAGCCCCTTCGCCCTTACTGCTCACGAGTTCAAGCTACTAAAATTCTTTACTGAGCATGCTGAGCGCGTGCTTACGCGTGAGATCTTGCTCAACGAGGTCTGGGGGTATAACGCCTTTCCAACTACGCGGACTGTTGATAACCAAATCCTGAAGTTGCGGCAGAAGCTGGAGCAGGATCCTGCGAACCCTAAACATCTGCTGACAATCTACGGCGCGGGATACAAATTTGTCCCATGATCCCAAAGCATTAGGTCGTGTGGAGGGCGAGCAGTCCCAGCGGGCAGTTCCTCTGCGTCGAAAGCAGGGGATTCGAACATACGTTCTCCTCGTTCTGGGGATGGCCTTTGTCACGCTGATTGTAACCAGCCTCTGTGCGCTGATCATTCGTGATCGTTGGCGCGCCCAAATAACGGATGATCTGTCCCAGGAACTCGAACATTCTGTCACAGCATTCCAGGATCTTCAGGCTGAGCGCTTGGCAGCTTTGGAACGCGAGAATGCACTTCTTGCTGAGCTCCCAACCCTGAAGGCACTGATGACCAGTGGAGACGATCTCACCATTCAGAACGGTGCGGTCGAGTACTGGGATCTCAGTGGTACAGACCTATTCGCGCTTGCCGACCAACGCGGCCGGATCGTCGCGGCTTACACGAAGAATGGAACGGCGAGCATCGTCCTGCGAGACGGACTGAAAAGTCTGTTGATTTCATCGGGTAAGCAGTATCTCATTGACGGCAAATCGCTGTATGCATGTTCGCAACGACCGCTGTACTTCGGCAGCGATGAAGACGGAACGCTGCTGGGGTATGTGATCAGTGGAGTTTCAATTGAACGCACAGTGCGCCAGATCAGCCAGCCGGCCGGTATCGAAGCAACTTTCCTCAGTAATGGAAGGATTTTAGCCAGTACCCTGACGCCCTCATTGCAGACCGGTCTGGCAGCTCAGCCTCCGTTCCTCTCCGGTATTTTGCGGACGCCTGCAATTGTAAAGCTCGGAAACGCTCAGTTTCTTGCTGCTTCGGAAGATCTCTCCTCTACGGCTTCGTCTCCGTTGCAGTTGGTAGTTCTGAAATCGCTCGAGCCAGCAGAGCGCTCAATTGTCCGGATCAACTGGATGGTCCTGGGTGCGGGGCTCCTGGCGCTCCTATGCGGCACGGGCTTGATGATCATCCTTTCCCGCCATGTGACACGCCCTCTCGAAGCACTGTCGAGAAGCGTGCGGGCGTTTGGGATGGGAGACATGGACCACCAGCTCCCGCTCGTTGGAACTCGGGAGGTACTGGAACTCAGTTCAGCAATCGCAGGAATGCGGAACGAAATTCGGCAAGCTAACCGGGCTCTCCTCGAATCTGAGCGACTGGCAACGATCGGCCGCATGGCCAGTTCGGTTTCTCACGACTTCCGACACTATCTCGCGACAATCTATGCAAACTCGGAGTTTCTTGTCGGCGACCAGATTTCTTCAAAGGAGCGTGCTGAGATATTTGCGGACATCCGCACAGCTGTACTCGGGACGACGGACATGATCGAGTCGCTCTTGATCTTCAGTCGAACCGGCGCAAGCATAAGGAGAACGCCGAGGTTAATGGCAACGCTGCTGGAACATGCAATAGCACTGATCCGCACTCATCCAGATGCGGAAGGGATTCGGATAGAAACCCGCTATGGTGATCCCGCGGAGACTGGGGTCGTCGTCGACGAGAAGCAGATTGAGCGTGCAATCTTCAACTTGCTTCTCAACGCCTGCCAGTCCGTCCGCACTTGCCCGGATGTAGCAAATATCCTGGTGACGCTGGAGGCCCGGGAGCAGGAGATTGTCGTAAATGTGATCGACAATGGCCCCGGCGTTCCGGAGAGGATTCGCAGAAGTCTCTTCGAGCCTTTCGTAAGCGAAGGAAAACAAAAGGGTACTGGACTTGGTCTTACGCTCGCTGACCGCATTGCGTCTGAGCACGGAGGTGAGGTCACGCTCCTCAGTAGCCGCCTGGGTGAAACGATCTTCCAGATGAAGGTGGCGCGCGATCTTCGGACGCACGATGAAACAACCGAGTCGCAGAGCACGGCCCGGGTTGGTGAATTCAAATGAAAATGAACAAGTCCGAGCTAAAGAGAGGTCCGCACTTCAGCCTTTGCAGTAAGTGGCGACTGTGGCCCATCTTAGTTGTATTTCTCGGGCCCTGTGCAGGCATCCTGATTGCGCAGAATACGCATCACGATAGTCTCTCGCAACAAATTCAGAAGCTGACGGACGCCATAGCAATTACTCAGTCCCAGCTGGAACTGTCTCAGCGTCAGATCAGCGAGATGCAAAAACAATTGAAGGCACTGCAGCAACAGGTCGCGCAAAGTGGATCAGGGGAGACCATTCCAGCATCTCCTGGCTCGGCATCATCGGGTACTGCAACTCAAAGTCAAACTGCAGATACCCCCGCTCAGATCCAGGATATTCGTGAGCAACAGGCTATGATTGAGTCGCAAATCGCGACTCAAGAGCAAACGAAAATTGAGAGCGAATCGAAGTATCCGGTGAAGATCACCGGTCTATTGTTACTGAACAGCTTTATCAACACGCGAGCAGTGGATATGGAGGCCACACCGACACTGGCGGTGCCCGGTTCAGGAAGTACCGGCGCATCTGTTCGACAGACGGTGCTTGGGTTCGACGCTCGAGGTCCGCATCTGTTTGGCGCCAGCAGTTATGCGGATCTGCGCGTGGACTTTGATGGCGCCCCGCAGTCCAACGTTAACGCCGGTTCGTACTCAGGACCCTATTCTTCCAATGCCGCGATGCTGCGGCTCCGTACTGCTCACGCGGGCCTGGAATGGGAGCATACTGTTTCATATTTCTCCTTGGATCGTCCCCTCTTCAATCCCGATACGCCCACTTCGCTGACTGCTGTCGCTGAACCGGCCCTAGCGTGGTCGGGCAACTTGTGGACCTGGAACCCCCAGGCCGGATTGAGGCAGGAAATCCCATTACCCTCTTCACGCGATCTTCAGCTCGAAGCAGCCTTGATCGATGTTAGCGATGCGCCGCTATCACCGACGTCAATCTATTCCGGCGCGACGCCCGCCATTTCTCCCAGCAGCGCCGAGAAAAGCCGCTGGCCCGGCGCCGAGGCGCGAGTCTCTCTTCTTGGGCCTGGATCGCGCGAGGAGAACGGTGACCATTTCGGCCTTGGAGGGTATTTCGCTCCTCACCGCGTTCAGACGAATCAAAGATTCGACTCCTGGGTGGCAACGGCGGACACTCGGATTGTCTTGCCAGTCCGGTTGGAATTGACTGGCAGTGTCTATCGTGGGCTCGGGCTGGGAGGCCTGGGAGGCGGAGCGTACAAGGACTTCGGATATATCACCGAACCAAACGGAGGCGGCAATTATTTGAACCCTCTGGACGACGCAGGCGGTTGGGCGCAACTAAAGGAGAAAATCAGCAGCCGAGTAGAACTAAATGGGGCATTCGGAATGGATGACGCGTTCGCAAGTGAATTGCGAAAAATCAGTGCCCCGGGCGGCACGATTTACCAGAACCTTTCGAGAAATCAAACGTTCACTGGCAATGTGATCTACAAGCCCAGTCTCTACCTGTTGTTCTCGCTCGAGTATCGGCACTTGGAAAGTTATCCGGTGTTCAATTCTTCTACGGGTAGCAATGTGATTGGGCTGGGAGCAGGATTTAAGTTTTGACGAGTCGTGCACAATTCAGTAAGTTGCTGTTCTGCGTTGTCGTCCTGGCATCCAGGGTGATGAGCCCGCAGAGCAGCGCATCGGAGAACGATGCAGCTGAGGTGCGGCTTCATATCGTCCCTTACGAGCCCGGAAAGTCTCGCGCTGTGCCTGCAGTCATTTGGCTGGAAGCAAGGGCCGGGACGCCCGCTCTTCCGTTTCCTCCTCACAAACAGTACACCTTGTTGCAGAAGAATCGAATGTTCGTTCCTCACCTCCAGGTCATTCCTGTAAGCGCGGTCGTTCAGTTTCCCAATGCAGATCCTTTCTTTCACAATGTGTTCTCCCTTTTCGAGGGGAAGCGTTTTGATCTTGGACTTTACGAGGCAGGATCGACAAAGTCCGTGACATTCTCACGGGAAGGCGTCTCCTATATCTTTTGCAACATCCATCCGGAGATGAGCGCTGTGGTGATTGCCCTCACGACCCCGCTTTATGCGGTCGTGGATGCAAGCAACTCGTTCATCCTTCGCAGTGTCCCGCCAGGCGATTACAGCCTTCATGTCTGGATTGAAGGAGTGCAGCCGTCCTTACTTGAACAGGAAACTCGTCGCGTGCATATTACTTCCGGCACAGTTGATCTCGGCCAGATAGTGGCTCCGGTATCACGGAACGGCACCATGAACCATACCAACAAATTTGGTACGCCGTATACGCCTGTTCCACAATCGATCTATTGATTCCAGGCAAATCCATCACCTCGAATAATCACTAAAGAGATCAAAACAACGCACCCTGCGCGCACACGCCGATCTGCAGCCGGAATGCGTTGGAGCGATTCGGGCCGGAATTAACCTGTACTCTCCTGCGGCCCTTCCTGTGGCCCCTTGAAATACAAGCTTTGCCTCGGACAATCGAATGCAATCGGCAAGATAGGTGATCTTGTGACAATCGGATGACAGCAATCTGACAACTCCGCATCGCCGGGGCAATAGACTGCATTTAGTTGAAGAGCCTTTTCAGGGTCTTGGTGCCCGCCTGGCACTTGAAAAGAGGCATTCGTGACTTCAAGAAAATAGGGTTGAATATGAATCTCGAGGGACCAAATGCAGTAGTTTGCGGAGCAGGAGGCTTCATTGGCGGCCACCTTGTTAAACATCTTCTGGCCCACGGAGTTCGCGTAATTCGCGCGGTCGACATCAAGCCGTTGAACGAGTGGTACCAGATTACAAACGGAGTTCACAATCTTTCTCTCGATCTGAAAGACCCGCACAACTGCGTGACTGCCACGAGTGACGCGGATCATGTATATCAACTCGCCGCGGATATGGGCGGCATGGGGTTCATCGAGAACAACAAGGCTCTTTGCATGCTCAACGTGCTGACGAGCACAAACCTGCTTGTGGCAGCTCGGGAGACGGCTGTCAGCCGATTCTTTTTCGCATCTTCAGCCTGTGTTTACAACGCAGAGAAGCAAACCAGACAAGATGTAATCGCACTCAAAGAATCCGATGCCTATCCTGCACTGCCGGAAGATGGCTACGGCTGGGAGAAGCTATTCAGTGAGCGGATGTGCCGCCATTTCGAAGAGGATTTCGGGTTGATCTGCCGCGTTGCACGTTACCACAACGTCTATGGTCCGCACGGCACCTGGGCCGATGGACGGGAAAAGGCACCGGCGGCCATTTGTAGAAAAGTATGCGCGGCTAAGCAATCCGGAAATCACGAGATCACAATTTGGGGAAATGGCGGACAAACACGCAGTTTCATGTTTATAGACGACTGCGTCAAGGGTACGGAGCTGATCATGAACAGCGATATTACCCAACCCATCAATCTTGGGTCGAGTGAACTTGTCACCATCAATCAATTGGTCGACATAGCCGAAGAGATTGCCGGTATCCGGCTCAAACGCAGAT
>JBEKRU010000140.1:0-13863 GCA_049518435.1 Occallatibacter sp. | reverse complement strand
CGGCGGGCTGGGGCAGGCCGAGTTGCTTGAGCTTGACGGCGACTTCGGCGGTGAGGATGGCGCCGGCGGAGGTTCCGTAGATGACGATGTGGTCGGGCTTGTAGGTCTTGAGGAGTTCCTTGTAGACGGCTACCGAGTCGTCGACGGCGGCGGGGAAGGGCGACTCGGGCGCGAGCCGGTAGAGGACGGCGACGACCTTGATCTTGGTGTAGTAGGCGATGGGGATGGACTCGGTATAGGAACCTGAATCGGAATTGAAGCCGCCGCCGTGGAGGTTGAGCAGGACCTTGTCCTTGTTGGCGTCGGGCATGCCTTCGGGGGTGACGATGTGGACGGGGACGCCGGCGATTTTGTCGTCGACGAGCTGGTTGGGGCAGATCTGGGACCACTCCACCTTGGCGCGGGCGGTGTAGGCGTCGGTTCCTTTGCGGCGGTCGGCGAGGGACTGGGGCGGGCCCTGGTCGGGCTCGGCGCGGCGGAGGAAATGCTGCGACTGGATGCTTAGGCCTTCAGGGACGGGCACGACACGGGTGACGTGGGCGGTGCCGTCGGAGTCGATGTAGCTGGTGTCGATTTTGGGGGCCTGGTCGGCTGTGGTGGGCTGTTGAGCTCGGAGTGCGGCAGTGGCCAGCAGGAGAAGAAAGGCGGCGTGATGCGGCTTTGGATGAATCAGGCGGACGGGGTTCATGGAGTGGGTCCCTCAACAGAGTGTGACGAATCGGCTGGGCGAATTGGCCGCGGCAGTTCTTCGACCCGTCCAAGATAGCAGACATGCCGGTGCGGATTTCTGCTGCCTGCGGAGCCTGGTTTGCGGTACATTGAGATTCCATGACGACGATGACGACTCACGATGTGCGCAACCTGATTGGCAGCAACTGGCTCAAGCCCGAGAGCCAGGGCGGCCTGGAACTGACTAATCCTGCAACCGGCGAATCGCTGGGGCAGGCTCCGCCGGGATCGGCTGCCGAGGTGAATGCGGCTGTGGAAGCGGCGCATGCTGCGTTTCCGGGCTGGCGGACCACGCCTGTGGGCGACCGCGTGCAGTTTCTCTTCAAGCTGAAGAACCTGCTGGAAGAGCATCTGGATGAGTTGGCGGCCCTGATCACGCTGGAGAACGGAAAGACGCTTGGCGAGGCGAAGGCGGAGTTGCGGCGGGCCATCGAAAACGTGGAAGTGGCGTGCGGGATGCCGGTGCTGATGCAGGGGTATTCTCTGGAGGATGTGGCCGTTGGCATTGATGAGATTATGGTGCGGCAGCCGCTGGGCGTTGTGGCCGCCATTACGCCTTTCAATTTCCCGATCATGGTGCCGATGTGGTTTTTGCCGTACGCGATTGCGACGGGAAATACGCTGGTGCTGAAGCCGAGCGACCGGGTGCCGTTTGCCGTGGCGCGGCTGGTGGAGCTGATTCAACAGACCGGTCTTCCGCCTGGGGTGGTGAACCTGGTGCAGGGCGGGAAGCCGGCGGTAGATGCGTTGCTGGATCATCCGCTGGTGCGTGCGGTGAGCTTTGTTGGCTCTACGCCGGTGGCGCAGTATGTGTACACGCGCGGGTCGGCGAGCGGCAAACGCGTACAGTGCCAGGGTGGCGCCAAGAATCACGTGGTGGTGCTGCCGGATGCCGACCAGGAGACGACGACGAAGATTATTGCCGACTCGGCCTTTGGGTGCGCGGGGCAACGCTGCCTGGCGGTGAGCGTGACGGTGACGATTGGCGAGGCGAAGGACTGGTTTGGGGAATCGATCTCGGCCGCGGCGGCTGCGCTGAAGGTGGGCAATGGGCTGGACCCGGCAACGCAGATGGGGCCGGTGATTACGCAGGCGAGCCAGGAGCGGGTGAATTCGCTGATTGGCAAGGGTGCGAGCGATGGGGCGCGGGCGACCGTGGATGGACGGGGCGTGAAGAGCGGGGGCTCGTTTGTGGGGCCGACGGTGCTGGATGGGCTGCCGTCGACAAGTTCGCTGATGGAAACCGAGATTTTTGGGCCAGTGCTGTCGGTGGTGCATGCCGGGTCGGTGGAAGAGGCGATTGCCCTGATTGAGCGCTCGGCTTATGGGAATGCGAGTTCGATTTTTACCGCTTCCGGGGCGGCGGCGCGGAAGTTTCGCAACTCTGTTTCGACGGGCAACGTGGGAGTGAATATTGGAGTGCCGGCGCCGATGGCGTACTTCCCGTTTTCCGGCTGGAAGGGGAGCTTCTTCGGCGTGATGCACGCACAGGGGCGCGATGCGGTGGAGTTCTTCACCGACAAGAAAGTGATTGTGGAGCGGTGGCCGCGGGAGTGGTCGCGGAAGTTCTAAGGGTTCGTGGAGTGGAACGAAGGCAGCAGAGGGAGGGACCCATCGACCCTCCCTTTGCTGTCTGGCGCATTAATCGTACTATTGCGGTAAAATCAGCAACCCGCTTTCCAGCAGCTTTTCCGTCAGCCGGTCGAGGGCCTCAGGAAATTTGTAGGAAATGGACCGTACACTCATGCCGATCAAGGTTGCCGCTTCGGCCTGCGTGTACTCCTGCAACACAATCCGGCTGAGCATCTGGCGATCGAGAGATCCCAACTTATCCAGACACCTTTCCACGTCGAGAACAAAGATCACCGCGTCCTCGAAGGTGCGGACCGGCCTGCTGGAGCACCATCCCCGCCCGACTGGATCGCCCAGAATCGAAGGCGACCTCCCGACCTGCATGGAAGCGTACAGATAGCGCCGTAAAGTGCGCTCTGTATGTTTCCGGTAGAACGCCAGGCTGATTGCCGGGGTGGCCGCCGGTGCGGTTTGGAGCGGCCTGGCCTTAGCAGGCGTCGCCGATTCCTGCTTGCTCTTGCTCCGTTCCTGTATCAATGATGCTGTTGAATTCAAACCTTCCCAATACATCGGCAACTGGAGGGCAGCGCTCATTGCGCACCTCCAGTTGCTTCCGCCACTGCCCATACTTGGACGAGTTCCTTGCGGCAGGGACGGCCTCGACGCTTCCGGCTACCCGGCAAAGGAAATTCCTTCAGTTTTTCCTCACACCTCAAGCAGTAAACACTTTCGATTGTTTGGGAGCGGTACCAAAGACATCCGCACCCTTCGCAAACTTTCAATTGCACGCGCAATTCCATGACTTCTCCGTAAATCTTCGAAATCCCGACGGCTTTTTTTCTTAACACCATTTCCGCGGGGTAAAGAGAACCGGGCGCCGCAACTCAGGATTCTTATGCCCTGATTAGGGGATTGCTGCCGGTGTTCTCTCGTTTTTGTCATGCTCATAGCGCGCAGATCCTGGAAGCTCTGGATTGGCCTGCCGGGACGCTTCTGCTGAGCGTCTTCCGGTCGGTGATGGGGTAACGGCGGTGGCCCCCGATATTTTTCCTGAGATGTGCATTCCCGGAAATATCGGGAGGGATTCCAGCCTGCTCAACCACTTGGTAATGAGTGTTTTCCCAAAAGATTCCCACAAGTCAATACAAGATTAGTAAGACCAATTTAGAAATATGTATCTCTTGAGTCAATCTTCCCGACGGGTTTTCAGCTTCGGCGCTTTCAAATGAAGAACAGGGCGCTGAGAATGAAGGCCAATCAGCCCTTTCGAGATTGCCATGAGCAATATACGGGGGATCGTCTGTATTGCTCGTGGCGGATTTTCCACAGATGAATATTACCCAGATGCATGAGCGACTCCGCCTGGAACTGCTCCGCAGGATACAGAGGGGAACTCTCAGCGTCTCGCTTCTTGCCCGCCAGACTGGCTTTGGTCAGTCGCATCTCTCCAATTTTCTTCGTTGCAAGCGACAGCTTTCGCTGGAGGCAATGGACCGAATCCTTGCCGCGCAGCGCATGGCGGCGAGTGATTTGCTGCCTGCGACACATGACGCAAGGATGGGAGGCTGGGGAGAAAGCGAGAGTGAGAGAGTGCCTGTTGTTTCCCACTTTGCGGCGTTGTTTGAGCCGTTTATTCGTCCGTCGGGAGTTCAGTCCATGCTGCATCTCCCGGACGGATTGCTGCAAACTGCGCGAACGCGCGTTTCAGGGGCGCGCAAGGCGTGGCAACGGTTTGTCGCGGTACGGATTTCGTCTGCGGATGCTCTGCCGATGGAGCCCTTGATTCTGCCGGATGCGCTGGTGCTTCTGGATCGCCATTACACATCGCTGATGCCGTATCGGCCAAACCGGCCCAACCTTTACGCGGTGCGCAACGGCTCGCACCTCGCGTTGCGATACCTGGATTTTGTGGCGGACCGGCTGGTGCTTCGTCCGCTCAACATCGAATTTTCCGTAGAACTGGTGGAAATGGATCCTGGGGAAGCGCCGAGTGACCGGATAGTGGGCCGGGTTGCGCTGATTTTGAATGAGCCGTGAAGGGAAGCAGATGACAGATGACAGATGACAGATTACAGATTACGGATGACAAATTACAGATGACAGTTAAAGACCTTGGCCGGTTATTCCTCGGGGTGAATTGTGTCGGGATTGTCGAAACGGGTGAACCGCGAAACGAAGTTGAGGAAGACCGTGCCAGTGGGGCCGTTGCGCTGTTTGGCGAGAATGATTTCCGACTTGGCCTTGTCGGCGTCCGACATCTCTTCGGAGCGGTTGTAGTACGCTTCGCGGTGGATGAAGGCCACCACGTCAGCATCCTGTTCGATGGAACCGGATTCGCGCAAATCGCTTAAGAGAGGGCGCTTATCGTCACCACGGCGTTCACTGGCACGGGAGAGTTGCGAGAGCGCCACCACCGGAACATCGAGCTCTTTTGAAAGAGCTTTGAGGCCGCGGGAGATGGCGGAGACTTCCTGGGTGCGATTCTCGTAATTCTTTTTTCCGGACGAAGGCAACGTGGCGGACATAAGCTGCAGGTAGTCGACGACAATCAGGTCGAGCTTGCCTTTGTGCTGTTTGAGACGGCGGGCCTTGGCTCGCATTTCAGATAGGGAGATGCCAGCGGTGTCGTCGATGTGGAGGTGCGACTCGACCAATTGCCCTAATGCATTCTGCAGTTTGACCTGGTCTTTGCCGTCGAGGAAGCCGGTCTGGAGCTTGCGCTGGTCGACCCAGGCCTGGGAGGCGAGCATACGGCGAAGGAGCGATTCCTTGCTCATTTCAAGGCTGAAGACGGCGACGATCGCTCCGTGGTTCACGGCCGCATTTTGAGCAATGTTGATGGCGAATGCCGTTTTGCCCATGGAGGGTCGTGCGGCAATGATGATGAGTTCGCCCTTTTGCAGTCCGCTCATCATGCGGTCGAGCTCGATGAAATCAGTGGCGAGACCGGTGACTTCGCGGCTCTGTTTATACAAGTTGTCGATTGTACCGAAGGAGTTGGCGACGATTTGATCCAGGGGCTCCAGGCCGCCGGAGAGGCCTGATTCCGTGACGCGCATCAGGTCGGCTTCGGCGGCGCCGAGGACTTCGAGGGCCGATTCGCCCTGTTCGGCAGCGCGGGCGATGGCGAGAGAGCAGATGCCCATGAGCTTGCGGAGCAGGCTCTTGTCCTTGACGATGCGGATGTACTCTTCGATGACGGGACGGCGCGGGAGACCCTCTGTGAGCGAGGCGAGGTAGGCGACGCCACCGACGGATTCAACTTCCTTGAAGCGGGAGAGTTCGTTGGCCAGGGTGACGATGTCGACGGCGCGCTGCTCGTCCATCAAGTCGCTCATTCTCTGGAAGATACGGCGATGCGAGTCGAGCGAGAAGTCTTCCGGTTCGAGCTTTTCCGCCGCTTCGGCATGGGCCATATTGTCCAGCAGGATGGCGCCAAGGATGGTTTTTTCGGCGTCGATGTTTGCGGGCAATCCGAGGTCGGCACGGAGGTCGGGGATGGTGGCCATATCAGGTGAGTTTAGGCCGAGAGGCGGCTGTGTGAAATGCGGCCGCAACTAGAAAAAGTGGAGAAGTAGCTCGAAAGGCAAGGAGGGGTCACGGAAAAGTTGCGATTCCGGCCCTGCGAGATACGGTGCAGGGCCGGAATCGTCAGGGGCTTATTGGACGGTGAGGGTCACTGTCCCCGTCTCGGTTAATGAGCCTGAGGTGCCGGTTACGGTGATGGTGTAGGCTCCTGCCGTGGTGCCGGGAGTGGTAGCTGGGCTGCAGGGCGATGTACCGCCTCCGCCGCATGCGACCAGACCGCCGCCGAGTGCAGCGAGGAGGAGCAGCATGCCGAGGATGGATTGCCAACGACGACGGCGTGCGGGAATCCCAAACAGGAATACGCAGGCGAGGACCGCTCCGCTCCCGGCGAACCACGGAATGCCACGGGGCGTTTGATTGGCGGCGGTGCATGAGGTTGTGCTGGATGCCGTTGTGGAGATGGTAAGCGTGGCAGTACCGGGCGCGGCGCCGGTGATGCTGACCGGGGTTGTTGTACCGAAGCTGAAGGTGGGTGGTTTGACGGCACCCGTGGGGCCTGAAGCGAGAGCGGCCGTCAAAGCTACGCTGCCGGTGAACCCGCCGGCAGGAGTCAGCGTAATGGTGGAGGTGTTTCCGGTGGAGGCGCCGGCTGCAACGGAGACCGCGGCGCCGGCAATGGTGAAGATGGGAATGGTGACCGTGACGGGTGCAGTACCGGTGGCAGCGGTGTAGTTGGCATCACCGGAATAGCTGGCTGTGAGCGTGTCGGCGCCGGCGGCCAAGGAACCGGCGGGAACAGTAATGGATGCGCTGCCGCTGGTGAGCGTAGTGGTCGCGGAGGTGTAGCTGCCGCTGGTGAGGGTGACGGAGCCGGTGGGAGTGGGATTGCCTGTTGCGCTGTTCACGGAGACTGCGACGGTCAACGATTGTGCTGTGGTGATGCTGGCCGCAGAGGGCGTGACCGAGATGGTGGGTATGACAGGAAGAACGATGGTGTAGGCCGCAGATGTCACAGCGCTCTCGGCATATCCTGTCGCCACTGCAATGGCTCGCAGAGTCTCGGTCGCGGAGATCGAGATTGAACCGCTGTAAAGGTCTGAGGCGGTTGTGGGAGTGGATCCATCGGTGGTGTAGTAGATGGCCGCGCCCTGGACGCTGTCGGAGATGGTTACCGTCTGGGCGCCGACGTAGGTGCCGGCGGCGAGGCTGAATGAAGGCGCAGGAGTAGGCACAGGAACCGCCGCTTTGCGCACTGCGGAGTTACCAAGGTCCGCAATGTAAAGACTTCCGGCAGCATCGACCGCGAGGCTTTCCGGATCGGCGAGTTCGGCCATGGTGGCTGCGCCTTCATCCCCGCCATAACCGGTGTACGTGTCGCCGGCAATTGTGGAGATGATGCCGGTTGTGGCGTCCACTTTTCTTATTGTGCTGAGCGCGCTGGAGAGATACACGTTACCGGCACTATCCACGGCGATTCCCTGCTCTGGACTGACTTCGGCCTCCGTTGCAGAACCACCATCGCCTGTATCGCCCCAGTTGCCAGTGCCCGCGATGGTGGTGATCACTCCGGTGGACGCGTCTACTTTTCTGATGCGCGCGTTCCCTTGATCCGAAATGTACAGATTTCCGGTCGAGTCCAACGCAATGCCAGTGGGTTCTGCGAGGGATGCTGCCGTTGCCAATCCTCCATCGCCCAGCCCCGCGGTTCCGCCCCCGGCCACAGTCGAAATGATTCCAGTGCTCGCCGTGACCATGCGAATCCGGTTTTCGCCGCTGTCCGCAATGTAGAGATTTCCTGCGTTGTCGAATGCCAGGCCATAGGCGGATCCAAGGAAAGCAGAGGTTGCCGGGCCACCGTCGCCAAGTGCACTGGATACCCCGGGTCCCACTACTGTAGTGATGATGCCGGTTTGCGCCGCGACCATGCGAATGCTCGTGGTGTCAAATGCCGCCTGGTTCGTGTCTGCGATGTAGAGGTTCCCAAGCTTGTCCACCGCAATACCGTAGGGGTCACTCAGTGGACTCTGCGTGGCTAGCTCCCCATCCACGCCGCCTCCCTGGATTCCCGTGCCTGCCACGATGGAGATAATTCCCGTGCCCGCGGCGACCTTCCAGACCACGTAATTCCCAGTGTCCGAGATAAAGAGATTCCCCGAACTATCGACCGCGACTGCCCAGGGATATCCTATTTTTGCGCCGGTTGCCGGGCCGCCGAAGCCCGTAAACCCATACGCTCCGGTTCCGGCGACGGTTGAAATCACTTCGGATGGCGGCGTGGAAATGGTGTACTTTGCTGTTACGGGCGCGCTAGCCAGATATCCCGGCGCCGAGGCGATTGCCTGAACGGTCACGGTGCCCGTAATGTCGATGGGGCCATGATAGCCCTGACCTGCGGTGGTGGGCGCACTACCATTCAGCGACACAAAGACTTCAGCGCCTGGCGTGGGATCGGTTATTGTGAGCGTTTGCGAATTGGAATAGGTTCCCGGTGAGAGGCTGAAAACCGGTGCAGCCGCTGCCGAACTTGGAGGCGCGGCAGGGACTGTTACTTTGCGAACGCGGAACGTTAGATCGGTGAGGTAAATGTTCCCTGCTGCGTCGGAGGCAACGGCCTGGGGATAGAACAGGCCCACATTGTTCGCCGGACTTCCATCACCGCCATCCGCATATTCATCGTTCAAGATGCCGGCGATTGTGTTGATGATTCCACTGGTGTTCACTTCGCGAATAGCGCAATCAAACTCATCGGCAATGTAGATATTTCCTGCACGATCGACGGCCAGTCCGGCAGGAAAATATAGCCGACCATTGGTGGCCGGAACGCCGTCACCGCCATAGCCGCCACCCGCAAAGACGGTGATAGCGCCCTGCGCGCTTATCTTCCGGACCACGCCGTAGGCCTGGTCTGACACGTAAATGTTGCTTTCAGGGTCAACGGTAATTCCAGTCAGGTATCCGAAGCCGGGGAAGCTGGTCAAACCGTTGGGCAGAGAAACCACTCCGTTGCCTATATTTACTTCAACAACATTGAACTCGTTCGCGATGTAGAGATTGGCGCCAAGAAGGTCGAGGGTGATTCCGCCAATACCGAATAGCGGATAGTTGTCTGCCGGCCCGCCGAGGCTACCGGTTCCCGATGGGTTGCCGGCAAAGGTGGTGATCGTACCCGTTCCCGCATTGATGAGGCGAATGACGTTGTCGCCGGTTTCAGCGATGTAGAGGTTACCGACCGCATCCACTGCGAGCGAACTTGGAGTCCACAATTCGGCGCTGGTCGCCGGCCCGTTGTCGCCCGTGTGCCCAGCCACACCTGTTCCCGCAATTGTCGTAATAATCCCCGTACTTGCGGCGATCTCGCGGACGACATTGTCTCCGCTATCCGCTATGTAGACGTTGCCGGCGCCGTCTACGGCAATGCCTTGCAAGCCGTTCAACTCGGCAAAGGTCGCCGGACCGCCGTCGCCAGTGTATCCAGGCGTATAGTTTCCAGCGATGGTGTAGAGGAAGCGTGATGACGAAGAAGCGATGTCGTACTGGGCTGTCGTAAAGGGGCTGGCCGAGTATCCTGATCCCGACGCAACCGCAGTCACGACTTCCGATGAGGAAACAGTGATCGGCCCGGAATACAGGTTGGCATAGCTGGAGGGATAAGTTCCATTGGTGCTGTAGTAGATTTGCGTGCCTGGGGAGGTGTCTGAAATCGTGACCGTCTGGGCGCTGGAGTAAAGTCCGGGAGCAAGCGAGATGACGGGAGTGGCGGCGGAAGGGAAGATCAAGGTATAGGAGGCGGACGCGGTATTGCTATCCTGATCGCCGGTCGCCGAGGCGTATGCCTGAATGGTCAATTCCCCGGATCCTACCATCGGGATGGGGGCCGTGTACTGAACGAAATCGCCCGTAACGATGGCCCCAGTTGCCTGGTAGTAGATGGTCGCCCCCTGGGTTGCATCTGTGATGGTTATCGACTGGGACGATGTGATGCTCCCTGGAGCCGGCGAAATAACCGGAGTGGTTACCTGCGGAGTGAGCGCTGCGTTGCCCTCCGAAGCAATCCCTGATGCGGGTATGGCTGGCCCGGCCCAGGCCGGCGATGCGAAGGTGCTTAGAAATATTCCCAAGGCGAAAGAGAAGAATGAATTGCGGGAGACACTGAGGCGCATGGACATACTCCGGTGTTCGCAAAAAGCCAACACAAGATTCTTTAAATGGAGAGCATGGAAAGTTTACACCGGCCGCGGTGCGCAATCCGGCATCCTGCGGAAAAGAGCGCGCAAAGGCCTGCACCTGGGCGCGTAGCCAGTCAGGGGCTGATAGATCCCGTAAGAAAAGCCCGCAGGCCTGCAAAACGGCTCAACGCTTCTGTCGGGCCTCTTCGGCGGAATTGATGGCGTCAGGCGGTTGGCTGCTCCCGGGATCGTCGGGCGGCAGGAGTGTGGGCCGCAGCAGGATTGGGAATCCGTGCCATAATATGATCTCAATTGTTTCAGCCGTGTAAACTAAAGATCAAAAAACGCATCAAATTCCAGTTACTTGTGTTCAAGCAAAAAGAGATCATACTGCGGCGAAATCCACTGCGGAGGCTGACTTTTGCGTCGATGTCATTTTGTCGTTATTCACATCTTTGACGTGTTTATGCTCGTGGCGGTACTCTGCGCCTTCACAAAACCTGCTTACGCGTATGTTGACCCCGGTGGCGGCCTCTTTGCGCTTCAGGTGATCAGCACAACTTTTGTGGGAATCGGGTTCATGATCCGCAGGCGCATCCGCAGCTTTTTCAGTTCCAGGTTCCCTGGAATGCCCCGGAAGGGCAATTCAGAAGAATGAGCGGACCTTGGCCGCTCGCGGCAATTTTCAGGGGCCATGGCGTGAGGAAGCGAACTGTGCTGGAGGCGGCAGGCGCATCGCTGCTGCTGTTGCCCTATTACCTGCCGTTTCTCGGTACCTCAAACCTTGCGGTCTACCACCATGGCCTGCCGGTGACCAACCTGATCGGCGGCCTTCTTGTAGATTTGTTGGGCATTGCCACGCTGGCATTCCTCTTCCTTTTTGCTATTCATTATTTGCCGGCGGCAATTGAAAGAGTGATGCTGGCTCTGTTCGCAGGCCTGATGCTGTGGCGCATGGTGGATGTCCTGAGTCAGCTCTTGAGCAGCCAAATCCAAGTGCTTTACAACGAAGAGGGACATATTCCCTGGGGCCCCCTGTCGGATTTGTGGATTCAGATTCGCAAGCCCTCCGGCATCGCGGTCCTGCTGCTGGCCGGAATACTTGCCTGTGCTCTTCCTCGCTTCACAGAGCCTGCGGTGCGCACGATCCGCCTGGCGATTGCCGCATTTGGTTTCTGCGCCTTGTGGATTGTTCCGCAACTTCTGCATCGCGCGCTAATTCACCGGCCTGACGATCCGCTTGCGTCGTTGAATTTGCCCGCTCCCGCATCCGGGACGGCCAACCGGCGCATCATCTGGATTCTTTTCGACGAGCTGTCGTACGATCAAACCTTCGATCATCTGGCTCCGGGGTTGGTGCTTCCTAACTTCGGGCGCCTGCGCGCCGAAAGCGTCTCATTCAGCGATCTGAAGCCGACGGGATTTTATACCGAGCGCATCATCCCTTCCCTGTTCCTGGATCGACGCATCGACCGGATTCGCAGCACCGTGGACGGGGAGCTCTGGTACAAGGATGAACAAAAGAACCGCTGGCTTGCCCTTGACGCGGGGGCCACCCTCTTCGGCCTGGCTCAACGGAATGGATGGAGTACCGGCGTGGAGGGATTTTATAACCCATACTGCCATTTGCTGGCCTCGGTACTCAATTCCTGTTCCTGGGAACCCGTTGCAATCTTGCCACTGGAACTTCACGGTGTATCCGAAGCGAAGCCGTGGATAGCCAACGCGGCCATTTTGCCCGGCACGCTCCTGGCTGGCCTGAACACGAGCGCGTCCAATCCTGTCGATGTCGGGGTTCCGCGTTATCTCAAGATGATGAAGGAAGCCCAAACCATGATTGAAGACAGCCAGATACGGTTTGTCTTCCTGCATCTCCCCGTTCCCCACCCGCCCGGCATGTATGACCGAAAACGTCATACGCTTCGATCCGGCGGAAATTATCTCGATAACCTGGCGCTGGCCGACGATACCCTGGGCACACTGCTGCAGCAAATCAATGCAACTCCGTCTGCCGGCGAGACGACTTTGGTGATCACTTCCGATCACTCCTGGCGCATCCCGATTTGGCTGCACTCCGAGGGCTGGACGGGCGAAGAGGAACGCGTATCCGGGGGGCGCTTCGATGACCGGCCAGTGCTGTTGGTGCACTTTCCGGGCGAGACGGCGGGTAAGGACGTGGATGCGGCAGTGCCGGAGTTGCTGGAACACGACATGATTGCCGGGATGTTGAAGGGGAAGATCAATAATCCCGCGGACCTGACGGAGTTTGTGGCGAAACACGGACAGTGAAGGCTGAGGGCTGCGGGTTGAAAGTCCTTCACATATTGCGAAGGCTTTCAGGCGGTTGGCTGCTCCTCGGGATCGCCGCACGGCAGGGGCTGAGGCGGAATAATATCCGGGGGGGCTTCGGTTGGCCGCCAGCGGAGGATGGGCTTGCGTGCGGCAAGCACTTCGTCGAGCTTGGAGACGCGGGTGGAGTGAGGCGCGGTTTTTACCAGCTCCGGAGTTTCGTCGACTTCCTTGGCAATGCTGCGCATGGCGTCGATGAAGAGGTCTAATTCCTCGAGCGACTCGCTCTCGGTGGGCTCGATCATGAGCGCGCCGTGGACGATGAGGGGGAAGCTGACCGTGTAGGGGTGGAAGCCGTAATCGATGAGGCGCTTGGCGATTTCGCCGGTTTTGACGCCCTTGGCGGCCTGACGCTTGTCGCTGAAGACGACCTCGTGCATGGAGGCGGTTTTGTACGGCAACTCGTAGAGATCTTCAAGCTTGGCGCGGATGTAGTTGGCGTTGAGCACGGCGTCTTCTGTGGTTTGGCGAAGGCCGTCTGGGCCGTTGGCGAGGATGTAGGCCAGGGCGCGGATGAACATGCCGGTGTTGCCAAAGAAGGCGCGAACACGGCCGATGGAGTGGGGACGGTCGTAGTCCCAGCACTTCGTGCCGTCTTCGTTTTGGCTTAGCACAGGTGTAGGTAAAAAGGGTTCAAGGAAGGCTCTGCAGGCTACGGGACCGGAGCCGGGACCACCGCCGCCGTGGGGGGTGGAGAAGGTTTTGTGCAGGTTGAGGTGCATCACGTCTACACCGAAATCGCCGGGGCGGGCTTTGCCGACCAGGGCGTTCATGTTGGCGCCGTCCATGTAGAGGAGCGCGCCCTTGGCGTGGAGGATTTCGGCGATTTTGTGGATCTGGCTTTCGAAAACCCCGATGGTGGAGGGGTTGGTGAGCATCAGCGCGGCGGTTTCTTCATCGACCTGGCGCGCGAGGGCGTCGAGGTCGATGCCGCCTTCGGCATTGGACTTGAGGTTCTCGACCTGGTAGCCGCAGATGGCCGCGGTGGCGGGGTTGGTGCCGTGGGCGGAGTCGGGGATGAGAATTTTTTTGCGGGCGTTGCCTTGCGACTCGTGCCAGGCGCGGACGAGGAGAATGCCAGTGAACTCGCCGTGAGCGCCGGCGGCGGGCTGGAGGGTGATGACGTCCATGCCGGTGATTTCGATGAGGCAGCGCTGGAGGAGGTCGATGATCTCAAGCTGGCCCTGGGCGAGGTAGTCGGGGCGATAGGGGTGCGCCTCGGCGAGGCCGACGATGCGGGCGACCAGCTCGTTGACGCGGGGGTTGTACTTCATGGTGCAGGAGCCGAGGGGGTACATGCCGAGGTCGATGGCGTAGTTCCAGGTGGAGAGGCGCGTGAAGTGGCGGATGATCTCGATTTCGCTTAGCTCGGGGAGCAGGCCTGCGGTTTTGCGATGGGAGTCGCCGAGGAGAGTGGCGGGATCGACGGCCGGCACGTCGAGCGGGGGAAGTTTGTAGGCTCGCTTGCCGGGCGAGGATTTCTCGAAGACCAGGCCTTCGTTCTGGGTCTGGTGGGGGC